>JAZQBL010000019.1:0-20699 GCA_045545665.1 Eubacteriales bacterium
GTATAGACTGTTGCGCCGAGTCCGTTTACGTACGTGAGATATTCATCTTTGGGGTCTGCATCAGGGTCGATTACCATATACTTTTTGTCAGTATCGCCCTTGATAGCTTCAGCCATCCAGGAAGCACCGTACTTATTGTAGTGTGTATCGTAGTACGGGTGGGTAGGAAGTGAGCTGAATGTTTTGTTTGTGTGATCAACGTTGTAACCGTTTGATGCATACGAAGAAGCACCATAAATATCTTTTATGTACGTTGCACCGTTGTGTGTGCCGCCGTCATCAAGTTCACCTTTAAGCATCGCATGGTTGCGAGCTTCATCTTCATTTGCATTACCCGAAATACCGAGGTAGTTATACTGCAACGTATCACCGTCACCCATAAGGATGAGGTAGGAGTCGCGCTTTTTGCCCTCAAGTGCGTTCTGCTTCTGACGGGCATTGAGAGTTTCGTATGCAAGCTCAAGACCGCGGTCGTAGTTCGTACCGCCGCCCGCATTCACGTAGTTTGATGCTATTGAGTTTATCTTATCGGTTGTAAGATCGCCGGGCTCGACGAATCTGTCGTTAACGTGAGGAATAAGTGCACTGAAGCCAGCCGCAAGGAACTGTGCCGTGTCTGATTCGAGGTTCGAGTCACAGTTCGTATCTACTCTGTACGTAGAAGTATTTAACGTTCCATCTGCATTTATGTTGTAACGGCTTGCGTTAACAACGTAACCCGCATCTATAAGATCGTAACCGTCAAACGTGACGACGGAAACCGCAATATCTTTTCCGCTCGATGCAAATGACGTAAGCGCCTGCTTCAAAGCTTCCTGCGCCGCCTGTCGTCTCGTTCTTCCGTCGGAGAGTTTTACGGAATCCATTGAACCGGAGTTGTCGATTGCGATAACAACGTCAGCACCGGAAGATACGGGAACACCCGTTACGGAAAGCTCAAGACGTGCAGTACCCGTATTATTGTAATTGTGCGTAGCTGTATCAAGCTCTTTCGTTATAATAACGCTTCCGGGATTGGGGTACGTAGGTTTACCCTTTTCTTCCGCTGTTACGGTAAGTGTATCAAGTGTTCCTACGCCGGCATCCTGATACGTAACTTCAACGTTCTTGAAAGTGATCGTATCATCGGGAGAGCTTGTTGTCGAAACTGCTGTTTTTCCGCTGGAACCGCTTGTGCTGAGCATATCCATCGTTACGGGAACTCTTGAAACGGAGAAAGTTCCGTCATCTTTATGAGTTGTGATAACGAGGTTTGCACCTGTTATGTCAGCACCTGCCGCACCGTAACCTACGGCAACGTCCGTCTTATCGACGTATATTGTCATCTTTGTTACCGTTGTGTCTTTTTCATAATAGAACACACGGTCGTACGGAGTCATATTGGCATTTGCCGTAATATATCCGTCTGCAGGGTTACGTGTCGTAAAGTTGTTTATTTCATTTGCATAGTGAAGTCCGCGCCATTCCTGATACTCACTACCGTCAGCTATACCTGTATCGTTAGCACCGCCTACTTTCAATCCGATCGTAGTGCCGAAGCACGCAAGACCCGAGCCTTTTACGATAGTAGCGTTTCCTGCCGTTGTGGATATCTTTGTTTCGGGCATTTCGCACCAGAGGAAGCCCGAATCTGTTTTGTCGAGAGCTTGAGCATGAAGTGTCGAAGATGAGGGAAGCCAACCGGCATTTAAATTTTGAAGTGTGTCGGTTGCAATGCCCGTGCCTTTATATCTGAGATATGTGTTAGAAGAACTCTTTAAGTAGTAAAACGGTCCGAAAAATCCGCCTAACGAATCAACGTTCGGATGTGCTTGATGTTGAGCACCGGAAGCACTGGTGTATGTCTGTGTAGGGAACTCAGTCGTCCAAACGTCTCTTACTCCGCCTACCGGTACAACGTAATACTGTTTTTCACCGTCAACTTCAATTTCGTGTACGTATGAGCTTCTCGGAACAATGCCGCATGCATCACCGGAAGGCATACTAAACTGAAGTGAGAGAACCTTAGCATAACCGGATTCACTGTCGTTTACGAGCATGTATTGTGTGTTGGGTTTAAGTGTTTCGGTCACATTACCGTACGGGTCAATGGGATCAACAAGCTTGAAAATGCCGTTATTGCTTGTAATAAAGTCTTTAGCTGCTACTACATTGAGTGTAAAATCTTTATAAATTTCAACGCCCAGATATTTTACAACAAGACCTGTCTGCTTGCCTGCTGTTGCAGTGCTTACAGCGTTACCGTCTTCATCGTAAAGCATATCGGTCGTTACGGGAACGTCGAATACGTTATCACCGGACCATACCTTGAGATATGCGCCTGTGGAAACACCCTTAACACCAACTGCAACGGATCCCCAATCATTTACAAGCCATGCTTTGACTTCGGGAATCGTGTCGCCTGTATCAGCGATCTTTTTGTACATATAAAGCGTTTCGCCATCATATGTCATGGTTTTTTTGTTGTCACCTATCAAGGACGTTGCATCATTCTTAGGTGCAACACAACCTCTGTCAGAGGAACTTATTGAAATGTTGCCATCGCTGTCACCGGCTATGTAAGCATTATCTGCAGCAGCAGATTCTATGGAGTATGAACAATCACCGGAATAAGCTATAGCCTCCGAAACGGAACCGAAGAACGCGATATATGCTACATCAACAGATTGGCCAACATTTGCACCGTAGTCAACAATATCGAATCGGAACCAAGGTTTGCTTATGGAAACCTCATTCGATCTGGCTTCTGTTGCATCTACTATTACGACGTTCCATTTACCGTCATTATTCCATTTCCACGTTACACTCGGCCAAGGAGACGCATTTCCAAAGTGAATTATACCCTGCTTTGCATTAAGCGAACTTGTGCGATATTTGATCGCAACGATACTTTTATCTAAAGGCATATCCGCACAGGGAGACAAATGCGCGTACGGGTCGGGGCTTTTCGTCAAATAATTCACATAGTTATTTGTTTGGGTGAATTTTACACGTACCAACGAGTCGTTATCTGTTGCGATAAGACTCGATCCTGTGTACAATTTTTCCGGAACCACAACAGAATCACTGTACGCATTTGCAGCAGCGTCACTGCCAGCATTGAAAAACGCTATGTACGCTATATCAATAGAAAGACCGGTCTTATCATCACCGACTGTATTGAAAAAGTCAAAACGCAACCAATCATTGGCACCTGCGGCGATATCCGCAGCAGCCGATCGCTTTGCCGAAGTTATATCAACAGTGACAGTATTCCACTTTCCGTCGTTGACCCAATTCCAGTCAACCTGACGGGCAGAAAAACCATTTGCCCAAGAAAATAACATCGATGCCTTTGTAACACTTGCCTTTGTTCTGTATTTTATTGACATGTAAGTCTTGATACCGGAACCTTCTGCAGGCAAAGCGACATCGCTTGCCGGCGTAAGATGCATATACGGGTCTTCTTTATATCTGCTATTGACCGTATATTTCACAAAAGTACCGTTATCAGCTATATCAATTCTGTTCGCTTCTTGAACAGCTGTAGTGAGCAAACTGCCAGTGTAAAGCTTATCGGGAGCTGGATTGTTTTCTCCGTAGAGTTTTGCTTCCGCTTCAGACTTAAAGAACGCAATATAGGCGATATCAAAGGATGCATTTTGCGCTATTCCGCCCATTTTGGATGCCGCAAAACTGAGTATAGAAGAAGTACCGTTTTTACCGGACGGCCAATGAGGATTATTTGAAGCATCAACGATGCGATCGTGCCATGCACCGTCATTTATCATTGCGAAATTATCACGATCACTTTCGCAACACACGGGAGCGTAAGTATATCCGGTCGACCATTCAGATGTTGTTCTGTATTTAACGAGAATAAAACAGTCGTCCGCTGTAATTCCCATATCTTTAAAACGGAAATTAAAGTCGAATCTCAAGGACTCATGATTTTTAGTTGTATCAGTTTTAGCATACGTAGCATATGCCTTATTTGATGCCACAGTAACTGTTATACCACCTGAATTCCAACTATTTTCTTTAAGATCGTCACCTTTGATGATAAACGAAGGTGCTGTATTTCTTACGTACCACTCATATGCTTCTTCAGCCGAGGGTGCAGCTACATACGTACCTGCGGGAATAACCTTGTCACCTTTCTTTATATCAACGGGAATCTCGTATATTCCCTCTGCAGTTGTATCTGCAGAAAGGGCTGACGAATATTTCAAAATATTGGGAACATCGCCGACTTTGCCTGAAGAAGCAAAGACGTACGTCGTATCTCCCGTTATTTCATCAACATCTTCAACCAGCCTGAATATAGGGGTATCCAACGTAACCTCGTCTCTTACTTTAACAGCATTGTCAACTGTCATAGCAGGGGACTCTGTTTCGGCTGTGAGCATAGTATCCGCAAGAGTGACTACCGGTGCCAAAAGCATCGAAAGACACAGAAATACAGATAAAAACTTACATCCGAATGTGTTTTTCACTTGCATAGTTTTTCTCTCCTAACAAAGATTTTATACACTGTACTTATTAATAAATACAGTTATATACGATGTTTAGGATACCATTTTTGTGTGTAGTAACGGAGATGATTTTGTTTCTTTTTTGTAAATTTTATTACGTATTTTTTGTATCTTCGCACCACCACTCAATCAATGAATGTAATATTTTTTAAAACGATTTATATTTGACATACAATTTTCAAAAAAATATGGTATAATATGTATAAAGAAAAGGAGGTACTCATATGTCAGTAATAAAAATAACAAAAAATAATTTTGACACCGAGGTAATGAACAGCGACAAAAAAGTGCTTATAGACTTTTACGCAGACTGGTGCGGTCCGTGCCGCATGGTATCCCCCGTTGTAGACGAAATAGCGGACGAGCATCCCGAATATAAGGTATGTAAAATAAACGTTGATGAAGAGCCCGAGCTTGCATCAAAATTCGCCGTTATGAGCATACCTGCACTTTTCGTAATGGAAAGCGGAAAAGTCGTAAATCAGTCTCTCGGTGCGAAACCGAAGGCTCTCATTCTTGAAATGCTTAAATGATCTATATCAAAAAAGGCTGTCAGAGCCTAAAAGCTCTGACAGCCTTTTTTATGGCATATTCACCTCAAGTGAGTAGCCGTGGTCGGCAAGCCAATATCCGCTTTTATTATGCTTTGAAAGGTTACATTTATATTCACCGAGATAGACACGTCCGCTTTGATCGTATACACTCAGCAAAACATCAAAATAGGCATCACTTCCCGAAATATATGGGTGTATTGCCTGCGCAAACACCGCATGTTGTCCGTCAAAGTCTATAGCGGTTATATAATCACTGAGAAAATCCCCTTTTTCACGTACGGTCATACCGTGTGTATACGTGTTGTCTGGCAAAAGTTTATAGAAATATATTTCATAGTCACCGCTGTCGTTTCGTGTTTCGATCTCGATATAATCCTCTTTCGACCGTGAGGAAACGTAACCGCTGTCTGACACCTTTATATTTTGTATACAGTTCATCGTTTGTATATCAATCACCTGCAAAAACGTCGTTTCGCAGTCGTTATCAGTACCCAAAAGCACGAGGGTTTTATCCGTGGCGAACATCTCCGAAATTATGAAGTTTTCGCCCGGATCATACGCTGTTTTCAGCGTATCTTCGTATATTACATCTTTGCCGTAGTTTATCGAATAGATCGTATTATCATGGTCTTTCGATGAAAATTTTGTATATCCCTTAACAAAAAAGACAGTATCAGACGTTATGGCAACACCTATAAATTGCGTATCCGTGTACGCATCATATCCTCCTATACTTGTCACAGTACCTTCATCCTCTGCCGTGATCGTTATATTGAAATTATCGGGTACGGGAGTTTTAAAAAATTCGTTTACCTTTTTTATCAGACGCTGTTGGTTTTCATAGCTTAACGTGAAGTTCGGCAGATCAACGTCAACAAAAAGAGGAAAATATTCGATATGATCGGAAAGATCGAGCGTCACGGTCACACTCCTTTTTTCTTCTTTGGATGTTTTTACAGCCTCATTGTACGCATCACTTACCACCTTGAGGTCTCCTATATTTTCCGATATATCAATTCCGTAGTATTCACGGTCATCGTCGGGAATACCTTCTGCGCTGAATCTGTATTCCGTTTCGCATTTGGGAGAAAGACCTATCGTATAATCGGTTTTCCAGTTCAGCTTTCTTTTATAGTTCGCTTCCATTGTCAAGGTTATACCGTTTGCGTACGTTTTATCGCCGTAAAGCACGTTTTCTTCAAACGATACTTTATCTTTACCCGAATTAACTTCGACTGCTATATACGCCGTTGATACACCGAACAAAACGGCAAGGAGCAAAATTATGACGGTTAATTTCTTCATTCTTCCCCCTCCGTCATACTGTCAAGCGCACGGCTTACTCTGTCGCTTTGGTAACTGTACGATTCCTTTATAAATTCAACGAGTGTTTTGCCTTCTTCTTCAAGCGTTTCCGTTTCAAAGTCTGCAATGATCTTTCCGCCTTTTATAAGCACGGCACGGCTGATAAAGGGTGAAACCTCATCTATAAGATGTGTCGAGAGCATAACCGTTTCATCGGGTTCTAAAATACCGAGCAGGACTTTATAAAAATCCTCACGGTTGAATATATCGTTACCCGTAAACGGTTCATCCATAAAGATGTACTCAGCGCCCTGGGAAAGCGAGAGGATCACCTCAAGCTGGTCACGCTGTCCCTTTGAAAAATGCTTTACGGCTTTGTTTTTCGGGAGCTTGAAAAAGTCCATAAGTCCGTCAAAGCGCTTATCTGAAAACTTTTCAAAATGTTCCTTATAAAAGCTTCTGTGTTCATTCGGGGTAAGTGTCGGAAACAGCGAATTTTCAGTCGTTGCAAAGGATATTTTTGCAATGTTTTTATGCGTTATCTTCTCGCCGTCAAGCATTATTTCACCCTTATGTGTGATATAGCCCAAAATGCACTTCATAAGCGTTGTTTTACCTGCTCCGTTTTTACCGAAAAGACCGATTATCTGCCCTCTTGGTATCGTGAGATTGACGTCTTCAAGTGCTGTTTTGGCACCGTATTTTTTCGTAAGATTCTTAATTTCTATCATAACAAACTCTCCATAATAAAATCAAACAGTACGTTCATCTTCAAATTCTGTTCCGGTGTGATCACGTAATAGCATACAAACAAAATGATAAGCGTTATTTTTTCTATAAGTATACAGGAAAACACGTAGCCGACAGGAACGTACAAGCAAAGCTTTTCTGTCGAACGCCACACGGGCAGACGCTTTGTAAGATATATACTTTTCGTTCTTATAAGATACATATATCTGTAGATTATAAAACAAATAAGCACCCCCGACGTTACGGCAAAACCAATAGTTGCACGTTGTATCATGTCACTGAAATACGGCATATTTCTTGAAGGTGAATCTTTTATCCAGAAAAGCTCCGCAATAAAATTCGAAGTAAATACCGCCGACAAGATCGAAACGGACAAGATATTTCCCACGATAAAAGCCAATATTTCGGGAAAAAGCTCAAGTCCCGGAGGTGAATATTTTTTAATCAATTTCTTCATCTTCTTCCTCCTTTACATGTACCGTGTATAATCCCTTGAGAATAATTAATAAAGTTACTACCCGAAATGATATATCACTTGAAACATTTCCTATACTTCTTATAAATGACAAGCACACCACGGTTAAAAGACATATTATCGAATAAGAGAATTTTCCGTGTCTGCTTTTGAACGAAAACAGTGCACACGCAAATGAAAGACCTATTATTATAAATAAATTACCTACAACCATAAATGTTTCATCAAGCGGTAAGACGCTGTGTAAAAAGTCATCTCTGTAAAACGCCATAAACAGCGACATTTCACTTACAAGCTCACTCGGAGCTTTGAAGACGTAATATTTACACATTGCAAACAGCAGCACAGTCTGAACGGCGAACAGGAAAAACAGCATAAAAGCGTTGTAAACCGTCTGTATGTAGAAAAATACTTTTTCGTCAATTTGCAATCTTTGCACTGCATAAGCCGTCTTTTCCGAATGGTTTTGTGACGATATAAGAAACTTACAAACAAGGCAAAGGCATACCAGAAACGATATACCGTAAAACAACGTGGTGAACGTTTCTTCAAGTATCGGCACGGAATCTATACTTTCCGCTGCTGACAAGGCATTATTAAGATTTATACAATAGAACGAAAGCTGTAAAACGGATAAAAGCACGAAACATAAAATGATTTTGCGAAAGGACATTTTCCCGAAAAGTCCGAAAACGGATATATATTTTTTCATCATCAATTCTCCCAATGTTTTTCGATAAGCGATACGGCATCTTCTTTTGAAAGTCCCATCTGTTTAAGCGAAGACACGATACTGCCGACGTCATTTTCAAGAAGCTGTATGCGTATGCGCTCTTTTTTCTCATCGTCGAGCGACATATAACTTTTAGCCCCTGCACGCGATTCGATAAGTCCTTCGTCTTCAAGGAGCTTATACGCTTTTTGTATCGTATTCGGATTTATTCCGAGCAAGGCTGACAGGACTCTTCTCGACGGAAGCTCGTCGCCGTTTTGCACGCTTCCCGAAACGACTCCCCTTTTTATATGGCGGAGTATCTGCAAATATATCGGAATACCGTTTTCGGCTATAAAATCATTAAACGAGATCAAACCAACACCTCCAAACTGTATTAGTCGAGTAACACGGTTTAACTGTATTATACACATAGTACAGTCGCTTGTCAATACCTTTTTGAAAAAATATTATTTCGCCATTTTGTCCCCTGTTTTCATCTCTATTCTAAATGCAAAAATACCGACCCTTTCGAGTCGGTATTTCTAAGTAATACTTATCAGTTTGTATAGTTGTCGAAATATCCTTGAACGAGGACGATAGGAGTTCCCTTGTCGCCGCTTCCCGAGGTAAGATCGCAAAGTGAACCGATAAGGTCCGTAAGACGGCGGGGTGTTGTTCCCTGTGATACCATCTGTCCTACGAGGTTTGAATCCTTCTTCTTGATATATTCGGAAATTGCCTCTTTGAGTGCGTCACCGGAAAGATCCGCAAAGTCGTTATCTGCAAGATACTTAAGCTTTACTTCGTTGGGCTGACCGATAAGTCCGTCTGTGAAAGCAGGGGAAACTACCGGGTCTGCAAGTTCCCAGATCTTGCCTACGGGATCCTTGAATGCACCGTCACCGTATATCATAACTTCAACGCTCTTGCCTGTTGCCGCGTCTATCTCTGCCTTTATCTGCTTTACGACGGGTTCGCAGTCTCTGGGGAAAAGCTTTACAGTTGTTTCCGTTGCTTTATTTGATCCCAAAAGACCGTAATTTTCGTTGTAGCCGCTTCCGTTAACGCTTGATGTGAGTATTTCATCAAGTGAGTATACGCTTTCGGCACCTGCTTTGAGCAGACGGCGTTTTGTTCTTGCTCTTGTGTGTATATCGCAGTTGAGTACGTTCTTTGCGTAAGGAAGAATTGCACGGCAATCGTTTGCGAGTACTATTTCAGCTTCGCAGCCGCATTCTTCGATAAGTGTTTTATAGTATTCAACGTAGTCAACGCCTGTAAACGTGTGCTTTATGTATCCGAACAGCTCGCGGTATTTCTTTTCGTCGAGCACGTCACGCCAAGGATCAACACCCTTTTCGTCAAGCATATCGTCGTCAAAAAGATGGTTGCCGACCTCGTCGGAAGGATAGCTCAGCATAAGAGTTATCTTTTTAAGTCCCATTGCAATACCCTTAAGGCAGATTGCAAAGCGGTTTCTTGAAAGTATGGGGAAGATAAGACCGATGTGTCCGTCGGGGAATTTTGCTTTTACGTCCGCGGCGATCTGATCCACGGTTGCGTAGTTGCCCTGTGCTCTTGCCACAACAGCTTCTGTAACTGCTATAACGTCTTTATTACGGATCTCAAATCCGTCAGCCTTAGCTGCATCGAGTACACTTTGTGCAACGATATGTGCGATATCGTCCCCCTGTCTGATGATAGGAGCTCTTACGCCTCTTGAAATTGTTCCCGTAAGTCTTTCCATAATTATACCTCTTTTTATATAAAAATTTAATCAAAATTTGAAAGCGCGGTTTCCATATGAGAAATAAAATATCCGCTTCTGTCGTCTATCCAATCTTCGATAGCTGTTATCTGTCTGGACCAGGTACGCATACTGTAACCGCCGGACGTATGATCCTGCCACAAAGCAATGTGTGCTTTGATTATCGGAGAAAGTGTTTCTTTTTGTTTTTTAACTATATCCTTCAAATACGCCTTTGCTTCGTCGGAACAGAGGAGTCGGCAATACTCTTCAAAATCCCCTCTGAACGTATCGTTTTTAAGACAGAATGCAAGCAGACCTTTTAAGTACAGCGGGTCGGCGTAATTGGAAGCGTACTCAAACTTTCCGCTGTAATAATTGCCGAGTGTAAAATCAAAGGTATTTGTGTCCGCAAGCGTATATATTTCGGGAAGTACAAGCGAATCGTATCTGCCCATTGCAAAATCGCAGTCACGCATAGCAAAACGCCATTTTCCGTCTTTGTACGAGCTGTCCTTATTTTCGCCCATATAACACCACAGCTTCAGGTTATTATGTCCCCAGTCCGTGTTACAGAAATACAGATTCAATGCAGTATACTGCATAAAGTTTTCAATATCGAGCTTGCTTGACAAATATTCATACGTTTCGTCGTACTCGTCATCGGATGCGTTAAGCACTTTTTGACACATCGCCGTAAAATCGTCAAGTGCGTTTTCGGGGCCCGAATCAACTTCGTAATAGAACCATGCACCGCAGTATCTTCCGCAGGGAATGTTCCTGTCGTGGTCGCCTTTGCAAGTGCGTGATATATCAAGCTCTGATTTCACGACGGCTACGTTTTCCTTATCTTCTATTCCGTAAAGATTTGAAACGTAATCCTCGTCGATATCCTCTTTCATATCGAGAATTCCGTAATATTCACCGTTGAGAAACACAACAGCAAAGCAAGATGCCTGAGCTGCAACTGCAGGTGCGTACTTTACAGCAAACGTATTTACTGCCGCATCACGGATCATTGACGTTTTTTCTCCGTCCGCTCCTGTATTGATAATAGCATCGTTGCCTCCGTTACGAAGTATGAGTCTGTCAAACCTCGCAAGAGCCTGTCCGTCACTTGTTACTCTGTCTGCAAAAAACGGATAGTCGAAAGAACCCGAGCCGTTATATAACAGCTCATCATAATATCCCGTCTTTCTCGCAACGAGTCTGAAAGACTTTTGTGCAAGCGTTCTTGATGAACCGCCGAATATTCTGAGTCCGGCATCCTGCGACACAGCCTCCGTGCCGTCTTCGTTGAATATTTCAACGTGACATACACGTTCCCACTTTTTACCTGAATTTTCGCTGTTCGTTATTATACCGTTTCTTCCGTAAAGGTTTTTACTGTCAGTAACGATAGACACGGTATAAGGAGCTGACACAACGTCTTTTTCGTAATGGATATAAGTATTTGTTTTTATTCTGCCGATCGGCTCACCGTCTTTATTGAAGCACTGTGCGCGTACGACGGTCGTTTTTCCGTCGGCTACGGTTATTTCATCCTCATATCTTGCAGAGGACTTTTTCGGCTCGTTACCGTCGAGCGTATATGTTATGTATGCGCCGTCGGGTGCATTTTCCGAAAGTGTAAGGATAAGCTTTTCAGCCGACTTATAAAAGCCGCCCGGTACTGAAAATTCCGCATTTACGTAAGGAGATACCTCGCTGTCGTTTTCACCTGTCTGCACGTCGTGCGTATCAGCAGCAATTGTATCTGTAGTTTGCGTAATTTCTGAGGTGTCAGCAACATCCTGCGTACACGATGAAAGCAACAATGCCGAACACAGCAAAATGACTGACGTTTTTCTTTTCAGATCCATATAATTATCCTTTCGTAATGTACACAAAACCTCTTTAACCAATTTTATATGATATCACTATTTGTAGAATAGTTCTTTAATTATTTTTTAATTTTTAATAAATCTCGCTGTTTTTTATAGATTTTTTTGTTTTACGCCAAATTAATTTTTAAAAACTCTTTTTGCCAAAAAAATCGAATTAACGATAATTTTACAACAACCCCCAATTAAAGATAAAGACTGCGTATATAATGGATCATCATAAACGAAAGAGGTCATAAAATGGATTTGACAAATGCGGTATGCAAAGCTACCGACAACATTTTCGTATGTATCGGAAAAGAAGGCACTTCTTGCATTTTTTACGCGTACGAAAGACACGCAAACGGATATAAGCTCGTCTTCAAAACAGACGGTTACATAGGCAGATGCGGTATATGCTCTCCCGAGGAAAAGAAAGAAGGCGACGGAAAGACGCCGGAGGGAATTTATTATATCGGAGAGTGTTTCGGAAACACCTTGCCGCCTTGTGAAATGAAAGTGCCGTATACACTGATAGATGATGACGACTATTGGGACGGTGATTCTTCGTCAGATACGTACAACACCCACGTAAAAGGAAGCGAAAAGGGTGAAGAGTGGCTCAAACGCGGACAGTACGAGCATCTGATCAAATATACAAATTCATATAAATACGCCGCAATGATAAACTATAACACATCCCCCGCGGTACCTGAAAAAGGTTCTGCGATATTTTTACATATACCCTCCCCAGGTTCGACCTCCTCTGCGGGATGTGTCGTTATCCCCGAAGAATATATGGTAAAAGCTCTCGGTATGATAACAGAAAATACAGTAATTGCAATTTTTAAAGGAGACAAATGAAAAATTCTTATATTTGCCCGTCGCTTATGTGCTGTGATCTTTTCAACCTCGGAAGCTGTGTAAAGGATCTTGAAGCGCTCGGCACGGATTATCTTCACATTGATATTATGGACGGCGAATTCGTTCCGAACTATACTCTCGGAACGGACCACGTAAAAAAACTCCATTCCTTTACCGATATACCGCTCGACATTCATTTGATGATAACGAAGCCCGAAAAAAAGCTTGACAGATTTGAAATGAAAAAAGGCGATTTTGTAAGCATCCACTACGAAGCATCAGAGGATATAGACTCGTGTCTTGATATTATAAATGAAAAAGGCGCATACGCAATGCTTGCAATAAACCCCGACACGCCGTGCGAGGCTGTACTTCCCTATTTGCCAAAGCTGAAAGCGGTCCTCGTTATGACAGTATACCCGGGATACGCAGGACAAAAGCTCGTTGAAGGCTCAATTGACAAAATAAAAGAAATGCGCCGTCTTTTAAACGGCGCAGGGTATGAAAATATTCTCATAGAGGTTGACGGTAACGTAAGCTTCGAAAACGCAATTCTCATGAAAGACGCGGGAGCCGATATGTTTGTTACAGGCTACTCCGGTGTATTTTCAAAGGATATGACGCTAAGAAAGGCTTACGAAAAATTCAAAAGCTGTGTTTTATGATCACTTACCGTTCAACACAAGAACTGCAAAATCGGCATCAACGATAAAATTATCTTTAGATGCAAGCTTGCATTTTTCAAGATACTGTTCACAGAAAAGCGTATAGAAATGCTTCGGTATCTCAGCAACGAGATTTTCACCGTTTTCAAGCATTATCTGAAGTGCATACTCTCCGCCGTTACCGACAAAGAACAAAATGTCGGTAATGGCGGCGTTTTTATTCTGCGATTGAAGACGTGATGCAAAAAACAGCTTTAAAAGCTCGATTATTCTGTCATCAAGCCCATTTTCAAAAATAACGGACTTTTCGCGGATAGAATTCTCATTGTTTACTATTCTTACAGTGTACGGCTTTTCCATTCTTTTTTCGGGAAATTGCGCGTCTATTTTTTTCTGTGCTTCTTTGATGTTTTTGATACATTCGTTGACGTCCTCACCCGTGGGACAAAGATGTATCATAAATCTGTTGTCCATATCGTGATAAAGCATCGGATATGAAAGGGATATTACTCGTCCGCATTCGGGGCAGGTGTGCGAAAAAAGCTCACCTTGTAAAAGCTTTTTCTGTGCTTCGGGGTCAAATGCTCCGTTTACAGACTCATAAACGGTTATATCAAATTCACATCCGCAGTCTTTACACTTTATTTTTTCTTCGTGTTCAAGTGCCATAATTAATCCTTATACGCCTTCGCGTTTTCGAACTGATCTATGACCTTCTGCTCGGGTTTAAAAATAAGAGAGAAGACAACAGCGGCGATCATACCTACAATAAAGCCGGGAATGATCTCGTAAAGAGAAAGTATCTTTACATCCTTCATTGAGTCAAGTCCCTTGAGTATGAGCCAGACTGCATCTACTATACCGCCTGCAAGAATGCCTGCTACAGCACCTGCAAACGAAAACTTTTTCCAGAAAAGGCTGAGAATAACGACAGGACCGAATGCCGCACCGAAAAGTCCCCAGGCATTTTCAACAAGGCTCATTATACTTCCCGAATTGGGGTTTGATGCAATAAGAAGTGCCGCAATTGAAATAACGATAACGACTATTCTTCCGACCCAAAGCATTTCTTTATCGGATGCATTCTTTCTGATGATGGGCTTATAAACGTCGGATGAAAAAGCGGAAGCAGATGCAAGCAGCTGTGAGTCGCACGTTGACATAGCTGCTGCAAGAATAGCGGAAAGAAGAATACCGGAAATGACACCGGGGAAAAGTCTTCTTACCATTTCAATAAACACCGTACTGTTATCCGTTCCGAAGTTGCCAAGATATTTAACGGCAACAAGACCTACAGCGACGGAGAATATAAGTATAAGACACGTCCAAAGAGAACCGATAACACGTGACTTTTTAAGCTCCTTCGGGGATTTGATAGCCATATAACGGATAATTATATGAGGCATACCAAAGTAACCGATACCCCATCCGAGACCGCTTAAAATATCGGAAACGCTCTTCCAATCGAACGCACCGCTTGACAGAGGATTCCAGTAATTTTCACCGACCTCAAAAGGAATTTCGGGAGTGTGACCGCCCTGAATAGCTATAAGTGCTACGATAGGAGCTACCATAAGAGCCATAAGCATAAGAAGTCCCTGGAAAAAGTCAGTCCAACAAACAGCAGAAAATCCGCCAAGGAAGGTATAAACGATGATGATGCCGGCTGCTATGTACATTGCCGTCGTTGTTTCTATGCCGATAACCGTATTAAAAAGAGTTCCGCACGCTTTGATGCTCGATGCAGCATATATCGTATATACCACAAGAAATATAACTGCACAAATTATCTGAAGTGCTTTGTTTGAGGTTAAAAATCTGTTTGTCAGAAATTGCGGAAGCGTAATGGAATCTCCGCATACGATAGAAAAGCTGCGGAGTCTGGGAGCTACGAGTATCCAGCTCAACACCGTACCGATACCGAGACCGACTGCTATCCATACCTGTCCAAGACCTGCTGCAAAGATTGATGCGGGCAGACCCATAAGTACCCACGAGCTCATATCTGATGCACCGGCACTCAAAGCCGAAACAAGCCCGTTCATATTTCTGCCGCCAAGAAAATAATCCTTTTCTCCACCGTTTTTAGTCTTAAAGAAAAAGTAAAAACCTATTCCCAAAACAAAAACAAAGTAGAGAATAAACACAATAAGTTCTGCGTAATTCATTATTATGTTCCTCCATATAAAAAAATAACTCGTTTATTATATCATACTGTTCCAAAAAATGCAACAAAAACAAGAAAAAAATTCAAAAATATTAAAAAACGGTGCTTCTGCACCGTTTTTTATCTTTATTTATGAAAGCTTGCCGCTTATTACTTCGGAAATCACGGCTATAACTTTATTGTAGCATCCGCCGCATCCCGTAGAGCAGTGAGTTGTATTTTTTACGTTTTCGAACGCAGAGAGCAAACTGCCGATATCTTTAGCGCCGTGTACCGCATCAAGGATGTCGAAATATTTCACGTTGTTGCACTTGCAGATAACGTAGTTTTCGCTCGTTTCCGTGTCAAGAGGCTTAAGGTCGCATACGGGTTCTATCTTATTTTCAGCTTTCCAAAGGCTGTGGAGATTGCAGTAAGCATATACTGCTTCAACCTCATCGCCGTCGCATATCGAGAAGCATGCCGCAGGCTTATCGGAAGGTGTCAAGCACTTTCTCTGATTTCCCTGTTTTGTCTGTATGGATATCCACTGTATGTAGTGATCGTCGGTCATAGGATGTTCGACCTCACCTACAACGACGTAAACTTTATTACCGTCAACGGTAAAAACGGGAATGTGTTTTTCTGTCGATGCTTCTGTCGTTCCGGGTATTAGCTCTACCATTTTTGCGCCGCAGCACATAACGGGAACACCTGCATCGTTTACAATTGCGACTATATTTCCGCAATGCTCACAGCGAAAGAATCTTTGTTTCATAATAATACTATCTCCTTTTAATCAATATCTTATTTTAATATTATCGGACGATATGACACATCCGAATAATTTATTTTTGTATTTAAGGTCTTAAGCCGAGACCGCCTTCAAGGGTGAGCGTTTCGCCTGTCATGTATTTGAAATCATCCGATGCAAGCTGAACACACACACGGCCTATCTCTTTTTCGGCATCGGCAAAATGGCCTGCAGGAGGGGTGTGTACATTTTTCTCAAACGCTTCGGGGTACGCATTCTTGAACTGTTCAAGCTGTGCAGTCCATGCAAGAGGGCATATTACGTTTGCTGTTATTCCATCCTTCGCCCATTCCGTTGCGGCAACACGTGTAAGTCCTCTTATTCCCTCTTTTGCAGAAGCATACGCACACTGGCCGTAGTTGCCGAAAAGTCCTGCGCCGGAAGCAAAGTTTATGACAGTACCCTTTGTTTCTTTGAGGTAAGGGTAACATGCTTTCATATAATAAAACGCTGCGTAGAGTCCCGAATATACTGCAAGATCAAACTGTTCTGTGGTGTGATCCGCTATCGTAACGCCCGATGCCGAAGCCTGGGCGTTGTTAATAAGCACGTCTATTCTGCCGAAAGTATCGATGGTCTGTTTTATCACGTTATTCACGACGGCTTCGTTGTCAGCACCCGCATTTATATCCGCCGCAAGGATCAGCACACGTATGCCGTAAAGTCTTTCAAGCTCTTCTTTGGCAGATTCAAGCTTTTTTACGTTTCGTCCCGTTATTACAAGGTTTGCGCCTTCCTTGGCGTATGCTGTAGCTATGCCGTAGCCTATAGAACCGCAAGCGCCGTTACTTAACACAGCTCTGCCGGCACCTGTGATTATCGCTGTTTTTCCTGTTAAAAATCCCATTTCCGTATCCTTTTCGTTATTTATTTTTAGTTTTTTCCCTTGCAAAATTATTATACACAAATCTTCTCATTTTTCCCGGAAGAAGAACCTGCACGGTAAATCTTTTGAGGATGTTTACCGTATAAGTCACACGGTCTATTATATGATTTTCAAGCATGTATTTTTGGAGCTTGTACTCGCTTTTGAAATAATGAAGACCGCCGCGTCTGTAATACGTATCTTTCTCAACACGCACTTTTGCAAATATTTCATTCGAATTTGCAAACTCGGCGCCGTTTTGCATCAGGCGGAGCCAAAGGTAGTAATCTTCATTTCTGAACCAATCAACGTATCCGCCGACATCCATGACCTCGGTCTTTTTGAACATAACGGTCATCTGATTGAACGGACACCGTTTTTTCATATATTTGCGTATTTCATCATTTTCCGACGGTACGCATCGGTATGAGATCACGTTTTCGGGGGTGTCTTCAAATTCTGCAATGTTGCCGCCGCACACGCACAGTTTTTCGTTTTTTTCAAACATTTCAAGCTGTTTTTCAAATCTTTCGGGCGTTGCGATATCGTCGGCGTCCATTATCGCAACAAGCTCATGCTTGCACTTTTCAAGTCCTGCTCTCCGTGCGTTGCCGTGTCCTGTGTTTTTTGGCAAACGAACAACATCAAAAACGGTGTTTTTTTCAAAATTTGAAACAACGGCATCAAGTGATTTTGATATTTCACCGTCAACCACAATAACGATCTGTGACGGGGGAACCGTCTGATCTATGACACTTTCTATTGCAGTTTTGAAATCTTCGGGAGAATCGTTTTTGTATACGCATACGGAAACGGAAAATTCGGTGTTTTCTTTCATCACTTCCATACTCCTTCCGTACTCAAACTCCTATGTTATTTTACCATATACATTCAAAAAATACAACCCCAAAATAAAACAAAAAGCGACTTTAAATTTTTAATACGAAAAAATGATATTTTTTTCAAAATACCTATTGACAAACGGAGAGTTTTGTGATATACTCACATTCGTTGTGAAGAACGTCTGGGTGTGGCGCAGTTGGTAGCGCGCTACCTTGGGGTGGTAGAGGCCGCAAGTTCAAGTCTTGTCACTCAGACCATATCGAGTGTTCATAACTGATGTTAGGAACACTCGATATTTTTTGCCTGTGTTTACTTAATATTAAGTTGTTTGGAGCAGATTCGTCTGCTCTTTTTTATTTTGTGGTTATACTGCGCTGGGAAGATATTCGATAGCCACTCCCTGCCGTGAATCAAGCTTGTAGGTGTGCTTTGGAACGATGCTCGGCAGATCAATACAGCCGACAAAGCGGTAATGGATTACAAGACGTTGCGTTCTGTTCTTGCCTGTTCCCTCAATCGGAAAGACTTCGATCTTATCGATAAGTTCTTGAAGCACAATGGGAGTCAGCGTTTGCATCGTCATAAACTTTCGTATTGCTCGGATGAAACTTCCCGACGAGTTTTGTGCGGTATCGAGACGTTCAATCTTGTTCCTAAGATCGAACATCTGCTTCTTGAGTTCTTCTTGCTCGACCTCGTATTTGTGAGACAGTCGCATAAACCAATCGTCCGTAACCTTGCCGTTTACATTGTCCTCGTACACCCTTTCATAGAGCCGGAGAAGCTCTTGGCTTCGCGCTGTAGCCGCCGCCAAGGCGCTCTCTGCCGCTTTTCTTTCAGCCATCGAGTCCTTGTTGCTCTTTCGTGCCAAAAGCTCTGCAAAGGCATTCTCGTCGTGATCAAGATAGGTGGCGAGCTTGAACAGTTCCATCTTCACTACTTGCTCCAAGGAATCTTCTCGGACGTAATGAGTTGACTCACAGGTGCCGCGAAGTCCTTTGTAGTTTGAGCAACTGTAAAAGCGGATGCTCGGATTCTGTTTGTTGATGTTAAACCACAGCTTGTGTCCGCAATCACCGCAATAAAGAAGATTAGTAAAGATGCTTTTCTTCACATCTGCGCTCTTCGGCTTGCGACGTTTGGAGTTTTTGGTTAGCACTTGAACTCTTTCCCAAGTCTCGCGGTCAATGATTGGCTCGTGCACGTCCTTGAAGATTGCCCAATTCTCTTTGGGATTCTCAACGCGGGTTTTGTTGCGAAAGGACTTGGAATAGCTCTTGAAGTTGATAATGTCTCCGCAATACTCCTGTTGCTCAAGCATCTTGGCTATTGTGGTCTTACACCATTTATACGGATTTGGCTGTGTTTTCTTTCCGCCTCTACTCATACCCTTGCTCTGCCAATAAGCTTGCGGTACAAGAACCCTATCATCTTGGAGAATCCTTGCGATAGTCTCATTTCCATTTCCCTCAATACAAAGACGGAATATCCTTTGCACAACCTCTGCCGCATCAGGATCAATGATCCACTTCTTTTTGTTCTCGGGATCCTTCACGTATCCATACGGCGGCGGGGCTAAGGGTTCTCCCGCATTACCTCTGAGGCGGTGAGAGCTTCTGACCTTGCGGCTAATATCTTTCGCGTACATCTCGTTCATTACATTACGGAACGCGCTGAAATCGTCCTCGCCGTTTTCACTGTCAATGCAATCGTTGATGGCTATGAAGCGGATATTGTGCTCGGGAAAGTAGTAGTCTGTGTACTGACCTACCTCAAGGTAGTTTCTTCCGAAACGAGATGAGTCCTTGACAATGACCGTTGAGATATATCCCATCTCCATATCTTCAAGCATCTGCTGAAAGCCGGGGCGGTTGAAGTTTGTTCCCGTGTATCCGTCATCCACATAGAACTTGGTGTTGGTGAATCCGTGTTCTTTGGCGTACTTGCTGAGAAGTTTTTTCTGATTGGCTATTGAATTACTCTCACCTTCAGCCCCATCGTCACGGGACAGACGGCAGTATAGCGCAGTAATGCCTATAATGGTTTCAATCTGTTTGGCTGCTGTTTTCTTCTGCATTTTGCTCCTTTCTATCCGAAATCGGATTGGCAGCCGAAACATATTCCACCGATATTATATCACCTTGCGTTTCCGTTGACAAATCTGCGGAATTATTTTTTATCAGTCTTTCAAATCTTGAACGCAACGTGTGCGAGTCCTTGCTCCGTGTCTCAAATTGAGACGAAACGATATAAGTCACACCATTGACTTTGTAGGTGCTCTCATTTGCCATCCCCATCACCCAACTATTCTTTTTCTTCTTACCTCGCATCTCGGTTCTCCTTTCGGCGCAATTGCTCCAAGCGGCGCTTGTGAAGCAAACTCTTGATGTCTGCTACAATATCTTTCGGGAGCATATTCCTCGGATAATACTGTCTGATATCGTCCATATAGATCACAATGCGCTCACGCTGATTCGCCTTTTCTTCGCTCATGATCTCGCGGATAGCATCCTCTCCAAGCGCGCCTTCATCTGCAAGTTTTCTCATACGGACGGTCTGTGAGTAGGATGGTGTAAGATC
>JAZQBL010000020.1:0-39438 GCA_045545665.1 Eubacteriales bacterium
ATAATCTTGGCTTGTGCCTCTTCCGGTGTAGTTTCCATAAGAAACCAACTTGGTACCTCTTAACGGATGATAATATGAATCACACTCTACTATGGATAAGCTTTTTTTAATTCCGCATTTTATCGCAAAAGAAATAAATGCTTGTAAATCTTTATCCTTGTACTTGTACGCATATTCATTGTACAAGCAATTTTCCTCCAGTGCTTCTGCTAATAACTCTCCATTGTCATTGCCATATGCTTTTCCTAAGAACAGTTCCTTTGCACGAGATGAAAATATATCTCCATTTTTATCTGCATACAGAAACAGTTCATATTGAGAAAAATCCAAGTCGCTATTTTGCGTACAATACTTGGAAAAGGCCAGTATGTCTTGATAATACTTGTCATCTAACTTCCAATCGCCGTTTTTGTATCGTGTCAAAGCTTTTTCTATTTCAATACGAGGCCCATACTCTCGAATATCCAGTTCATCGCGAAAGAATGCACGAATTTTCTCACACATCTTGTCTGCTTTTGTTGATGAGAGTACGAAACTTGTATCCACAATAGGAGTTGTTTTGGTGATGAGTGCCACATTGACAGGAAGGATATAAATGTCAGAGCTTCGGTACATTTCTCCTTTAGAACTGCGGATTGTCAGTGACTGCTTCATGTTGCGTACAAAAGTATTTGATGTGTAATAGTCGAGATCATCGCAGGCGTCTGCACAAAGTGCATAGAAGCGCTTTAACCAATCGCTTTGACGTGTTTTTAACAGTTGCTCTGCCTTTGTTCGTACCGGAGGTTCAAATATTCGTACAAACTCCTTGAATGTAAAGGCTTGTACACCTAAACTCTGAATGAAATTATCCACATTGGAATTTCGTTGTGCTGCGTTCATTATCCATGTCTTCTCGATGCCGAATAGAGACTGCATGTCCGGTTCTTTTAATACACTTGATATAGCGACAGGGCCAGCTAAAGCGTTCTCGGCAGACACATATCTTCCGTTTTTTGTGGGGAGATAATCATTCTTTCGAAATGCTACATAAACGTAATCCAATACATACTGATAAAAGATACTTAAATTATCCTTGTTATGAGGCAACACCTCAAAGAAGGAATGATTCATTAGTCCTTGCGCCTTTATTTCGGGCAAGTTGTCATTTATCAACTGGGATATAGCGCGAATCAACTTCACGTTGTCCGAACAATTTCGAACGCTGTCACGTGCAACAGTCGAAGCAAATGGTGCATTAATATGAAATCTCAACCCTGAATGTTCTTTCTCGGCTGGGAAGTAAATGAATGTGCGACCGCCACCCTTTACAGGTGCAATATAATCTTTTTTGTTTTTCTCATCGTATTCCAGCGAGAAAGCGATAGCGGTAGACAGCGTCTTGGGATTTCCTTGGTCATCGGTAATATCTACCATTCGATCAAAACGCAACCAACGAGACTTGTACTCCTTCGATTCATTTGGCTTTTTGTATGTAACGGTCACATGATAATTCCCGTTGTCAACAAGTTCGACATAGCCGAGGTCACCGGAAGGAAGCATGTATTCTATTTTCTTGATGTTTTGCAAAAACAGTACCGCAGACGAGTCTAAAGCCTTTAAGCCGTCTAAACATTCATCAAATGCATCTTTAGCAGCCTTTTTGGGGTTGTTGAAAGGGAACGAGAACTTAGTCCATGCTACACCGTCATTATCAACTGTACTTACTTTCTCAACGCCACGAAACTCTGGAACAAAATAATCTTTGATTTTGAAGTGATAGTCTCCCGAGTGAATGATGGGTGTAGAGGTATAAGCAAATACCGCTTTGAACCCAACTCCAAATTTGCCGATGCTGGTAGGGTCATCTTTTTTCTGACTGTTATGACCGATGTTGGTTATAGCATCAATATCCGCAATATTGAAAGAGCGTTTTGTGCCGTTATGCTCAAAATCAATACTATTTCTATCCAGAATAAATCGAACAACCGTAGCCTTCATATCTTCGGCGTTTTGCAACAGCTCATAAATGAAGTGTGCGGTATCCGGATAAAGATCCGTCAAGAGCGCATGTATGCCATCAGTAAAATTGTTTTTTCTATGGGCCTCAATAAGGTCTTGTCTGTTCTTTATTAGCTGTTCTAATGTGATGGACATTATATCACCTCGATTGTTCCGGATGCGAAGTGTTTGACAAGTATATCGGATTGCAAACGACCATTAAGTGCATCCTCTTTTTCTTTCCATGCAAGTTCAAGTTTTTGAATGCGAGCATGATACATGGTGCGGATTCGTTCGTTTTTTGCTTGCTGGAAGCTATAGCGTGCCTTTTCAATTTGCTTTGTATAATATCTGTTGAGCGTTGAAAGTTTGCGGGCAATAATATCTTCATTTATCTGCAGCAACCTCTCTTTGGCTGTTTTCTGTTGATTGTAAATATGTGCATCAAGAGGAGTTAAATCCGGCGCAGCTATCTCAGCAGATTCCTTCGCTGTAAGAAGGATGTTTTCAAACTCCGAAAGTGTAATAGACACGGGTTGATTACGCATATAGTCGAACAATAGAACCTGGATATCTGTAGATTGGCGATACCCACATTCCTTCCACTCATGACAAGCAAAGAGGTATTTACCCTGTTTAAGTGCGCACGGCTCGGAAACAATACATGAAGTATGGAACCCCTCAGAAGCTTCAGCGTTCTGTTCTAATGCCATTATAATGAGCGGGTGGGTTGCGGTAATAGTGAGCATTTGATCGGGGCAATCCGTATCCGTGCTATCAAAGTTCAAAACAATATTCTGATTATCCGACAACAAATACTTTTCAAGATCAGCTAACTGCATACTGTTTCTATCGACTTTGCGTTGACGTCTCATATGTGTAATCTTTGAAAGGAGCGCTTGTTTTTCTGGTTTGAAAACACGAAGTCTCAGACGAGCATGAGAAATGTCTGTACAAATGATAGCTGAAAAGCTTTTTTGTAAATAGCCACGAACCAAATGCTTTTGCCACTGGATTTGAGCATTTCGTTCATTTGTTACAGAGGTTTCATTTGCTTCGATATCCATGATGAACAACTCTCGGGAAGCATTTTCAAACTGTCGCTGTTCATCGGCCAAACGGATTACGTTATCGATCAGCTGCTGAGCACGAATTGTCTGTTGCTGTTCCGTAAGAGACATATCAAAAGCTGTCATGCTCAATTCAGTAGCAACTTCACCCAAAACACCTTCCAAATCACCGATAGTCGAATTGAATATGCCAAGTCTATCATAGCAACGATAGAAGATTTTCTCTTCAACAGTTCCATCAGTAATGAAGTTGTAAATCTGAACCTTGGGGCTTTTTTGACCAAAACGGTCGATACGGCCTATACGCTGTTCAATTTTCATCGGGTTCCATGGAATATCATAGTTAACCATGCGACTACAAAATTCGTAGTCAAGACCTTCACAGCCGACTTCGGAACAAAGCAGTACATCAATCGCATTGGGATCTTCTTTAGGTAAACGGAACCGCTGTCGGAGATCATCACGGTCTTCAGTTGATGTATCACCGGTGATAACCTCAACTCGAACACCAGCTGCTGAGATAATATCCTTCAAATAACGCAAAGTATGCTTGAAAAACGAAAATACTAACAGCTTACCTGCTTCCGTATTATGTACAGTCTCATGGATAATGGCGAGTAGTTGATTGGCCTTGGAATCCGTTTCGGGTAAGTCAACAGCAAGTTCTTTCAGATGGTCTGCCCACTCATGGAAATCAATATCGTCCAAATCAATCTCGTCGAAATCGAACTCATATCCCCAGTCATCGCTTACTTCCGATACTGACAACAAGCCCCGCTCGATGAATTGATCCAGAAGCAGAACAAATGCGGGGAGCGAGCTGGTAATTTGGCGTTCAATTGTTGACATGATTAGCTTTGCGGTACGTTCACCATATCGTTTTCTAAGTGCCGTATGCTTAAAATCTTTGACTGCATCATAGAATGCTTGTTCGGCATCGTTATACACGGTCGATACAGTAATTGGCTCTCGAATGGTAAACTCACCGATGTCTTTTCTCTTCGTTCTATTGATTACATGGGAAAATGTATGTAATGATTCCAGATCACGCAAGCAAGCGATTCTTTCTTCATCACTAAAGGGTACAGACTCTTTTTCAAGACGATCAATCCAGTAAGCAAGAAGATTGTTATTTGAGAAGGCCTTTCGTGCCCACTCGTTTATGCATACTTGTTTTAATTCTTCTGCAGCCTGTGCCTGCCAGTTCTCGTCAGAAACATTTCTGACATGACGAATTGCAGCATTGATAAACTGGTTGGGTTCAGCCATAGCAGAAAAAACAGCCTCGTCCATAAACTCATCCGGGAGCAGCAAATTCAACAGAGAAAATAAGTCGCCAGAGCCTAATTGCAGAGGGGTAGCACTCAAGAACACGGCAACATCGCAACTCTCGCAGAAATACTCGACGATTTGGTGCGATTTGCTATTTCGGTTAATAACATGATGCGCCTCGTCAACAATTAGCATGTCAAAACTTGCCAAGTCTTCCATAAGTTCAAGGCGAGTAATGTTTTCCTCCCTGCGCAACATTTCTAAGCCAACTATGCACTTTCTGCATTCGTATGGCCATGCACCCTCCATCTCCAACTCGTCGAAGCAATAGCTCAATCTATCAGATGTCAAAACTTCAAACGCTTCATCGAAGCGAGTTTTCATTTCTCTGCGCCATTTGGAAGTCAGATCCTTAGGGCAAATGATAATTGCGCTTTTTACGCTATCACGCTTTTCAAATTCTTTTAGTATGATGCCAGTTTCAATGGTTTTACCAACACCAACCTCATCTGCAATCAATATTCTGGGACGTTCAGCTTTTAACATTCTTGCCAAAGGTCTAAACTGAAACGGAATGAACTTGATGTTACCAGAGTTCAATGCGAACATAGTTGATGCTGAGTTAATTCGCAGTTTTTGAGTAGCATATACTCCCAAAAAATCATTCAACGATAGCTTTTTGCTTACGTGAGAATCTGTAATAAGCTTCAACTGATTCTCGAAATATATAGCCATGTTAGTTGCATCATGGAATACTTGGTAACGTGTAGCCGCTTCGGCAGAGGGGATAACAGATATTACAACGCCTACAACGCTATTATCTATCGCCAAGCAAACTTCGTCTCCGATATTAAACATCGTCATCCCCCTCTTTCTCTGAATCATCGATAAATCCCAGAATGTCATTGGGAGTGCAATTCATCGCTTGAGAAATGCTCTCTACTTTGTATGATGCCACATACTTACCATTTTTGATTTTGGGAATAATATTGGCCGATATGTTGGCTTTTCTCAGCAATTCTGCATTGGACACATCTTTTTCAATCATTAAATGCAAAAGACGTTTATAACTCACAGCCATTTCGCCCCCTCCCGACAAGTAATAAATATATTAAATCATATCATATTCCTGTGAATTTTTCTATGGTTATACAAAAAAATATCATCCTTTTCTGCTGTTTGGCACAGGTCATTAGGCTTCACTTCTTATATGTACCGACTCGTACCAATAAAGATGGGTCTTGCACAATATTGGAGCGCAAGTCCCGTTTGAAACATTCGCTTATTCTTCTATGACTTCCAACATCATCCTGACTCCCAACTTAAATCCATTCTGAAAGATCAAACAGTATGTATTGTTTTTATGCTCTCGCACACAATCTGTGTATTTTTCAAACAGTTCTTTCCGCTCGCCCGTCATAGTGACTTTGAACTTTTCTTCATTCATGTAAATCAGCTCCAGAAGCTTTTTGTATTCTTTACAAGAGGATGTGTCATAATACTCAGTTGGCTCGAGATTGCCGTACCAAAATTCTTCAAGGATTCTCATACTGCATCCGCCTCATAGATCATTTATCGGAGGAGGATTTCCTCTGCTCGATTACAGATGTTGTTCATAGTTCCAATCCATGCCATCTGGTCGGTTGCCTTCATGCCCTCTGTTACCCCCTCTGCCACTTTCATTCGCTCAATGCTCTGTTTAGCCACCCACATCTGACAGCTGGCGTAAAATAGTTAATTTTTCGTCTTAACTGTTTTACGAGCCCCCACCAATTCCTCGGGAGATTTTTTGTGTATGTATAATTTCGCCTTTCATTTTTCTACCGCTTTTCCAAAATTGCCTCGTTTTTAGCTTGTTTTTCTCTTTTCCGAAGGATAGGCAAGGACGGCGAAGGACGGCAAATAACTGATTATAAGTGACAGCGACTAAAACTACCTCAGGGTTCGAATTGTGACAGCTTTTTAACACTTTTTTTCTCACTTGAAAAAGCATTTGAACTGTGATATAATGGTTTTGGAACAAATTTACGGTCTGCGGTAAACAAAAGTGACCACACGTCCCTCCCGCCTTGCAAAAGCCGTGCATTTTTCTCGGAAGGGGCAATAAAGCGGTCACTAATTGGCTGAAATTTGCGGAAATTAGGGACAGTGAGGGACAGAAAGAGCCTGTGTGACAGCTGCTCGAAATCAGTTTGCGCTCACGCGCACGAGGGTTAGAATCCCTCTTTCTCCGCCACATTGAGCCTAAAATCTCCGATTTTAGGCTCTTTTACGTTTGAAATGAAAGGACATATTTATGTTGGGATTGAAGATTAGAAAAACATCGAATCTACACAAGCTTGCAATAATCGGAAATGGTTTTGATCTCGCACATAATTACAAGACACTATATAGTTCATTTGTAAATAGCACTTCGTCTCCAGTGTTAGATAAGTTCAAAGCATACTGTGATGATGAGCCCGCCATCAAAACATGGTATGACTTTGAAAACAACATAAATACGTTAACGCATAGTCTTTTCTTACAATCACTTGCCGAAGAACAAGAGTATGAAGAAAATCGGAATAAAGTAGCCGAATTAAGAGACTTATTTTCAGCACTCTCCGATTTGCTTATAGATTATCTTCAAAAAGAGATTGCAAACAATCCTTTTGAACAAAAAGAGTCCATCAAGAAAAACCTTGATTCGAAAACTATAGCAATAAACTTTAATTATACCGACACGGCAAAAAAATATATTAAAAACGTAATTGACATACATGGCTCCCTCGAAGAAAGGGATATTATTTTGGGATATGATTACAGAGCTGAACCTTGTCTTGCTCAATATGAAGATATGTGTTGGTCGAAAACATTTTGCCGAGAAAGTCTTGCTCTTCGCAGATTTTTACGCAAATGGAACAAATTAATTAATTCAAAAAAGCAAAAAGTACTTATATCTTCCTTAGAATCCTATCACCATTGGGAAAATTCCGGACGAGGTATTGACGAAGAGATTGAAAAATGTATTCCTTCATATCGTTTCATTGATAGATTCATATCTAAGCAGAGAAGAAAATCCAATATCGATAGAATTAATTATTCTAAAATTGATACTATCATAGTATTAGGTCACGGAATTGAAGCCGATCGTGTACTGTTGGAAAAAATTATATCAAAATGTACCACAATAAACGAAGTTATTATCTATCGTTATGAAGGCGAGAGCGACGATGAATATGGAAGAAAAGAAGACTTTTTCAAACCATATTGTAAAAAAATAACCGAAGTATTCTATTAAACAAATTTTGCAATATTATCCAAAGCCAGAAGCGTGTGCTTCTGGCTTTGCTTTTGAGATTATGCTCTCTCACCCCAGCGCTTTACTCATTGCCGTGCCGGTGTCTGCTTTCGTCACGGCATCGAGACACCTGTAAATATTCGCCGGAGTGCTCATAATCGGCACGCCCTGTGTGAGGCGCAGGAGTGGCCACGATCGTGGAAGCGGCTCTTCTTCAGGTTATGCTTCTTCAGAAGCTATCCGAAGTGTCCGGTGACAAAGTCGGAATCGTAGAGCTTGCTGAGCGGACGCACGATTTGTCCGTCGTTTGTCTAATTCTACATATAGTTTTAAAAGTCTTATCCCAATTTTTTCGGAAATTTTTTCTTTACTGTATATTTATGATTTTTTCGTGCCAACTCCTAATCCCCCATTGAGCCTTGAAAAACTCCGAGAATTATGTTATACTATGTAATGAAAACTGTATTTTTGTGAAATCGGAGGGTTTCACTATGGATAACAACCTTATTCAGCGAAAGAGATTTTGGATCATTTGGGCGTTAGCCGTAATACAGTTCCCGACTGGATTGAACATCGCAATTTGCCCGCCGCTAAAAGCGGCTGATAAGTAACGATATCGAAAGGTTTAGTAAAATGAGTGAAAACAATAAATTAAGCGGAATATTAGCATCAGTTAAAAATGTTGCCGAAAAAGTTTCCGAAAAAACAGTTTCAGCTGCAGAAGAAGTAAAAAGCACGGCGATTCAATTAAAAGACGATGCAATGGCAAAGCAAGCTGAGCGCAAAATAACAGCCGCAGAAAAGAAAAGACAAGATGACCTTATTAAATTATCCCCTATCTTTAAAGATGATATTGCTAACGACGAACTGTTAACCGAGCGTGTCATTCGTATTGTCAACTACGATCCTCGGCTCGAAAACGATGTATGTCAGGGTTCTATAGGATTTTATGAAAAAACTGATGACCGAAAAATGCCTACGATATATTCGAAATTCGTTCCTGATTTAGGTTTGTCATTTTACCCCCAATTGAGCGAATCTGTTTATATTGCCGATCCTTGTATCGCCGGAAAATACATTGAAATCGATGAATATTACAACTATATGAAACAAGTTCGAGTAAATGAACTAACTCTGGTAGCTCAGTCACTCGGAGCAAAAAGTGTGACTATCGAACTAAAAAGCACCTCAATTTCAAAGAGCATGTTCTCTAAATCGGCCCAAGCAAAGGCGGGTCCTGTGCTTGAAGGGGGTTACAAACAGCAAGGAAACATCACAACCTCAAATTCAATAGAAATTTGGGCACACACCACCTTCAAAACAGCTATTTGGAATGGCAGACCGACCGTTCCCACTCTTTTGTACTTTAGAAACGAAAGCGATATTTCTTCGTTGATTCAAATGGTTTTGGTAAACAGAAGTAAAGTTACCGAAAGAAAATATTCAATGAAAGCAAGCTCTTCTTCAGGAATGTCGCTGAACGAAGCAATGAGCATTTCCGGCACCTTGAAGAAGATAAAGTGCAGTGCCGGCGCTAATTTTGCGAAGTCTGCTGAAAATGAAAGTAACGCTTTTTTGGATTATACAATAATATTTTAATGATAACCTTGAAAATGCAATAATTTATATTGCTTGCATTTTTTGCCGATGTATTGTATAATCAATTTATCAAGCAGAGTTACTTTGGAGTGGAAGATGAAAAGCCACGAAGAATTAATGAAAATATACTTTCAAGAAAAAGAGATTTTCAAAAGAAATACGATATTAAAACAGCTTGTTTTGGACGTCCCTGCCGATGCAAAAGATTTTTTCTTAAAAGTCTTCAAGAAAGAGCGCTATCTTGATATGAAATTGAGTGCAATCAGGGGATATGCTGTATACGTTGACGAGAAAGAAGTTTCGGTTTTGACGTACAAGCTTCTTGAACTTTTAAAAAAGCGAGCTGAATCAACACCATACAACTACACGGAATACGAGCCTATGCGATCAGTCTTTTTAATGCCGTATTTATTGGAACACTATTCATACGAGTGTTTCAAAGTTTTTAACTTACAATTGGAAAAGCAATACGACGATATGCCCGATTGTTTTAAAAACATATTCACTTTGGACGAGCTCGGAAACGTTCATCCGCTTCGGGACAAAGAAGAAGTGGAAAGATCATGGCAAGTATTTTGGAAACGATGAATTCTATAAGCAAAAAGGAGTTTTGATATATGCTTTTGATAATTGAAGGACTTGTGATGTGCTTCGTTCTTTTAATGATTTGTGTTATTGGAATTTCAAACGGTCCCGTAGGGCTTGTGCTTTTATACGAAAATGACGTTCAACAGCGTGTCGTTGAGCTTGGACTGACAACGAAAGAAAAAATACGCCGTAATTTTATAATCAGCAGTATAGCGATGTTCACTCCCCTTTTCGTTCTGCCTCCGCTCATGGTATACGGCATCAACGGTGCAAGCGGATTTTGGGATGCTTTTTGGCAGATGTCGATCATTCTTTGGATACAAGGTCTTTTTGACCGTTTCTTTATTGATTGGTACTGGGTAGGAAAAACGAAAGCCTGGGAAATTCCAGGAACGGAAGATCTTAAACCGTATATTCCGACAAAAGCACTGATCGTAAAATGGTTTAGCACGATATTTATAAATCCGCTTATTGCGGCAATCACAGCAGGTATAATGATGCTTTTTTAAAAGATCACTTATTTTCCAAAAAGGCAAAAACAACTTTTTTCGGAGGGATAGATGGCTGAAAAAATTATAGCGCTCAGTTTGATGTCAGTATTTTATATTTCTTATTTTATCAAAATGATCAGTCAAAAGCGTCAAGGTATCCGCACAGACCAACTTGGAAGAGGCAAAAAAGGTTTTTCAAAATTCATCGAAATTTCCTTAAAAACAGCAACGTATCTGTTGATAATATTACAGATCATCAGCATTTTATTATACCGTGAAAATACACTTCAGACCATACAGATCATCGGCATTATCATCGAAACATTCGGAGTAATTGCCTTTATTGTATCCATGACGGAAATGAAAGATAACTGGCGAGCCGGTGTTCAACGGCAGGAGAAAACGGAGCTTGTGACAACGGGAATTTACTCGGTAAGCCGTAACCCTGCTTTTCTCGGTTTTGACCTTATGTATATCGGTATTCTTTTTGCTTTTTTCAATTGGTATCTTTTGATTGCAACGGCTCTTACCGTATGTTTATTTCACTTACAGATCGTAAACGTAGAAGAAGATTTTTTACTTGAAGCCTTTGGAGAAGAATATCTCAATTACAGAAAAAAAGTCTGCAGATATCTTGGAAGAAAATTTTGGGTAAAATAAGTTATAAGAAATATTAAGCGATTCCTCCGTCGTTTTTTACAAAATGACATTTCCTTAAGCACAAAGGGTGAACAAGATCTTGCTCACCCTTTTATTATGCTTTTTTGATTGTCAACGAATAATTTATTCCTACATATTTTATGCAAACAATGATATTATCCAATTTGATACAGGGACGTATGCTATCGGCAAAAAGATTGCGGGAAGCATATTTGCCACCTTGATCCTTTTATCGCTCAGCTTTAACATATTGATCCCCATACCGACGAGAATAGTTCCGCCGACAGCGCTCATTTCGGTAACGACCGTAGCGCTTAAAAACGGTGACAGCACACCTGCAAGCAGCGTAAGTGCCCCTTGAAAGACAAGCACGAAGCCCGCGGCAAACGGAACACCGAATCCCATTGCAGCGGCAAACATCATACTTGAAACGAAATCAAGTGCGCTTTTTGCATAAATGATACTGTTGTTACCGTTTATACCTGCTTCAAACGATCCCATAACAGTCATGGAACCGACGCAAAACACGATACACGCCGTGACGAAGCCCTCTGTAAAACGGTTTTCCGTTTTTCCGTTTTTGAGCAATTTTGCTTTGATAAAGTCGCCTGCGCCTTCAATACCGTCGTCTATACGCACAAGCTCGCCTATAATAGTACCGAGTGCCATACAGATGATAACACAGAGAATATCCGCAGTATCAAGCGCACTGCTGAGTCCTATCAGAACCGTTACAAGTGCCAAAGCAGAGATGACCGCCTCGGTAAATTTTTCGTTTATTTTATTTCTGAATATCAACCCTATCGTACTTCCCAAAAGGACGGTTACGGTATTTACCAAAACAGCTATCATTTCATTTCCCTATTTATATAAGATAATCAACTGTAATTCGCTTATTTTGACAGCATGACCTTGTCACTTGTAAACTGACTTCCGCTCGACGCTTCAAACATCTGAAGAAGCTGTTCGATCGTCAGTTTTTTCTTTTCCTCGCCTTTTACGTCAACGACGATCCTTCCTTCGTGCATCATTATAAGACGGTTTCCGACACGAATGGCGTCTGCCATATTGTGCGTTATCATGATCGTCATAAGATTATCTTTAGCGACGATCTCCTCGGTGATGTCGAGGACCTTCTTTGCGGTTTTGGGATCAAGTGCCGCTGTATGCTCGACAAGAAGAAGGAGCTTCGGCTTTTTGAGTGTTGCCATAAGCAACGTCAAAGCCTGACGCTGACCGCCTGAAAGAGGTCCTACTTTTGCGGTAAGTCTTTCTTCAAGTCCGAGGTCGAGAATTTTTAAAAGCTCGCTGTACTCTTTTCTTTCTTTTGCGGTGATACCTGCGCGAAGAGTTCTTCTCTGCCCTCTGCGTGCGGCAAGAGCAAGATTTTCTTCTATCTGCATATCCGCCGCTGTGCCCGTCATAGGATCCTGGAAGACACGTCCGAGATATTTTGCACGTTTATGTTCGGGGAGCTTTGTAACGTCGATACCGTCAACGATAATGCTTCCGCAATCCACGGGATAAACTCCTGCTACCATATTCAGCATCGTCGATTTTCCCGCACCGTTACCGCCTATGACTGTAACAAAATCACCGTCGTCAAGATGGAGATCTATTCCGTTGAGCGCTTTTTTTTCATTAACCGTTCCGGGGTTAAATGTTTTTTGTACGTTTATTATATCAAGCATTTTTCTTTTCCCCTCCGGTTCTTCTCATATGTTTTTCCGCATACTGACTTTTCCAATACGGAATTGCAAGGAATACGGCGACGATAACTGCCGAAAGGAGCTTCATAAGGTTTGCATCAAGTCCCAGCGTGATAACCGTCTGGATAACGATATAATAGATGATCGAACCGAATCCCACAGCCAAAAGACGGAGTGCAAAATTCTTGAATATCTTTCCGAACAGCGCCTCGCCGATTATAACTGCCGCAAGTCCGATAACGATAGCTCCCTGTCCCATTTTAACGTCAGCAAATCCCTGATACTGTGCAAGAAAAGCACCCGAAAAAGCGACAAGACCGTTTGAAAGCATAATACCGAGGACTTTGTTGAAGTTCGTATTGATTCCCTGCGCTCGGCTCATATTCTCATTGATACCCGTAGCACGTATGGAGCAACCCATTTCCGTTCCGAAAAAGCAGTAAAGAATGACTATCAAAATAATAAGCACAAGGCCTACGGTGATCATCGGATTATGGAAAGCCAATTCCTTTACCCAACGCAAAGAAACGAGGATCTCCGTCTGATTTACGTTTATCGACTGATTGGCTTTGCCCATTATTTTGAGGTTTATCGAATAAAGCGAAAGCTGTGTTAAAATCCCCGCAAGGATCGGCGGTATTCCCATAAACGTATGTAAAAGACCTGTGACAGCACCTGCAATAAGTCCTGCAACAAACGCAAGGATCATGGCAAGCCACAGATTACATCCATTTAAGATAAGAACGACTGCCACAGCACCGCCTGTTGCAAAAGAACCGTCAACCGTGAGGTCTGCAACGTCAAGTATGCGGTACGTAATATAAACGCCTATTGCCATAATAGCCCATATAAGTCCCTGTGACACAGAGCCCGGCAAGGCACTGAAAAGTTGTTGTAAAATTTCCATTTTTAATTCACCTTTAATTTTATAGACAGAAGCCGGAGAGAAAATCGTTTCACTCCGGCTGAATGTTTATGATCAGTTTTCTTCAATTGCCGTGTAGCCTTCAAGGGGTGTAATTCCCAAAGCGTCGCATATCTGTTTATTATACTTAGGTGTCTGCTTTTCTGCATACTCGATAGGCATTGCAGAAACGTTTTTCTCACCTTTCAGTATCTTAACTGCCATCTTGCCTGTAGTATATCCGAGATCGTAATAGCTGATAGAAAGCGTTGCAACGCCGCATCCTTTACAGATACCCTCTTCCCCTGCGATCACGGGGATCTTCTTGGGGTTGCAGACGTTATCGATAATTCCCGTATTTTCTGCGACTGTATTATCGGTCGGAACGTAGATAACGTCGCTGTTATCAGCGGCAGTCGTACATATCTGAGCAAGGTCGTTTGAATCCGTGAACGGATAAAGCGTAGCTGTAAGTCCCATATTTTCAAGCTCAGCCTTTACCACATCGACCTGATACTTACTGTTTGCTTCTTTGGAGCAGTAAAGAAGACCTACTTTTTCTGCATTCGGGAACCACTCTGTGATCATTGATGCCTGTTTATTAAGAGGAGCGAGGTCGGAAGTGCCTGAAATATTACCGCCTACGGTACCGTTAAAGTCTTTAAGCTCAAGAGCAACGCCGTATTCCGTTACAGACGTACCGAGTATCGGAATATCTGCCGTTGCGGCAGACGCTGCCTGAAGCGCGGGAGTTGCGTTTGCCATAATAAGATCTACCTTATTGGAAACGAACTGGTTTGCGATCGTTGAACAAGTGTTAGCATCATTCTGTGCATTCTGGTAATCGAACTCTACGGCATCAGCACCGAGCTCATCAACGATAGCTTTTCTGAAGCCTTCGGTTGCCGCATCAAGTGCGGGATGCTCAACGAGCTGAACGATACCGATCTTATACTTATCCTTTGAACCGCTGTTCGAGGTGTCATTTGAGCTTGAAGTATCGGAGCACGAAGCAAGTGCCATACAGCTACCAAAGCACAGAGCAAAAGATAATAAAAGCGAAACTGTTTTTTTCATTGTAAAACTCCTTGAAAATTATATTCGTACGATATAACAGTCATAAATAACAACTTACGTACTTGACTTTTTCCTGCGTTTAGTATACAATATGATCTATCATTAGTCAAGCGAATGATTTTGATAATTACTATCGAAATTTTAGATATTGGAGCTTTTTATGGAATTAAGAAATTTAATAACCTTCATACACGTTGCAGAGCTTGGAAGCTTTACTAAGACAGCCGAACAGCTTGGATATTCACAGTCTACGATCTCATTTCAGATAAAACAGCTCGAAGACGAGCTCGGGTGTCTGTTATTCGAGCGTATCAATCATACGATCAGTTTAACGGAAAGAGGGCGGGAGCTTGTCACGTACGCACACCAGGTACGCACCCTGACGGAGGAATTCAAAGAGAGCTTTACAAACGAAGAAGAATACAGCGGACATATACACATAGTTACGCCTGATTCGGTATGCGAAGAGATGATATCTTCACATTATCGGGATTTTCACAGCAAGTATCCTTCGATCTTTGTTCGTTTTTCCACCAGTGACACCGTCGATATGCTGAATATGATAGACCACAATGAAGCGGACGTTATAATAACGCTCGATCACCGTTTATACAACAAAGATCACGTTATCGCAAAGGAAGAATCTCTTCCTATGCATTTTGTGGCATCATCCTCTTCAAGGTTTGCAAATGCTGAAAAATTATCCATAAAGGATATTGCAAACGAGCCGTTCGTTTTGACAGAATACGGTCAGGGCTACCGCCGTGTATTTGACAGAGAGCTTGCAAAAAAGTCTCTTGAGATCACCCCGGTGCTTGAAATAGGACGCACCGATATTATCACGTCCGTGCTTTGTGATAACGAAATGATATCGTATCTGCCCGATTTTGTAACAAAGCCTCTTATTGAATCGGGTAAGCTTTCCTATCTCGACGTGACCGATATGAACATTGAGATCTGGAAGCAACTCATCTACCACAAAAACAAATGGATATCCAAAAGCTTGAAGGCTTTTATAGATTACATAAAAGAAAACGAATTTTCCAACACAGCTTTAACATAAAATTCTCCGTATGCTCTGTGAATTTTTGACGGTTGAATTTTCCTGTTTTTTATGTTATAATAGGTTTAGTAAATAAATTTCAAAAGACGTTTTGGAGTAGATATGGAATATAGAAAATTACCTCACGGAAACGATAATGAACGCTTCGGTGTACTCGGCCTCGGAATGGGCGGTATCGGAACGACGCCGACGGATGAGATAGAAGCTATCATACGCAAAGCAATAGAAAACGGCATCAATTTTTTTGATCTTTGCACAGCAGGTGCATCATACGCCCCAATAGGCAGAGCCATAAAAGACTGCCGTGAAAAGGTATTTTTACAGGTGCATTTCGGAGCCGTTTATGACGAAAACGGCGAGTACGGCTGGTGCCGTGATTTTGATACGATAAAAAAGGCGTTTCTTTGGGAGCTTGAACAGCTTGACACAGACTACGTCGACTTCGGTTTTCTTCACTGCGTCGATGATGACGAAGACTTTGATACGCTGTGCAGCATAGGCGTTCTCGATTATCTGAAAGAGCTTAAAGCACGTGGTATCGTTCATCACATTGGTTTTTCTTCACACACGCCGAGTGTTGCAAACCGCATAATTGATACAGGACTTATTGATATGATGATGTTCTCACTCAATCCCGCCTATGACTTTGAAAAGGGTGATGAATACGGCATAGGATCGGTAAACGAGCGTTTTGAGCTTTTCTGCCGCTGTGAGCGTGAAGGTGTCGGAATTTCCGTTATGAAGCCGTTCTTTGCAGGTCAGCTTCTTTCAGATGAGCAATCGCCCTTCGGCGTTGCTCTTACTCACAGTCAATGTTTGCAGTATGCCATAGACCGTCCCGGTGTACTTACCGCAGTTCCGGGTGTGCAGACGATGGAACATCTCGACACACTTTTGAAATTCCTTACGGCTTCCGATGAAGAAAAAGACTATTCAATAATAGGCACGTTTACTGCTGATACCATCACGGGCACTTGTGTTTACTGTAACCACTGTCAGCCCTGCCCTGCGGGAATTGACATAGGACTTGTAAACAAATATTACGATCTTGCCATAGCGGGCGATGCAATAGCCGCAAATCACTACACAAAGCTGTCAGTCAACGCCGAGGCGTGCTTGCACTGCGGTCACTGTGAGAGCCGTTGTCCGTTTTCCGTAAAGCAAGAAAGCCGAATGGCAGAGATCGCAAAGTATTTCAACAATTTTATAAAGTGAGCAAACGATGAAAATATACGATATTTCCCAGGAAATTTTCACCTGCAAGGTATACCCGGGTGATCCGGCACCCGAAAAAACAGTACTTAACTCAATGGAAAAAGGAGATTTATACAATCTTACAAAATTCAGTATGTGCGCTCACAACGGTACGCACATAGATGCACCGTTTCATTTTATCAAAGACGGAAAGACTGTTGACAATGTAAATTTAGATGCTCTTGTGGGAGAGGCGTGCGTTTTTGAACATAACGGCACACTTCTTGCACATGATGCCGTAAAGATAATTAAAAAAGCGAAAAGCCTGAATACGGAAGCATCAAAGAGGATACTTATAAAAGGCAATGCGGAGGTTTCAAAAGAAGGTGCCGAAGTCTTTGCCAAAGCGGGAATATTGCTTTTTGGAAACGAATCACAGACCGTAGGCCCCGAAGATGCTCCGATGGAAGTTCACAAGATACTCTTGGGTGAGGGTATTATCCTACTTGAAGGAATACGCTTATCAAATGTATCGGAAGGTGTTTATTTTTTAAATGCCGCACCGCTGAATTTAAAAGGCTCCGACGGCGCACCTTGCCGAGCGATATTGATAGAGGATGAAATAAAATAAAAAATTATGAAAATCATAGTGATAGGATGTCCGGGAAGCGGCAAAAGCACGTTTTCCGTAAAGTTACACGAAATAACGGGTATTCCTCTTTTTCATCTTGATATGATGTATTGGAACGCTGACAAAACCACCGTTGATAAAACGACGTTTTTAAAAAGACTGACAGCAGTGCTTGAAAGCGACGAATGGATAATTGACGGCAACTATGCCTCCACGATGGATCTGAGGATGCAAGCATCCGACACGGTCGTTTTTTTGGATTATCCTGTTGAGGTATGCCTTGACGGTATAGAAAAAAGAAAAGGAAGACCGCGCCGTGATATGCCGTGGACAGAAGATGAATACGATGCGGAATTTATTGAGTTTATAAAAAATTACAACACGAAAAATAAGCCCCGTGTTGTAAAGTTATTGGAAAAATATTCCGACAAGAACGTCTTTATTTTCAAAAACAGGGATGAAAGTGAAGAATTTCTGTCAGATATAAAAAACAAACTTACCGTTTTGAAAGACTGAAAGATACAAAAGCACGGCTTTCACATTACTTTTGTGAAAGCCGTATTTTTTATTTTTCTATTTTTTCAATAAAATCCGCTATTTCGTTTTCTGCTCTCTTTTTGTTTCTCACAAAAACGCTTGTAAGAGATGCAACACCGCTGTTTGCGGCTGTCGAATATGCGCTTGATACATTTCCAAAGTCACATATAAGGCCGAGATCGTACGTTCTGTTACCGAAAATAATTTCAAGCATTGCAACAGATTCATCATCACGTGTAGTTTTACCCTTTACCGCCTTTTCGATAAACTGCGGTGTTATGTGTTTGTAGCCGAGATATGCCATAGCTTCAAGCGCATAGCTTGCAAAATATCCTCCGTCTCTGTCCTGCTCCGATTTAGGAATTCCGACAAATGATCCTGCGGGGTTTACAAACGTCGTGTATTCACTTTCTTTATCGTATTTAGGCAAAGGAAGTATTCCGAAATCCGTATCCATATCACGCAAAATTATCACAGCGGCAAGAACTTCGGCATAGAACAGTGCCCTGTCTTCCATAAACGCCGCACGGATGACACGTTCGGGCTCGCTGTCAATGCTCAGCCAATCGTGAGCGTTGATCATTTTATCGTCTTTTTCCTGTATATCGACCGTCTTTTGCATTACCTTGAGTATTTTTTCAGACTGTGCCGTATTAAGTATCGGTATGTCGTTTTCATCCTTGACAACGAAACGCAAGCCGCTTGAGTAGAAAAAGCCGAAAACGTTATCATCGTGAGACGCAAGCGCATATGTATCCGTATGGTCCATAATACCGTCGCCGTTATCATCATTTGAAACGTTCGAAATAAGCTCGTTGAATTTATCAAGAGTCCATTCGCCGCTCTTGACAAGCTCGTACATATCAGGAAGATCTCTCGCGCGCGCCATATCCTTGTTGAACGTAAGCACCCACGATGCACGTTCCTCCATTGTAAGTATATCGCCCGTCGTGAAGAATAGCTGATTTGATATCGAAAGCAGTTCGGGTATGTTCTGATCCCAATAACCTTTCGTCATATCAAGATTTTCAGCCTCGTACAAGTCCATAAGGTCGCCGTTTGCCGCACTGGACGTTATTCGTGATTGAAGAGCAAATATTGCATTATAGGCATTATCGCCCGAAGTTATACTCGTGTGCAGATCATTCGTCGTCGATGCACTGCGTTTGAGGACGATATTTATTCCGTAGTCCTGCTTCATGAGCTGTACGCGCTTGTATACTGCGCTGTCCACGCCGTCGTCGGAGTCTTCTTCAAGCAAGATATCCTCGTCGTTTGCCCAGAAAGACCCCGGACCTCCTTCGCAAAGTATGACAAAATCCTTGTCGCTGTAGCCTTCTGAAGGAAGGTCTATACTGTATTTTTCATCGACCTCGCTTTGTGCGGAAGTATCAAGTGATGACGGCTGTTTTTCTTCGTCAGACGAACACGACGAAAACGAGGACACCGTGATAAGCGCGGCTAAAAACAGTGATAAATATTTTTTACCAAACATAAAAATATCCTTTCAGTAGTATATAAACACACTACCACAATATTTAAAAAAAGTCAATGGTATTTTGCATAAAATTATAACAACCTAACTGTCGAAAGATCCGCGGCTTACGCAGTACAGCATTGCTTTAACGAAATTTATCATTACGCACTCTCACGCAGTTATTTGATAAGCTCTCAAAGAAGCCTAAAATCAAAGCGGACCGAAATTCGGTCCGCTTTAAATTTTAAATTATGCGTTTGCAGGAGCTCTGTAAGCGAAGTAGAACTGAGGTTGATCTGCCGTGCCGATATTTTCAAGGAACGGAGCCTTACCGTTAAGCCATTCGCTACCCTTGTTATATTGTATTCTCGTTGTACTTCCATGGTCGTATCTGAGATAAGAGTTGCCGCCTCTGTTGTTACTTGCACAAATGAATATATGTGCAGGTGTTCCGGGTCTTGTCGGGTCGTACGTTGTAAATACGATATCACCGGGTTTGAGCGCCGCAGCATTACCTATTTTCGTAAATCCGAGAGTATCTCTGAGCCATGCTTCCTGCTGGAATACGCACAAGCCGTAGCTTATTACATTACCATGTGCGTTTGTATATCCGCTTCTCCAAAGCGTCCAGTCAACAAATCTGTCACAGCTGGAAGAAGGTGTCTGACCGTCATTTACCGCAGGAGCGTTAATGTTGAGGTTCTGCCACTTATAACCGGGGTTTGTTAAAGAGTGCTGGTACGTAAAGTTGTGAGCGTCTGCAAAGTCTGAAATGAGCTTAGCGTTGTGACAGATCTTTGCTGACATATGTGATCCGCCCGTTGAATATACGTAGTTGCCGACGTCATCGAATACCGTATATCCGAGGTACTGATAGTTATCAGCGATAGCCTTTGCATCGGCGTACGTTGTAGCTGTTGCGTAAAGCGTCTTGTTATAGGGGTCCGCAACTCTGTATGCGGGCATTTTCGTCGTAAATCCGGCAAGAGCAAACGACTGAGCTGCCGTACCGTTATACGTGTAAAGCTGAACGTTCCAGTTGTTCTGGTCCTTACCGCTTGAAACGTCTACAACGAAGTTCTGATTTTTTGCGCAACGCAGAACGATTCTTCCGTCTTTGAAGTACATGTACCAACGCTGTGCCGTTGTATCGTTACTGTCGTAAACTCTTATATTAGTCGTATCGATCATTGTACCGCTTGCAACGTCAAGAACCTTGCCGCAGTAAATGTTTGTTATCTTGTACTGGTTGCTGCCCATATTTTCAAACTTCCACGTCTGATATGCGGCAGTGCTGTCTGTCTTAACGCATACGTTTGTCGAATCGGTCTTATCGTATGCTACAGCAAGAGAGGTAGCGCCGAATACAAGTCTTCCGTAGAACGTCGTATCGTAGGATATGGGAGCTACCTGGCTGAAGTAATCAGCCGAAGGATCGAAGCTTACCTTGTTTATGTAGAACTTCTGTGCCGTTGTATAGTTAAGATCGTATATCTGAATATTTCTTTCGTTTTCAGCTTTTCCGCCGTTAACGTCGAGAACTCTGTCGTTTGCACACATAGAATAGATAACGTATCCATCCTCATGAGGTGCAAGACCCCATTTCTGGTTGGGATCGCCGTGGTTCGTATACGCATTTACGTTAGTACCCGCAACGTTTTTAGAATATGAAACGTCAAGTGATTTCTTGAATGCGAGGTTTTCAATGCGGTACGTTCCCTCTTCATTGCGAATAAAGTGCCAGATCTGCTGAGGATCCTTTGCTTTCTTTTCGTAAATGAGAGCGTTTCCGTCCAAATGAGCGGTTACAGCGTAGCCTGTAAGAGCACTGTCGATAGTAGCATAGAAATCGTCACCGAGGTCTATAGAGCCCTGATCTCTCAAAGAAAGCTCGGGATCAACTGTGCTTGCGTAATTGCTTATACCTTTAAGGTCGCTTTCCGTAACGTTGCCGTCCTTGTTATAATCAAGTGCATTCTTTTCAAGTGACGAATAATCATTTTCATCAACGAGCTTTCTTGCACGTACGACGTCTTTACCCGTTACGTACGTATCACCGTCAAGGTCGCCCTTAACAGCGATCGTATACGAATCAATACCGTCTGTTATGATGTAACCTGTTCCGACACGGGACAGCGCACCGACTTTATCATAATTCAAGTCAAGTATGTAAGCAGAACTGTTTGAAAAATATGCAACGACTTCAGCGCACGTCGCTTCCGCCGGGACATCTTTCACTATTTTTCCTGAAATTTTTGCAGGAGCACCGGATACCACAGACATAGCGCCTGTTTTTTCCACTACGACCTCGTCAATCGTCAACGCAACATCTGATATGATCTCAGTTGCCGCAAAAACGGACGGGAGAAGCACTGCAAGCGTAAGCAGTAACACAGATGCTCTTAAAAAGATTTTTCTTTTCATTTCTTTCCTTCTTTCTTTATTTTAGCCGTAACGCAACGGCAATTCAAATATGTAGCATACTGCCACACCATACGCACTAATTGTAGCAAATCATTGTTAATAAATTGTGTCCGCAGTGTAAACTGTAAAATTTCATCAATCTACACTAAAAAAAGCAGTTTGTTTTGTGCAAACTGCACAATTGAGTCCGTTCGTTGAGGAAATTAAAACCGCCCGACTTTCATCGAGCGGTTATCATTTAATAATTAATATATTAATTATTTATATATTACATTAATATTGGTGTAATCCGATATTCCCTTGCAAGCTTTCCACTGTTCTTCCGTACCTGCAAAATTTATATTCGTCATTGCAGATTCCTTAAATACGTCTTTTCCTATATGTGTAACACTTGAAGGAATATTAACTGTATTGAGCGAACGGCAATTATAAAACAGATCATCGTTAAGCTTTTCAACACCGTCGGGAATATTCACCTTTTTAAGGTCTGCACAGTTGAAAAATGCACCTGTTCCTATCTTTTTTACCGTATCGGGAATTACCATCTCGGTAAGCTTAAGGCAGGAGAAAAACGCTCTGTCGCCTATTTTTTCAACACCTTCGGGGATATTTACCGAGGCAAGTTGAGAACACTCATAAAACAGCATATCGGATATTTCCGCAATACCGTCGGGAAGCGTTATTTTTTCAAGCTTACTGCAATTTGAAAAAGCTCCGTCGCCGAGTTCTTTTACAGACGTCGGTACGTTTATTTCTTTGAACGGACAAAAAGCAAAAGCCTGCGCTCCTATTTTTTCGACCGTTAAAGGAAGGATCATATTTTCAAGTGCTTCGCATTTTTCAAAAAGTCCGAACGGTATTTCTTTAAGTGCTGACGGAAGTGTTATGTCGGAAAGCTTTTTACATTCCGCAAAAGCATTTGCCCCGATCTCACTTACCGAATCGGGCAGTGCGATCTTTGAAAGCTCTTCGCAGTTTTCAAATGAGCGGAAGCTTATTTTTTCAAGGCTCTGCGACAAAACAACATTTGTAAGGTGTGTACAATCTGCGAACGCACCGCCGCCTATTTCCTTTATTCCTTCTTCTAAGGTAACGGATGTTATATCTTTTCCGGAAAATGCATTTTTATATATTCCTATTACCGAGTGTCCTGCAAGCGTACTCGGCACTACTACCTCAGAAGACTCCGAGGTATATCCGCTTACGTACAATTCACCGTCGAAAATGCAGTAATCAAAGCCGCCCTCGCTTCCCTTTTCGTCGGGTTCCTTTTCGGGTGCTTGTGTTTCTTCCTCGGGCTTGGTCTGCTCTGCGGGTCTTGATGAAGTTGTCGGTGCGTTTGTAACAAGCGTACCCGTTATATCACTTGCGCCGTCACCTGTACACGAAGCCAAAGATGATGAAATCATACCGACAAGCAAAAACACTATTGCTTTTTTGCTGACTTTTTTATTTCTTAACAACATATTATCAATTATACCTCTGATAGATTTTTCATCGAATACGCATCCGACTATGCAGATTATACATATTCTAATGTGAATAAATCAATATTCGTAAGTAATATTTTAAAGAATGTGTATTTTACTGTGTTTATTGAAGCACAAAACATCCCGCTAAATCACAAAATGCGTATATCCCCATATAATGTACTATCATTATATGAGGAGTTTTTTATGCTTACGAAAAATATGAAATTTGCCGTAATAGGCGGAGATGAGCGTTTTATTTATCTTGCCGAAAGTCTTGCAAAGGCCCACTTTGAAGTGACCGTTTACGGATTTTGTCTTTCGGATACGGAATTCAATTACGCCGTAAAGTGTCCGAGTCTTTCTGATGCTCTTATGGGCGTTGACTGCGTTATTTTACCTCTGCCTTACACGAAAGACGGTGTGAACGTGCACGGTCCGTTTTCAAACCGAAAGATAGGCATCGGTGAAGTATTCTCATCTTTGACACGCGGGACTTTGGTGCTTGCAGGAAAGTGTGATAAAAATATTGAAACTCTTTCGTCATCTCTCGGCTGTGAGCTTATTGACTACATCGAGTGCGAAGACATCGCCATTTTAAACACCGTACCGACAGCCGAGGGCGCAATTGAGCTCGCTTTGCAAAAGACCGTATACACACTTCACAACTCAAACGTTGCCGTGTGCGGATTCGGCAGAGTCGGAAGCATTCTTTCCCACAAGCTTTCGGCAATGGGTGCGCACGTAACGGTCGGTGCAAGGCGCTCGGAGGTATTATGCCTTGCAAAAGCGTACGGATACAAAACGCTGTGTCTTGAAAATCTCAAGCGTGAGATATGCAAATTTGACATTGTATTCAACACAGTCCCCGACGTTATCATAACGAATACCGTTTTGGATAAAACGAAAGATTCCACGATCATCATAGATCTTGCATCCTCCCCGGGAGGTGTTGATATTCCTTATGCCGAAAGCAAAGGAATACGTGTGTTTACAGCACTCGGTCTGCCCGGAAAATGTGCGCCGAAAAGTGCCGGTGAAATACTCAAAGACGGCATCATAAATCTTTTGGAAAAGAGGTAGGCAATGGCTGACAGATTAAAACTCGGATTTGCCGTATGCGGTTCATTTTGTACTCACGGAAAGATGAAAAAAATACTCAGAAGTATGGTGGAAAAATACGAAATATTTCCGATAATAAGTGAAATATCGAAAAGCACCGACACCCGTTTCGGAACAAGTGAAGAATTGATCCGCGAAATAACGGAACTTACAAAAAAAGAACCTGTATACACGGTAAAGGATGCAGAACCGCTCGGTCCGAAAATACCGCTCGATCTTCTTCTGATATGCCCGTGCACGGGAAACACTCTTGCGAAATTTGCACACGGAATAACCGACACCTGTGTCACAATGGCGGCAAAGGCTACCGCAAGGCGGGGAAAACCTGTCGTTTTAGCTTTGGCAAGCAACGATGCCCTTGGTGCAAACCTTCAGAACATCGGGATTTTATATAACAAAAAAAGCGTATATTTCGTACCTTTATCTCAGGACGACACGTACAGCAAGCCTTATTCTCTGGTTTGTGATTTTTCACTCGTTGAAAAAACGGTTGAGTCCGCCCTTAAAGGTGAGCAGATACAACCGTTTTTAAAATAATATTTTTTGCCATCAAGCGTTTGTGCGCCGCTGTCCTTTTTCAGAATGAAAAAGGAAGTGGCAGAAAACAGCCGTCATATGAACAGCATCTGACAAACAAATATAAAAAAGCGGGTCATACACATACAAAAATTGGATATCGCGGCTGTTTTCTGTCACGGCGTAAGCCACAGCGGCGCTTTTGCTTTCAAACTTTACAAATACAGCTTTACAACTCAAATTTCGCTTTACCGTTAAAGGATATCAATTATCTCCCCGTTCAGCGCTTTGTTCATACTCCTCACAGCGCAAAATTTACCGCACATAGAGCAGGTATCATCGTACTCGGGCTTACGTTCATCGCGGATACGCTTGGCAGTTTCGGGATCTATTGCACACGCCCACTGTTCTTCCCAGTCAAGTTTACGGCGGGCATCGCCCATTCTGTCGTCGATATCTCTTGCGTGCGGGATCTTCTTTGCGATATCCGCAGCATGAGCGGCAATTTTCGATGCAATAATCCCCTGCTTTACGTCGTCCACGTTAGGAAGCGCCAGATGCTCGGCAGGCGTTACGTAACAAAGGAAAGCTGCCCCGCTTGCCGCGGCGATCGCACCGCCGATAGCCGACGTAATATGATCATATCCGGGCGCAATATCGGTAACGATAGGACCGAGTACGTAAAAAGGTGCGCCCATACAAACGCTTTGCTGTATCTTCATATTTGCTTCGATCTGATCCATCGGCATATGTCCGGGGCCTTCCACCATCACCTGCACGTCACGCTCCCACGCACGTTTGGTAAGTTCTCCGAGACGTACAAGCTCCTCGATCTGACACACGTCTCCTCCGTCGGCAAGGCACCCCGGGCGGCAGGCGTCACCAAGGGAGATCGTCACATCATATTCACGGCAGATATCAAGTATCTCGTCGTAATATTCATAGAAGGGATTTTCTTCTCCTGTCATGCACATCCAGGCAAACACAAGAGAGCCACCTCTGGAAACGATATTCATCTTTCTTTTATGCTTTCTTATCTGATCTATGGTTTTGCGTGTGATACCGCAATGAAGTGTTACGAAATCAACGCCGTCTTCCGCATGAAGGCGGACCACATCTATAAAATCCTTTGCCGTGAGAGTTGCAAGATCTCTTTTGTAATGGATAACGCTGTCATATACCGGCACGGTTCCGATCATAGCGGGGCATTCGCTTGTAAGCTTTCTGCGAAACGGCTGTGTATCGCCGTGTGAAGAAAGATCCATAATAGCCTCGGCGCCCATATTGACAGCCGCCATTACCTTCTGCATTTCAACGTCGTGATCCTTGCAGTCGCGTGAAACACCGAGATTGACGTTGATCTTTGTACGGAGCATAGAGCCTACGCCGTTCGGATCTATGCAGGTATGGTTTTTATTTGCGCAGATCGCGACCTGTCCTTTTGCGACAAGCTCTCTTATTTCTTCTTCCGTTCTGTATTCCTTAGCGGCTACCGCCTTCATTTCTGAAGTTATGATACCGCGTCTTGCGGCATCCATTTGCGTTGCATAATTTCTCATTTTTCTCTTCCTTTCAAGCATATTATTTTGAAAACCTACCTGTAAGATCAAAAGCGTGGTTCATAGGTCCCGGGCCTTCTCCCAAGTCGAGCATATCTGAAAGTGCCCCCGAAATATATTCCTTCGCTCTATGTACGGAAACTGCAAGATCATACCCTTTGGCAAGATTTGCGGCAATCGCACTTGACAGCGTACATCCCGTACCGTGTGTATTGGGATTATTGATACGCACCCCTTCAAACCATACCGCATCGCCGTTTGCATACAAAAGGTCGTCAGCATCGCTTATACTGTGTCCGCCTTTAAGCAAAACAGCACAGCCGTATGTATTTCCTATATTCTTTGCGGCTTTTACCATATCGCTTTTTGTTTCGATAACATATCCGGAAAGCACCCGTGCCTCGGGAATATTCGGAGTGACGAGAGTTGCTGTCGGAAAAAGTTTATCCACAAGTGTTTTCACGGCACTTTCATTCATCAGCGAAGATCCGCTCGTTGACACCATAACGGGATCGACGACCACGTTTTTGGCTTTATAATAAACGAGTCTTTCCGCGATGACGTCAATAAGCTTCGAAGAAGATACCATACCGATCTTTACCGCATCGGGAAATATATCCTCAAACACAGCATCAAGCTGTTGTTTTAAAAATTCAGGGGTAGATTCCCGGATCGCTCTTACGCCGGTCGTGTTCTGCGCAGTAAGTGCCGTAATTGCACTCATAGCGTAAACACCGTTCATCGTCATTGTTTTCAAATCAGCCTGAATACCGGCGCCTCCGCTGCAGTCGCTTCCCGCAACGGTCAATGCTGTTTTCATTTTCATAAAAGTACTCCTTTCTTTTTCAGCATCGTTTTTATAGCGGTGCAAGGTGGTGCCCCCGATGCACCGCTTTTTTGTTATATCAAAGCAAGCTTTTGTGCTTCTGCTTTCAGTTCTTCTGCCGCCCTCTTCGGATCATCGGCTTTCATAATGGCGGATACTACGCAAATACCTGAAATTGGTATACCTGCAAGCACACCGATATTATCTTTATTAAGTCCGCCGATAGCATTAACGGGAACGGGTACTGCATTACATATATCACGAAGTGTGTCAGTAGACGTAAGAACAGTTTTTACCTTTGTTGTCGTTGGATATATTGCTCCGACTCCGAGATAGTCGGCACCCTGCTCATACGCTTCCTTTGCCCATGGGACGGTTTTTGACGTTGCTCCTACGATCTTCCCGTTACCCATCAGCTTTCGTGCTTTCGCAACGGGCATATCTTCAGCCCCCACGTGAACGCCTTCTGCGTCAACGGCTAAGGCGACGTCCACACGGTCGTCGATTATCAAAGGGACGTTATAACGCTTTGCTATTGCGTGTACCTTTTCGGCAAGAAGTATATACTCACGTGTGGTTTTGTTTTTTTCACGAAGCTGCAAAAGAGTTACCCCGCCTTTAAGTGCTTCTTCCACTCGGTAAAGAAACTCTTCCTCTGCATAATTCGTGCTGTCGGTTATAAAGTATAAACTCGAATCAAATTTTTTCATTTTTTCCTCACACATACAAATAGTCATTTAAAACGGGCTGCAGACCTTCATCTGCAATATCTTTATACATCTTCTCAAGGCTTCTGTCATCATCTATCTCAAACTGTTCGTCACCCTGTACTTCATCCGTTTCTTTGCCTGTATATTTCCTTTCGTGGTCACCGATACCGGTGGAAACGCCTGCAGAGACTTTTGTTGCCGCGATCTTCACTATGCCGTTTCTGAACTCGGCACTTTCACGCGATGAAACCGTAATTCCCACAAACGGCAGAAAAATTCGGTACGCGCAAAGCACCTGGCAAAGCTGACGTTCGTGTACGTCCAAAGGATTTATTTTGTCATTATTGATAATAGGGCGAAGTCTCGGGCAGGACAATGACATCTCTGCATGCGGATATTTTCTTTGTAAATAATACACGTGCAACGCACTTGCAAAAGCATCTTTGCGAAAATCCGAAAGTCCCAAAAGCGCCGAAAATGCAACGCCTCTCATTCCGCCCCGAAGTGCACGTTCCTGGGCATCAAAACGATACGGCCACACACGTTTATGTCCGAACAGGTGAAGTTTTTCGTATTTATCCGCATCGTACGTTTCCTGGAACACCGTCACGTAATCCGCACCGCACTCGTGCAGATATCTGTATTCATCTATATTAACCGGATAAATTTCAAGCCCGACCATACGGAAATATTTTCTTGCAAGCTTACAAGCCTCACCGATATATTTAACGTCACTCTTTGCTCTGCTCTCTCCTGTGAGGATCAATATCTCCTCCATGCCGCTGTCGGAAATTATTTTCATTTCCCTTTCTATCTGTTCTTTGGAAAGCTTCATACGTTTGATGTGGTTATAGCAGTTAAAACCGCAATACACGCAGTAATTTTCGCAATAATTCGCTATGTAAAGCGGTGTAAAAAGATACACTGTATTTCCGAAGTGTTTGCTCGTTTCAACACGTGCTCTTTCTGCCATCTGTTCAAGAAAAGGCTCAGCAGCAGGTGACAGGAGCGCTTTAAGATCTTCGATCGTACAAGTGTCGTGTGTCAGGGCTGCCTTCACATCTGCGGCGGTATATTTTGAATAGTCGTAAGAATTCATCTGCGCCATCACGTTTGTACACACATCAGACTCGATCACTTCCATCCCGGGCAGATATTCCATATGATCTTTACGATATGATGGGTCTGTTTCAAGACGGTGTTTTTTTGCAAGTGCTTCATCTGACAAATAACTTGAATCAACAAAAAATTGATTTTCCATAGTATTCTCCTCAATCACGCAAAAAGCCTGTCAAAGGATCGGATGCGGAAGCCCCGCGGGTGAGCACTCTGCCAAGTCCCGCAAGATATGCTTTACGTCCTGCTTCAATAGCATTTTTGAAGGCGGATGCCATCATTGGAAGATCCCCCGCTGTTGCAAGTGCGGTATTTGCCATAATGGCTGCAGCTCCCATTTCCATCGCTTCGCAAGCCTGGGAAGGTCTTCCGATACCTGCATCAACGATTATCGGGAGGTCTATTTCATCTATAAGTATCTGAATAAACTCTTTCGTTGCAAGTCCTTTATTCGATCCGATAGGAGATGCCAACGGCATAACCGATGCCGCCCCTGCATTCACAAGGTCACGTGCCGTGTTAAGATCGGGATACATATACGGCATAACGACAAAGCCCTCTTTTGCAAGTATTTCCGTTGCCTTCACCGTTTCATAATTGTCGGGAAGAAGGTATTTGCAGTCACGCATTATTTCGATCTTTACGAAATCGCCGCATCCGAGCTCACGTGAAAGTCTTGCAATACGCACGGCTTCCTCTGCATTTCTTGCGCCGCTTGTATTCGGAAGCAGGGTGACACCTTCGGGAATATAATCAAGAATACTTTCCTGCTCCTTTGTATTGGCACGGCGGACAGCAAGGGTAATAATTTCCGCTTTTGCATCTTTGACTGCCGCTTCAATAAGCTTCATTGAGTATTTGCCCGAGCCGAGGATAAAGCGTGAATTAAATTCGTGTCCTCCGATGATCAGTTTGTCATTTTTCATTTTTATTTCTCACTTTCTTTAAACTTCAAATTTTTCCGCCAAAATTCTCAACACCGTATGCGCCTGATGCGACGCACACAGCATCACGCGGGATGCAAAAAGACTTCCTTCCGTTTGCACGTCGCTTTCTTCATCACCGCACAGATAAAACCGTTTTGTGATCTTTCGTGTTTTTATCGTGTTTGCTCTTCCGAGTCCTGCCATGCCCGACGATGCCACAAGAAATTTCTCCTGCATCTTTTCAAGTACAAAATTTGCAAGCATCGCTTTGCACTCCGCATCATCAAAGGCTTCGCATACGATATCGGCATTTTTTAAAATATCCGCCGCGTTTTCTTCACTTAATCTGACTGTATGTGTTTCAATATCGGTATACGGTGATATTTCCTTTAAATTTTCAAAAAGTGCGTCCGTTTTGTACATACCTATCTGATTTATTTTATATTGCTGACGGTGCAGATTAGTTATATCAACACGGTCAAAATCGACAAGTATGAGCTTACCGACACCTGCTCTGGCAAGTGCGGGTGCTATATTTGAACCAAGTCCGCCGAGACCGCATACGGCGACTGTTGATGATGAAAATTTTTTCTGCAGTTTTTCTCCGTGACGCCGGCACAAAGCCTCGTCCCATTCTTCTTTTGTCAAAATCGTCTCAACCTCCTCCCACAAAGCTGACTATTTCAAGTGTGTCGCCGTCCTTCAGCACAGTATTTTCGTACTGCACTTTCGGGACGATCTCACCGTTGCGTTCAACTGCTATCCGTTTGGGATCGTAGTTCGTCGTCATAAGATATTCTTTGACGGTCTTCCCGGAAACGTCAAGTTTTTCGCCGTTGATCTTTACCATAAAACCTCCAAACAAAAAACGGAAGCACCGATATTGGTAACTTCCGTAAAGTGATCTTTATTCCCTATATATTGGGCGTCCCTACGTTGGCATTATCCAAATCAGGTTCTCGGTCGAAGGTATACCTTCCTCTCAGCCTGTAATACAAGCTCCCGCATATTAAATTAAAAAGGCACCGACACGGTGCCTTAAAAATCGTTATGATTCCTACGACGGCATTATCCGTATCAGGTATATGGGTCGAAGGTACACCTTCCTCTCAGTCTGTAGCACAAGCTCCACGTTTGACAAGATTATATATGCTTTTTTTCGTTTTTTCAAGTACTATCTGCTTTTTGTTACAAATTGGTTACATTTACCCTTCTTTTTTAAGAGCATTTACAAACCGTTCCATTCTTTCGAGTGCCTGTGCTATATGCTTCAACGAATATGCGTAAGATATTCTGGCAAAGCCCTCACCGCAGTCACCGAAAGCCGTACCCGGTACTATTGCAACGCGGTATTCATACAAAAGCCGTTCGCAAAATTCCTCACTGCTGAGTCCGAAAACACCGACGTTCGGGAATACGTAAAATGCTCCTTCGGGTTCAAAGCAAGGTATCCCTATCTTCCTAAGACCGTCAACGAGAAATCTTCGTCTTCTGTCGTATTCCGCAACCATATCTTCTATATCGCCGTCACCGTTTTTAAGTGCTTCTACAGCGGCAAACTGACTCGTCGTCGGAGCGCACATTATCGCAAACTGATGAAGCTTCAATATCTGCTCACTTACAGCCGCAGGCGCTGCCGTATATCCCATACGCCAACCGGTCATAGCGTAAGATTTTGAAAAACCGTTTACAACTATCGTTCTTTCCTTCATATCAGGGAGCGATGCTATTGAAACGTGATTTTTTCCGCCGTAAGTCATTTCCGCGTATATTTCATCGGAAAGCACCATTATATCGGTTTTGCGTAAGATATCTGCTATTTCCTCAAGCTCTTGCCGTGTCATAATAGCACCCGTGGGATTATTGGGAAAAGGAAGGACAAGAAGCTTTGTTTTTGGCGTTATTGCCGCTTTAAGCTTTTCGGGGGTCAATTTAAAATTATCTTTTTCTTCCGTGATAAGCGTTACGGGAACACCGTCCGCCATACGGACAAGCGGATCGTAACAAACGAAGCACGGTGTGGGAATTATAACCTCATCACCCGGATCAATGACTGCTCTTAAAGCCATATCTATAGCTTCGCTTCCGCCGACTGTTACCACTATCTCCGTTTTGGGATCGTAATAAAGTCCGAATCTGCGTTCAAGATATCTCGATATCTCGTAGCGCATTTCGAAAAGTCCGCTGTTTGACGTATAATACGTTTTACCCTGCTCAAGACTTTCAATACCCGCCTGTCTTATGTGCCACGGGGTTACAAAGTCGGGCTGTCCGACAGTCAAGGCAACGACGTCGTCCATACCGCCGAGCATGTCAAAAAACTTACGTATGCCCGAGGGCTTCAGCTCTTTTGATTTAGCGGACAGAATTTTTGAATAATCCATCACACAATGCTCTCTCTTTCATCTTTTTCGGGCTGTTTGTAAATAACGCCTTTGTCCTTATATTTTTTAAGCACGAAGTGTGTGGCGGTAGATACTATATCTTCCATAGGTGCTAATTTATACGCAACGAAATAAGCAACCTCTTTCATAGTCTTGCCTTCGATAATAAGCATAAGATCGTATCCGCCCGACATAAGGTGAACGCTCTGCACCTCGGGATAATTGTAGATCTTTTCCGCGATTCTGTCAAAACCTCTGTCACGCTGGGGAGCAACCTTAAGCTCGATAACCGCGCTTACGTACTCTCTGTCGGTCTTATCCCAGTCGACGAGTGCCTTGTATCCGAGTATAATGCCTTCGCTTTCAAGACGGTCCATTTCCGCTTTGATCTCATCTTCACTGCAGTTGAGCATAACCGCCATCTGTTCCGTAGTCAATCTGGCATCCTTTTCAAGGAGCTGTAATATCTGTTTCATATCATTAAGCCTTTCGTACGATAAATTACTTATATGATACTATACCATAAAACGGATGTTTTGAAAAGTGTTTTTTTAAAATTTATATATAAAATAATTTTCAGACGATATCAAACACAGCGTCGATACACTCGTAAAGCGATGACGGTGTAACGGCGTTTTCGTAGAGGATGCGGAATATTCTATCAGCTTCCCTTTCATCGGACGTTATATCGTAAACAAAGCGTTCATCACAAAGCCGTCCTTTTTCATAAAGCGAAACGCAAAGCGAGAAAACACACCTGTCATCTTCCGCAATAAACAACCTGTAAACGACGTCAAAGCCCTCCGTCTTAACCGTAACGTTCGTCACATTGTTGAATTTTTTAGTTGTAATTACATTTTTATACATAACTTACCTCAATATGCTTAATTTCATTAATTTAACTTTTAAGTAAATTATATCATATTTCAAGTGCTTGTTTTGTACGAAAATATGAACGTCTTGTGGTGCTTGAGGCGATAAATGCATACAGAATCACAGCTGAGAAACATATCGTATACATCAAATTAATATAATTAACATTATATTAATTTATTTTTCCATAATATTACAGCAATTACATTATATATTTAATTTTGTTTAAAATACGCTTTTGGGCGCAAAAAAATGACACCTTCAAATTTGAAAGTGTCATTTTGAATTTTTATCAAACGGTCATATTCCGTAAACGAGCCATATGTAAATATACGCCGGTATGATGGCGGCAAGAGTAAACGGGATACCTATTTTGAAGAAATCGCCGTTTTTAACTTCAAATCCTTCCTTACGCAGTATGCCGATACCGGTAATATTTGCCGATGCGCCTATCGGTGTGCAGTTACCGCCGAGGGTTGCACCCGAAAGAAGTCCGAACAGAAACGGTGTGGGATCGACACCAAGCGTTGAAGCAAGTCCCATAAGCACGGGGATCATCGTTGCAACATACGGTATATTGTCGATAAATGCGGATATTACGACAGACGCCCAAACGATCACCGTGTAAAGCAAGAACAGATTGCCGCCGCCTGCCTTTGCAAGAAGTCCTGCGGCTTTATCAATAACTCCCTGTTCGGTTATTGCGCCTATCATCAAGAACAGACCCACGAGTATTCCTATCGTTGTAAAGTCTATCTCCTTTAAATGGGCGGTAATTGAAGAAACGGTCTTCTTTTTTATGAAGGTTATAACGAGTCCGACAGCGAACAGCGCACAGCAGATAACACCGTTTGTTACGTACGGCTTGTTCGGGATGAAAGATGCGATTATCAAAAGCAAAAGCGCAAGGCACAAAAGGACGGTCGGGGTAAGATCCGTAACCTTCGTTCTGCTGCTTGTCTGCGGTATGCTTTTCTTTTCTTTTCTGAACTGGAAGTAAACTATAAGAGCTGATATCACAGCGCCCAGCTCAACTGCAAAAAATATACTCGGTTTGCCTTTGTATATGAAGAAGTCCAAAAAGCTCATATCGAGAGCCGAGCCGAGCATTATTGCCGTCGTATCACCGACAAGTGTTGCCGCACCCTGCAAATTGGATGATACGGCTATTGAGATAATAACGGGAACGGGATTTGTTTTAAGCTTTTTGCATATTTCAAGTGCGATGGGTGCTATCATAAGAACCGTTGCCACGTTATCGACGAATGCGGAAATAATTCCCGCAAAAAGCGACAGTGCAACAGCTGCCCACTGTACTGTTGAAACGTGCTCCATAAGCACGTCTGCAAGCAGTGACGGCATTTTACTTTCTATAAACAGCGAAACGAGTCCCATCGTACCGGCTATCATCAGAATGACGTTAAAATCGAGAGCTGAGAGAATATTTTCAAACGAAAGCATTCCCGTGGCGATAAAAACAATGCCCGATGCAAGTGCTATATACGGTCTGTATTTACCGAAAATAAGCATCAAAACGTATGTAAGGGCGAAAATAACGAGTGCAGGTATCATAAATTCTCCATATATATTTGTTTTTTCTTTTATTTTTTCCTTTTTATAAGTAAGACGTTAAGCAAAACGTAGACGGAAATGAACAATATGACCGAAAGGGATACAACAAGGTACATCGTGTTTACGCTTATCAGTTCATCGAAGAAATAAATATTACAGTCGACCGTATCGCGCAAAGCCTTTACCGCTTCAGCCGGGAATCCTTGTGATGTCATTTCGTCAAACGAAGGATCCATCGTATGGTTTCTTATAAGCGACGTTCCATATGTAAACGGTAAAAACGAAAGCACACGGCGAAGTCCTTCGGAAAACTGCGACATCGGCATATACGCACCGCAAATAAATCCGTATCCTGCGCTGATAACGGCACCGACTGCCGATATTTGTCCTTGCGTTGAAAGGAAAAATGCAACTATTGACGACAGCGACGTTCCGAGCAAAACGAGAAGGACCACATCAAGAATAATCAAAAACACGTCCTCAACTGCAAGATACCAGCCGACACTCCACAAATAAACAAGCCCTGCTGCAAGCGTTATAAAGCAAATAATAAGCGTTGTAAAAAGAGTTGCAAAAAAGTATCCGAGTGAAAGAGTTGAAGTTTTTATCGGTGAAATAAGAAGATCCTGTCTTGTTGCATTCGATTTATCCTGAACGCAAAGCATATTTGAGCAAAATGCGACTGTTATACAGCAAACGGAAAGAAGCGAGGAAAGAAGCTGTGCAGCAACGGTTGAGTCAAGCAGTTCTTCGTCAATTGAAAGAAAATCGGGAAGTGCCTGAGAAAAGCTGTCACGGTATACGTTAGACAAAAAAGTAGCGTACAGAACAAGCAAAATAAGCGGTGTGATAAGCGATGTAAAAAACATACCTTTATCGCAGAAAAATAACTTTATGTTTCGTGAAGTTACGTATAAAAGCTTTTTCATTTTTACACCTCCTTGAGATCCTTGCCCGTGACGGACAAAAACACGTCATCCATTTTACCCTTCGTCACTTCAAAATCATTAAACACTTCAGGGTGTTTTCCGATAAGCTCCTTGAGAATTGAAGTGTTTTTTACACTCACGGTAAATGAACCGTTTGAAAACGTGTACGGAAGTGAAAGCTTTTTTACAAGCTCCTCGTCTACGTTATAAAGTGTGACTGTATCACTTGTGTATTTATTTTTAAGATCAAGCGGCGTACCTTTGGCAATTATCCTGCCGCTGTCCATAATAACGACGTAATCGGCATTCGCCGCTTCCTCCATATAATGAGTCGTAAGTAAAACGGTAAGTCCTTCATCACGTCTCAGTTTTTCAACGATAGACCATATCGACTTGCGTGTACGCACGTCAAGCCCCGTCGTCGGTTCATCGAGTATCAAAAGCGAAGGTCTGTGAAAAAGCGCACGTGCGATATCGACCTTTCTTCTCTGCCCTCCCGAAAGCTTGCCTGCAGGACGGTTAAGAATATCGCCAAGATCAAGCAGCTCCGTAAGCTCTTTCAATCTTTTTTGAAAATCTTTACCGTAAATGCCGTACAACGATGCACGGTATTTTAAATTATCGTAAACGGAAAACGGCATATCGAGCTTTGAGGATTGAAACACGACACCCGGATGCTTTTTATCAAGTACCGATATTTCACCGCCGTCAGGGGACGTAAGACCGCATATCATTGAGATAGTCGTTGACTTTCCTGCACCGTTAATTCCCAAAAAAGCGAACAGAGAGCCTTTTTCCACAGAAAAAGAAATGCCGTCCACAGCCTTGACGTCACCGAAGCTTTTTGAGAGATCTTTAATTTCTATTATATTTTCCATAATACCTCCAAAAAGAACATACTTTGTGATTATACTACTTAAAGCGACTTTTGTCAACAAAAAAACGAATAATTGATATTTGTGATATTTGTGATATTTTTGGAAACAGATTGTTTACAATTTCGGATAAAAGATCGTCTGTACATATGATATAATGGATAATCATAATTCGGAGGATCTTAAAATGGGATTATATAAAGAGCTTAACATAACGATAGGCAAAGGAAAACACGGAAAAAGAAATCTTATAACGGACGTACCGGGCGTTACCGTCGGTCACGTAACTGTTCAGGGCGGTCCTGCACATACGGGCGTTACGGTAATAAAGCCGCACGGCGGTAATATGTTCCGTGACAAGGTTATTGCCGCATCTGCTGTTATCAACGGATTCGGTAAGACGATGGGACTTGTACAGGTCGAAGAGCTTGGAACGATAGAAACACCTATCGTTATGACGAATACATTGTCAATAGGAACCGCTTCCACTGCCCTCATCAAATATATGATGCAGCAAAACGATGATATAGGAACAACGGCAGGAACGGTAAACCCACTCGTTTGTGAATGTAACGATGGAAATTTGAATGATATAAGAGGACTCTACGTTACAGAGGATCACGTATTTGAAGCACTTAACAACACATCTGAGGATTTTGAAGAAGGTGCTGTCGGAGCAGGTACGGGTATGTGCTGTCTGAGCTTCAAGGGCGGTATCGGTTCTTCTTCAAGAGTTATAGAGCTTGACGGCAAGGAATACACGATAGGCGCACTTGTTTTGAGTAACTTCGGTAACCACTGCAGTCTTCGTGTAGACGGTGCAAAGGAAGGCGAGCGTATACAGAAAATAAGAAACGCAGAGGAAAAAGAAGATAAGGGTTCGATAATTATGCTTATCGCAACTGACGTTCCGCTTAACGAAAGACAGCTTAAACGAGTTTGCCGCAGAGCAGGCGTAGGTCTTGCACGTACGGGTACGTATTACGGCAACGGAAGCGGAGATATCGCAATAGCGTTTACAACGGCAAACAGAATACCGCAGGACAGAAAAACGGCGGTAATCGACACGAAAATGCTCGTTGACTCCGCAATAGACCCCGTATTTGAAATGACAGCGGATGCGGTTGAAGAGGCTATTTTGAGCTCACTCGTTCACGCAAAAACCACGACGGGAAGAACGGGCACAGTCCACAGCCTTATGGAATATCTCGGTAAATAAATCAATTAAATGCACCTTGATCTCAGGGTGCATTTTTATTTCCCCTCCGTAATAATGTGTTTTAAAGCCATTACGGATAAGGTGTTAATTGCTTCAAAAATAAAAAATTCCATAAAAAAATCGGGTGCTTGAACACCCGATTTTTATTACAGCTTATTCAGCGTCTGTCTGTCCTTCAACGGGAGCTTCGTCAGAGTAAACGAGAGTTTCTGCTTCTTCTTCAGCAGCAGGAGCTTCTTCTACTTCTTCGGGAGCAAGGAGTGCACGGATAGAAAGGTTGATCTTCTGGTTTTCCATATCGATATCAACGATCTTTGCATCTACTTCGTCGCCTATTGCCAATACGTCAGCAGGCTTGTCTATCTTTCTGTCTGCAATCTGTGAAATGTGGATAAGTCCGTCAGCACCGGGAAGAACTTCAGCGAATGCACCGAAGGGCATAAGGCTTACGATCTTAACCTTTGCAACATCACCTACGGAATACTTGTTTGTGAAGAGTGTCCAGGGGTTTGATTCCTCTGTCTTGTAGCCGAGAGAGATTCTTCTCTTTTCAGCGTCAAATTCCTTAACGAACACTTCGATAGTCTGACCTACGGATACTACCTGAGCGGGGTTCTTGATTCTCTGCCATGAAAGCTCGGAAACGTGAACCATACCGTCGATACCGCTGCCAAGATCAACGAATGCACCGTAAGATGTAAGGGACTTGATAGCACCTGTGTAATGCTTGCCAACTTCGATGTTAGCCCAGAAATCAGCCTCAGCCTTCTTTCTTTCTTCACGTACTACAACACGTGCAGACGCCTTTGCGCGGTGTCTTGCTTCGTCGATCTCGATGATCTTAACTCTTTCACGCTTGTTGTTGAGCGTTGTAAGATCGCCGTCACGGGGAACGAGTGTGTGTGATGCGGGAACGAATACGCGTACGCCGTCGATGGACATTATAACGCCGCCTTTAACGACTTCAACGTATCTGCCTTCGAGGATCTCACCGCTTTCGTAAGCGGCAACGATGGACGACCACTTATTCTTTGCGTCGATCTTCTTTTTGGAAAGTGTTGCAACGCCGTCAACGTCGGACACACGCATAGCAACAGCCTCTACCTGGTCGCCTACTTTAAACATCTCGTCAAGCTTCAAACCGGGTTCGTCCGTGATATCATCATATGACAATATACCTGTAACTTTTGCGCCCAAATCGACGTGTATCTCATTGTTCGACACAGCTATAACGGTACCGGTTACGACATCTCCTGTATTTAAAGTTTTGAAAGATTCTTCAAGCATTTCGGCGAAGTTTTCGCCATTTTCAATTTTGAGTTCTGTACTCATTTTTCTCCATACCTCCTGTATTATGCTGTCCGGTGTGGAAGCACCGGCAGTTAT
>JAZQBL010000021.1:0-6166 GCA_045545665.1 Eubacteriales bacterium
CGACAGGTACCGTCATTATCGTCCCCGTCAACAGAGTTTTACAATCCGAAGACCTTCTTCACTCACGCGGCGTCGCTGGGTCAGGCTTGCGCCCATTGCCCAATATTCCCCACTGCTGCCTCCCGTAGGAGTCTGGACCGTTTCTCAGTTCCAATGTGGCCGTTCGACCTCTCAGTCCGGCTACCGATCGTAGGCTTGGTGAGCCGTTACCTCACCAACTACCTAATCGGACGCGAGCCCATCTTACAGCGGATTGCTCCTTTGATATACTTAACATGCGATAAGTATATGTCATGCGGTATTAGCACAAGTTTCCCTGTGTTATCCCCCTCTGTAAGGCAGGTTGCTCACGCGTTACTCACCCGTCCGCCACTAAGTTGTTTAAACGCTTCCCGAAAGATTAATTCAAACAACTCCGTTCGACTTGAATGTGTTAGGCACGCCGCCAGCGTTCATCCTGAGCCAGGATCAAACTCTCTGAATAATTGTATTAAAACTTACACATCTCTGTGCAAGATCCAATCAGAGTTTGTTCTGTTTTGCTCTTTTACTTTTTTGTAAGAGTATTTTTGATATCCGTCGTGTCCGGATATCTTCCACTTTATGTGATTCTTAAAAGGAATTGTCGAGATTCTTTGCATCATGTATTTCTAAGCTTTTGCTTTATACTTCGCTTCTTTTATCTCGTCTGTTATTCAATTTTCAAGGACCAAGTCCGTCCCGCTCTCGCGGCGACTCGTATATACTATCACACTTTCTCGATTTTGTCAACCCCTTTTTTGAAATTTCTTCAAAAAATTTTTTGACTCATCCGTGTGTACTATATACTGTTTTTTCCACACTTTTCCGTGTGGATTCTCAATATATCACACTTTACCGCTTTTGTCAAGGGGTTTTTGGGAAAAAGTTGTTGTTTTTTTGGAATAATTCAGCTTTTTTCTTTCTTTTTTGACTTTATTTCTTATATTCAGCAAAAGAAAGGTGTTTTTTCACTACAGGTAATACTTTATGGTGGGTTCTATCCAATATGCAAAAGTTGCACCCGGCGAGAATTTTTCGCAGTTTTTCATCTTTTTATAAAGTGCGACGCCGTCTGACGGGTCGTGCCAGATATCCGTAAAGATAAAATCGTAATTTTCTTTCGGTGCTTCTTTTTCCGCATATTCAAAAGCATCGCTTTTTATTACATTTATTTTATCCTTAAACGGGAACGACGGAAGGAGATACTTTTTGAACATTTCTATTATTTCATCTTCCCTTTCGACGACCGTTACCGAGCTTACATTTTCTTTCAGAGAGACCATAAACGCATAATATCCTATGCCGAGTCCGTACGTCAGAACCTTGCCGTGTGCGTTTTCAACATGCGGTGCCATCGTTTTTATTTCATTCGGCGTTACCGTCATCCATTCTCTGCCGTTTTCATAAACAACGGGATACGTAAAGTTTTCCTTGAAAAATCCTATCTGCGGCACGACACGTCCTTCAGACATATATTTAAAATCGTCACAGACGAATATTTCATACGGCTTGTATGACGCCTTGCCAAACGACCAGCGTTTGCCTTTAATATTCGGAAAATCTACCGTTTTATAATAAGGATCGTTTTCATACTCGCTTCTTTCAAGCAGATGGACCGTATCAAAGAAATACTGCTTATACAAAATATTATGCGCAGGTATTTTGTCGATATCGAGTCCGCAGGAGCGTGCAAGCAGAGCTGCCATTATATCCCTTTCGGATATGGTTCCGTCTGCGGAAAGCTCTTTCACAAGCTCTCCGCTTATAAAATCGGGAATATTATTCAGTATATAGCTGAGTTTTTCAAGTAAAAAGCCGTTAAACCTTTTGTAAACATCATCGTTTAATTGGATGCTCATATATCTTTTGACCTTTCAAGGCACAAGCTTACCGTCTTAAAAACACGGTTGAATGATTCTATTTCCATAAACTCTGCCGTTGTATGAACGTAATTCATCTGCGGACCTATTGCGATTATATCGAGCGACGGAAGCGCGCCTGATATTATTCCGCACTCAAGTCCTGCGTGGATAGCCGTTATTTTTATATCTTTTCCCGTAACGGTCTTATAAGCATCCGCATACAGACCTCTGAGGCGGGAGCTTTCTTTAAACTTCCAACCCGGATATTCCTGTCCTTTTTCACTGCTGTATCCGTATGTTTTGGAAACTCTTGCATACTCTTCCCAGACAGAATTTCTTTCTTCATCATCCTCTGAACGGACAGAAAGGCAGAGTTCAACAGCTCCGTTTTCGATTTTAACGATACCCATATTCGCGGACGTGCTCACAAAACCTTCAACGCTTGAAGACATTTTTATAATGCCGGTTTTAAGCTTTGATACGAGAGAGCATACACTTTCCGTATCTTCATTTGAAATACAGCTTCCGCCGTTTGTTTTTTCTATATTTATATATATATCCTTATCTTCATCACAGAGAGCGGGCAAAAGCTCTTCTTTGAGCTTTTTGCTTTCTTCATTTGCAAGACCGGCATCGCAGGCGACAGTTGCAACAGCATACGGCGTTATTGCATTATCCTTACTTCCGCCTTCGAAAAAGCAAAGGCGTGCGCCTTTTTTGCAAAGTCTTGAAATAAGTTCAAACATAACGAGCGAAGCGTTTGTACGGTTTTTATCTATATCCGCACCCGAATGTCCGCCCGCAAGACCGCCGACGGTTATTTTTACGCACTCGTCTTTTTCCTCGGTCGGATATTTATTTTCAAGCTTTACGCGCAGACCGCCTGCACACGACGTGAGTATCTCGTCTTCCTCTTCTCCGTCTATATTTATCATAAAATCAGCAGTTATTTTACTGTAATCAAAGCTTGATGCACCGCAAAGTCCCGTTTCTTCCTCTGCAGTAAAAAGGCACTGAAGATACGGTGTTTTATGATCTTCCGAAAGCAATGCGAGCATTATTGCAACAGCTGCTCCGTTATCTGCGCCGAGTGTTGTTCCGTGTGCTTTGAGCATTCCGTTTTCTTCGTAGACGTCTATGGGATCCTTTGAAAAATCGTGGTCTGAGTCTATATCTTTTTCGCACACCATATCCGTATGCCCCTGGATACAGAAGGAGGGCGCGTTTTCGTATCCTTCCGACGGCTGTTTGTTTATAAGGACGTTTCTGTTTTCATCACGGTAATATTCAAGCCCGTGCTTTTCTGCAAATTCACACAGATAATCCGCTATTTTTTCCTCTTTACCCGACGGTCTCGGGATCTTTGAAATTTCATAAAAATACTGAAGATGTGTCATTTTTTCCTCTTTTATCCGAATTTTACGGCTCGATACCGTATATATACGCTCTTCCTTTTTTGCCTTTTACACTTACTGCACCGCATTCGCACAAAGTTTTAAGCGCTGCTGACAGACGCATACCGCACAGTCCGCTTGCCTTTGCAAATTCTTTTGCGGTAAATTCTTCACCGAGATCGGGAGGTATAAGCTTTGAATATTCGCCGCAGCCGAGTGACATTGCCGAAACAAACGACGTCGGCACTCTGTCATATCTTACGGTCCTTCCCTTCCTTTTCGGATTGTCGTATCTGTATTCCGTTATTTCAAGCATACAGATATGTATTTTCAAATTAGGATCGTTGAGCTTTTTTCTTATATAAAACAACTCGGGCAGTATTTCCTGTATTCTGCCTTTTTTAGGCGATCTTCTCGGCTTTGACACGTCGCCCGTTTCCTTGTCTATTTTACTTATACGCTTGACGTACGCCACGGGATACACGATATCCACCTTATGCTCGGGCAAAAATGCCTCAAGCTTTTTTTCGAGATTCCCGAAAGCTCTCGTTTGAATTTCCGTCACCCTGCCGTCTTTGAAAATATCCGCTATATATCCGCACAGAGGAACCTCGTGATATTTCATATCCGGACACACGAAGTATTTCAGTATCATATGGAGCGAGCCTTCCGACAAAGTACCTATATTATACCGCTTGTGTTCACCTTTGAAATATTCATCCTTCGCTTTTTCAAAGCGGAATTCATTAAAAAAAGTGTCCTCGGTCATTTTTTCACTTCCTTACAACACGAATATGAGCTTCTCTGCACGGTATTTTTCTTAACGGTACGATTTTACCATATATTTTATCAAAATTCAATGCTTTATTTTCCGAATTATTAAAACATTGTTGTTGATATAATGAAGTGTTTGTGTTAAAATCAAATAAAATACTTACTATCGGTGAAATTATGAACTTAGGAGAAAAGATAAAATATTTCAGATTGAAGCAAGGGCTTACGCAGTCACAGCTTGCGGGAGATTTTATAACGAGGAATATGCTTTCCAAAATTGAAAACGGAAGCGCATCTCCTTCCCTTGCCACAATAGATCATATTGCATCAAAGCTTTCTATTCCTCGCAGTTTCCTTTTGTCGGAAAAGGACGATATAGCAGAATTTGAAAAAGACCGTTCGCTCAACGAGCTTAAGCAAATGTACAAAGACGGCGCATACAGCGAGCTTGTCGAAAGGTTTGAGCGTTGCCGTGACGATTCGCTCGACGACGAGACGTCTGCTTTGCTTGCGGACTGCTGTCTTAATCTCGGCGTTGAAAAATACAAGTCGGGTGATATGGTAAATGCTGAAAAATATTTTTGCTCGTGTATAAGCCACTGCGACAAAACCGTATACAACACCGATAATTTAAGAAAAAACGCAAAGCTGTACGTCAATCTTATCAATTTTTACTTCGGCAAATACGCAGGTGATTTTGAAGATTTTTCCGACGACTCGTTTTTCGGAAACGACTGTCTTTGCGAATACTTATACGTGTACTGTCTTAATCTTATTGACTCGGGCGGTGCGGAATATGCAATATCCGCCGCAGAGCTTCCGCTTTTTTCAAACGAGTCGTACGTGATGCACATACACGCAAGATACGAAATGTCAAAAAACAACGTGAAGGAAGCAAAGCAGATCATGCTCGATATTCTGAAAAGAAATAAAAAAGAGCATACTTGCCAGCTTTTATATAATGTGTATTCAGATCTCGAAGCGATATGCCGTTCGGGTGAGGATTACAAAAACGCATACAAATACGCCACTTTGAAAGGTGAGCTTTATTCAGCTCTCATAAGAGTTTGATCAGAGTCCTTTTGTCACTTGACAAAAGGACTTTTTTGTGTTACCATAATCAAACATATTGCATAAAGGACATTGAGGGAAGTTCGGTGAAAATCCGTCGCAACCGTCATTACCGTAATTGAGTTTTTCTCATAAGTCGGAATACCCACCAGACACACGCGAAGGTATAAGCATTTTTGGATATGAAAAGTGTAGCCATTTTCGTCGGTGTTTGATCAGAACCATATATCGACTGAATTGCTACGCTTTTTTATTGTTTTTACAGTAAATAAGCTTTTTTATTTTTCGGAGGTATCATGTCGGATAAAAAATACTCAAAAGAGGATTGCATTTCGCTGTTGAAAAATAAATATAACGATCTTCAATCTTCAGGATTGTCGCGCTATCCGCAGCGTTCAGATTTTTCCGACAGAGAAGTCGTTGCAATAAAAGCTTTCCTCGGACCGTGGCCAAGGGCTCTTGAAACAGCTGAAATAAAACCGCCCCGCGATGACGGAAAACTGCAGAAAAATAAAGAAAAACGTATCCGCGCAAAGCGCGCAAAAATAGCCGCACGTAAAAAATCAGAAAACGACGAAGCAAGCGGCAACTGATATTTTTTATTTATAATCCGATACGGATTGAAAAGTTGTATACTGAGTAGAAAAAGGAAATTCGGTACGAATCCGAAACAACCCCCATTTCTGTATTTGATCTTTCGAAACGACTGCATCATAAGTCAGAAACCTTTCCGTATTGTAAATTTGAGAATGCTTCTTGGTGAGGAGAGTGCGTTCGGAAATCTGTTATGACAGTATTTTCCGGCACTCTTTTGTTTTGCCGGTTTTTTGAAAGGAGGCAAATTAAACCGCATTTCTCTCTTTACAATAAAAACTTATCACGAAAGGAAAAAAACATGAAAACAAACTCAACTCGTATCGCAAGTAAGTTATTGAGCTTTATTCTTGCGGTATTTATGATCATCGGCGTTGTGCCGACAATTGCTTTTGCAGATACTCCCGAATATGTTTATATCTCTGCAAGCCATGAAGCAGACTTTATTAG
>JAZQBL010000022.1:0-15941 GCA_045545665.1 Eubacteriales bacterium
TGTATAAGGTATATGATATTGGCGATGACAAATATCCATACAGATATTTTACCGGTCCTCAAAAAGAAAATGCCGAAAAAGGAAAGTATTATCAAGGTGTTCCTGCTGAAAAACTTTCAGAAAACGCAACAAAAACTGTTCCTATTCCGAATTTTTATGATATGGCAGGTGATTTTGGAAATATAAGCAAGGAAGGCGGTATAGATTTTAATAGTGGGAAAAAGCCAATTAAAATGATACAGATGTTTATAGATTATTTTAAAGACAAAAACATAACTGTACTTGATTTTTTTGCTGGTTCTGGTTCTACAGCACATGCTGTATTGAAGAAAAATAGTATTGATGGAGGGAAAAGACAATTTATTTTATGTACTAACAATGAGTCAAAAATATGCGATGAAAAAACTTATCCTCGAATCAAAAATGTTATTTCAGGATATGGGAGTTATATCGGTATACCCGCAAACCTCAAATACTATAAAACAGACTTCATAGACAAGACTTCCGATGATCCCGACTACAATATAGAGTGTGAGTTGCTTAAACATATTGCGGAAATGGTACAGCTTGAATATGCCGTCAAGCTCGATGGTGCAAACTACGTTTTACTTATGTCCGACAAAGAGGCGGACAGCTTTACGGAAAATGACGAACGGCTTGCACTGTGCAGTGCGGTCTACGTTTCCACCTCCGTACTGCTTACTGCCGAACAGCGTAAAAAGCTTGCCGATAACGGCATATCCGTTTTTGTTATTCCCGATTACTATTTTGAATCCGAGCTTCTGGAGGTGGGAGAAAGATGATAAATTTACCGAGCGGACTTTTTGATTTTCAGGAAGCGTGTTCATTATATCTCATTGATACCGTATCGAGAAAAGACAGCAAGCAGACAATTACCGTCAAAGCCCCGACGGGTGCAGGGAAGACGATAATACTTATTGACTTTGTTGATAAGTATCTTAATTCCGTCAATTCAAACGTCGCATTTATCTGGCTGTGTCCCGGTAAGGGAGACCTTGAAGAACAGAGCCGACAGAAGATGATAAATCTTCTCCCGAGCAAGACCACAAAGAATATGCAGGATGCCCTGCTTTCCGGCTTTGAAGCAGGAAGCACTACCTTTATAAACTGGGAGCTTGTTACCAAAAAGGGCAACAAAGCAATAAGCGACACGGAAAAGAAAAATCTTTTCGACCGTATTTCGGAAGGTCACCGAAAGAATATTGAATATATAATTATTATCGATGAGGAACATTCAAACGACACAAAAAAAGCGAATGATATAATCAATGCGTTTTCCGCAAAGAATATCATTCGTGTTTCGGCAACAGCAAAAGAGAACAAGCTGCACGAGTTTTACGAGATCGATGAAATGGACGTTATTTCCTCCGGACTTATAACAAAAGCGCTCTATATCAACGAAGACGTTGATTATAGCGGTGATTTTGAAAGCGAACACGGTTATCTGCTTGAAATGGCGGATAGAAAAAGAAAGCAGATCGCAAAGGCTTATTCCGAGCAGGGCGGAAAAGCAAAGTCGATAAGACCTCTTGTTATCATTCAATTTCCCAATTCTTCGGACAAGCTGATCGAAGCGGTTGAAAACAAGCTCTCCGATATGGGTTATACCTATACCAACGGTATGGTTGCAAAGTGGATGAGCGATACCCGGGAAAAGAAAAACCTTGAGGGAATTACCGATTTGTCGGCATCTCCCGTATTTCTGCTTATGAAGCAGGCTATTGCAACAGGTTGGGATTGTCCCAGAGCGAAAATACTTGTTAAGCTTCGTGAGAACATGGCAGAGGATTTTGAAATTCAGACTATCGGAAGGATACGCCGTATGCCCGAAGCAAAGCACTATGAAGTTGACGTTCTCGATTTTTGTTATTTATATACCTTTGACGAAAAGTACAAAGAGGGTATAAAAGCGGCGATGAGTGATGCCTACGAAACAAAACGAGTTTTCCTCAAAGGTAAGTGCAAGACTTTTACTTTGGAAAAGCAGTTGCGAAACAAGGATGTTGACGGTCTCGGAGAGCGTGAGACGTTTTTTGTCGTCTATAACTATCTCCGTGATAAATACAAGCTTACCGGAAACAAAGAAGATAACAAGCTTCGTCTTGAATCTGCCGGTTATATTTTCAATGATGAAATAATTGGCTATATGCGCGAAGGCAAGTTCATTAAAACAGATTCCGTTCTCGATGAAAATGCCGGCACGTACCGACAGACTTCACGTACCGTCAACACACATAAGCACGGTATTGAGCTTCTTCACTCGATCGACGTTATAAAATCTACCATCGGAATGACGACTCAAAAGACAAAAGTTATACTTGAGCGGCTTTTCAGAAAAAATATACTTGTGCCGCATAAGCTGTTATCGCTTACCACGCCGCAGTACTATGCTTTCGTTATCAACAACGAGCATACACTCAAGGTCGATTTCAGAGAAGCGACAGCCGCTCTTGCTGTACAGACAGGTCTTTTGGAACCGAAGACTGCGACTTTTACCATTCCCGAACAGGAGCTTTACCGTTACGATCCAACGGAAACAGACGTTGAAAAAATGCTGTCGAACGCATATGAAGATTATTCATCTGCTATGATCGTTGAGGGCATCCGTTCAAAATCGGAAAGATTGTTTGAGCATTACTGCGAACAAAATCCCGATGTTGAGTGGGTATATAAAAACGGTGATACCGGGCAGCAGTATTTTTCGGTCGTCTATGTTGATTCACTTCAAAAGCAATGGCTTTTCTATCCGGACTACATAGTTAAAAAAACAAACGGCGAGGTATGGATAATCGAGACTAAAGGCGGAGAGATCGGCAAAAAGAGTAAAAATATTGACATGCAGGTTGAAAACAAGTTTGCTTCTTTCAAAGAGTATGCGGAGAAAAAGGACTTGAAATGGGGTTTTGTCAGAGATAAAAATGACAAGCTCTATATCAATAATACCGCATACACGGACAATATGCAAAACGAAAATTGGAGACCGTTGAAAGAAATTTTTGAATAACATTAAAGCGAAAAAGCCCTCGGATGCAATTTGCATTCAAGGGCTTTATTAAATTTGGCACTAAATCAGATGCAACATTTAATACCTTCGCCTTTTGCGTCGGATTCGAATGCTGCTTCGATGATCTGAAGTGTACGGCGTACGTTTACTTCATTTACGATAAGTTCAGCTTTTCCTTCAATAACATCACAAATGTTATTATAGTAATCGCTCCAGTGTGTTTCAACCTCGGGCAAAGGAATTTCTTCGAGTGTTTCAACAGGGCGGGGAGCCATTGTTCTCGTAGGACCTGCCTCTGTCTGAATTACTACGGGTTCCCAGTTCATAACGTGGTCTTTAGCGTGGATTATCTTACCGCTGCAATCCCATCCGCTCACTATAAGCGAACCGCCGTCACCGTAAACGTACCAACGAGGCTGCTGAATGAGTGTATACGTTGCGACTTCGATCTGTGCGGAGGTACCCGATTCAAATCTCATTATGAGTTTGAAATAGTCGTCAACTTCGGGAGTTTTGATAGAGTGAAGGTTTGCATATACGGACACGATCTTTTCATCTTTGTAAAGATCAACTATCTGGTCGATCAAATGAACGCCCCAGTCGTAGAGCATGCCGCCGCCTGCGACTTTAAATTCACGCCAGCCGTGAACGACACCGTTCTGTCCGTGAACACGTGATTCTATTGCATAGGGCTTTCCGACAAGACCTTTTTCGATAGCTTCTTTTACCGTTCTGTAGTCTCTGTCCCATCTTCTGTTCTGGTGTACGGAGAATACCTTTCCGCATTTTTTAGCAGCCGCTACCATTGTGTCAAATTCTTTAACCGTGATAGCTACAGGCTTTTCGCATATTACGTTGTAACCGTGCTCAAGTGCGGAAATAACGTATGTAGGGTGGAAGTTGTTGGGAGTTGCAACAAGAACGATATCAAACAAATTGCTTGCGTAAAAATCTTCAACGTTATCAAACGTTTTAAAGCCTCTGCTTTCAGCGTCTTTCAGTTTTTCGGGATCGATATCATATACAGCTACGGGAGTGACCCTGCCGTTTAATTGTTCAGCCAATGCCTGGCAGTGATAATTTGCCATGCCGCCAAAACCGATTATACCGAGTTTATGTTGCATAATTGCATATTCCTTTCAAAAATAATATATTTAGTTACACCTTATTATACCACTTTAATTCGCTGTGTCAACCCTTTTTTGAAAAAAATACGTACTTTTCGCCACCTCAGGTCTGTGAATTAAAAGACTTTTGTCAGAATTGGTGTTTGAATGCTAAAATGCACTACAGTTTACAAATAATTCACAGAAAAATTCTAAAAACTTATTGAATAAATTTGCTTGTAATGGTACATTCTATGTAGTGATTAGCACTCATGCAGTTTAAGTGCTAAAACGAAAAGGAGGCGGTCGAGTGAGCATCGGCGACGAACTTTCCGAAAGAAAAAAAGCTATTCTCCGTGCGCTCGTTGACGCACATATAGAAAACGGTGAGCCTGTCGGATCAAAATATCTTACCTCTATGTGCGATATCGGCTGTTCTTCGGCTACGATACGCAATGAGATGAGCGAGCTTGAGAGCATGGGATACCTTGAACAGCCGCACACATCTGCAGGCCGTGTTCCGTCAAAAGCGGGATACAGGTTTTACGTTGACTCTTTGATGCAAGCGTATTCTTTGACTGCGCGTGAGCTTGAAGAGCTTAACAATATGCAAAGAGCGCGCATATCTCAGCTCGATAAAATGATAAAAGCCGCAGGCAAGCTCATAGCATCAATGACGAATTACACGACTGTATCCGTCAAACCCAAAGCGGCAAACCTTATAGTAAGCTGTTTTAAGACGACGTACGTTGACAGCCGAAACTTTATATTAAGCATGATAATGAGCGATAAGACAGTCAAATCACGTTACATTCAGTGTAAGGTGGAAGTCAATGAGGAAATTCTCAATCGCTTGTGCGGAGTGCTTAACAACAACATAACCCACAAAACTTCATCCGAAATATCATTGCCGTTGATCATGAAAATGGAAAATGATATGGGAATATACGACGTGCTGATATCTTCCGTCATCAAAAGCGTATACGACGCCATGAACAGTGACGACGAGGGTGAGCTTAAATTTGAAGGAGTTGAAAAGCTTCTCGAACACCCCGAATTTTCCGATATCGGTAATTTGCGTGAGCTTCTTTCCCTGATGGATAAGAAAGAAGAAATAATGGACCTTGTTGAAAACGACAGCAGTGACGATGTAAGCATATACATCGGCGGAGAGGGAAGCACTATGGCTACCAACTCCTCCATAATTCTCAAGACCTTTAAGGTCGACGGAAAAGTGGTCGGTGCAATAGGTGTCATAGGTCCGCAGAGAATGGAATACCCGAAGGTCGTTGCGATGGTCGAATATCTTTCAAAGTGTATTTCCGAAACGTTCGGGGATCACGGACTGAAACGGCTGAAGCCTCCGGATGAAGAAAAGAAAACGTAAATAATGGAAAGGAATTTTAAGATGGCAGAAAACGAAGAGTTGGAACAAACGGCAACAGAACCTGCCGAGGAAGAAAAAGAACCTTCCAAAAAGGATAAAAAGAAAGAAAAAAAAGAGATCGAAGCTTTGAAGATCGAAAACAGACAGCTTACGGAATCCATAGAAAAGCTTGAAAAGGAAAAAGCCGAGGCGACTGATAAATACGTTCGCTTGTTTGCTGAGTTCGATAATTTTAAAAAGAGGACTGCAAAAGAAAACGAATCGGTCTATTCAAATGCTTATATGAACGCTGTTGAAGAGATGCTTCCGATATTTGATAATATCGAACGTGCACTGGAATTTGCGGCTGACGAAGAATCGAAAAACGGCTTGCAGATGATAGTGAAGAGCTTCCACGATACTCTTGCAAAAATGGGCGTCGAGGTCTACGGTAATGTAGGTGAGGAGTTCAATGCGGAGATACACAGTGCCGTAATGCACGAAGAAAACGAAGAATTCGGTGAAAACACGATATCGCTCGTCCTTCAAAAAGGGTATAAAAAGGGCGACCGTGTAATAAGATATGCAATGGTAAAAGTTGCAAACTGAATAATATATAAAGAGAGGTAAATTATCATGGGAAAAATTATTGGTATAGATTTGGGTACAACAAACTCCTGCGTTGCAGTTTTTGAAGGCGGCGAACCTGTCGTTATCCCGAATCCCGAAGGAGCAAGAACAACACCTTCTGTTGTTTCATTTTCAAAAACAGGCGAAAGACTTGTCGGCGCTGTTGCAAAAAGACAGGCTATAACAAACCCCGACAAGACTATAATGTCGATCAAAAGAGAAATGGGTACGGGCTATAAAGTCGATATCGACGGAAAAAGCTACACACCTCAGGAAGTTTCCGCTATGATCCTTCAGAAGCTCAAAGCTGATGCGGAAGCATATCTCGGAACAACTGTTACAGAGGCTGTTATCACAGTTCCCGCATACTTCTCCGACGCACAGCGTCAGGCTACGAAGGATGCAGGTAAGATCGCAGGACTTGACGTTAAGAGAATCATTAACGAACCTACGGCGGCAGCTCTTGCATACGGTGTTGACAAGGATAACTCCGAACAGAAGATACTCATATTCGACCTCGGCGGCGGTACGTTCGACGTTTCGCTTCTTGAGATCAGCGACGGTGTTGTTGAAGTTCTTGCAACAGCAGGTAACAACCGTCTCGGCGGCGATGACTTCGATAACAGAATAATTGACTGGATGGCTGATACGTTTATGAAAGAAAACGGAATCAACCTCAAAAATGATAAAATGGCACTTCAGCGTCTTAAGGAAGCTGCTGAAAAGGCAAAGATCGAGCTTTCCGGTATGACGAGCACGAACATCAATCTTCCCTTTATCACAGCTGATGCAACAGGTCCTAAGCACTTTGATGCAACTCTTACAAGAGCGAAGTTCAACGAACTTACAGCAGACCTCGTTGACGCAACGATGGGACCGACAAAGCAGGCGCTTCGCGATGCAGGTCTCTCCGCATCCGATATAAGCAAGGTGCTTCTCGTCGGTGGTTCGAGCCGTATTCCCGCAGTTCAGGAAGCTGTTAAGTCCATAACGGGTAAGGAACCCTTCAAGGGCATCAACCCCGATGAATGTGTTGCTATCGGCGCGGCTATTCAGGGCGGTGTCCTCTGCGGTGACGTTAAAGACCTCCTCTTGCTTGACGTAACTCCCCTTTCTCTCGGTATCGAAACGCTCGGCGGAGTATTCACAAAGATAATTGAAAGAAATACAACGATACCCGTAAAGAAGAGCCAGGTGTTCTCAACGGCGGCTGACGGTCAGACATCCGTTCAGATACACGTTCTCCAGGGTGAAAGAGAAATGGTAAGCGGTAACACAACGCTCGGTCAGTTCTCCCTCGACGGAATCCCTGCAGCTCCCCGCGGTGTTCCGCAGATCGAAGTAACGTTTGATATTGATGCAAACGGTATCGTAAACGTAACGGCACAGGATAAGGGAACAGGTAAAGAACAGCACATCACGATAACATCTTCTACAAATATGAGCAAGGAAGATATCGACAAGGCTGTAAGAGAAGCTGAAAAGTATGCTGAAGAGGATAAGAAATTCAGAGAAGCGGTCGATACAAAGAATAACGCCGAAAACTTGATATTCCAGTCCGAAAAAGCACTCGGCGAGCTTGGCGATAAGGTAACCGATGCTGAAAAAGCAGAAGTTCAGAATGAGATAGAAAAGCTCAAGGAAACAGTAAAATCAGGCGATACGGATGCTATCAAAGCAGGTACGGAAGAGCTTCAGAAGAAATTCTACGCACTTTCCGAAAAGCTTTACGCACAGTCAGGAGCCGCACAGGGAAATCCCGGTGATGCAGGTTTTAACCCCGGTCAGAACGCTGACGGCACGTACGATGCGGATTTTACCGATAAAACAGGAGAATAATCAACAGTTACGGTCTTTGGGCGGTAGGTTTTTACCTGCCGCCTAAAGTCGGGTTACGGAGAAATTTATGGCTGATAAGAGAGATTACTATGAGGTCCTCGGAATTGATAAAGGAGCAAGCGATTCCGATATAAAAAAGGCTTACAGATCGCTTGCGAAAAAATATCATCCCGACGTAAATCCCGGTGATAAAGATGCCGAGGTCAAATTCAAGGAAGTAAATGAAGCATACGAGGTCCTGTCCGATGCGGATAAAAAGGCAAGATACGACCAGTACGGCCATGCAGGCGTTGATCCCAATGCGGGCTTCGGCGGCGGTGGCTTCGGAGGCTTTGGCGGCTTCGGCGGTATGGACATTGATCTTGGCGATATATTCGGTTCGTTCTTCGGCGGAAGCTCACGAGGCTCGGGAAGACGTGCCTCCCCCGGACGTGATATTTTTCAAAGGGTAACCATTTCCTTTGAAGAAGCCGCATTCGGCTGCAAAAAGGAAATAAAATACGCCCGTGTCGAAAAATGCGAAACGTGTAAAGGACAGGGAACGAAGAACGCAAGCGACGTCAAAACGTGCGACAAGTGCGGTGGAAGCGGTCAGATAAAAGTCACACAGCGCACGATGCTCGGTATGATGCAGACGACACAGCAGTGTGACAAGTGCCGCGGTAAAGGTAAGATAATATCAAACCCCTGTTCCGACTGTAAGGGAATGGGATATGTTAAAATAAATAAGAAGATCGAGGTAAATATCCCTGCCGGTATTGATAACGGACAAAGACTTTCGGTAAGAGGTCAGGGTGACGAAAGTACGTCGGGAATGGGAGCGGGAGATCTCGTTCTTGAAATATCAGTAAGAAGCCACAACGTCTTTGAAAGAGACGGAAGCGACCTTTACTGCGAAGTGCCGATAACGTTCCCGGAAGCCGCGCTCGGAGCAGAACTTGAAATACCGACGCTTGAAGGAAATGTCAAGTATAAGATACCCGAGGGAACACAGACGGGTACGACCTTCACGGTCAAAGAAAAAGGAATAATAAATCTGAATACCAAGAGAAAGGGCAATCTTTTCTTTACGGTAATAATTGAAACGCCGAAAAATCTCAACGAAAAACAGAAAGAGTTGTTGAAGAATTTTGCACAGTCGTGCGGTGACGGCAATTTCAAAAACAAACAGTCCTTTTTTGAAAAAATAAAAAAGAACAGAAAGTAATATTATGGAATATAAACAGATACGCGTAGTGTGCAATACGGTCGATCTTGACGAGATCTGCGCCGTTATGTCAATGGTCGATAACGGACTTATGATAGAGGATTACAGTGACATTGATGAAAATCTCAAATCAATGTACGGCGATCTTATCGACGAACAAATACTTAATGCGGATAAAACAAAGGCGGCGGTAAGCATTTTTATCCCCGATGAAAAAAATCCCGCCGAAGCTATATCACACCTTAAAACGAGATTCGAAGAACTCGGCTTGAAAACGGATATATCCGTTATCGGAGTGAAGGAAGAGGATTGGGCAGGATCGTGGAAGAAATACTATAAACCGCTTCGCATAGGCGAAAAGCTCGTTGTCGTTCCCGCATGGGAAAAATACGATGCAAAAGAAGGGGATCTTATTTTGAAGATGGATCCCGGTATGGCATTCGGAACGGGTACGCACGAAACGACAAGACTTGTTGCCATGCTCATTGAAAAATACGTTAAAAAAGACGACGTCTGCCTTGACCTCGGAACTGGAAGCGGTATTCTGGCGATAGCCGCATCAAAGCTCGGAGCAAAAACCGTAAACGCTTACGATATAGACCCCGTTGCGGTACGTGTTGCAAATGAGAACGTAAACGACAACGGCATTACGAATATCACATGCGGAAAGAGCGACCTTTTTGCAGGAGTTGAAGAAAAAACGTACGATCTTATTTGTGCCAATATCGTTGCCGATATCATCATAAGAATGTTGCCGGACGTCAAAAAATATTTAAGACCCGGCGGTGTACTTATAACAAGCGGAATAATTGACGAACGCGCAGAGGAAGTTTTGAAGGCAGCGGAAGCGACTGATCTTGTGTACGTTGAAACTCAAGAAGAAAAAAATTGGTGCGCGATCGTATTTAAAATGGGAGAATGAAAATGATAAAAAGAGTAACGCTAATACTTCTTGCGCTGTGTGCCGTTTTGACATCTTGCTCGCAGGAGCCCGAAAAAACCTCACAGACAACTACCGATACGGCAGTCGAGGATACGGACGCGCAAACGCAGAATATCCCGACGGACTCCGAAACGGAGGCGGCAACGGAACCCGAAACGGAAAAACCGTGGGAGGTTCCCGAGGTTGAATATCTTACGGATATTTCAAAATATGAAAAGTATATCGAACCCGAGGACAGGGACGGATATCTTGTACTCGTAAATTATGCAAACAAGCTTGATAAGGACGATACTCCGGATGACCTTACGGACGTTAAAGACACACGTGACGACGGACGCGCGACACAGCAGATGCGTCTTTATGCCGCAAAGGCTCTTGAAGCATTTCTGATAGAAGCAAGGGCGGCAGGCTGTGAAAACGTGTCTGTCACAAGCGCTTACAGAAGCTACGACAGACAAGCGTATCTTTTCAGAGTCTATACGGAAAATGAAATGCTGAAAGACCCTTCTCTTACGAAAGAGGAGGCGGAAGCTATAGTTCATAAGGACACGGCACTTCCCGGTGAAAGTGAGCATCAGACGGGACTTGCCTGCGATATGCATAATCTTTCGAGCGCAAAGCCCGAATTCGGTGATACGTTTGAAGGAAAGTGGCTTGCCGAAAATGCATGGAAGTTTGGCTTCGTCCTCAGATATCCCGAGGATAAAACGGAAATAACGAATATCGTGTACGAGGCTTGGCATTTCCGCTACGTCGGCAGATATCACGCATCGCAAATGGCTCATCTCGATATGTGTCTCGAAGAATATACGGATTATCTGAATAATAACTGATAAAACAGCGTATAATACCGAAAAAGGAAGGTGTTATACGTGACAAACGAAAAGAAAAGTTTAGATGAAAAAGCACTGCAAAACGTCTATCAAAGTGCAAAAATGGGCACGGAGGCAATATCAAAGCTGATGCCGAAGGTGCAAAACAGGGAATTCAAAAGCGCAATGTCATCACAGCTCAGCGGATATCAGGATTTCATAAAAAGATCCTCCGATATGCTCACTGCAATGAATAAAGCGCCGGAAGATGCAAGTCTTATGCAGAAAATACCGTCAGAGCTCGGAATGGCATTTGGAGTTGCGATGGATAAAAGTGACTCCAAAATAGCTGAAATGATGATAAACGGTTCAGCTATGGGGCTTTCCGAGATCAAGAAAACGACGTCGTGCAACTGTATGAATAAAGATACCGAAAAACTTGTAAACGACGTCATCGCTTTTGAAGAAAGCAACATCGACGGACTTAAAAAATTTCTCTGAATATTGAAAATAGGTGTGAATTTTATCATACCTATTTTTTGTTCACAAAAAATTAAATAAATCAGTGTAAAGAAAATCACTTTACATATTGACAAACGGAGCATCTTGTGATAGTATATGTAAAGCGATTTACTTTACATATCGGTGGAAAAATGAAAGATTTAAATATAAACCTTTTGCTTGACTTCTACGGCGATCTTCTTTCGCCGTCATCACTTGAATATATGACGCTGTATTACAATGAAGATCTCTCGCTTTCCGAGATCGCCGAAACTGCCGGTATAACGCGTCAGGGCGTGCGCGACAGTATCAAACGCTCCGAGGAAACGCTGTTGAAATACGAACAAAAGCTCGGACTTGCACTGCGCTTTTCGAAAATGCAAAGTGACGTTGAGGATATAAAAGTTATGTTAAGGGAATTGCTTTGCAAGATCCCCGAACATTCAGACGAGATGGAAAGAATAATAACCAAAGCGGAGACGATCCTTTCTCATCAACAGTAAATGGAGATAATTTATGGCGATGTTTTCATCCCTTTCCGATAAACTCGGCAGGGCATTTTCAAAATTTAAAAACAAAGGTAAGCTCACCGAAGACGATATCAAGGAGGGAATGCGGGAAATAAAGCTCGCACTTCTCGAAGCTGACGTAAACTTCAAAGTCGTAAAAGAGTTTGTAAAGACTGTCAGCGAACGTGCAGTCGGTCAGGACGTTTTGGAAAGTCTTGTGCCGTCACAGCAGATAATCAAGATCGTAAACGAAGAGCTTGTAAATATTATGGGCGGTCAGGAAGAAAGAGTAAGATTTTCTTCAAGACCTCCGACAGTCGTTATGATGGTCGGTCTTCAGGGCGCAGGTAAAACAACGCATTGCGGTAAGCTTGCAAACTACTTCAAGACAAAGTTTGAAAAAAGACCCCTGCTCGTAGCCTGCGACGTCTACCGTCCCGCCGCTGTTAAGCAGTTGCAGGTCGTCGGATCGCAGATCGGCGTTCCCGTTTTTGCCATGGAGGACTGCAAAGATCCCGTTCAGATAGCAAAAGCAGGTATCGCACACGCCAAAATGTACGGTAATGATATAGTATTTATAGATACGGCAGGACGTCTTCATATCGACGAGCTTCTTATGAAGGAGCTGCAGGATATAAAGGTGGAAACAGAGCCGTCGGAAATACTTCTTACCATCGACGCTATGCTCGGTCAGGATGCAGTCAACGTCTCAAAGACGTTCAACGATATGCTCGATATCACAGGTGTCGTGCTTACAAAGCTTGACGGTGATACACGAGGCGGTGCGGCACTTTCCGTAAGATACGTAACGGGTAAACCCATTAAGTTCATAGGTGTCGGTGAAAAGCTTGATGCTGTCGAACCGTTCCATCCCGACAGAATGGCATCCCGTATACTCGGTATGGGTGATATGCTCACACTTATCGAAAAAGCTCAACAGTCGTTTGATGATAAAAAAGCGGAAGAACTTGAAAGAAAAATGCGTGAATCTTCATTCACTCTCGTCGATTTTCTCGACCAGATGGATCAGGTCCGCAATATGGGTTCTATAAAAGACATACTCGGTATGATGCCGGGTGTCAATTCCGCAGCTCTTGCCGAAGCGCAGATAGACGATAAGCAGATCGACAGAGTTGAGGCGATAATTCTTTCAATGACGCCGCAAGAACGTCTGAAGCCTCAGATAATAAACGCATCAAGAAAAAAGAGAATAGCAGACGGATGCGGTATGAAGGTCGATGACGTAAACCGCTTGCTCAAACAGTTTGAGCAGTCACAGAAAATGATGAAACAGCTTACGAAAAACGGCGGTAAACGCTTCGGCTTCGGTAAGCGCAAAAAACGTTAAAGAGTATAATATTCCGGGCAATAGCTGAGGAAATTATATATATATTAAATTTTTTAAAGACGAAAGGTCAGGTTATTAAAAATGGCAGTAAAAATCAGACTTAGAAGAATCGGTGCTAAGAAAGCTCCCTTTTACCGTGTAATCGTTGCAGATTCAAGATCTCCCCGTAACGGCAGATTTATCGAAGAGATCGGTACTTACGATCCCCTTTGCGAACCCGCAAAGATCGAAATCGATGCAGAAGCTGCAAAGAAATGGATCAAAAACGGCGCTCAGCCCACAGAAACTGTTAAGAGCCTTCTTAAGAAGTCAGGTATCACAGAATAAGTCGTAAGTCTTTAAGCCCATTGTCAGCGGCTTTATTTTGGAAGGAAGTCTATAATGATATCACAAAAACAAGTTTTGACGGACATCGCCAAAGCGCTTGTTGAATTTCCCGAAGAGGTTACCGTAACCGAAACCGAAACGAATGATACAGTTTATCTCGTTCTTTCGGTTGCTCAAAGTGATATGGGTAAGGTTATCGGCAAACAGGGAAAAATCGCAAAAGCGATACGTGCGGTAATGAAGTCCTCCGGAAATGCGGCTCAGAAACGCGTAACGGTCGAAATTCAGTAAAAAGAAAGGGCAGATCGCGTGAGGATTTTCTCACTGTGATCTGCCCTTGATTTTTTTGAAAAAATTCAAAAAAAGGTATTGACAAATCGAAATTTATCGTGTATAATAAAACTGTACCAAAAAGGTATAGTTTAAAGGAGATATATATGAGGATAACACAAGAGGCAGACTATGCGTTGCGAATGGTAAGCCTTATGGCAGAGAAGGGACTTGTGGGTGCTCCCGAAATGGCAGAATGCGTAAAAGTTCCGCAACGGTTCGCTGTAAAGATACTCCGTAAGCTGTCAGCTGAAAATATTGTTTGTTCCGTCCGCGGTATAAACGGCGGATACAAGCTTGTATCTTCACCTGATACACTTACCGTCAGCGACATCATAGAAGCAGTGGAAGGGAATATTGAAATATCAAAATGTCTTTCACCGTGCCATACCTGTGCAAATAATTGCGATAAAAGCAAATGCAGGTATCACAATGTGTTTGCCTGTGTCAATGATATGATAAAGGATAGGCTCTCAAGGCTTACCGTTGCCATGATGATCGACACAAATATCCCCGTAGAAGACCTTATAAATACCATTAAATGATTATAAAAGGAGAAAAAATTATGAAACAGTACAGATGCAAAATATGCGGAGAGATCATTACGTCGGATACGATTCCGGAACAGTGCCCCAGATGCAGAGTTAAGGGTGACGACAAATTTGAAGAAATAACAGAAAATAAAATGACGTGGGCAGCAGAACACGTTCTCGGTGTTGCAAAAGACGTTCCCGAAGATATAAAAGACGGCTTGAGAGCTAACTTTATGGGCGAATGCTCCGAAGTTGGTATGTACCTTGCAATGGCACGTGTTGCCGCAAGAGAAGGCTATCCCGAAATAGCAATGTATTGGGAAAAGGCAGCTTTTGAAGAAGCAGAGCACGCAGCAAAATTTGCAGAACTCCTCGGAGAAGAGCTTACAGATTCCACAAAGAAAAACCTTGAAATGCGTGTTGCGGCAGAAAACGGTGCAACTGCAGGTAAGTTCGAACTTGCAAAGAAAGCAAAAGAACTCAACCTCGATGCTATCCACGACACAGTACACGAAATGGCAAGAGATGAAGCAAGACACGGTAAAGCATTTGCGGGTCTTCTTGAAAGATATTTCGGTAAATAATCAAATATTAAAGCGGTTCGAGTTGTATCGAACCGCTTTTTTTGAATAAATATCAGTTGCGTCGTTATGTAAAAAAATACAAAAAAATACTTGAATTTTAATCAGAAATGTGATAAAATTAACAAGGCGGATTGTTTTATACAATTAATTATATTATAAGGAGATTACTTATGAAGCTTTCACCAAGACGCGTAGTTTCAATTTGTCTTGCCGTAGTGATGGTTATTTCAATTATGCCTTTCACGGCATACTCGGCTGACTGGATCCCGGCAGACTTTAAGGACTACGTATTTGATGCGGAATACTATGCTTATTTGTATCCCGACGTAGCAAAAGAGTACGGCTCGACAGAGGCTGAGCTTTACGCACATTTCCAGGAACACGGAGTTGATCAAAAGAAGAGAGGAAGCCCGACTTTCTCCGTCGATCATTATCTCTATTTCAATGCTGACCTTAAAGCACAGTTCGGCACGGACTACAGAGCGGCGCTTTTGCACTACTGCAGCACAAATACCCCCACTACACTGTATCAATCAGCACCGAACAAATTTTATGCAGGCTCGTTCGATGCCGTAATATCACGTGATTCCGATACGGCAAACGGCGCATTCAACGTAGGCGTTGCATCAACTGCATCAGACTCTGCAAACGGAAAATATAACGTACAGGCTTTGGCGGCTGACATCACCGACACAAAGCAGAAAGTCGGAGGCCAAGCGGGTCTTAGGAAGACAACTCTGCCTTTCAACGCCTTGGCTCACAGAACGACATGGCTACGATCCGACTTTTCAACGTAGGCGTTGCATCAACTGCACCAGACTCTGCAAACGGAAAATATAACGTACAGGCTTTGGCGGCTGACATCACCGACACAAAGCAGA
>JAZQBL010000023.1:0-41016 GCA_045545665.1 Eubacteriales bacterium
ATAATCAGAGCGCCCATTATGATGTATCCCTGCAGCGAAGAGCTTTACAGCGGAGCTACAGGTGCCAAAAGATTCAAGGACGTTCGCGAGGCGATAGCAAATTCCGATTATATCAAGGAAATACTCATTCACCAGTACGACCACTACACACGTCCTTTGAAGTAAATTATGAAAAAGTAATTTAAAATAATAGGGGCTGGCTCAAGTTGAGAGAATTGAGCCAGCTCCTTTTTACATATTCTGAATTTTAGTCAAGCACTACGGATTTTTTCTTTCCTTTTTTATTTTTCGGATATTCTCTGATGCGGATAACGAAGTCAAGATTGATGGCTTCAAGCTTTCCGTCATTCTCAACGAGAATCGCACCGTCTGTAACTTCCTTGATAATGCCCTCATACTGATGATTGCTGTCAAACGAATAAATCAAACATTCTTTTTCTATAAATCTTTCTGCAAGCTCTTTCATTTTCGTATCATCTCCCGATTTTCTTTTTTCAATAATTTTTCTTGCGACTGCCGAATTTTGTCTGTTGCGGAACATAGCGAATATAATGATCCACAAAAATAATATCGGCAGATATGATCCTGAACTCAATTTGCCACCTTCCTGCCTGATTACTTATTTTTTCGACCGTTTAATTTTGAATCGATCAGATAAAATAAACACATTAAGATAAAATATGATGCACTTGATATCAGTACTGTACGGATCTCCACGTTTCCTTTGTCTATAAACGATAAGAGAGAATAGAGCAAAGCGAATATTACCGCAGATATAAAATTTCTGAATACTCTGTGCTGAAGTAAATCTTTCATTTCGTATACCTCCTGTAGATTATAATTTCAAATTGCACTGCCATAATATAACACGATCACAAAAAATTTTCAATACAAAGTTTTTACAGTTTACAATAAATTAAAAAGAATATTAACAAATAACATATAAAAATAATCACTGTTTTGTTATACTCATTTGAGTTTGTTTTGGAGATGGATATGTTTAAAAAATTGAAGAATAAATACATAGGCGACAAGGCGTTTTATAAAAAAGTAATGCTCGTTGCAGTGCCTATTATGATACAAAACGGCATAACGAATTTCGTTAATCTGCTTGATAATATTATGGTGGGACGGCTCGGCACGGTCGAAATGACGGGTGTTACTATCGTAAACCAGCTGATGTTTGTTTTCAACCTCACGATATTCGGTATAATTTCAGGTGCCGGAATATTCACAGCGCAGTTTTACGGCAAAGGCGATGCAAAGGGAATACGTGAAACGTTCCGATACAAATTGATAGTGTCGGTTATTATCTCACTTATCGGTATTCTGACGATGCTTTTCTTCGGCGATGAGCTGATAAGACTCTATTTAATGGGTGAAGGAAATGCAGATGATATAGAAGGAAGCTTTAATTTTGCAAAGCAGTATTTAGGCGTCGCGCTCATAGGTATCTTGCCGTTTGCTGTATCTCAGTGTTACTCGGGAACTCTCAGAGAAACAGGAGAAACGATAGTTCCTATGACAGCGGGTATCGTTTCCGTTTGTGTAAACCTTGTGTTAAATACGTTGCTGATCTTTGGATATCTCGGCTTTCCCCGTCTCGGCGTTGTCGGTGCGGCAATAGCAACGGTGATATCACGTTTTGCGGAGCTGTTTTTCGTAGCGTATAAAACTCACAGCAAAAAAGAACGGTATACATTTATAACCGGTGCTTATAAAAGTTTGAAGATCCCTGCAAAATTATCGTTTGAAATAACTAAAAAGGCGATCCCTCTTATGCTCAACGAAACGCTGTGGGCAGGCGGTATGGCAGTTCTTGTACAGTGCTATTCCGTAAGAGGATACGACGTTGTGTCGGCACTTAATATAAATTCCACAGTCGGAAACGTGTTTAACGTTTCGTTTATTGCAATGGGCAGTGCGATAGGAATCATAATAGGGCAGATGCTCGGCAGAGGAGATAAAGAAGAGGCGGTATCGTCAGTCAGCAAGCTGATAGCGTTTTCTCTTGCTTTGTGTACTGTCGTCGGTATCGTTATGAGTGCTGCGTCACCGCTGTTTCCGCTTATATATAAGACGAGCGATGAAATACGCTCCCTTGCAACAAAACTCATAATATGTTCTGCGGTTTGTATGCCAATGCATTCACTTGCAAACGCTTGCTACTTTACGATGAGATCGGGCGGAAAAACGCTTGTAACCTTTATTTTTGACAGCTGCTTTGTCTGGGTCATATCCGTTCCGCTTGCATATTTTTTGAGCCGTTATACGAATATCCCCATCGTACCGCTGTATTTTGTGTGTACGGCTGTTGATGTTATAAAGTGTATTATAGGCGTGATAATGCTCAAAAAAGGCGTCTGGATCAACAATATAGTTGAAGATAAAAATGTGAATTGATATTACGGATCACCTGAAATTTTTCCGGTGATCCTTTTTTCTCTTGACAACGAAAAAAATGTGTTGTATAATGATCGAAAGCAAGTTAGCAATAACTAACTTGTAATCTGAATTTATTTAGGAGTAATTTTGAAACAATATACTGTTACGGGAATGAGCTGTGCGGCATGCTCTGCACGTGTTGAAAAGGCTGTAAAAAACGTACCCGGTGTGCAGTCCTGCTCAGTGAGTCTTTTGACTAATTCTATGGGCGTCGAAGGTGATGCTGACGCTGAAGAAATTATAAATGCCGTTAAAAAGGCAGGATACGGTGCGTATGAAAAGGGAATTGAAAAAGCGGAAAATGCGAAAGAGGACAACGCCCTTGCCGATACGGAAACGCCGCTTTTAAAGCGCAGACTGATGTTATCGGCAGGATTTCTGTTGTTGCTTATGTACGTCTCGATGGGACATACGATGTTTTCGTTTTCTCTACCTTCGTTTTTGGAAGAAAATCCAATAGCGATAACACTTGTGCAAATGCTGCTTGCCTTGACGGTCATTTTAATAAATAATAAGTTTTACGTAAACGGTGTCAAGGGGATTGTAAATAAAGCACCTAATATGGATACGCTCGTGTCTCTCGGTTCGTGTGCGGGATTTGTTTACAGTACGGCATCACTGTTCGTTATGACGTCACGTGTTATGAAGGGAGATATTGCCGGAGCAAATGCGCTTTTGCACGACTTGTATTTTGAATCCTCCGCAATGATCCTCGTTTTAATAACGGTCGGCAAAATGCTCGAAGCACGTTCGAAGGGAAAAACGACCGACGCACTTAAAAGTCTTATGAAGCTTACGCCGAAGACAGCCGTTTTGATAGTCGACGGAGAAGAAAAAACAGTCCCGGCTTCAAGTATAAAGATAGGTGACGTGTTCGTTGTAAAGTCCGGACAGACGGTACCCGCTGACGGTACGGTCATTGAAGGAAGCTGTGCTGTCGATGAATCATCCCTCACGGGCGAAAGTATTCCGTCGGATAAAGAAGCCGGCGATTACGTTTGCGGCGGTACTATCAACCGTTCGGGTTTTATAAAATGCACCGCAACTAAAGTCGGAGAAGATACGGTCCTGTCGCAGATAATAAAGACCGTAAGCGATGCGGCGGCAACAAAAGCCCCCATAGCAAAGGTTGCAGACAAGGTTTCGGGAATATTCGTTCCTGTCGTGATAACCGTTGCTTTGATCGCATCTGTGATCTGGTTGATTTTGGGTAAGGATATAGGCTTTGCCGTAGCACGCGGGATATCCGTACTTGTAATAAGCTGTCCGTGTGCTTTGGGACTTGCAACACCTGTTGCAATAATGGTATCGAGCGGAGTCGGTGCGAAAAACGGAATACTGTTTAAAACTGCCGCATCGCTTGAGCAGGCGGGAAAGACTGATATCGTCGCACTCGATAAAACAGGTACCGTCACATCGGGAACACCTGCGGTGACGGATATAAAACCGTATATGATGACGGAAGACGAGCTTATGTCTTTAGCCGTCTCACTTGAAGTAAAAAGCGAACATCCGCTTGCCAAAGCAATAGTTACAAAGGGAATTGAAAAAAATATAAAGCCGCGTGAAGTAACCGATTTTGAGGTTTTGCCCGGAAACGGCATTATGGGTAAAATAGACGGTAATTATGCTTACGGAGGCAATCTCAAATTCATAAGTGAAAAAATAATGCTCGGAGACGATGAAAAATCACTTGCCGACAGTTTTGCAAGCGACGGAAAAACACCCGTGTTTTTTGCAAAAGACGGTAAGCTTTGCGGTATTATTGCCATCGCCGACGTTGTCAAGGAAGAAAGTATACAAGCTGTAAAAGAGCTTAAAAATATGGGCATCCGCGTCGTTATGATAACGGGTGACAACGAAAAAACAGCAAACGCAATAGCGAAAAAGACACAGATCGACGAGGTCATAGCAGGAGTCTTGCCAAGCGGCAAAGAAAGCGAAATAATAAGACTTAAACGCGAAGGCAAAGTCATAATGGTGGGCGACGGTATAAACGATGCACCCGCACTTACAAGGGCGGATATAGGCGTTGCAATAGGTGCAGGCACCGACGTTGCAATGGATGCGGCAGATATCGTGCTTATGAAAAGCAGACTTACAGACGTTCCCGCACTGATAAGGCTCAGCCGTGCAGCACTTAAAAATATTCATCAAAATCTTTTCTGGGCATTTATTTATAATTCCGTAGGCATCCCTCTTGCCGCAGGCGTGTTTATTCCGATCTTCGGCTGGCAGATGAATCCCATGTTCGGGGCTGCCGCAATGAGTCTTTCAAGCTTTTGTGTGGTAACGAACGCTTTAAGATTGAATTTTGTAAACATATATTCCACCTCAAAGGATAAAAAGAAAAAGAAAAAAGCTGCCGATATGACCGACAGCTTGCAAATAACTTTGAAGGTTAAGGGAATGATGTGCTCTCATTGCGAATCCCGTGTTAAAAAAGCACTTGAAGAATTATCTGAGGTTCAAAGCGCTGAACCCGATTTTAAAACAGGTACTGTGTTTATCACATTGAAAAAGCAGTGTGACAGCCAAGCTTTGAAAAAAGCGATAACAGAGGCAGGATATAAAGTTGTAAAATGATCAGGCGAAAGTTTTTTGAAAAAATTCAAGCAGCTTGAATTTTATTTCGTATTCGGCATCGTCGCTGTTTGTAAGTATCTTGACTTCATCGGGCGAAAGTCCGACCGAGGCAAGCTCTTCATCGTTATTTGATACGGCACTTCCGAGGCAAAGCGGAGGAAACAAAACGCACCACCAGTTTTTTCCTTCACCTTCTCCTATCTTTACTCGGACCGAATAGTATTTTCCTGCAGGCAAGCTCACGTTTTCGTATTGTCTTTCGGGATAATTTTCTTCACCGAATTCAATATCGACACTGTACGAGTATCCGTTTTCGGAAATACATTTTTCAGCAGCCTCGATCATTATGCTTTTGCTTTTTTCAAGCTCTTTTTGTGCTGAATCAACGGTTTGGCAGTTTTCCATATTTTCTTCCATAACGCCGAGAATGCTGTCACGTACTTTAAGCTTCAAGGCTTGATCTTCATCACTGTCGGAATTTGCAAGCACGTGAAGACGTACGACGCTGTCGTACAGCTCTATTTCTCCGTTCACGGGGAAAGCTGCGGAAAATAAGCTTATCATCAAAGCAACGCAAGTGAAATAAATTAACGGTCTCATAAAATGCTCCTTTTGTTAAATTACAAAAGGAGTATTTCCGTTTAAAAATTTTTTATTCATTATCATATAATTTTTATTTCGCCACTTGAACTTACGGAGAATGTGTGATAAAATAGTAAAGATAAAAGATAAGGAGAAAGAAAATGCCAAAGGTAGAACTTTTAACATATACCCCCGATGCCGATAAGATAGTTGCGGCAGCTGCAAAGCTTTGCTATGCAAAAAGCGATATTGATACGTTGCTTGAAAATCTCACACCCGAAAAAACGGAGAGCTTTCTTGATCTTTTGTCATCACTCGGTCACCAAAGCCCTATCGAACATGCTTCCTTCACTTTCGGTATAGAGGGCGTGTCACGTGCATTTCTTGCACAGATAACACGTCACAGAATAGCGTCGTTTTCCGTGCAGAGCCAGCGTTACGTCAGTAAATCCGAATTTGAATATATAATTCCGCCGGAAATAGAAAATATCCCCGAAGCGCTTGAAGAATTTAAGGCGGCTATGGAAGAAGATGCAAAGCATTATGACAATTTGCATAAGATACTTTCAAACGCTCATTATGAAAAAATGATAGCTTCGGATATGTCGGAAAAGGATGCTAAAAAGGCGGCAGACAAAAAGGCAAACGAAGATGCGCGCTTCGTGCTTCCCAACGCTTGCGATACAAGAATGATAGTTACGATGAATACAAGAAGCCTTTATAATTTCTTCTCTTTGCGTTGCTGTGACAGAGCGCAGTGGGAAATAAGAGAGGTTGCACGTCAGATGCTTTTGCTGTGTAAACAGGCAGCACCGCTTTTGTTTAAGCAGGCAGGTCCTCCTTGTGTAAGAGGGAAGTGCTCCGAAGGCTCGTATTCGTGCGGAAAAGCCGCCGAAATGAAAAAAATATACGGTTGAAGATTTACAAATAAATATAAAAAGAACAGAGGATCGCCTCTGCATTTTTAGCGGAGAAAACACGAACACCACCAAATAAATTTCTTTGGTGGTGTTTTTCTGCCGGAGTGAACTTATGAAAGGCTCCCTCCGGGAGGAAGCTGGATTTTGCGTAGCAAAAGACTGAGGGAGAGCGCGTGACAATAAAATCCGCGCAAATTGCAAGTCACGCGGGCTCCTTCCACCACTTCGTGGTTCCCCTTCTCGCTGCGGCTCGGTCACGCTCGGGGTCTGACACCACACTGTGGTGTCATTCAAGACCCTCGCGCCGCTTCGCTACCTCCCGGAGGAAGGCTTTTGTGTGCAGAAACAAGTGTACTTGATTGTCAAACAATGAATTGATAATTAGTTATTCTGTTTTGGATACATAATATCCATATCCGTTGTTGATTATCTTGGATTTGGATGATATAATTATCTCAACGGGTCCGGAATAAAAGGGATAAGGAGTATTTTATATGACGATTGGAAAAAGCATTGCAGATTTAAGAAAAAATAGTGGGATGACACAAGAACAACTTGCCGAAATTCTTAGTGTATCTTCCCAAACGATTTCCAAGTGGGAAAACGAAGTAACAATGCCCGACATTATGCTTCTTCCTGTGATTGCAGGTTGTTTTGATATCACAGTTGATGAATTGTACCACGGCAGAAAAACAAAGAAAAAGCAAAATGCTGTTGATTACGATGACATTCCCGAAATGCTGTACGATTCTTTGATTGATCTTACGCAACGCGGCTGGGTGGATACGGTAGAGGGAAAAGATATTGAGATAGAAAAAGAAAAAATGAAATCCTATCTTGCAGAAAACCGACAAGTTAAAACAGCAACTTTTTCAAACAAAAGAGGTGCCGTGATCGCCACTTCAGAAATCGGTCTGCTACACAGAGGAAAAGCAAATGCTGATCAACTCGTTGAAGATGGGATAGGTCGCGTGCTCGAGGTTCTGTCAAATACAGCTGTGAGATGTGTTTTTGCTTATGAAATGGATAACATGACCAAACCTATTACAGCACCGTATATTGCTAAAAAATGTGATATTTCTTCCGATGAAGCTACACGAGCTCTTGAGATGTTAACAGAAATTCATGTTAATCACCTTACCGAAGTTATGCTTGATGAAAATAATTCTGTACGTATGTATGCACTTAACTCCGATGAATGTATTATGTATATGTTAATGATTTTGAAAACCGCAAGATTAATTGATGAAAATAAACAGCATTATTTTAATTATCGAGGTTCATACAATAATCTTTGGATACAGTAGAATTTAGTCTTCTTTGTTTTCTGCATATCAAAAAGCCACCACGAAAATCGTGGTGGCTGATTTCAATTTTACCGCTAGTTTTGCAGATGCTCGAGCCCTCTGTTCTTTTTAATTATCGGGTTTTCAAAACTTACGATACAGTCTTTGTAAGATAATCAACAAAGTCACCGACTGTGATGAAGTTCTTTATATCATCGTCGTCGATCTCAATGTTGTATTTATCTTCGCAAAGAAGTATAAGATCTGCAAGCTCGATTGAGTTTACTCCAAGGTCGTTGACAAGTTCAGCTTCGGGCGTGATGCTTTCGGGATCAAGCTCAAGCTGTTTTACCAATGTGTTCTTTATTTCTTCAAACATATCAATTTCTCCTCTTATTTAACCAAAAATCTCTTTATTTTCTTTGTTGTTGTTTTTTCAAATTCTGTTCCTCTCAACTCAACGTCGCGTATTTGCTTGTAAACGGGAAGCGTTTTGTTGAGAGCTGTTATGTCAGCTTTGATGTCGGCTAAAATATCCTCGTTGTTCTTTCCTGCGTATATATCGTAATTGGGGTAAACAACAGCTGTGATCGTCACACCGCTTTCGCTCTGCCTTCCTATAACGACGACCTCGCAGATCTTTTCGTTCTTTAATAAGTATTCTTCAAGTTCTTCAGGATATACGTTTTTACCGTTGCTTGCTATTATAAGATTTTTCTTTCTGCCTGTAATATATATGAAATTGTCTTCATCCATATGACCGATATCACCTGTGCGGAACCAACCGTCCTCGGTGAATGCTTCTTCGGTCGCTTCGGGATTTTTGTAATATCCGATAAATACGTTTTTACCCTTCGTGAGTATCTCACCGTCATCACCGGGGTTCGGTGCATCTATCTTTACCTGCATACCGGCGGCGGGAATACCGACCGATCTGAGCTTGCGCCAGTTGAAAGGGTTAACGGATATAAGAGGAGCACATTCGGTTATGCCGTAGCCTTCTGCAATGTATATGCCGAAATCGTCAAAATCCTTTACGTATTGAGGATCGAGAGGCGCACCGCCGCAAATGATATATTTGATGTTTCCGCCGAGGGAATTGAGGATTTCAGCAAAAAACTCACGTCTTTTGTCAATTCCTATCTTACGCAGACCGTTGCTGACTTTTATCAAAGCACGTACCTGCTTTTCTTTTCCTTTTTTGCGGATGCTGTCCCATATCTTCTTACCGATCGTTTCCACGTAAAGGGGAACGACTACGAGCGTTGTAGGCTTGAAATCGGCAAAGTTACGTAAAGCGTGCTTGACGCTGTCATTCATAAACGTCGTACCGCCTATATTGCACATTGCAAGGTGGTTGCACGTCATGGCAAACGTGTGGTGAATGGGGAGAACGGATACGAAGGTATCTGTGTCGTCAACTCCAATCATTTTACAGCACGAGATCACGGCGGCTACGAGGTTTTCTTCCGTAAGCATAACGCCCTTGCTCGTACCCGTAGTACCTGATGTAAAGAGGATCGCACAAAGCTTTTTCGGATCGCGTCTGTACGTAAGGAAGTCGGTTATTCCGTGATTAAGAAGAGCCGAGCCCTTGTTTATAATATCGTCAAAGACGGAAACACGGCTGTCGATGTTTATTTTTTCTCTGTCAGGCTCAGGACCGATTATGATAAAATGCTTGACTTCATTAAGCTCGGGAAGATAGTCTGCAATGTGAAGAAATATTTTTTCGGCAATAAACACGACCTTGCATTCTGCCTGCTTTATGAAGTTTACGAGCTGATCGCACGAAAGCTCCTTGTCGAGCGGAACGACAACGCCGCCGGACGTTATCGTCGTAAGATATGCCGTCATCCAGTCGGGATGCTGATCTCCGATTATGGCGACTGTCGTATTCATAAGCCCCGATTTTGCAAAGTACGTACCGAGAGCGTCAAAATAACGTTTATTATCGTTGTAAGTAAATGTAATTTTCTCACCGTTTTCCAAATGTATATACAGCGGTTTGTCGCCGTATTTCTCTGCATTTACGTAAACAAGATCACGTATGCACTGCAGATCCTGCACGTTGTGCGTAGGATAGCCTTTATTCATTTTTAACCTCTGTGAAATCAATATTTGTGTGTATATGCAAGCACACACAGTGCTATTATACCCCAAAGCTTGCGTTTTGTCAAGAAAAATTTCTCCGTTAATTGATAGGTAAAAGTAAATTTTGTGATAATTGTACAAAAAAAATCAGAAAATATTGAAAAAATATTTGTTTTAGGTATTGCATATTCCGAAAATATGTAGTAAAATGGTATGGAGTATAGTAGTAGTGCTGAAGTAAGGATGTGATTGGTATGGCAGTATACTACAAAAAATTTGTAAATGAGGTCTTTGACGAGAAAGGCATCCTAACTGACTATTCTGTCAAAGATGATATAAAATTCAACTTCGGTTACGATTTTGTCGACGTCGTGGCAGAGGCTGAGCCGGAAAGGCTTGCCGTTCTGTATGTCAACGATAAAGGCTTCGAAAAGCATGTGACCTACGGAGAGTGGAAAAAACAGAGCGACAGGCTTGCATCCTACCTTTTGTCAAAGGGCATAAAGAAGGGCGATGCGGTAATGCTCGTTATGAAGAGAAACTTCGAATTCTGGTATTCGTACGTTGCACTGCATAAGATCGGTGCTATTTGTATCCCCGCAACGTATCAGCTCCAGGAAAAGGATTACGTGTACAGATTCGGCGCGGCTGATGTAAAAGCGATAATCGCAAATTCCGATCCGCAGGTGATAGAGCATATTGAGTCCGCAATAGAAAAAACGGGCGATCTCTCATTAAAGATAATGACTCGGTGTGACAATCCGCCGAAAGGCTGGATAAGCTTCGACGATGCTCTTGAAACGGCCCCCGCATTTGTTAAGCCTTCCGAAGAAGATCTTCCGAATAACGACGATACGATGCTTATCTTCTTTACGTCGGGTACGTCGGGTATGCCTAAGATGGCGGCACACAATTTCGCTTATCCGTTGGCGCATATATTCACGGGCGTCTATTGGCACAGAGTTATCGACGGCGGACTTCATATAACCGTAGCCGATACAGGCTGGGCAAAGACTGCATGGGGTAAAATGTACGGACAGCATCTCGGAGGCTCGGCACAGCTCGTGTACGACCACGAGAAATTCAACGCTCAGGATATGCTTGAGGTAATAACGAAATATAAAGTCACAAGCTTCTGTGCGCCCCCCACCATATATAGGTTTTTCATAAAAGAGGATCTTTCGAAATATGATTTTTCCTCGATAAAAAATGCAAATATAGCAGGCGAAGCTCTTAATCCCGAGGTTTTCAACCGTTTCTATCAGTATACGGGACTTAAGCTTATGGAAGGCTTCGGACAGAGTGAGTCGTCGGTAATAGTCTGCACGCCGTATTTTGCTGAACCTAAGCCGGGATCTATGGGTCTTCCCGTTCCTTATCTCGACGTTGACATAGTAAGAGATGACGGAACAAGCGTAAACCCCGGTGAAAACGGCGAAATAGTCGTTAAAAAGAGAAACGGAAAGCATCCCACGGGAATATTCAAAGAATATTATAAAAACCCCGAAGCCACAGCGAAAGCCTGGGAAGGCGGTTATTACCACACAGGTGACGTTGCGTGGCGCGACGAGGATGGATATTATTGGTACGTAGGCCGTAAGGACGATGTTATCAAATCCTCCGGATACCGCATAGGACCGTTTGAGGTCGAAAGCGTTATAATGGAGCATCCGTCAGTCCTTGAATGTGCGGTAACGGGTGTTCCGCACGAGGTAAGAGGACAAGTCGTAAAAGCAACGATAGTTCTTGCAAACGGATATACACCGTCCGAGGAGCTCAAAAAAGAGATACAGGAGTACGTTAAAAACCACACGGCTCCGTATAAGTATCCGAGAATCGTTGAATTTGTCGAGGAGCTTCCGAAAACGTCAAGCGGTAAGATACGCCGTCTTGATATAAGAAACGCCGATTTTGAAAAAAACGGCAAATAAGTTTAGGTAATTAATATTACATATAAATTATAAGGAGAATATAACCATGAAAACAAAAGCAGTACGCCTTTACGGCAAAAACGACCTTCGTCTTGAAGAGTTTGACCTTCCCGAAATCAAGGATGACGAGATACTCGCTCACGTAATTTCGGACAGTATCTGTATGTCCACACACAAAGCAGCACTTCAGGGTGCAGATCACAAGAGAGTTCCTGCAGACATCGCAGAAAACCCTGTTATCACAGGCCACGAATTCTGCGGTATTATCGAAAAAGTAGGTAAGAAGTGGCAGGATCAGTTCAAGCCCGGCGACAAGTTCGTTGTTCAGGCAGCACTTAACTACAAGGGTACACTTGATGCTCCCGGTTATTCTTTCCCCTACATGGGCGGCGATGCAACATACATCATTCTCGATAACTGCGTTATGGAAATGAACTGCTTGCTTCCTTACAGCGGCGAAGCATTCTACTACGGCTCACTTGCTGAACCTATGTCCTGTATCGTTGGCGGTTACCATGCTAACTACCACACAAAGGGCGGTTCTTACGTTCACACAATGGGTATCGTTGAAGGCGGTTGCACAGCGATCCTCGCAGGTGCAGGTCCTATGGGTCTCGGCGCTATCGACTACGCTATCCACTGCGACAGAAAGCCCTCGCTTCTCGTTGTTACTGATATCGACGACGCTCGTCTTGCAAGAGCTGCTCAGGTTATTACAGTTGAAGAAGCTGCAAAGAACGGCGTAAAGCTTATGTACGTTAACACAGCTAAACTTGACGACGCTGTTGCATACCTCAGAGATCTTACAGACGGTAAGGGATACAACGACGTATTCGTATACGCTCCCGTTAAGCCCGTTGTTGAACAGGCTGACGCTATCCTTTCACACGACGGATGCCTCAACTTCTTCGCAGGTCCTACAAACACAGCATTCTCCGCTGAATTCAACTTCTATGATGTTCACTATGCAGCTCACCACGTTGTAGGTACGAGCGGCGGTAACACAGACGATATGAGAGAAGCACTTGCAATGATGCAGGACGGCAGACTCAATCCTTCCGCTATGATCACACACTTCGGCGGTCTTAACGCTGTTATCGATACAACTCTTAACCTCCCCAAGATCCCCGGCGGTAAGAAGCTTATCTACACAAACATCGAATTCCCCTTGACAGCTATCGCAGATCTTGAAGAAAAGGGTAAGGAATGCCCCATCTGTGCAGAGCTTGACAAGATAGTTAAAGCTAACAACAACCTCTGGTGCGCAGAAGCTGAAAAATATCTTCTTGCTAACGCAGGTAAATAATCTCTGAAAGGATAAATTACTGAAATGCTTACAGAAGGACTTAACAACCTGGTAGCTATGTCCCACAAGTACGGTGCAGATCCCGCATTTGTACTTGCAGGCGGCGGAAATACCTCCTTTAAAACAGATGACGAACTTTACGTTAAAGGTTCCGGTTCATCACTTGCAACGATCAAGGCAGAACAGTTCGTTAAAATGAACAGAGCAGCACTTGACGCTATGCTTGAAAAGAAATATTCTGACGACGAAGCAACGAGAGAAGCTGAAGTTCTTGAAGATATGATGGATGCACGCTGCAAGGGCGAATATTCAAAGCGCCCCAGCGTTGAAACACCTCTTCACAACCTCTTCACACAGAAGTTCGTTCTTCACGTTCACCCCGCAATGGTAAACGGTATCACTTGCTCAAAGCAGGGCAAGGCAACGGTTAAGGAACTTTTCCCCGAGGCAGTATGGGTTCCTTCCTCCCGTCCCGGCTACATTCTTGCAGCTTACTGCAAAAAGGCAATAGATAAGTATAAGAAAGCAAACGGAAAATGCCCCGACGTGCTTTTCCTCGAAAACCACGGTATTTTCTTTGCTGCTGATACTCTTGAAGGCATTGATGCTGTAGTATCCGACGTTATGACGAAGATCGAAGCTAAGATCGTAAGAAAGCCCGATTTCTCCGAAGTCGAATACGACAAAAAGCTTGCTGCACAGATAGCACCCGCTATAAGAATGCTTTATTCCGATGAAATGACGACAGTTACTTTCACGGCTAACAAAGAAATACTTAACTTCGCTAAAGACGCAAAGGCTTTTGCTCCTTTGGCAAAGAGCTATTCTCCCGACCATATCGTATACTGCAAAGCTTACCCCCTCTTCGTAAAGCAGGGTGAAACTGTTGAAGATACGTATAAGGCAATCGAAAAGGGAATTGCAAATTCCAAGGCAAAATACGGCTACGCTCCCAAGATAGTATTCGTTCAGAACCTCGGTATGTTCAGCATCGGCACAACAAAGAAGAACGCTGATACAACTGCTGAAGTATTCACGGATATGATGAAGATAGCAGTATATGCAGAATCTTTCGGCGGCTTCAAGGCTCTTTCCACAGAGCTTATCGACTTCATCACAAACTGGGAAGTTGAATCGTACCGTTCCAAGGTTTCCATGGCAGGCGCAGGTACAAAGAGACTTGCTGAAAAGATCGCTATCGTTACAGGCTCCGCACAGGGCTTCGGTAAGGGTATTGCAGACGCTATGGTTGCAGAAGGCGCATACGTTGTTATCGCTGATATGAACTATGACGGTGCAAAGGCGTGCGCTGATGAGCTTTGTGCTAAGTACGGCGCAGGAAAGGCTATCCCGCTTGCAGCAAACGTTGCTGATGAAGAAAGCGTTGAAAATCTCGTAAATGACACGGTCATCACGTACGGCGGTCTTGATATCTTCGTTGCAAACGCAGGTATCGCTATCGCAGGAAACGTTGAAGAAATGCAGAAGAAGACGTTTGAACTTGTAACGTCCGTAAACTACACAGGTTACTTCCTCTGCACAAAATACGCAAGCCGTCCTATGAAAATACAGAACAAGTTTGCTCCCAAATATATGATGGATATCATCACTGTAAACTCCAAGTCAGGACTTGCAGGATCAAACAAGAACTTTGCATACGCAGGTTCAAAGTTCGGCGGTATCGGTCTTACACAGAGCTTTGCGCTTGAGCTTGTTGATTACAACATCAAAGTAAACGCTGTATGTCCCGGTAACTATCTTGACGGTCCTCTGTGGAGCGACCCCGTTAAGGGCTTGTTCGTTCAGTACCTCAAGGCAGGTAAGGTTCCCGGTGCAAAGACTGTTGACGACGTAAGAAAGTCATATGAAAGCAAGACACCTATTCACAGAGGATGCTTGCCCATAGACGTTGCAAGAGCAATATTCTACATCGTAGAGCAGGATTATGAAACAGGCCAAGCTGTTCCCGTAACAGGCGGTCAGGAAATGCTTAACTAAGGGTGCAAAATGGATACACAGAAGCTTATTGAACAACTTAACGATAATGATATGCAGGTGCGTTTAAACGCACTTGCAGAAATCAAAAAGCTTACGGACGAAGGAGTTCTCCCCGCTGTTCCCGATACGCTTTACGTAAATAACCACATTCATACAACGTATTCGTTCTCTCCCTATTCTCCTACAAAGGCGCTTTATATGGCGTGGCAGGCAGGTCTTAAAACTGCAGGTATTATGGACCATGATTCCGTTTCCGGTATCAAAGAGTTCATTGAAGCCGGTAAGATCATCGGTATGCCCGTAACGTGCGGCTTTGAATGCAGAGTAGGTATGAAGAATACACGTCTTAACGGCAAAAAGATCAACAATCCCGACCAGGAATCTGTTGCTTACGTCGCTATTCACGGTATTCCTCATCAGTACGTTGATATGCTTGATGAATTTTTGGCACCTTATCGCGCAAAGAGAAACGAAAGAAACAAGAAGATGTGCGCAAACATAACGAAGCTTGTTGAACCGTACGGTCTTTCTCTTGATTTTGAAAAGGACGTTATGCCCCTTTCAAAGTGCGCTGAAGGCGGTTCCATAACAGAACGTCACGTTCTTTACGGACTTGCAAAGAAAGTTACCGAGAAGTATAAGACACCCGCTGAAGTTGTCGATTTCTTCAAGAATGAAATGAAGATCGAAATTTCTCCGAAGGTTGAAGCTCAGATACTTAACGGTGATAAGACACCCGATTTTTACGAATACGATATTCTCGGCGCTCTCAAGAGCAATATGGTTGAAAAGATATATATTGATGCCGATGAAGAATGCCCCGACGTTCGTGAATATATCGCTTTGGCTAAAAAGTGCCACGGTATCTCCGCATACGCTTACCTCGGTGACGTTGGCGATTCCGTAACAGGCGACAAAAAGGCTCAGAAGTTTGAAGACGATTACCTCGACCTTTTGTTTGAGGAGCTTGTTGAACTCGGCTTTGATGCGGTTACATATATGCCTACAAGAAACACGGAAGCACAGCTTCGCCGTGTTATGGCTCTTTGTGACAAGCATAACCTTTTCCAGATAAGCGGTGTCGATATCAACTCACCCAGACAGGAATTTATCTGCCGTGAGCTTGATAATCCCCTTTATTCTCATTTGGTTGATGCAACTTATGCTCTTATCGGAGCTGAAAATGCGGCAACTGCCGATGAGAACGATTCTATGTTCTGTGATGCGATAAAGGCAAAATACCCTGACGTTCACGATAGAATCAAATACTTTAAGGATAAAGTTTGATCAATTTCCGTCGTCATTTTGGCGACGGAAATTTTACGGAAAAATACAAAGTAAACAGAAAGGAAGATAAATATGCGTCATTTGATTGATATTAAAGATCTTACAGTCGGTGAGATCGACGAGTTGATTGAGTGTGCAGAGGACATAATTGCAGATCCGAAAAAATATTCGGAAGTATGCCGCGGCAAAAAACTTGCAACACTGTTTTTTGAACCGTCTACACGCACAAGACTCTCATTTGAAGCTGCAATGTGGGAACTCGGAGGAAGTGTTCTCGGTTTTTCATCTGCCGAAACAAGCTCTGCTTCAAAAGGTGAAAGCGTTGCCGATACGACGAGAGTTGTCGGCTGCTACGCCGATATAATTGCTATGCGCCACCCCAAGGAAGGAGCACCCCTTGCAGCGGCAATGAAGTCGTATATTCCGATAATAAACGCAGGCGACGGCGGACACAATCACCCTACACAGACACTTACCGACCTTTTGACGATAAAACGTGAAAAGGGAAGACTTAACAATTTCACCATAGGCTTCTGCGGTGACTTGAAATTCGGAAGAACAGTACATTCACTTATATCAGCTCTCAGCAGATATAAGGATATTAATTATGTTTTCATATCTCCTCCCGAGCTCAAGCTCCCCGATTATATAAAGACGGACGTTCTCGATGCGTATAACATTCAGTATACGGAGATCGAAAGAATGGACGAAATACTTCCCACACTTGACATTCTCTATATGACAAGAGTACAGAAGGAAAGATTCTTTAATGAAGCTGATTATATAAGACTCAAAGACACATATATCTTCAATCAGGAAAAGCTTGCACTTTCAAAACCCGATCTTTCCATACTTCACCCGCTTCCCCGCGTAAACGAAATATCATCGGATATTGACGATGATCCCCGCGCATGCTACTTCAAGCAGGCACGTAACGGAAAGTATATAAGAATGGCGCTTATTATGAAGCTTTTGGAGGTGTCGGTATGAAAATAGATTCCATAAACAACGGTTATGTGCTTGACCATATAAGAGCAGGAAACGGTATCAACATCTATAATTATCTGAAGCTTGATACACTTGATTGTTCCGTTGCTATGATACGCAACGTCAAAAGCAAGAAGATGGGCAAAAAGGACATAATCAAAATAGATTCGCTTTTTGACATCAATCTTGACGTTCTCGGATATATTGATCCCGATATTACGGTAAACGTCATAAAGGACGGCGTACTTGTTGAGAAAAAACAGCTCAAGCTTCCTTCAACGCTTAAAAACGTGCTTAAGTGTAAAAACCCCCGTTGCATTACGAATGCGGAATCTGACCTTGAACACATATTTAAGCTTACAGATCCGAACAGACGCACATACAGATGCATATACTGTGAAATGCAGGCAAAGAATTTTGAAGCCTGAATAAACAGGAGTAATTATGGCTAAAGTCAGTTGGAAAGGATCAACTCTGCTTGCGCCCGTTCCGCCCGTGATGGTTAGTTGCGGCACGGCAGAAAATTCAAATATCATTACGGTTGCCTGGTGTGGAATACTGTCATCGTCACCTGCAAAAACGTACGTTTCGATACGTCCCGAACGCCATTCGTATTCGCTCATAAAGGAAACAAGACAGTTGGCGATAAACCTCACGACGACCGATCTCGTTTATGCGTGCGACTGGTGCGGTATACGCTCGGGCAGAGACGTTGACAAGTTTGAAAAAATGCACCTCACAAAAGGTGTTGCAAAGGAGATATCAGCGCCTCTTATAGAGGAATCACCGCTCAGCCTTGAATGTGTTGTAACGGATATAATTCCTATGGGTTCGCACGATGTGTTCGTGTGTGATATCGTTGCAGTTGACGTCGATGAAAAGCTGTTAGATGATAAAGGCAAGCTTCACCTTGAAGGTTGCGGACTCGTCGGCTACAGTCACGGACAATACTTCAAACTCGGCAGATCGCTCGGTGCGTTTGGATTTTCTCACGCAAAGAAGAAGAAAAGTCCGAAAAAGCAGACTAAAAAATAAAAAAATGATCGGTTCATATTTGAGCCGATCTTTTTTCTTGACCTTTTTTATTTTATGTGGTATAATTTTCACGGTGATGAAAGTGAAAAATAAATATTTTAATCCTTATTTGAAAAATATTAACCGTATCGAGGCAGTTGTAACGTACGAGTGTACGGGAAACTGTCGCCACTGTTCTCAAGGAGACGTGCGCTTCAGAGGAGTTATTGATAAAGACAGAGTAACGGATGCGATGCGTAAGCTCTTTGAAATATATGATATTGAATCTGTAATGACCTTCGGCGGCGAACCGCTGATATATCCGGATGATGTATGCGCTATTTTATCGTGTGCGAAAGATCACAATATTCCGAAACGCCAAGTAATAACGAACGGTTATTTCAGCAAAGATGAAGAAAAAATATATAGTGTTGCAGAAAAGCTTGCAAAATCAGAAGTAAACGACGTTTTATTATCAGTCGATGCTTTTCATCAGGAAAATATCCCGACAGATCCCGTTATGACGTTCGCAAAAGCGCTTAAAGAGTTTAAAGTACCTGTACGGATAAATCCTGCATGGCTATTAAATAAAAACTATCCGTGTGAGTTTAATGATAAAACTCACGGAATACTGAATGTTTTTGAAAAACAAGGTTTTTATGTGTGTGACGGCAATATTATTTTTCCAAAGGGAAACGCTTTAAAATATTTGAATGAATATTTTATTGATGCAAATATAGAAGATCCCTATGAGGAAGATCCCAAAAATGTACGTACCGTATCGTTTGAGCCGTGCGGTAACGTTTTAAACGGAAATATTTACAGTAGCAATATCGAAGATATAATATCGTCGTATGACCCTTCTGACAGCCGAGCGTTGAAGAGAATAGCAGAAATGGAAAGTTATATGGACGACGTTATTTTTGCTAAAGCAAACGGTGATATTGAGGATGAAAAAATAAAAGAAAAAATATCAAATCTTACAAAATATATGACGTGCGGCGAATATCTTGAAGATTACGAAAGATACGAAAACGGAAAAATACCGAAAAATTTAAAGTGCGGTGTACTTTCGCAGGACGCACTGTACGACCTTCTTTCGGAAATATAAATATTAAAAAAGTTATTTTATATCAAACGATACAAGATAACTTTTTATTATATTTTATCTGCAAGTGTGCGGCGCTTTTGCCAAATTCCCGACAGAAAATAAATAAGTCCCGGAACGGCAAAGCCGTAAGGAGCAAGTCCGTACCCAAGAACGAACCCGAAAAATCCAAGGTCGAGATATATTCCGAAAAGCCAGCTCAGACCGATACGGAGGAAAACTCCGTCGAGAAGAGCAAGCACCATGCTGAAACGGGCATTTCCGATGCCTTGAATAAAAGCTCCGCTTCCTCTCATAACAGCAAGAGCAGGGAACATCCAAACAATTGCTTTTATGAACGTACCTGACATTTCGTGAACGGCAGGGTCGTCTGAAAATACCATAAAAAGATATTTTCCGAATACCAAATAAAGCGTAACAAAAACAACGGTAAATACGGCAGAGAATATCCAGGCGCTGTAAACTACCTTTTTTGCACGTTCTGTTTCTCCTGCACCGATATTCTGGCTTATCATCGGCATTGCCGCGTGCTGTATGCCGAGAGATATCTTGTTTATTATATCATCAATACGAATTCCGACACCAAAGGTTGCGGAAGCGATAACGCCTACGTCGTTTATCATCGAGTTTACAAAAAGCATAGATATGTTTATAGCACCCGACTGTATAGCCATAGGAGTACCAAGCGCGGTGATCATTCCCACGTATTTTTTATTCATAACAAAGCTTTCTTTTTTGAAATCAAACCCGAAAGCCTCTTTATGTTTTAAAAGGTATAAGAGGGAGAATATAAACGACACAGCCTGTCCTGTAATAGTAGCCCACGCCGCACCGGCAACTCCCATACCGAGAAATCCCGTGAAAACGATATCAAGTATAAGGTTGACAGCAGATGCAATACCGATGAATAAAAACGGTCTTTTGGCATCTCCCATTCCTCTTAAAACCGCCGATACCATATTGTATCCTGCGGTAAAAATAAGTCCGGCACCGCAAATTATGAGATAATCCTCCGACATGGCGTACGATTCTGCGGGGATGTTCATTACGTCAAGGATCCAACCCTTGAGTAAGAGCATAATTGAGGATAAAAAGAGCGCCAAGAATAAAACGAACGTGAAAAGCGTTCCGATAATATCGTTCATTTCACGCTTTTTCCCCGCACCGAGTGCCTGGGATATAAGGACCTGACCGCCGTTTGAAAATCCGAGACACACCATTGTGGCAAAGTTTAAGATCTGGCTGCTTTGCGATACGGCGGAAAGTCCGGCTGTGCCGACGTATTTTCCGACGATTATCATATCTATCGTGCTGTACAGCACCTGCAGAGCGTTTGATGCCATAAACGGCAGAGCAAAGAAAAACAACTGCTTTGATATGTTTCCCGTCGTAAAGTTTTTTGATAAAGTTGATGTTTTCATTTTTTTACCATTGTTCAAATATGTATCCTCCGGAAAAGCTTATCCGGAGGATGAGAAATCACGGTGCCTTATGGTCTTTAAGTACCGTTTCAGCGTCGTAAAACGTCCAGTTGTCCTTGTTCCAAAGGTCTTCCTTTACGCTTGCCCAACGTGCGGGAAGGAAAGTGTTACCGTTATTTTTACCGGTCTGGAACGTATCTGAAATTATTATAAACTGATCGTGAGCAGTCTTTTCATCGCTGTTTATCGGCTTCTTTGTAAAAGGATTAACAGGGTTTTCTATAAGTCCGCCCATAGCCTTTACAGGAACGTCGGCGTTTGTCATAAATTCATTTGACACTGTAAATTCCTTACTGTTGAAATCCTTTACCATAAGAAGAGGATAATAAAATTCAACGTCTTTTCTTCTGTCACCGTCGTTTGTAAGTTCTTCTATCTGTCCGAGATCACGTCCGTGGTCCGATACGAGAATTATTCTCGTATTGTCGTAAACGCCGTTTTCTTTCAGATAGTCGAACCATTCGCCGAGCTTCAGAAACGATGCCATATTTATGTGATAATGACTCATCTGGAATGAAGTTTCAACTTTAAGCTGTACACCGTCAACGAGGAATCTGTCTGCGTGCTCACGGTCGTACTGCGTGTTATCGACTGTTGCCTGCGGTACGTAGTCGGGAGCTTGTAAAAGTGCAGGCTCGTGAGTAGTATCATTTGTCATAAGCAGGAAAGTATTTTCACCGCCGTTTGAAATGTTCGTCATCTTTTCCATATTTTCGAGCACTTCATAAGAACTCATAAACGGAGCGTAAAAACCGTCAGCAGTTGACATACTGTGCTGTACGTGAGAGGATGAACCTTCGGAATTTGTATTGGCAGACGTTATACGGTTGTATTCGCCTTTGTCATACAGAGCGTGCTGTGTGAAAAGAGGCATACTTTTCATAAAGCCGAGGCAGAAGAAGTTTCTGTGATTGTTCTTTATGGATGCTTCTTTTTCCTGCGTATTACCGAATTTGCCTTTCGTTATATAAGCGTCGATATCGGGATATTCGTTAAAAACGGAAAGGTCGGGTATCCATTTGTAGTTTGCGTAAACGGGATCGAAGACGGTAACGTCGTATCCGTTTTTATCAAACGTAACGGGCATAACTTTGAGTGCTTCGTTGTGCTTTGATACAAGTGATTCGGAATCACGGCGGTTAAGCTCAACGGGTGTATATTCATACCCGCCAAGCAGTGCAGGAGATGCAAAATTCGTATATCCGCCGAATGATATCGTGTTCTTGTAATATGTAAATCCCGAGAATTTTTCTTTCAATTCCGGCTTTTCCTTAATCATATACGGAACGTACTGCCCCATTGCACGGTCGAGCATAATGACAACGACATTCTTTCCTTTTTTGCTCAATTGGAAATCGGGGAAATTGTCGTTTTGTGCCGTTACTTCGCTGACAGAGGAACGAATTGCCACGACGTTTACTGCCGACATACCGACCAATGCTATCATCGCCGTGCAGAGGACCGTGGCTGTTACTTTTCTGAATTTTATGATGCAGAATACTGTAACGGCGCACAGAGCGATCACGGTGATCACGTTGAGTATCTGCGAAAACGTCGAAAAAGAAACGCCGTTTTCGTATTGCAAAGTCGGGGAAATAACACCGAGATCCGTACCGAAAAACATATAGTTCACAAGTGCAACTATGGAAAATGCAAACATGATACGTTCAAAAATAACTTTTCCCGAAGGACTTGCAAGCCAGTAGAATACGCCCATCCAGACGAGGAAAAATCCGCCTGCCATACAAGCCGAGCTCACTATATACCAGGTGGGGTCGTGAAAATGCGACACGTCAATATATTCCTGCGGGGATGAGGCAATAAACGCAGAGGGAATCAAAATACCGATAAGTACCGTTAAAAATAAACCGCCTGCAATAAAATATTTGCGTTTCGGCTCTGCCGTTATAGGCTTCGGCGTAAACGGAACGTTTGATTTTATTACGTGGAAAAGTATCGGCAGCTGCAACAGCGCACCAAGGCACAGAAGCGGAACTTTTACAGTGCTTTCCGGATCTGTAACCATAAAAAACGAAACGATACATCCGATTCCGATAACTGATAAGGAGATCCGCAGAACCTTCTGGGGATTTTTAAGCTTGTAAAAAATGTTCTTGAAGAGGGAAAACAGATTGTTTAAAGTCCAGTAAAATACAAGGCACGACGGGGATGTGTAAAGGAATACAAGGAAGAAAAGAGCCATTGCATAAAGCTGTATCTTCGTTTTCAAAGGAAATCCCTTAAGATATATTGCACTTGAAATTATGTTGATCGCCGTCATAAGAACAGGCAGCAGATTTATCGTAAGCGGACCGATAACTATAAGTCCGTCCGGTGCGCCGAGATCTTTGATAGGACCGAATGTGACACCGTCAAGAATGTCAAGTCCCGACAGAAATTGATAAGCCGCCATAAAAAACGGTATTTCAAGCAAAAGGGAAACAGAACCGCTGAGTGCGTTTGTGGGTTTATAGTTGTTCTGTCTGTAATACGTTTGCAGAATCATCATTCTCTCATCACCGGAGAATGTTTTCTTGATATGCTCAACACCTTTTTGAAGCTTTGCTTCAACGTCACGTGTTCTTTCCTGCATAGCGTCGGCACGCTTATACAAAGGAAGCACGAGCACGTTCATAACGAGACTCAAAAAAATTATCGCAACACCGGGGTTTCCGACGATCTCGTTTGCAGTTTTGAAAATAATTTCAAATATGAGCTTTAAAGGACCTAAAAATATAGTTTCAAGGATAGACCAAAATGACATATTATTCTTTTCGTCCTCCTTTTTCTGTTAATTCAGCGTATTTTTTGATAAGATAATCTGCAGTAAGCTCAGCGCCCTTACCGAAGTTTTCCCACGTTTCTTCTTTAACGCACTTGCGTCCTTCAGCGTATGCGGGGTCAGCTATACATTTGTCGATTACGTTTTTAAGATCATTCATATTTTCTTTCGTTAATTGACATCCGAGCTTCGGAAGCGCTCCGACGGTCCACAGCGGCTTTTCAAGCCACCAGGCGTCGTATGGGCTGAGATCGAAATCCGGATCTGTATATATAACAGGTTTATCGTAAACGAGCGTAAAGTCGAATATTACACCGGAAAAGTCTGAAATCAATATATCCGAACGTGACAGGACGTTAAAATTGTCCGTATCGGAGTTCCATTCAAAATGTTCGTTTTCGGGATATTTTTTCATCAGACGCTCGATCATTTCCTTTTCGGATGTGAATGATTGAGGGTGCGGACGGACGATTATGTGATATCCCGTGTTTATAAGCACGTCGAGTATCTTTTCACCGTACACACTCAGTATGGCGCTTTTTCCCCAGGAGGGAGCAAGCAACACCGTACGCGGATGATCTTTCGGCGAGCCTTCTTTTTCAAGACGTTTTGCCATTTCATCCATATACGGTATACCGACTTTTACGAGCTCCTTTTCGGGAAGACCGCGAAGCTTTTCAAGCTCACGTATATCCTGCGCCTGGTATTCTCCCGAAAGTAAAACCGCATCGTAGTAGTCAATACCGAACATTCTGTAAAGAGTTATTTCGCTTGCCGCGTGCGGTATATGTACGTAACAGTCAACGAGCTTAGATTTTTTCCACTGGTAAACGTCAAGCCCCGGAGTTGTTGAAAGAACGATGGAAGCGTTTAAAAAGTTAAGCTTCATAAAAGCCTTGTTTTCCGAACCTATAAATTCCGCTTTTACGTGGGGATAGGAACATTCAAGAGCTTTATCATCATCCGACATAGTAAAATACTTAACGTCAACACCTCGGCAGTCAAGCTCACGGCAGATGGGTTCAAATACCGACCAGTATCTTTTGTTGTCTGAAAATATAACGATAGGCGTTTTTTTGTCATCCATCTTTGTTTTACCGCCGCTTAGCTTGAAGCGGAATTTTATAAAAAACATCCTTAACGAAAATATGCTTGCACCGATAATACCTATAAGTATGGTAAAAAGCATACTTCCCGTTCCCGGGTCAATATACAAAAACATAGTTATCTCCTGATTGCCTGAGCAAAGTAGCAGCCGCTGTAAAGTGCGGTAAGTTATTTGCTCTTTTTAAATATCTCTTTAAAATCTGCCGCTGCGAATATTCCACATATAAGGACGACTGCCGTGCATCCGAGCTGAAGAATACTGATCGTAGGAACTTCGAGCTTGATTGCGGAGAGGATCATAGGTATTATTGCGATCCACGCACAGTACGTGACGTTGAGCGCCATAGCCTTTGATGCGCCGATCTGATAAATTGCCTTGTAATAGAAGAGGTAAGATATCGTTGCAAAAAGTCCTGCTATGACTATTGTGGGGATGAGCCACTTTGTTTCGGGTGTGAAAAGATCGACAGTGAAGCCCCAGCCCTTTATAAAGGGAAGTATGATAACGGCGTAAGTGAGAGCCGACGTTGTCTGACGTATCTGCAAAGCGTATTCGTCTTTAACTTCGGGATCTGTAAGACATTTTGCGAGGATAACAGCTTCGATACCCCAACCGAAAGCACACATAGCCGCACCTATAATACCAAGGGCGAAGTTTTGTATGTCAAGCTCGGGCGAGTAGCTGAGTCCGTAAACACCGAGAAGTGTGAATATAAGGAACACCCACTGATACCACTTCATTTTTTCCTTTAAGAAAATGTACGCAAGTATAGCGCCGATAGCAGGGAACACCGCGCTTGCAACAGCACCGATGGATGCACCCATATAAGTGAGCGCCATAACGTATCCCGTCATTCCGACAGGTCCGCCGATGAGTGCGGCAACAACTACCCATTTACCGCTTTTTGTCTTTGTCAAAGCGTTCCATACGTTTTTCAGATTTCCTCTTACGCCGTTGTAAGCGGTAGCCCAGACAGCTGAGGAAGCGTCGTGTATGAACGTGCTTATAAACGTAACGAACAAAAGCGACTGCACAGAGAACGCTTCCATTCCCGTAGCTAAAGTTAAAATATACGAGGCAACAGCCCAGGTTATTCCTGCAATGATTCCTGCAAACATATAATTATTTTCCTTTCAGTTCTTCGTACTGCTTTAAAAATCCTTTAAGACGTGTGTATCTTTGCTCTGCCCAGTCTTCCATAGGCTTGCCGTCGTAGGGAACTCTCGTCTTTGCCCAAAGCGTCCACAGATAATCGACGTATATCTTGCTTGCAAGAAAGTGCTTTTTGTTTTCAATACTCGGCGTTTTTCCGAGATATGACGTTAAAAGCATATCGTCGTGGTATTCATCGTAGCCCGCTTCAATGGAAACGTCCGCAAGATCCCACATTCCGTCGTTCATACCTGCGTATTCCCAATCTATCAGATACATACGTCCGTTGCCGAGGACCCAGTTTTCACAAAGAGGGTCGTTGTGGCAAGGAACCTTTTCAGCTTTTACCGAAGCATCCGTTTCATTTTTTACCGTCATAACGAGCTTCTTTATTTCACTGTAATCATCGTACATGGGTACGTTTTTGTCTTCTATTATTTTCTCATAACCGCTTGCCATTTCAAAAACTTCAAAGGCAACCTCTGTATCTTCACCGCAGGAGTGTACCTTTTTGAATATTTCCGCAACACGTTTGATATTTACTTCTTCTTTTAAAGATTCCGACGACATCGTAACGGCGTTGTTTATGTACATCGTGACCTTCGCGCCGTCGTCTCCGAAATAAAGCATTTCGGCATCAACACCTATTTTGCAGGCAAGCTCCGTGCTTGTCCTTTCGTCGCCTCTGTTGATAAGCTCCTGTGTGCCTTCGCCCGGAATACGCACAACGTAGTCTTTTCCGTCAAGAGTTACCTTGTACGTTTTGTTTGTAAGACCGCCCATGCGTGATATTTCGCTGTAATTGTCAGTGTTAAAAACTTTAAGTAACAGTTTTTTGACTTCGCTGATGTTTTCAAGATCTTCTTTTTTCATAGACCTGCCTTCTCCTTCAAGGTTTTTTCACCGTATGAATATAAGTATTTCTTTCCGTCATATGTAAACTCAAAGCCCGATGCTTCGTTTGTTTTGTCTTTGTATGATGTGACGTTTACTATGTCACTTTCTTTACAGTCAAGCTCTTTTGCGATGGCCTTTAAAATAGCGGAGCGTGTGTTTTCAACGTAGCTTTCGTCGAAACAACGAAGCTCGTCGAGCGTGTCGAACTCAAAAATAACTTCGCTTTCGTATTTTCGTATCTTCATTTCAAGCTCGCCAATGTGCTCGATATATATGCTTTCCCACAAAAGATCCGCAGTTCTCGGTTTGTCGTATTCACTTATAAGAATATCGAGAAATTTCTTGCTGAATTCTTCACTCCAGAAAACGTGCCCGAGCATATACCAGGCATCTTCACCGCCGACAGTTACGTTTGTAATGACATCGTTTTCATCATATTCCATACACCATTCTTTTGTCTTTCCGTCGGCATACACAGCGGCGTAGTAACATTCCGAAACTTCCTTCTCGAAAGGATTTTTTGAAAAATAATTGTCGGCAGAACAAATGTAAGAGTTCTTTAAAATATCTTTTACAGCATATATACTTGCGTTGTTGTTTCTTGTAAGATAATCGGCGTTGTGTATAAGCTTTACACCGAACTTTTCTTCAAGATACCCAAACATCTCAGCCTTGTAGCCTGTTACGATGTATATATCGTTTATCCCCGCTTGCTTAAGTTGACGTATCTGTCTTTCTATCAAAATCTCGCCTTTTACTGTTATAAGCGCTTTAGGCAATTCGTAAGAAAGCGGAGCGAATCTGCTTGAAGTTCCTGCCGCCATTATAACGGCGTTATCTGCAATGTACATAGAATCCCCATAATATATTAAATACTTTAATAATTCGACTATCCGCTATTGTACCACAAACGACAGCTATTGTCAATGTTTTTGAATAAACTATATGAAAAGAAGCGGAGTATCATCTCCGCTTCCGTGCTTTTGAATGTATTATTTCCGTTCTTTCAGCTTATAACGAACGTACAGAACTATACATTCCGTAAATGATACCGCAAATACCAAACCCGATACGAATTTCAATACCAAAACAGAGGAAACATCCTTAAGCTCTGCCGTTTCAGGTGATGAAGGATCGATATATACAGGTAAGCTCATACCGTCTTTCAGGGCTGAGGAATGAGGGATGATTGATGAATATTCCTCGTTTTCATATATGTATTTCGCAAACGTGCCGTCACTTGTAACTTCAACTGTTGATAAAATGGGGATTTTTGATTCGAATTTACTGTCTATATAGGCTGATACGGCGAATGAAGATAAGAACGCAAGGATAGATAAAACGGTGAGAATCAGAAAAAATTTGAACGGTTTATGCTTGATCATATGTCCTCCGAAAGATAAAAATTCAACGCTTTGTATTTTCTTGTTAAATATAATGTGTTATAATGCCCGTAATTGAAAGATAAGGAAATTTTGATTTATGAAAAAACTTTTGAAGATCACAAGTCTTGCTGTCGCCGCTGTTACGGCACTTTCATTTGCTTCCTGCGGAGAAAATAACGAAAACGACAGCACCGCACAAATCACCGATGCAATAACGGAAGCTCCGTATCCGTCACCCGATTATTCATCATATCCCGACGTTATGAAGATCAACGGTAAAAACGTCACGTACGAAGAATACAGATATTATTTTCTCAATGTGAAATATATGTTTGACAGAGGGGACAGTGAATTTTGGAAAGATCATTCTTATGATGATGAGATAAAAACAGAAGCACTTGCTTACATCAAACGTCAGTATGCAATAGAAGCACTTGCAAAGCAGTACGGAGTTGCACTCACGGATGAAGATTACAAGTCACTTGATGAAACCATAGAAGCAAACAAAAAGCAGTTTGATTCGATAAACGAATATAATGAATATCTCGATTATCTGAACCTTACCGACAGATCGAATTACCGCCTGGCAGAGGTCTATACGCTTGAAACGAAGCTTTACGAGTATCTTACGTCGGAAGATTCCGACCGTATAATACATGGCGAAAAAACGCTTGTAAACAGTTTTATCGACAATTACGTCTACTGCGCTGATTGGATAGTTCTTTATAACGACTACGGCGACGATAAAAACGAAAATAAGACCCTTGCCGACCGTATCAAGGCACAGCTTGATGAAGGCGTTGATTTTACGGAGCTTAAGATTGCATACAGCGAAGACACGAGAACGAACGCTTCAAAAGCACCGCAATATCAGATGGAGCTCCCTTATGACCGATATATAGAAAAAACGATACTTTCACTTGAAGAGGGAGAAACTAGTGATGTAATAGAGCTGCCCTACGGATACGCTGTGGTAAGACGGTACGAAAAAGATAAAAAGTACATAGAAGAAAATTTTGATACAGTATTCGTTCCTTATTACGAAGAATCAATGCTTGAAATTATGCTTGATAACGCAGAAAAAGAGATGACGGTGGAGTATTCGGACGGATACGAAAACCTTACCGTTTCGACTCTTCAATAAGTCTTTTCAGCCGTTCGATATAACGGTCCTCACATCTGAAAAAACAATCGGCAAGAAGACCTACAGACTCTCTTTTCTTGTTGATATACGTAATTTCGCCGAAGCACTCTTCGGCAAAGCCGCTGTCCATCACGTTTGCGACAGCGGCACTTTCATTTCTGCTTATATATCCGAGCTTTATTCCTTTTTGATTGTATACAGCGACCGCCATACGGTCGTGTTCGTTGAACGGTTCGCGCTTGAAGACGATTATATCCTTGTGTCGGCAAGCCTTGGCGCCTTCTTTTATGTTATCCGTGTAATACGAGCCCGTTATCATGGCTTTGCACAGATAATGCAAGCGGACGATCGGTTTATCTGATGTCATAAATACTTCCTTAAATACTGACCTGTGTAGGATGACGGATCATTTGCAACCTCCTCGGGCGTGCCTTGAGCGATTACCGTGCCGCCGCCGTCACCGCCTTCGGGGCCTAAGTCGATTATGTGGTCCGCTGTTTTGATAAGGTCGAGATTGTGTTCAATAACGATAACGGAGTTACCTGCATCCGTCAGACGCTGGAGTACCTCTATAAGCTTCTTCACGTCGTCTGTGTGAAGTCCCGTCGTCGGCTCGTCAAGCACGTATACGGTCTTTCCCGTTGCTCGTCTTGAAAGCTCTGTCGAAAGCTTGACACGCTGCGCCTCGCCTCCTGAAAGAGTGGTTGACGACTGACCGATCTTTATATATCCGAGTCCGACGTCGTAGAGCGTTTGCAGCTTCTTTTGTATCTTCGGCAGAGAAGAGAAGAAGTCAAGTCCTTCTTCAACCGTCATTTCAAGCACTTCGTAAATGTTTTTGCCTTTGTATCTGACTTCAAGAGTATCGGCATTATATCTCTTGCCCTTGCACGCGTCGCACGGCACGTAAATGTCGGGTAAAAAGTGCATTTCAATGCACTTAACGCCGTCACCTTCGCACATTTCACAGCGGCCGCCTTTTATGTTGAAGGAAAATCTTCCCGAGGAATATCCCCTTAACTTTGCATCCGGAGTTTTTGCAAAAAGCTCACGTATATCCGTGAAAAGTCCCGTGTACGTCGCAGGGTTTGATCTCGGTGTTCTTCCTATCGGGCTTTGGTCGATGACGATGATCTTATCAAGGTTTTCAATTCCTTCGATCCTGTCGTGCTTACCGGGGGAGGTGTTCGCACCGTTAAGGTCGTGCAAAAGCTTTTCCGATAAAATATTGTTGATAAGCGATGATTTTCCCGAACCCGATACACCCGTGACACATACGAATTTTCCGAGAGGAATCTTCACGTCGATATTTTTCAGATTGTTTGCACGTGCGCCGTAAACAGAAATAAATTTTCCGTTACCGATTCTGCGCTTTTCGGGTACGGGTATTTTTTTTCTGCCCGAAAGATACTCGCCTGTAAGGGATTTTTTATTCTTTTTTATTTCGTCCGGTGTTCCGCAGGCAACGACAGTTCCGCCGTGTATACCCGCGCCGGGTCCGATATCTACGATATAATCACATTCGTTCATCGTTTCTTCGTCGTGTTCGACAACGATGAGTGTGTTTTGAGCATCACGCAGTTTTTTAAGCGTATTTATCAGCTTCTGATTGTCACGCTGATGAAGTCCTATACTCGGTTCGTCGAGAATATACATAACGCCCATAAGAGATGAACCGATCTGCGTTGCAAGTCTTATTCTCTGTGCTTCACCGCCCGAAAGCGTTCCTGCGTTGCGGGCAAGCGTCAGATAATTCAGCCCGACACTTGAAAGAAAACCGAGCCTTGCCTTTATTTCTTTGATTATTTCCCCGGCAATAGCCCACTGCGTTTCCGAAAACTGTATATTTTCAAAGAATGAAAGACTCTCATTGACGGAAAGACAGCATACCTCGTGAATGTTGAGACCGCCTACGGTAACAGCAAGTATTCCGTCCTTCAGTCGGCTTCCGTGACAAACGGCACACTCAATGTTTTCAACGAACTGCTCGTAATATTCACCGCCCGACATTCTCATTCTTGCTTCCATAGTCGGAATGATTCCGTGAAAAGCAACGGGCTTGTCGTGTCTTACACCCTCGTAATACCTTACGATATCGTACTTTTTGCTTCCCGTACCGTAAAGCAAAGCCTTCATTGCGGCTTTGGAATAATCCTTTATCGGCGTGTCGAGAGTGAAGCCAAACTCCTCTCCCACTGCGGCAAATAAAGGACCTGACCAGGAATCCTCATCCATGCTCTTGAATCCGTTTACCGCAACGGCACCGCCTCGCAAAGATAAAGATCTGTCGGGGATCACCTTGTCGGGTGATATCTTCTGCATATTGCCAAGACCGTCACACGCTTCGCACGCACCCATAGGATTGTTAAATGAAAATATTCTCGGTTCAAGCTCGGGATAGCTTATGTTGTGTTCTTCACAGGCAAAGTTGAGCGAAAAAGAGTATTCTTTGTCCTCACTCACGTCCTGAATAATAAGACTTCCGCCCGAAAGCTTTAAGGCACATTCGACAGAATCCGACAATCTCGTTCGTATATCGGGCTTCATTATAAGTCTGTCAATGACTATTTCGATCGAGTGCTTCAGATTTTTGTCAAGCGATATATTTTCGGTAAGCTCGTATATGCTTCCGTCAACTCTTACTCTTGAATAACCGCCTTTTTTTGCATCTTCGAAAACTTTTTCGTGCATACCCTTTTTGTCTTTGACAACGGGAGAAAGGATCACGAATTTGGTTCTTTCGGGAAACTGTAATATTCTGTCAATTATGTTTTCCGTGCTTGTTTTGCACAGTTCCTTACCGCATACAGGACAGTGCGGTGTGCCGACTCTTGCAAAAAGCAAGCGCAGATAATCGTATATTTCCGTAACCGTACCCACAGTCGAACGCGGGTTCTTTGACGTTGTTTTCTGATCTATTGAAATAGCAGGGGAAAGACCTTCTATAAAATCAAGATCGGGCTTTTCCATTTGCCCCAAAAACTGTCTTGCGTACGAGGAAAGCGACTCGACAAACCGCCTGTGACCTTCGGCGTACAGGGTATCAAAAGCAAGGGAGGATTTTCCCGAGCCCGAAACTCCCGTCAGAACGACGAATTTATCCCTCGGTATTTTTATATCAATGTTTTTAAGGTTGTGTACGCGCACACCTTTTGCTTCAATGTATTTTTCGGACATATTAATTTTATTCTACCTTTTGAGTTCTTTTATCATATCACGCAGTCTTGCCGCATCCTCGAAGCGCAATTCCTTTGCTGCAAGCTTCATTTGCTGCGTGAGCTTTTCTGTTTCTTCTTCTATTTGCTTTTGTGAAAGCTTCTTTGCTTTCTTTTCGGGTGTCTTATCCTTTGCACGTATCTCTATAACGTCACGGATAGATTTTTTGACGGATTTCGGCACGATGCCGTGCTCTTTGTTGTAATTGCTCTGTATCGTTCTTCTTCTTTCCGTTTCGGATACCGCATTTCTTATTGAGTTCGTTTCTTTGTCGGCGTACATTATTACAGTGCCGTCAACGTGACGTGCGGCACGTCCTATCGTCTGAATGAGCGATACTTCCGAACGTAAGAAGCCTTCCTTGTCTGCGTCGAGAATGGCGACAAGAGATACCTCGGGCATATCAAGTCCTTCACGCAAAAGGTTGATACCGACGAGAACGTCGAACACACCCAATCGCAGATCACGTATTATTTCATTTCGTTCCATCGTTTCCACCTCGTGATGGATGTACCTTACGGCAATGCCTGCGTTTTCAATAAATTCCGTCAGATCTTCTGCCATTTTCGTCGTAAGCGTTGTGACGAGTGTTCGCTCTTTTCTTTTTACACGCTGACGTATCTCGCCGATGAGATCATCTACCTGACCTGCCACGGGACGTATAATGATCTTCGGGTCGCAAAGTCCGGTCGGACGTATGATCTGCTCAACCGTCTGCAAAGAGTGTTCCTTTTCGTATTTACCGGGAGTTGCACTTACAAATATTACGTTGTTTAATTTCGATTCGAATTCCTCAAATTTAAGCGGACGGTTGTCGTACGCAGAGGGAAGTCGGAAGCCGTAGTCTATAAGATTTTTCTTTCTTGCTTCATCGCCTCCGCTCATTCCCGCTACCTGCGGTAACGTGACGTGCGATTCGTCAACGAACATCAGATAGTCATCGGGAAAGTAGTCAAGCAGACAAAACGGAGTAGATCCCGGATCACGTCCGGAAAAAATACGGGAATAGTTTTCAACACCCGAGCAATAACCGACCTCTTTTATCATTTCAAGGTCGTATTTGGTTCTTTCTTCTATTCGCTGTGCCTCTATCAGCTTGCCTTGTGCTTTGAAAAATTCAACTCTTTGGAGCATCTCGTCATATATTTGTGAAAGTGCTCCCAAACGCTTTTCGTCCGATACGGCGTAGTGCGATGCAGGATATATCGCGGCATAGGTGAGATATTCAAGTACCTCACCCGTTATTACGTTTACTGTTGAAACACGGTCTATCTCGTCGCCGAAAAATTCGACTTTTATCGCTTTCTCTCCCGAGTTTGCCGGTAAAACGTCAACGGTGTCACCGCGTACTCTGAATTTATCACGTGTAAGACTTATATCGTTTCTTTCGTAGTTGATGGCAAGAAGTTTTGAAATAAATTCATTTCTGTCCATTATCATACCGGGACGTACGGCAAGAACGAGACTTTCGTATTCGGCAGGATCACCGAGGGAGTAAATGCACGAAACACTCGAAACTATTATAACGTCACGCCTTTCAAAAAGGGCAGACGTTGCACTGTGGCGAAGCTTGTCTATTTCATCGTTTACAAGAGAATCTTTTTCGATATAAAGATCCTTGCCGGGTATATATGCCTCGGGCTGAAAGTAGTCATAATAGGAAATAAAATATTCTACGGCGTTGTGAGGAAAAAATTCACGGAATTCCGTGCAAAGCTGTGCGGCAAGTGTTTTGTTGTGTGCAAGTACGAGCGTAGGCTTGTTTACACGCTCGATGATATTCGCCATTGTAAACGTCTTACCCGAACCCGTAACGCCCAAAAGCGTCTGCGCAGGCAGTCCGTCTTTGATGCCTTGTGTCAGCTTTTCGATTGCCATAGGTTGATCGCCCATAGGTTTGAACGGCGATACAAGTTTGAAGCGGTCCATATTATCCTCCTATTATTGTACATACCCTATTATTATACCATATCAGTGTTAAATTTTAAAGTACGAAATAAAATTTTATTTAAAACACAACAGCTGTTCACGTAAAGAAACGTATTGAATATGATATTAACAAATAAGATCAGGAGAATTGTTATGGCAATCAAAATTTTTATCGACCAGGGACACAATCCGAGAAATCCGAACTCGGGTGCGGAAGGTAACGGACTGCAAGAGGCGGACCTCACGTATAAGATCGGAATAATACTTCGCGATATGCTGAATAAAAATCCCGAATATGAAGCTAAAACCTCACGCAACTCACCCGATGAAATACTCGGAATGAGTAATTCGGGATCACTTTCCGCGCGAACGAGAGCGGCAAACGAGTGGGGAGCCGATTATTTTATAAGCCTTCATGCCAATGCTTCGTCAAATTCGTCAGCCGTGGGAAGCGAGGCGTTTGTGTACAGTCAGAACAGTCGGGCAAAGCCGCTTGCCGAAAGTATACTCAAATGGCTTCAGTATATTGTCGGAACAAAACCCAGGGGAGTATTCACACGGCCGGGACTTTTCGTCTTGCGTAAAACGACGATGCCGGCGTTACTTCTTGAAATGGGATTTATAACAAATGCCGAGGAGGCGCGGAATATGAATGAAAATCCCGGTGATTACGCGCTCGGTATATATGACGGTATAATAAATTATTTCGGCACGAACTGATGCGGATAAATCGGCATTAAGTACCTGTAAATTCCAAATTCGGTGTTGACAAACAGAGTAAAATAGTTTATAATCATAAAAGAACAGAACAAATTGGAGGAATATAAAATGCTTCTTTCGGATATTCATATAAGAGACCCGTTTATTTTGGCAGATGACGGCGTTTACTACCTTTACGGTACGAGGATCGGTGAAAACGGTGTGCCGAGACCTTGCGTAGGTCTTGACGTGTACACGAGCCGTGATCTTGTACAGTGGAGCGAGCCTGTTGAATGCTTCACACGTCCCGATGATTTCTGGGCAGATCTTGACTTTTTTGCACCCGAAGTACATAAATACAAGGGCGAATACTATATGTTTGTAAGCTTTAAGTCCACGTCCCGCCGTATGGGCTCGCAGATACTTAAAGCGGATAGCCCTATGGGAAAATTTCTTCCTTTCACGGACGGCCCGTTCACACCTGAAGACCGTACGTGCTTTGATGCAACTCTTTACGTTGAAAACGGTGTTCCGTACAGTGCTTTCTGTCAGTCGTGGACACAGCTCGGCGACGGCGCTATGTGCTCCGTTCAGCTTTCTGACGATCTCAGCAAAGCTGTAAGCGAAGTAAAAACTATGTTCACAGCAGGCCAGGCAGATTGGAAATTCTCCGTAACAGGAGGTCCTTTCGGTGATGAAGGCAACTACATAACAGACGGTCCGTTCATCAGAAGAAATAAGTCGGGTAAGCTCGTTATGACGTGGTCCAGCTTTACCGACCATTGTGCTTACGTTGTCGCAAATGCCGTAAGCCAGAGCGGAACGATGGAAGGTCCTTGGGTAGTAGGCGATCCCATATTCAAAAACGACGGCGGTCACGGTATGATGTTCGAAGGCTTCGACGGTAAGCTTTACCTCGTCTTCCATACGCCTAACGTATGCCCCAGAGAAAGAGCTGTTATTTACGAAATAGAAGAAACAGACGATTCATTCAAAACCGTCCGTCTTGCATATAAATAATAGTTTTTCCCGGTATAAAAATCAATACGAACAGGCATCGCTTTTTCGGCGGTGCCTGTTTTTGTTGTGAAATACGTATACGTATATAATAATTATTTAATTTCTTGCTCTATATCATCAAAAATTTCGTTATCGAAAAACTCACGGAGTGAAATGTCTAATCCGTCACATAACTTCTTGATAGTGACAATGCCGGGATTCTGGCTTTTCTCATTCAGAACACTGTAAAGTGTTGACGGTGATACACCGGATATATTTGCCAAAGCGTTTATTGCAATATTCTTTTGATTACAAAGCTGAATAATACGGTTGGCAACAGCATTTTTAGTATTCATAGTGTGAAATTTTAATCAATCAATAAAAAAACGGAAGATTATTTGCTTCTTAAAATATTTTTTGTGGTTTTTAAAACTTCGGAAAGTGATTTTATTTCTTCTGCCGTACAGTCGGAAAGAATATCGTTTATCATTTTTACGGAAACGTGGGTGCTCTTTACCAAGCTGCCGTATGCGATCTCGTCAAGCGTTACGTCGAGTGCGTTTGCTATATTTACCATTGTCGGCAAGCTGAGCTTTGTAGCCGCACGTTCAATGTGTGAAATATTGGATGGTTCAACACCTGATTTTTCGGCAAGCTTAGCTTGCGTCCAACCTTTTGCAGTGCGTAATTCTTTTATTCTGTTACCGATTGAAATATAATCAATATTCATAAAAATACACCTCACAATTTACATTAACATTATTGTATATCCTATTAGGATATGATAAAATAACGCATATATCCTAAAAGGATACATAATAACAATTATTTGATTTTGTTGTGTAAATTATGCGAAGGTGAGTGCTTTGATAAATTATACCTGCTGTTTCTTCGGACACAGAACTATCGACGAAACCGAAGAATTAAAAATGAATTTGAAAAATATTATCGAAAGACTGATTACGGAAGAAAAAGTAAATATATTTTTGTTCGGCAGTAAGAGCCGTTTTGACAGTCTCTGCCTTGAGCTTGTTACAGAATTGAAAGAAAAATACCCTCACGTAAAACGAATCTACGTGAGGGCGGAATTTCCGTATATTAACGATGATTACAAAGCGTATCTTTTGACGTTGTACGATGATACCTACTATCCCGAAAGCTTACACGGCGCCGGCAGAGCCGTCTACGTCAAGCGTAATTACGAAATGATAAACAACAGTAAATACTGCATCGTCTATTACGACGAATCAAACGCTCCTACCACCCGCAAAAGCGGTACAAAGCTCGCTTACGACTACGCAATAAAGAAAGACAGAAAAATCATAATATTCGGATGAAAAGCCGATTATAATTCAAATATTATGCTGATATCAAATATCAACGCCGAGCAGTTTTTTTGCAAGAATACCGACTGCAAATGATATAACGGCAACGCCGATACTTATTGCTGCCATCTCAATAAAGCGCGAGCCGAATTTCAGATCCTGCGCTACCGACGTATAATAAGTGAATCCCGCAATAATAAGAATGATTATTCCTATCATGACAGCGAGAGCTGTAATAGGCTGTGAGAATATCAAATAAGGTGCAATAAGTGCGACAACGGTCAGAAGATATGCAATACCCGTATACGAGCAGGATTTAAATGCATCGTTGCGTCCTTCGCTTTTTGCGGAAAGGAATTCGCTTGACGCCATGGAAAACGTGGCTGAAATACCGACTATCAAGCCGGAAAGTGCAACGAGCTTCGTGTTTTGCAATGCAAAGGTGAATCCCGCAAGGCTTCCCGCAAGCTCTACCAAAGCATCCGAAAGTCCGAGGACCATACTGCCTACATAATGCAGTTTTTCCTCATCAAGCATAGCAAGAAGTGAAGCTTCGTGTTCATCTTCCTGTTCTTTTATATGTATGCTTTCGGGTACTTCGTTTTCAATAGTGTCGTATTTTTCCTGTGCAGTAGCTTCACCGTTTTCCATAAGCTTAACGGCAAAGGTAAAGCCGAGAATACGTGCTATCAATGCGTATTTTAAAATCTTTGCTTTGTTCGGCTTCATTTCGATGCCCGTATAGCTTTTCCATATTTCGTAATGAGCATATTCCTCGCCTGCAAGACGTTCAAGTGTTTTTTTATTTTCCTCTCCCTTGGCGAATTTTGCGATTTTTCTGTAGATAACACTTTCATCAAGCTCATTTTGTTGCATTTGCTCTATGAATGCAAGAGCTTCTTTTGATAAAGTTTTCATTATATTTTCTCCTTGACAGTGACGATCTGTCATATTCTACCATATTATTAATGATATTTCAATAGCATATTTAATTTGTGAAGATCGTACCGGCTTAAATTTATTAATATATCATTAATATAATTGACTTGAAAAAGAGGAGGTTTTGAGATACATTTAAGCGGCTTTGATAAACTCGAAAAAAGAAAGGAAACAGCCGTGCTTATAAATTATTTTAGGAGCATTTTAGATCAGGATAAAGCCCCCGTCGTTGTATGCGATATCGACTCAACGGTCGTTTATATGAACCCTTCTGCGATAAAACGCTATAAAAAGGATCTGACAGGTAAGAGCATTAAGATGTGCCATCCGCCGTATGCCAATGAGAAGATAGAAAAGGTGCTTGAATGGTTTAAAAAAAGCTGTGAAAACAACCTCGTGTATACTTTTCGCAACGAAGAAGAAAACAAAGACGTTTATATGGTCGCCCTCCGTGATGAAGACGGTAAGCTAATCGGCTATTACGAAAAACACGAATACAGAAATAAAGAAAGTATGAAATTGTACGAGCAGATCGATAAATGATATAATAAGGCAGTAAGTTATTAAAATGGGAAGTTTACTTTTAGCTCTTATTTACATATGTTTTATCAGTCTTGGACTACCTGATTCGTTGCTTGGTTCTGCTTGGCCCGTGCTTCATAACGAGATCGGCGTGCCGATATCTTTTGCAGGTATCATATCTGCCACGATATTTATAGGTACTATCACATCGAGCTTATTCAGTGATAAGCTTTTGTGCAAGTTCGGTGCCGGTAAAGTAACGGCGGTAAGCGTTGTACTGACTGCACTCGGATTATTCGGTTTTTCTGTCAGCAATAATTTTGCTATGCTCATAGTTTGGGCTATCCCTTACGGACTCGGTGCCGGCGGAGTTGATGCAATTTTAAATAATTACGTTGCACTTCATTATAAACCTCAGCATATGAGCTGGCTTCACTGTATGTGGGGCGTCGGTGCTTCTGTAAGTCCGTACATTATGAGCTTTGCGCTTGTACGGCTTGAAAGCTGGAATTACGGATATCTCATCGTTTCCGTTATTCAAGCTGTTTTGTCGGTAATTATATTCGTCAGCATCCCGATCTGGAAAAAGGGAACTGACAGCTCGGATGACTCTGTCCAAAGCGAACCTTTGACTTTTAAGCAAATATTTTCGATAAACGGTGCTGTGCCGTGCTTTTTGATGTTTTTTTGCTATTGTTCCTTGGAATTGACTACCTCGCTCTGGTCAAGCACCTATCTTGTGCAAAAATGGGAATTTACCCCCGAGGCGGCGGCAGGCTATGCAAGTATGTTCTATATCGGTATTACCTTTGGCAGATTTATCAATGGTTTTCTTGCGATGAAGCTCAGCGACAGATCCTTAATACGCGCAGGCTCTGCCATTGTAGGCGTCGGTATCGGATTTTTGTTTATTCCGTCTTCCATTGCCGCATTGCTCGGCTTTGTTATAATAGGACTCGGATGTGCGCCTATATATCCGTGCATTATACATATGACTCCCGATGTATTCGGAAAGGATAAGTCACAGGCAATGATCGGTGTGCAGATGGCTTTTGCGTATATTGGTTTTCTTGTAATGCCGCCTCTGTTCGGGATAATCGCCGAACGCATATCAATATCGCTTTTACCGATATATCAAGGCGTATTTCTCGCTTTGATCTTTATAATGCATGAGCTTGTTGTAAAGAAAACCTCTCGTAAATAGCTAATAAAAGCCGTCAAACGCGTATGTTTGACGGCTTAAAAATACTACAGATATTTTCAGGGAAATAAAAAGACAAAAGCAAAAAAACTGCCCGCAGGCAGTTTCTTTTATACTCGTAATTATTCAGCGTCTGTAGCAGCGTCTGTAGCAGCATCTGTAGCTGCATCTGTAGCAGCGTCTGTAGCGGCGTCTGTAGCAGCATCTGTAGCAGCATCTGTATCAGCGTCTGTAGCAGCAGTTGTAACAGTAGCCTTGGAATCAGCTGCGGAATCTGCGTTTGTGTCTGTTTCGTCACCACCGCAAGATGCGAATGAAAGTGCAAGTGTAGCAGCGAGCATAAGAACAATAAACTTCTTCATCAGATAAAAACCTCCTAAAAAATATTCAATGCATATCTCGCATCGAAGTTCGAGAGTATAGCACTTTTCATTTCAAATGTCAATACAAAATTTGTAGAATTAAATAAATATATGAATATTATTCACATAATATTCTCAAATGAGGCTTTTGAAATTTTTTTTATTCTTTCGACCGAATATAGAAATTCTCCCTTTGATATTAAAAATTCATCGTAGCTTTCGGTGATCAAGCAGTTTTGCATTCGCAAAAGAGCTAATTGCACTTTTTCTATTTCTTGATAATCATAAAGACACGTAAGTATTCCGTATTCTTTGTTCCAAAGCTCTTCTA
>JAZQBL010000024.1:0-42953 GCA_045545665.1 Eubacteriales bacterium
ATACTTAAAATAAAGAAGTCCAAAGAAGTCAAAGAACTTCTTTCAGACCTCATAGAAAAACAAAGAGATGAAAAGCGTATATCCGCCCGTGAATTTATGGACGACGGCTATGATGGCGGCCACGACGATGATGGCTGTGACTGTGCGGAGTAATAATTAATCAACAACCTTGAATTCGAAAAAAACGAGGAACAATATGCGTAAAGCGAAAAAAATCATATTGATAATATTATCTATTGCAGTTGTTTTACCGATTGCCGCATTTCTTTTTATTGGCGCCCTTTGGAGCGGTGCATTTGATTTTATGTTTCCGGAGGAAATTGCAACTTACAATAGTCCCGACGGAAAGTATTCGCTTCTCTTTGAGCAAATGGGTTCCCCCGACTGGCCGTTCGGTTCGGTAGATGTCAGACTGACACTCAAAAACCAAAAAGGCAAAAAGATAAAGCGCATATCCACTTACGTTCACAATGACGGTGCAAGTGCACGTGAATGGAATATTAAAGATATTTCTTGGAATGATGATGCGGTAGTTGTTATTCTCCAAGGCGCAGAAATGGAAGACAAGGAAGTTTCAATATCATATAAAAAGAGCTAAAAAGAAAGAAGGTATTCGGTGAACAAAAAGATATGGTCAATAATTCTTTTGTGTGTGATCATTGTTACAGCTGTGGTAATAGTCAGCGCGGGTATATCGTTATATCGGTTAGAGAGCGCAGAGATCGACACGTCAAACGATAAATTTCCGGGTGCATCAATTTCAGGGGTAGCTCTTTTATCCATTACTGTGTTGGGCGTATTTATTTTTATAGGCGGTATGGCATCCGTTGGATTTTTGTGTTCGCTTGTTAATTCAAAAACAGCTGAGAATATGATTATCAGCCGAATATCTAAAGCGTTTTTGTGTTTCTATTCAGCGGTACTTATTTTAATATTTGTATTTGCTGTTTTTTTGATATAAACCGAATAAAAGTACAAATAAAAAAGCCGTGGTCTCACGGCTTTTTATATTACATACTGAAAGCCCTTGCCTGCAGACAGTGCGCTTTGCGCACTGTCTGCGGGCGGGCGCATTCTTTGTATAACGAAAAATGTGGAGCATTCAACAGAATGCTCCACAAAATTTAAAGTGTTTTACATTGTGATCGTGCCGTCGAATACGGACTCAACAGAGCCTGTAAGCGTTACACGTCCGTTTGCGTAGTTTACGATAAGGTCGCCGCCGCGAAGCTTGACCGTTATATCGGCACCTTCTTCACAGTAGCCGTTAACGACTGCCGCAACTGCTGCCGCACAAGCACCCGTACCGCAGGAAAGTGTTTCGCCGTTGCCTCTTTCCCAGACACGCATTTTAAGAGTGTTCTTGTTTACGACTCTAACAAATTCCGTGTTGACTCTTTCAGGGAAGTATTCGCAGTTTTCAAACGCTTCGCCAACGTTTTCAACGTTTACGGCATCCACGCTGTCACAGAATATGACGCAGTGGGGGTTGCCTACGGAAACGCAGGTGATGTTGTAATCTTCGCCTGCAACAGTTACCTGTCTGTTTATTACCGTTTCACCGTCAAGGTTTACGGGAACGTCCTCGGCTTTGAGTGATACCTCACCCATATCACCGCTTACGGAGCGTACAAGACCGCTGTAAATGTACAGCTTGAGGTGTTTGATACCGCTTTCTGTTTCGATATCAAGCTCTTCTTTGTCTGTAATTCCGTTGTCGTACAGATATTTTGCAACACAGCGCACGCTGTTGCCCGCCATTTTGCCTTCGCTTCCGTCTTTGTTGAATATTCTGATCTTTGCATCAGCAACACGTGATTTTTCGATAAGAACGATACCGTCAGCACCTACGCCGTAGTTTCTGTCACATACGGATATCGTAAGTGATTCGGGACACGTTATTTCACCGTTTGAGTTGTCGAAGAACAGATAGTCGTTTCCGCAAGCCTGCATCTTTGTGAAGGCGAGCTTCTTGCGTTCCGTTCTCATATGGTTGATGTCAACAAGCTCCGTGTTGTAAAGCGTAAATCTTGAAGCAACGATATCAGCCAAAGCGTTTGCCGTATCGAGTGACGTAAGGCACGCAACACCTGCAAGAAGAGCTTTTCTGTGAAGTGTGATGTAGTCTTCCTGTGCCTGCTTCGTTTTAGCACCCGTATAAACGATGAGCTTAATTTTGTTTTCATCAAGAAGCTTTGTTGCCTGTTCAAGCTTCGTGTCGTCGTTGTCATCACCGATTACGCCGACGTCAATTCCGCCGAGGGCTGAAATTGCTTTCGCCGTGCCCTTCGTTGCGTAAATGTTGAGTCCGAGGTCTGCAAATTTCTTTGCAAGCTGAACTATTTCAAATTTATCGTTACCGCCGACAGTTATATAAACACCGTCGTCTTTGTTTTTGCCGATATCCATGCTGAATCCGGCAGATACCATACCCTTGAAAAGTGCTTCGGTGAGGTTTTTACCTACGCCGAGAACTTCACCCGTTGACTTCATTTCCGGACCGAGTGAGGAGTTGACGTCTGAAAGCTTTTCAAACGAGAACACGGGAACCTTTACCGCAACGTACGGAGGTATCTTGTAAAGACCGCTTTCGTATCCGAGATCCTTAAGCTTTGCACCGAGCATTACACGGGAAGCAATATCGACCATAGGAATACCCGTAACCTTGCTTATGTAGGGGATAGTACGGGAAGCTCTGGGGTTTACTTCGATTACGTAAAGCTCACCTTCATACGTGAGGTACTGAATATTTACAAGGCCCTTTGTGCCGAGTGATTTTGCAAGAAGCGTCGAACATTCGATAATTCTGTGAATGAGCTTGTCGGAGATGTTCTGCGGAGGATAAATTGCAATAGAGTCACCGCTGTGGACACCTGCACGTTCGATATGCTCCATAATACCGGGGATGAGGACGTCCTCACCGTCGGAGATAACGTCAACTTCAAGCTCTGTACCCGACATGTATTTGTCTACGAGTACGGGGTTTTCGATATCGTGGGAGAGAATAAGCTCCATATACTGACGTACGTCGTCGTCAGTGTAAGCGATAGTCATATTCTGACCGCCGATAACGTAGGAAGGACGGAGAAGTACGGGGTATTTAAGCGTATGAGCCGCTTCAAGCGCTTCGTCCATCGTCATAATACCGAGTCCCTTCGGACGCTTGATATCGAGAGAGTTGAGAAGTGCATCGAACTTTTCACGGTCTTCGGCAAGGTCGATACCTTCAGCCGACGTTCCGAGAATACGTATTCCCGAATCGCTCAGGAACTTAACAAGCTTTATGGCTGTCTGACCGCCGAATGCCACAACGACGCCGATAGGCTTTTCAACTTCAATTACACCCATAACGTCTTCGGGCGAGAGGGGTTCAAAGTAGAGTCTGTCGGAAACGTCGAAGTCGGTGGATACCGTTTCGGGGTTGTTGTTTATGATTATTACTTCGTATCCGAGTTCACGCAAGGTCTTTGCACAGTGAACGGAAGAGTAGTCAAATTCAATACCCTGACCGATACGGATAGGACCTGAACCGAGGACGATTATCTTTTCTCTGCCTGTTTCAGCCTTCGGACGTGCTTCGCACGCTTTTCCGTATACGGAATAGAAGTAGGGAGTCTTTGCTGCAAATTCGCCGGCACACGTGTCAACCGTCTTATAAACGGGATAGAGCTTTTCTTTGCATTCTTTGCCCGATATTCTCGTTATTGCCTTGTCGGTATAACCGAGACGCTTGCCCTGCATATAAAGCTCGGAATCGAGCGCGGGTGCATCTGCGATCTTCTTTTCGTATTCCGCAAGCTTCTTTATCTTGTTTATAAAGAACTTGTCGATCTTCGTTATTTCGTTTATTTCATCTACCGATACGCCTCTGCGGAGCGCTTCATATACGGCAAATATTCTGACGTCGTCAATATCGTGGAGCTTTGCTTTGATATCTTCACATTCGTCAAGTGCGGGCATATGGAGTGTGTCGAGTGAAAGCTCGGCACCTCTTACAGCCTTCATAAGTGCAGATTCAAAGCTGTCACCTATAGCCATGACCTCGCCCGTCGCCTTCATCTGTGTTCCGAGCTTGCGTGAAGCGTAGGGGAACTTATCAAAGGGCCACTTGGGCATTTTGAGAACTACGTAGTCAACGGTCGGCTCAAAGCAAGCACACGTGATTCCCGTAACGTCGTTCTGGATCTCATCAAGCGTATAACCGAGAGCTATCTTTGACGTTACCTTTGCTATAGGATAACCTGTCGCCTTACTTGCAAGGGCTGATGAACGGGAAACTCTGGGGTTTACCTCGATTACGAAATAGTTATCACTGTACGGATCAAGTGCGAACTGACAGTTACAGCCGCCTTCAATTTTAAGAGCTGCTATGATGTTCAGAGCTGCCGTGCTGAGCATCGTGTACTCTTTATCGGTAAGCGTAAGAGCAGGAGCAACGACGATACTGTCACCTGTGTGAACACCGACGGGGTCTACGTTTTCCATCGAGCATACGGTGATAACGTTACCTGCGCCGTCACGCATAACCTCAAATTCGACTTCTTTGTAGCCGAATATGTATTTTTCGACGAGTATTTGGTGGATAGGCGACATATTAAGTCCCGTACCGGCTGTTATTCTGAGCTGTTCTTCATCGTAAGCAACGCCGCCGCCTGCGCCGCCGAGGGTGAATGCAGGACGTACGATAACGGGGTAACCTATTTTGTTTGCTATTTCAACAGCTTCTTCAACGTCGTGCGTTGTATCGGAAGGAATACAAGGCTGATTGATCTCATCCATCGTGTCCTTGAAGCGCTGTCTGTCCTCTGCACGGATTATTGCATCAGCATTCGTACCTATAAGGCGGATATTGTGCTTTTGCAAAAATCCTTCCTTATAAAGCTGCATAGCAATTGTAAGACCTGTCTGACCGCCGAGACCTGCAAGCAAGCTGTCGGGTTTTTCTTTGAGGATTATTCTCTTTATCGTTTCCGTGTTGAGCGGTTCGAGATATATCTCGTTTGCCATTGAGAAATCCGTCATTATTGTTGCGGGGTTGCAGTTTACAAGAACGGCTTCAACCCCTTCGGATTTGAGCACGCGGCATGCCTGTGCGCCTGCATAGTCAAATTCCGCTGCCTGACCGATGACGATAGGACCTGAGCCTATTACAAGAACTTTTTTAATACTTAAATCTTTTGGCATAATTTATTCCTCCGTCATTTATTTCCGAGCATTGAAACGAATCTGTCGTATACGAACGACGTATCTGCAGGTGCTGAATTATCCTGCGGTATGAACTGTACCGAGAAAGAAGGATGAGCTGTATATGTTATACCTTCAACGTCCTTATCGTTTGCGTTTACAAACGATACCGTACCCTTGTCCTCGGGCAGAGTATCTGCCAATACCGTATAGCCGTGATTCTGGGATGTGATATACGTTTTTTCACCGTCAAGATCACGTACGGGGAGGTTTGCGCCTCTGTGTCCTGTTTTTACGGGTGCTGTTTTTGCGCCGTTTGCCAAAGCCAAAAGCTGGTGACCGAGCCCGCAGGCAAATATCGGTTTTTTGCCGATAAGCGCTTTTATCTGTTCTGTCTGCTCGGCGTAGTCGGCAGGGTTTCCGGGACCGTCTGAAAGCAGAACGCCGTCAAACTCACCGTCGAGTATTTCGGATGCCTTTGTGTTATACGGGAATACTGTTACGTTGCAGCGTCTGTCAACGAGGCGTTCCGCTACGTCGCGGACAGAACCGTAGTTTATGAGAGCTACGCTGTGCTGAGGAGCTTTCGCCTTTACCTCTTTTTTTCCTTCGCCGTCGTATGCGGCGCCGACTTTTGATGAGGGCTTGAATGCTTTTGCCAAAGCTAAAGCTTCGTCGGCAGTTTCTGCAATACCTGCCGTCATCGCTCCTTCGTCACGGAGCGTTCTTGTTATTTCACGTGTGTCAACACCGCAAAGACAGCAGGTGCCTGCATTGTTCAGGTAGTCCGAAAGCTTGCCTTCGCAGTTATGGTTTGAGGGATCTTCGACTATCTCCATTGTAACGTAGGCGGCAGGGTACACTTTGCTGTCATTCATTCCGGGAATAATTCCGCAAGCGCCGATGAGCGGGAACGTCTGTACCACGATCTGTCCTATGTTGCAAGGATCGCCGAGGGTGTTGTTATAGCCGACAACGCCTGTTGTAAATACGGCTTCGCCGGCGGCTTTTTCGTTTGAAGTTACGAAATATCCTTCAAAGATTTTGCCGTTTTCAAGAGCAAGATAACCTTTTTTCATATATTTTAATATCCTTTCGGCATATTATTGCATAAGTAAGACCATAACGGCTTTCTGTGCGTGCAGGCGGTTTTCAGCCTCGTCAAATATTTCATTTGCGTGCTCTTCAAATATATCGCCCATGATCTCTTCGCCTTTGTGCGCAGGCAGACAGTGGAGGATCATAGCACCTTCGTTTGCCGCACCGTAGACCGTTTTGTTTATCTGATAGCCTTCAAACGCTACGCGGCGTTTTGCGGCTTCTCCTTCCTGACCCATTGATGCCCATACGTCTGTGTAAAGAACGTCAGCACCGTCTGCTGCCTTCATAATATCGGGTGTGCAGGTGAATTTGCCGTTCGCTTCAGCCCATTTGATTATATCCGCATCGGGCTTGTACTGCTCGGGGCAGGCAATAGCAACTTCCATACCGCACTTGATACCGCCTACGATGAGTGAGTTTGCCATATTGTTACCGTCACCGATAAACGTCATCTTTTTACCCTTGAGGTCTTTTTTGTATTCTCTTATCGTCATAAGGTCTGCAAGAACCTGGCAGGGGTGTGCATAGTCTGTAAGACCGTTTATTATCGGTATTGAACCGAATGATGCCATATCTTCAACTTCCTGCTGGTCGAACGTTCTTATCATAATACCGTCGAGGTATCTTGAAAGAACGCGGATGGTGTCGGCTGTGTCCTCGCCTCGTCCGATCTGAAGATCGTTTGATGAAAGGAACAGTCCGCTTCCGCCAAGCTCGTGAATACCTACCTCAAAGGAAACACGTGTACGTGTTGAGGATTTACGGAAGATCATACCGAGCGTTTTGTCAGCGAGAAGCTTATGGGAAATACCGTTCTTGCGTTCATATTTGAGCTTGTCGGCAAGATCAAGTATTTGAGTAATTTCCGATTCCGAAAGATCGGAAAGCTTCAATAAGTGTTTCATATTTATTTTTTTCCTTTATAATGGATTTATTTGTCGATGTTAGCACAGATTATGTCAAGTGCCTTTTCAAGCTCTTCAAATGAAATGTTCAAAGGAGGCGTAAGACGCATTTTGTCCTTTGCCGTAAGAGGTAAAACACCGTCTTTTATACAGTCGTTTACAAGCTCTTTGGAGTCCTTTGTCGTTTTAACGCCCAAGAGAAGTCCAAGTCCGCTTACCGATACCGTGTTTTTGCAAGCCTTAAGACGGCTTATGATGTATTCGCTCTTTTTCTGTACGGAGGAAAGAAGCTCGTCGTCAATTCTTGAAAGCACGTTGTAAGCACCTGCCGCACATACGGGGTTACCGCCGAAGGTCGAACCGTGTGTTGACGGACCGAGTGTGTTTTCAACCTTTTCGCCCATTATTACAGCGCCTATCGGAAGACCGCCGCCGAGACCCTTTGCAGTTGAAATTATGTCAGGTTTTATACCGTAGCGCATATATGCGTAAAGGGCACCGCATCTGCCGTTGCCCGTTTGTACCTCGTCAACGCAGAAAAGGATATCACGCTCAGCGCATATCTTATATATCTCGTCAACGTATTCTTTTTCAAGCGGTAAAACACCGCCTTCGCCTTGCACAAGCTCAACCATAACGGCACAAACGTCATCTGTTATAAGCTGTTTCGTGCCTTCGATATCGTTTGCGGGTGCAAAGTCAAAGCCCTCGGTGAAAGGGAAAAAGTAATTGTGAAAAACGTCCTGTCCCGTTGCGGAAAGCGTTGTTACCGTTCTTCCGTGGAAGGAATTTTTAAGCGTTATTATTTTGTTTCTGCCTTCACCGTATTTGTCAAACGAATATTTTCTTGCCGCCTTTATCATACCTTCGTTTGCTTCGGCACCCGAATTTGCAAAAAACACTTTTTTCATTCCGGTTTTTTTGCAAATAAGCTCGGCAAGCTTTACCTGCGGAGCGGTATAGTAAAGGTTTGATGCGTGAGCGTATTTGTTAAGCTGTTCTGTTACGGCTTTAACGTACTCATCATCGCAATGACCGAATACGGTCGTTGCGATGCCTGCGCCCATATCAATATATTCTTTGTTATCCGTATCGTAAACGGTACTGCCCTTTGCGTGATCAAAAACGACGGGGAATCTGCCGTACGTCGGGGCAATATATTTTTTATCGTTTTCTTGTATGTTCATTGTGACCTCTTATTTTACACGAACATCGTTCCGGCGCCTTCGTCGGTGAGCATTTCGATGATTATTGAATGCGGTATTCTTCCGTCTATTATAAATACTTTCTTAACACCGCTGTTTATAGCATCAACACAGCACTGTACCTTAGGTATCATACCGCCCGATACTATGCCTTCTTCGTAAAGCTTGTCTGCATCCTTTGCCTTTATCACCTGAATAAGGGAGGAAGGATCGTTCTGATCTCTTAAGATACCGCAGATATTTGTCATTGAAATAAGGCTTGCCGCACCGAGTGCCGATGCTATTTTCGATGCCGCCGTGTCTGCATTTATGTTGTAAACGTTGCCCGAATTGTCGCATCCGACCGTTGAAATTACGGGGATGTAGCCTTTGTCAAGCACGTCCTGTATAGGATCTGTGTTTACGTTTATTATCTCGCCTGCAAAGCCGAGCTCCTCCGATATCGGACGTGCTTCAAGCATATGACCGTCAACACCCGAAAGCCCTACAGCCTTGCCGCCCGTGTTTTCAAGCATATTTACGAGATTTTTGTTTATCTTTCCCGAAAGGACCATCTGAACGACCTGAGCTGTTTCGGCATCCGTTACTCGCAAACCGTTTATGAATTTGCTTTCGATGCCCATTTTAGTCAGCGTTTCGGTGATCTCGGGACCGCCGCCGTGAACAAGCACGACACGGACGCCTATCAAGGACAGGAGAACGATATCGCCCATTACGGCACTTTTCAGTTCCTCGTTTATCATCGCATTTCCGCCGTATTTTATTACGACCGTTTTACCGCAGTATTCTTTTATGTAGGGCAGGGCTGTTATAAGCACCTCTGCCCTTTGAGAGTTGTTTATTTCCATTATGTTCTGTAATCTCCGTTTATTTTAACGTAATCGTACGTTAAATCGCAGCCCCATGCGGTGGCTGTATCACGTCCCATATTAAGACATATATAGATCTGTATCTCATCTTCGGAAAGAATTATCTTTGCTTTGTCTTCATCAAACGGAACGCCCGAGCCGTTCTTGCATACCACAAGCTCACCTTTGCAAGAAGCAAAGTATACGTCCGTCTTATCAACGTCAACAGCCTCGCCGCTGTATCCGATAGCGCAAAGCACACGGCCCCAGTTTGCATCTGCACCGAACATCGCTGCCTTGACGAGTGATGAGCAGATAACGGATTTTGCCACGTTTCTTGCACACGACTTATCGGGAGCTGTGTTTACGATACATTCAATGAGCTTTGTAGCGCCCTCTCCGTCCTTTGCAATAGCACGGCAAAGCTTCTTTGTAACGGCTGCCAACGCCTTTTTGAATTCAACGTAGTCGGCATTTTTCTCCGTTATCTCGCAGTTGCCTGCTTTTCCGTTTGCCATTATCGAAAGCATATCGTTTGTGGAGGTATCTCCGTCAACGCTTATCATATTGAAGCTGTCTGCTACGTCCTCTGTAAGGGCTTCTTTTATCATAGCAGGGCTTATTGCGGCATCAGTCGTTATGAAAACGAGCATCGTTGCCATATTGGGATGTATCATTCCCGAACCCTTTGCAATACCGCCCATACGGCACGTCTTTCCGTCAAGCTCAAACTCGACTGCAACTTCTTTAAGCGCTACGTCTGTCGTCATTATTGCGTGTGCGGCATCCGTGCTTCCTTCGTAAGAAAGCAGGGAAACGAGGGAGGGCATTGCCTTTTCCATAGGCTCTGTTGAAAGAGGCTGGCCGATGACACCCGTTGATGCTACGATTATATCGTTTGCGGATATACCCGTGAATTCCTGCGTCATCTTGCACATCTTTTCGGCAATTTCAACACCGTCGGCATTGCACGTGTTTGCGTTACCGCTGTTGCAGATAACTGCCTGAGCTATGCCGTTTTCAAGATTTTTCTTCGTCACCTTTATAGGTGCGCCCTTAACGAGATTCTGTGTATATACTGCGGCGGATGATGCGGGAACATCGCTTACGATGAGCGCAAGATCTTTCTTTTCCTTGTTCTTTCTGATTCCGCAGTGAATTCCGGCAGCCTTGAAGCCGGTGGCGGCACAAACGCCGCCGGATATGTATTTCATGTGGATTCTCTCTTTCCTTATAATACCAATCCCGAGCATTCGTCAACGCCCAGAACGAGGTTCATATTTTGTATTGCCGCGCCCGATGCACCTTTACCGAGGTTGCAGAAAAGAGCGCATATCTGAGGACGTTCGTCACATCCGCAGACGATTATTTCCATGCTGTCTTTACCCGAGAGGCTGTTTGTGTACAAAAATCCGTCCTCTGTTCCTTTTTCGCAAAGAGGCTTTACGGATATAAGACGGCAGGATGCGTAATATTCCGAAAAATATTCGTGAAGCTCGGATGTCGTGAGCTTCTTTTTCATAAGCGAAGAATGAAGCGGAACGGTAACTGCCATACCGCTGTAAAAATCACCTACGATGGGGTTAAATACAGGCTCAAAGGCAAGCGAGCATACAGCCTTCATTTCGGGCAGATGCTTGTGATGCGCCGTAAGACCGTACTGTGCGGGAGAGTCGTACTTTTCAGCTCTGTTTTCATCCTCGTATGAGGAGATCATTCCTTTTCCGCCGCCGCTGTAGCCTGTCAGAGAGTGGCTCACCAACGGATAATCGGGGGGAATGATACCGCCTTTTACAAGGGGGTAAACTATGCTGTTGAAGCCGGATGCGTGGCATCCCGGATTTGCTATTCTTTTGCTGTTTACGATGTTGTTTCGGAACGTGTCATCAAGTTCCGGGAAACCGTATGCCCAGCCGTCAGCCGTTCTGTGAGCGGTCGATGCATCAATTATGACCGTGTTCGGGTTTTTACAAAGCGTTACGGCTTCCTTTGCCGCCGCATCGGGCAGACAGAGGAAAGTAACGTCGGATGCGTTTATGCGCTCAGCTACAGCTGCGTTATCCTTTCTCAGTTCCTCGGGAATGGAAAGGAGATTTATATCGTCTCTGCTTGCAAGACGGGATGCTATACGCAATCCCGTCGTGCCGACAGAACCGTCAATAAATATATTATACATATATAATACTCTTATTTGTTCTTTTTGTCAACCATTGCTTTAACTTTTAAGGGAAGACCGAACAAGTTTATGAAGCCTTCAGCATCGTACTGGTTGTAAACTTCGTCTTCGTCGAACGTTGCGATCTCTTCATCATACAAGGAGTAGGGTGAAGTTACGCCTGCGTTGATGAGGTTACCCTTGTAAAGCTTGAGTTTAACGGAACCTGTAACCGTCTTCTGTGTTTCTTCAACGAAAGCGTCGAGAGCTTCGCGAAGAGGTGTGAACCACTGACCGTAGTAAACGATTTCAGCGTACTTAGCGGCGATGAGCTCCTTGTAGTGAGTTGTTTCACGGTCGAGAGTAAGTGTTTCGAGAACCTTGTGCGCACGGTAAAGGATCGTACCGCCGGGTGTTTCGTAAACGCCGCGGCTCTTCATACCTACAAGACGGTTTTCAACGATGTCAACAAGACCGATACCGTTTTCACCGCCGAGCTTGTTGAGCTTTTCAAGCATAGCAACGGGAGAAAGCTTTTCGCCGTTGAGAGCTACGGGAACACCCTTTTCAAAATCGAGCGTGATGTATGTGGGTGTGTCGGGAGCCTGCTCGGGGGAAATGCCGAGTTCAAGGAAGCCGGGTTTGTTGTACTGGGGTTCGTTTGCGGGATTTTCAAGGTCGAGACCTTCGTGTGACAAGTGCCAGAGGTTCTTGTCCTTTGAGTAGTTTGTTTCACGGTTTATCTTGAGGGGTACGTTGTGTGCTTCAGCGTAGTCGATCTCCTCGTCACGGGATTTGATATCCCATACACGCCAGGGAGCGATGATGTTCATTTCGGGAGCAAATGCCTTTATTGTAAGTTCGAAACGAACCTGGTCGTTACCCTTACCTGTGCAGCCGTGGCAGATGGAGTCACAGCCTTCGGCTTTTGCGATCTCAACTATTCTCTTTGCGATGATGGGACGTGCAAAAGACGTACCGAGAAGGTATTCGCCTTCGTATACCGCACCTGCTTTGAGTGTGGGGTAGATGTAATCTGTAATGAATTCTTCCTTAAGGTCTTCGATGTAGAGCTTTGATGCGCCTGTCTTTATTGCTTTTTCTTCAAGACCGTCAAGCTCTGTGCCCTGACCTACGTCAGCGGATATAGCGATAACTTCGCAGCCGGGATACGTTTCCTTAAGCCACGGAATGATGATTGATGTGTCGAGACCGCCCGAGTAAGCGAGAGCGATTTTTTTAACTTCTTTCTTTGCCATTTTGAGTATCTCCTTTGTATTTGAAAAAATTATTTTAAATATTTGTATACTCACAACGATTATTCATCGTTATGAATAATTATACCGTTATTATACACCTTTTTTGTATAATGTCAATAGCTTTTTGAATATTTCTTTCTTTTTATGCAATTTTTAAAAAAATGACTTCAAATTGCCCGAAAGAGGGTTTTTGTATGGCGAAATGCACAAATCAAAGCGTCATATCGTAAAGGGCGACAGCGGTCGCTGCTTCAACGCAGGGAACTGCACGAAGCACGACGCACGGGTCGTGACGGCCGGGGACGTTTATCGTCACTTCTTCGTTTGTTCTTACGTCGACTGTTTTTTGTGCGGATGCTATCGACGGGGTAGGCTTGAATGCCACGGTGAATACGATGTCGCCTCCCGTGCTTATACCGCCGAGTATACCGCCGCAGTTGTTCGTTTCGGTCTGTATTTTGCCGTCCTTATAAACAAACGCGTCGTTGTTTTCGCTTCCGTAAAGCTCTGCACCGCCAAAGCCCGAACCGAACTGTATGCCTTTCACAGCGGGTATGCCGAACATTGCCGAGGATATCTTACCCTCTATTCCTTCCCACATAGGACCGCCTATACCGCCCGGGAATCCCTTTACGGTACATTCTATGATACCGCCGACGCTGTCGTGCTGTGCCTTTGCCTGCAGTATCTTATTTTTCATTTCATCTTCGTCATTCCATACGCCGCCTATCATTACAGGCTTTGCGGATATGCTTATACCGTGTTCGGCAAGAAGCTGTAAGCAGACCGCACCTGCAAAGCAGAGGGGTGCTGTCATTCTTCCGGAAAACGCTCCGCCGCCCGTCGGGTCGTAATCCTTACCGTATTTGAGGTACGCCGTGTAATCGGCGTGTCCGGGACGGGGGGTGTATCTTATCGACTCGTAATCGTGTGAACGCTTGTTTGAATTCTTTATATACGCTTTTATATCATCGCCGTTAGTTACGCCGTCTTCGATACCGGAGGTGACAATGGGCTCGTCCTTTTCTTTTCTCGGTGTCGAGTAAGGATCGTTGCCGGGGGCACGGCGTGCCATAAAATCAAGTATTTTATCTCGGTCTATTTTATGCCCCGACGGAATGTTTTTCAGTATGACGTCAAGCTGTTCGGAGTGCGATGCGCCGTATATTTCAAGTTTTAAATTATCACCGTACTTCATTGACCTTACCTCCGAGCTTTTCGAAATCTCTCCAGAAATCACGGTACGACTTGTTTACCGCATCAGCACCGAGCACCGTGACCTGTCCTTCGCATCTTACGGATGCGATAGCTGCCGACATTGCTATTCTGTGGTCGTTGCAGGCATCTACCGTTCCGCCTTTAAGACTCTTCTTTCCGTTAATTATAAATCCGTCGTCGGTAAGTGTGGCGTCTGCACCGAGACAGATCAGCATATCGTGTACCGTCTTCAGCCTGTCGCTTTCCTTTATCCTCAGACGCTGTGCGCCGCGTATTACCGTTTTTCCTTCCGTGAAGGATGCCAAAACGGCAAGCGGAGGAACTATATCGGGTGTGTTTTCGGCGTTCATCTCAAAGCTGTGAAGGTTATCAAGACACGGATAAATATATCCGTTTTCTTTTTTGAACGTCGCCCCCGCCGATTTAAGTATATCAATTATTGCGCTGTCGCCCTGGAATGAATTTTCCGCAAGACCGCCGACACCGACACCTGCGCACAGCCAGAAAGCGGCATTTGAATAGTCACCTTCGACTGTATAATTTCCGCACGAGGTATATCTGCTGTTTGCTTTTACCGTATACGTGCCGTTTTCTTCCGTAACGTCAACGCCGAAATCTTTCATCACCTTGACGGTGAGATCAACGTAGGGCTTTGACTGCAAAGCACCGTTTATGTGTATTCTGCATTCTTCACCCGTAAGAGGTGAGGCGAGTAAAACGCCCGTTATGTACTGTGAGCTTACAGAACCGTCAAAATAAAAGTCACCGCCCGAAAGCTTACCGCTTATGCCAAGCGGAAGCTTGTCTTTGGAAAATTCCGCACCGTGGTCTTTAAGCTGATCCAAAAGCTCACCTATCGGTCTTTCGGGAAGTCTGCCGCTGCCGTATACTGTACCTCTTGCTCCCGTTGCCGATATGACAGGAAGCATAAAGCGAAGTGTTGAACCGCTTTCTCTGCAGTTTATGTCGTCCGTACATACGTACGAGGACGGCGGTTTTACCGTCACTTTTTCTCCTTCCGTACATTCAACGCCTATCGAACGCAAAACGGATAACGTCGCATCTATATCCTCGCCGCAGGAGGAAAGGTCTATCACCGTTTCCTGCCCGAAAGGACAGAGGGCGGCGCAAATAAGCGCTCTGTGTGCATGGGATTTGGACGGTATTATATTTATTTCACCGTGTAATTCCGACGGTGTGATTATCTTGTCCATATCATTCGGCGGATATAAAATCCGCAAAGTCCTTTTTGTTTATTTCGTGAAGTATACATTTTCCGATATCTTGCACGAGCACGAGGGTAAGCTTGTCACCCTTTGCCTTTTTATCGCGCATTGCGACTGAGGCAATATCCTCAAAGGAATAATCCGTGCTTGTGGGAAGACCGATATTTTCTAAAGTCTTTATTATCCTGTCTGCCGTATCGCTTGAACAAAAACCGTTTTTTGCACTTGCACGGGCAATGATTCCCATACCGGATGCAACGGCGTAGCCGTGGGGGACAGTATATGATGAAAGTGCTTCTATGCCGTGTGCCGCCGTGTGTCCGAGATTCAGAAGCTGACGTGTTCCGTTGTCAAATTCGTCTTCGTTGACAATGTCCGCTTTTACCTGTACGCAGTCACGCACGAGGTCCTCTATATCGGAATCAAGGTTCGTGTTTGCAAGTACGGAGTATTTTACGACCTCCGCCATACCCGCCTTATACATTTCATCGGGGAGCGTTTTAAGTGCTTCAACGTCACATATTACACGTTTCGGCTGATGGAAAACGCCTGCAAGATTTTTGCCTGCTTTAAGATCGACTGCACATTTTCCGCCGACGCTGCTGTCAACCATTGCCAAAAGTGTGGTCGGTACTTGTATGTAATTGATCCCTCTCATATAAACGCCTGCGGCAAAGCCCGTTATGTCACCGACAACACCGCCGCCGAGAGCTATCAGAATATCGCTTCTTGTAAAATTGTTTTTTGCAAGAAATTCAAGTATTTCCGCGAGAGTATCCATATTTTTGGATTCCTCACCGTGGGGAAATACAAACCTCGGTACGTCTGTAAGTCCGAGCTTGTCGAAATACAGCTCGTTTACCGTGTCATCCGTTATAACGGCTGTTTTCTTGCCCTTTATAAGATCTTCGCAAAGGGATGTGAGGTCTTTCATTATCCCTTTTCCTATCAGTACGGAATAGGGCTTTGATGCCGTAACTTTTACTTCTTTCATTCTTTCGCCTCTTTTGAAAGTTACTTTTTGTTTTCTGCTGACAGCTTTTTGGCAACACCGTCAGCAAGCAGAGCTTCGAGCGTCTTTACATCTGATGCCTTTATTGCATCGCTGTACTTTTTGAGCTCGTCTATTATGCCGTCTATCTCACGGCAGATATTGTCCTTGTTTTCCATAAAAAGCTCACTCCACATAGCCGGATTAAGCCTTGCAACTCTCGTTAAGTCCTTGTAGCTTCCTGCGGAAAATCCCTTGTGCTCCTGCGCGGCAGGACTCTTTATATAAGCGTTTGATACGACGTGTGCAAGCTGGGATGTAAACGCTATCTGCGAATCGTGAAATTCGGGTGTACAGAACACGACGGAGCCGAAACCGAGCGACAGGAAGAACAGCTTTGTGTTTTCCGTTGTGTCAAGGGAGGTGTTGCCCGGGCACATTATCATAGAAGCACCCTTGAAAAGTGTTGATTTACTGTGTGAAAATCCCGAATACTGCGTACCTGCCATAGGGTGGCCGCCTATGAACGAAAAACCGTACTTTTCGGCAATAGGCTGAACTGCATCGCATACGTATTTTTTTACGCCGCACGTGTCGACAACGACGGCATCTTTTTTTATGAAGCTTGCTTTTTCTTTTATGAAATCAATGCAAGCTGTCGGATAAAGTGATATTATTATCAAGTCGCACAGCTTGAGTGTATCATCCGTCAGTCTTTCGTCAACGGCGTGAGTCATCTTTGCGGCAAGAAATGAGCTTTCGTTTATATCGAAGCCGTAGACCGTTATGTCGCCCTTTTCTTTCATCGCTTTGGCGAACGATCCTCCGATAAGTCCGAGCCCCACTATTCCTGCATTCATTTATTAAGCCTTCTTTCGGTGTGTTATTTTCCTACGCAAAATTTGCTGAATATTTCGTTTACGACGTCATCCGTCATTTCACGTCCGTCAAGACGTGAAATTGCGGACAGTGCATCCTCAAGATCAAATGATGCAATATCCTGCGTCATACCGCTGTCAAGTGAGGATAAAGCGCTTGCGACGGCATCTCTTGTACGGCATATTTCGCTGTACTGTCTTGAGTTTGATATGAACGGCGATGAATAATCTATCCTGCCGCCCGTGAAAAGCTCACCTATAATGTCCTCAAGCTCCTTTTTACCTTGCATCGTCTTTGCGCTGATATATACTTGTTTATCGAAATATCCGTTTATTTTTTCTGTGTCGAATAAAGGTTCTTTATCCGTCTTGTTTAGCAACGCTATTTTAACGGCGGAAGAATCTTTGAGAGTGTTTATTATTTCTTCATCACGCTCATCAAACGGGCGGGATGTGTCAAATACGGCTAAAACAAGCTCCGCTTTGCCGACTTCCGTTATGGCTCTCTCAACGCCTATGCTTTCAACGGTGTCGTCCGTCTGTCTTATACCTGCCGTATCCGATAAAACGAGCATTACGTCGTTACACACAGCCTGTGTCGTGATAACGTCTCTCGTCGTGCCCTCTATGTCCGTGACTATTGCCGTGTCCTCACCTGTAAACATATTGAGTACCGATGATTTGCCTACGTTCGGTTTTCCGCATATCGCAGTCTTTATTCCTTCTTTTACGGCTTTTCCCGTTTTATAGGAATCTGCAAGGGAGGATGTTTTGTCAAGCAGCGATCTTAACTCGTTTTTCATTTCGTCCACTGTCACGTCCGTAAGATCTTCGTCGGGATAATCTATATAAGCGTATATGCTTGCAAGCAGCGTCTTTATTTTTTCGTATATTTCGGATGCTTCCTGCGACAGCGCACCGCGCCCCGAGGTATTTGCAAGCTTTAAAGCCGCAGGCGTTTTTGCATCTATTATATCCATTATGGCTTCTGCCTGCGAAAGAGTCATCTTGCCGTTTGCGTATGCTCTTTTCGTAAATTCGCCGGCACCTGCAGGATAAGCACCGCTGTCGAGCAAAGCTGTCATAACTTCGTTTGTTACGACAATACCGCCGTGGCAGGCGATCTCAACAGTATCCTCGCCCGTGTATGAATGGGGTGCTTTGAACACCGTTGCAACACCGTCGTCAATGATAATACCGTTTGATACGATATCGCCGTACACGGCACGTGCGTGTGCGGAATTTTCAAGAGAAGTTTTGTTTTTCGGCTTGAATATCTTGTCCGCTATTTCTATGCTGTTACATCCGGTGAGCCTTATAAGCGAAATTGCACCCCTGCCGTACGGGGTAGAAACAGCGGCAATAGTTCTGTTTTGCATAAACTTTTCCTTATTTTTTCTTAAACCGCTGTATTATATCACAAAAAAATGCATTTGTAAATAAAAAATTATTGATTTTATTAAAATGATGTGGTATAATTTATTAAAATAATTATTTTATGATCATATATCGGAAGATTTACTGCTAAAATCTTGAACCGGATAAAAAAATAAGATTTTATGGACCGATCGTCTTTATAATAACTATTCCGAAGCAAATATTTGAAAAGAGGATTTTTATTGTGATCAAGAAGATAAACAAAATGAAGCTTCTGCGTGTTGTAGGTATTGCACTTTACGATATACTCATTCTTGCGTTTGCGGAAATGGCGGCACTTTTGCTCAGATACGATTTTGATATGGAAAATGTTCCGTCGGAATTTTTCGGGAATCTTTTTAAATTCCTGCCGATATTTGCCGTTATAACCGTGGCGGTCTTTGCTTTTATGCATTTGTATCAAAATCTATGGCAGTTTGCAAGTATATACGAATATGCATTGATATTCTATGCTGCGGCAATATCTTATACGCTGTCAACGGTTTTGCGTATAGTCGTAGGACTTGTACTTCCACGTTCGTGCTATGCAATGAGTGCGGTAATATTCTGCCTCGGTACCGTTTGCGGAAGGGTTCTGTACAGAGTCATACGTAACCGATACCGTTCAGGTATGCCTATGATAAATAAAAAAGACGCAAACATGCGCCGAGTAATGCTGATCGGTGCCGGCGAGGCGGCAAATATACTTTTGCGTGAGTTTAACGCAAGCGATCTGCACAATACACGCCGTGTCGTGTGCATCATAGACGACGATAAACAGAAGCACAACAGCAGAATGTACGGTATAAACATCGTCGGCGGAAGAGATAAAATAATGTGGGCGGCAGAAAAATACGAGGTAAACGAGATAATTTACGCTATTCCGTCAGCTCCCGCAGAAGAGAAGGCAGAAATACTCAATATATGTAAGACCCTGAACTGTCCGATGAAAACTCTTCCCGGACTTTCACAGCTCGTAAATAACGAAATAAGCTCAGATTCACTTGTAAACGTCGACGTAAACGACCTGCTCGGACGTGATCCCGTCACAACGGACGTTGATGCGATAATCGGCTACATAAAAGAAAAAACGGTCGTCGTAACAGGCGGCGGCGGTTCTATCGGAAGCGAGCTTTGCAGACAGATAGCTTCACATTCTCCCCGTAAGCTGATAATAATTGATATATATGAAAATAACGCTTACGATATACAGATGGAGCTTTTACGCACGTGTCCCGACGTTGAAATAATAGTTCTCATAGCTTCCGTTCGTGACGCTGAAAGAATTGATACGATATTCAAAGAATATAAACCCGATATAGTATTTCATGCAGCAGCGCATAAGCACGTTCCTCTTATGGAGACGTCTCCCGAGGAGGCTGTCAAAAACAATGTCTTCGGCACTTTTAATACGGTACGTGCGGCAGATAAAAACGGTGTATCACGCTTCGTAATGATATCGACGGATAAAGCGGTAAATCCCACGAACGTAATGGGAGCTACGAAGCGAATATGCGAAATGATAATCCAGACGTACGATAAAATATCAAAAACGGAGTTTGTGGCGGTAAGATTCGGAAACGTCCTCGGCTCAAACGGAAGCGTAATACCGCTGTTTAAAAAACAGATAGCTGAAGGCGGTCCCGTTACCGTAACCCACCCCGGAATCATAAGATTTTTTATGACGATACCCGAGGCTGTGAGCCTTGTACTCCGTGCGGGAGCATTTGCCGAAGGCGGGGAAATATTCATCCTCGATATGGGCAAACCCGTCAAAATACTTGACCTTGCGGAAAACCTTATAAGACTTTCGGGAAGAACACCGTACGTCGATGTAAATATTGAATTTACAGGGCTCCGTCCCGGCGAAAAGCTGTATGAAGAAATACTTATGGATGAAGAAGGACTCAAAGAAACCGAAGACAAGATGATATATATCGGCAAACCCGTCGTATTCGATACGGAGGAGTTTTTTGAAAAGCTCAGAGTGCTTCAGGATACTTTACAGTCAAAAGGTGATATAAGACAGGCTATTCAGAGCATCGTTCCGATAAAAAACTCCGAGGAGGTGTGATCTCTGAATAAATTAAAAAACGTGCTTTTCATATGTATCGTTTTGACTGTAATTATGATATTTTCTTTTTCGCTGAAGGATGCAGAGGAATCCTCGCAACAAAGCGATTGGGTGGCAGATAAGCTTTCCGAAATAGTGGAGGCTGTAGAGGAGACCGTAAATACAAAGATAAATATTCGCAAGGCGGCACATTTTTGCGAGTATGCACTGCTCGGTGCCGAGACCTCGTTTTTATGCCTTCTTGCAGAAAATAACAAAAAGAAAAAATGGCTGTTCTTTTTGGTGTTTGGTATTGTCATAGCCTCGCTTGACGAAGCAATACAGAATTTTGCCCCCGGCAGAGATTCCGCCGTAAAAGACGTATTTATTGATATGTCGGGATATGTGATGGGGCTTTTGTTTGTTATGTGCATATATTTTGCCGTATCGAAAATAAAAGAAAAATATGCTAAACACACACAAGACAGAAAAGGATAAAAAATGACTTACAAAAAAGACTTCTTGTTTTAATCTTGACGATGCTCGTTTTCGGCGTTTCGTGTACACAAAATTCATCCGACACTACCGTGCGGACAAATTAATGCCCATGACAAGCCCCGGTCCTCTTGAAGGACTTGAACCGCTTTAAATGCTTGATCATGCAGTATCACAGCTCGCAGGAAAAAACGTAATGCTGACAGGTGCGGGAAGCCTTAAAGGTGAAGCTTTTGAGGACTTGTCGGTGCCTATCGTCAGAGGGGGAAGCAAGCAGTATTTTGGGTACGTCAAGCACGATGCGTCTTGATATGACGGGCAACGGTGTTGACGTTCACGATTACGTCTATACAACAGGCGGTACGAACTTCTATTATTACGAAGATGTAATGACAGCACCTGTTGCAATGCCAAAGCAGGAGATGCTCAGCAAATACGGAATGATGCCCGACGTTATACTTCCTTATACTTTTACAAAGTCAAACGTACTGTTTTCGAGCAGTACGGAAGAGAAAGATACGTACCGTGTAAAGGTAACGTATAATCCCGTTAAGATGACACAGGGTTATAAGAATTATATTTCTTATATCTGTAACAGCGGCGGTATTACGTTTAATAACGTTGTGTCTGTTAATATTGACTTTACTTTGAATTACAACGGTACGTTCAAAAGTATGTCGGTCGTTGAAACGTATATGGCAACGGTAAACGATGTAAGCTGTATGTGTGTATCTACGGTAAGTTATACGTTTGCGGCAGTGAACCCACAGACTTGATTCGATTGAAAATCGAGGATGTATGCCTTATAAATGAAAAATAAAAATCAGCTCATAATTCTGAGCTGATTTTTCATTTCATTATGATTTTATGGAGAGCAGATATAATTTTATGATCTCTTCAAGAAAAGCTTTTTTGTCATCGGGACATTGCTTTATCATTTCTGAAATATGACATTCACTGTCGCTGTTATTTTTTCCAAATAGGATAAAATCAACTGAAAGACCAAGCACTGATGATATTTTACAAAGCGTCGGAACGGACATTCCTTTTACGCCAAGCTCAATGTCGGAACAAAATTTCGGTGTAACGTCTAATTTTTCAGCAAACGTCTCGCGCGTGTAGCCTAAAAACTCTCTCTGCTTGCGTATTCTTTTTCCGATATTTACCCAATCCATAAATGCACCTCGTTTTAATACTGATTACAGTTTAACCCATATAGTTGTATTTTAAAATAAACTTTAGGGGTTGACAAACTACAACTTTTAGGGTATAATGACATAAACCCACAGTTTTTGAGGGTAATCATCAATTTATATTAAAAAGTGAGGAAAAAGAAAATGAACACACCCAACGCAACAAAACTCCATTGTCCCAACTGCAAGTCACACAATATTTCGATCTCGACGGAATCGAGTGTAAGCGGTGCGGTTACGTCAACACACGGAAACATATCCGCAACAAGCGTATCAAACACACACAGAAACTTCTGGTTTTGTGCCGATTGCGGAACGAAGTTCCGTAATATTCAGAATCTTGAAGAAGAAATAAATAAGTGTAAATATACACATTTTATTTTCTGGGTGATCGGTGCTATATGTGCATTTGTATCTATTAAGTTTTTGATCAGTGCGATAAGCAATCCGATTGCGGGAGGTATTGCGATGATATTCTTCTATCCCACGATCATTACGGTATTTGTTGCCGCAATTGTCTTTATAATAATGGGCTTTGTTTCAAAATCCAAGCTCGGTAAAAAGAAATCAGAGCTTGAATATCTTAAAGAAAATTGCTTTAACTGATCAGACTGTCAGAGTAACAAAAAGGATGGGTTTTTTATGGAAATAAATCAAGTAAACACAGAAATGACAAAGGCTGAGCTTATTAAATTACTGCATCGTATGGAATCGGCTTTGGGTGAAAAGTGGAAATACACGGAACGAGTAGTCAGACTTGAAGAAGATGGGAAAAAGTATTTGAGAGAACCGGCAGATTATGAGAAGGATCTGAAAAAAGAAGTAAAAGCAGTATACATTGCAGTTATCATAATAGCGGTTTTGACAGCTCTGTTTAAAGGTGTTTCTATGACAGGTGGGCTAAAAGCTTTCTTGTGCAAGCTTTTGTCATTTTTCGGAGTAACTGCATTAGTTATATGTATAATTGTGGCTATATGGGAGACGGTTACATTGAAGAGAGATATAAAAAAATACAACGCAGAACGTCCGAAATTTTTTGCAGATTTCGCTGAAGCGAATAAGCAATTGGAGGAATGCAGTAAGCGCTGTGATGAAGCGATCGCATTGATACCGTATTTTTGCCCCAAAGAGTGTTATGACCCGAGAAAACTTCGCAAGTATATAAGCTTTTTTGAAGAAGGACGTGTAGACACAATTAAAGAAGCACGTAATTTGTTTGACGAGTGGATGTACAGGGAACGTATGGAGCAAAAGACGGATATGCAATTAGAGGAAACTCAAAATGCCATCGCTGCTGCAAACGCTGCAAGAGCAGCTGCAGAAAATGCCGCAAACACAGCACGTCAAGCAAAAACTTCTGCCGATTGGGCTGCATATCATTCAAGATTTAAATAAAGAAATAAACATATAAGTTGAGGCGTAAAAAGCAATGAAAAAAACAGTGTTTATTATGGCACTTTTGATGTGCTTGTCACAGTTTGCCGCTTGCGGTGATAAAAATGAAGGCGGCGACAAAGGAAACAGCGGAATTTCAAAGGACACGGAGGTATCGGTAAACCTCAGCTCACAGGTGGATGAATTTATTGATCTTGTTAAAGACGGTGAATATCTCAAAGCTGTAGAATATTATGAGGGTAAGTTATACGGTAACTACCAGTATGAGTCGGAGGCATCCGACGGAATAGAGGCTCTGCTTAAAAATCTTAACAGAGAGATCTTAAACGGACAGAAAAGCGAATCGGACTCTAAAAAAATAACCGGTGCAGTTGACAACGTTTTGTCAAAAACGAATATTAACATTGCAGACTATGATGTACTGAAAGCAAATATCAATGGATCCATTGCATCAAAAGCCGCTTTTCTGGCAGGTAAGGAGCTTGAAGGACTTGAAAAGTATGTCGATGCAATAGAAGAGTATGCGGCAGTTATCGAATCCGATTCTGATTACGCGGAAGCTCAAAATGCTATAGACAGATGTGTACAGACAGCAAAAAAGGATGTTCTTGCCACAGCTAAAGCATTTGTCGATGAAGGTAAATATGTAGAAGCGATTACGGAATTGGAGGAACTTAACAGTAAGCTTCCCGATAAAGACAGTGAGCTTGAATCGAAAATGAATGTATACAAAAAAGCATACGCGAGTGATACGATAGAAAAAGCCGAAGAAGCATTTGTAACACCTGCGACGGATTACAGAGCGGCTCTCGATATAATAAACGCCGCCTTGCAGTATCTTCCCGACGATGAAGATTTGGGTAAGAAAAAAACTTATTATCAGAGTTTTGCGCCGGTTAACCTTTATGATATGGAAGTATTAAAGGGAAAGGCGGATACAAAAACTACAGATGAGGATATATATGGAAACGAATATGTAAAGTGCTTTTGGGCAGGATATTCCTCTATGATATGGAACGAAACAGATATAACATATAATTTAAATAATGCCTACAATACTTTTGAAGCGATTGTATACTGTCGTTCTAATAAAAATGAAGCGCAAAATATGACAGTGGAAATATATGCAGACGGAAAGGTTGTCTATCAGGATTTAAAAATTCCGGATAACTCTACAGTGGCTTTTGCAATCGATCTCGATGTTACATCGGTTAATGATTTGAGAATAGTATTAGGTCGTTCCGATGGAGCTATCGGTGCCGGAATTGGTATGACAGATATGATAATACAAAGAACCAAAAAATAAGTATGTAGGTCGTAAATTTTAGTTTATCCTGCGTTTTCGCGATCGTTAAATAAAAATTCCTGCATTCCGAAAGGAGTGCAGGAGTTTTTTTAATTTTGACGTTCTTTTATTATTTCTTCCATTATCTCAACTGCGTCGAGGACGAATTTAAGACACGGGCGGGTATTATAATATTCGGGGCATCTTTTATCGGGTGTGGGGGATGTTGAGCTTGCCGCTTTAAGATTGCCGAGAAGCTCACGGCAGATGATAGTGTTGTTCTTTTCTTTGAAACGGCGAGCCATTTCCTGTATCAGCGCATAATGCTCCGCCTTTTCTTTTTCACCGTCTTTGTCGGTCGTTCCGTAAAGATATCCCGCGACCATAAACATACCCGATACGGCACCGCAAACCTCACGCATACGTCCCATTCCTCCGCCAAAGGAGGAAGAAAGCTTGAGCGCTGTATCTTTTTCCATATCCATTACGTCTGCAAATGCGGCAAAAACCGCCTGAGCGCAGTTGCAACCGCTGACGAAAAGGTCGGCGGCAATTTTACATCTGTCCATATTAGCCTCTTAAAAATTCGCGAAGTCTTACCTTACCTTCTTCAGTCATAAAAGCTGTGTGACCGTAGCCATTCATAAGGAATCTTTCGCAGAAAGAATAGTATTTTTTGAACGTTACTGTAACTCCTTCAGCGAGGTACAGGCGATCCTGGTCTCCGTAGTAAAGGATCGCAGGAACTTTACCGTCAGGAAGGTCCTTTTTCTTTACGTTCATGGGGAAGTTGTCTTTGATATTGCAGTTTGCGGAGATTTCCGTTGCGATAAGCACGGAGTTTTCGTTGCACTTCTCTGAAAGCGTTTACGTCGTTGTTTCTTTTTGCTGTTGTCGTTATACATGGGTAGTCTGCTCATAAAGGGTTCCTTCAAGATCGTGATGCCTTAAGAGTCATGCCGTATGTTAAAGGCTCGGAGTGCATTTTTGTACGTTATATCACGTATTTCGGAATATGTCAAACCTTTTATTTCGGCTATTTTTTCTGCTGTGTGACGCATAAGTCCGCTGTGATTGAGCTGTCCTCTGTGCGGAGTCGGTGCAAGATACGGACAGTCCGTTTCGATAAGTATCTTATCCAAAGGACAAGCCTCGGCAGCAGCTGCCACGCTTTTTGCATTTTTAAATGTGACACTGCCCGAAAATGATACGTAATGCCCCATGTCGGTAAGCTGGCGGACAGTTTCCGCACTTTCCGAACAGCTGTGCATAATAACGGTTATTCCGCTTACGGCTCTTATGGCGTCAAAAACGTCGCCGTGGGCTTCTCTGTCGTGTATTATAGCGGGCAAAGAAAGCTCCTTTGAAAGTTCAAGCTGTGCCGAAAACCACACCTTTTGTATATCCTTCGGTGAAAAATCATAGTGATAATCGAGTCCTATTTCACCTATTGCAACGGCTTTCGGGTGCTTTGAAAGCTCCCTTATTTCTTCTAAAGTGCTGTCGATGTCACTGTATTTATAACAATCCGAGGGATGTATACCGACTGCAGCATACATCCCCTTGAATTTTTCTGCAAGGCTTAAACACCTTTTTGATGATTCAACAGTCGTGCCTGCGTTGATTATTTTTCCGACATCGGAGGAAAATAACTGCTCAAGCAGTGCTTCCGCACCGCCCGGGGTCTCTTTTTCAAATCTTTCGTCGTCGTAATGTGCGTGTGTGTCGAAAAGCATTATCTTATGCGTTCGCCGAGAGGTGTTTCGGGATCGAGGAATATGACTCTTACCTGTTCTTCTCCGCTTGCAAGGATCATACCGTAGGAGTCAACGCCTCTGAGCTTCACGGGCTTGAGGTTTGCAACGACGATGACTTTTTTGCCTACAAGCTCGTCGGGCTTGTAGAATTTTGCAATTCCCGATACGACCTGACGCTTTTCGTATCCGAGATCAAGCTGGATCTTCAGAAGCTTATCAGACTTCGGTACGGGCTCGCAAGCGATTATCTGAGCTGTGCGAAGCTCGTTTTCCATAAACTGTTCGATTCCGATCTCGGGCATAGGCTCGGGTTTTTTAACGGCTGCGGCTGCTGCTTTTTCTGCTTCTGCTTTGAGTTCCTCTGCAACCTTTGCTTCGTCAACTCGTACAAAGAGTGCGTCTGCATCCGTTACGGTGAGACCTGCTTCAAGGGAGCCGAACTCTGCAACGGAATCAAAGTCACGCTTTGATGTGCCGAGCTGTGCGAATATTTTTTCGCTCGTTTCGGGCATAAAAGGAGAAAGGAGGACAGCACCTATTCTTATACATTCGAGAAGGTTGTAAAGAACGGTTGCAAGACGGTCCTTCTGCGCTTCATCCTTTGCAAGCGACCAGGGCATCGTTTCGTCGATATATTTGTTTGCGCGGCGGAGCATCGTGAAGACTGATTCTGCCGCATCCGCAACGCGGAATTCATCCATGAGCTTGAAGTATTCATCAAGCGTCTTTTTAACTTCGGCTTTAAGACTTTCGTCGGGCTCACCCTCGCATACGGGGGCGATGACCGTACCGCCCTGGTATTTGTTCGTCATGGCGGCTGTACGCTTCGTGAGGTTGCCGAGGTTGTTTGCAAGGTCGCTGTTGTATCTTGTGATAACGCTTTCGTACGTTATTGAACCGTCGTTTGCGTAGGGCATTTCGGCAAGAACGTAGTAACGGCATCCGTCGGCACCGAAGTGTTTTATAAGATCGTCCGCGTATATTACGTTGCCCTTCGATTTACTCATCTTGTCCTGACCGAACAAAAGCCAGGGGTGACCGAATATCTGCTTAGGCAGAGGCTGTCCCAGAGCCATAAGTACGATGGGCCAGTATATAGTGTGGAAACGGAGGATATCCTTTCCGATTATGTGAACGTCACAAGGCCAGTATTTTTTATAAAGCTCACCCTGTTCGTTTACGTCATATCCGAGTCCCGTGATGTAGTTTGAAAGCGCGTCGATCCAAACGTAGATAACGTGCTTGGGATCAAATTCAACGGGAATACCCCACTTGAATGAGGAACGGGAAACGCACAGATCCTGAAGACCGGGCTTTAAGAAGTTGTTTACCATTTCCTTCTTTCTTGATTCGGGAACGATGAAGTCGGGGTTTTCTTCGATATGCTTCATCAAGCGTTCCTGATAACGGCTCATTGCAAGGAAGTAAGCTTCTTCCTTCGTTTTCTTTACTTCTGCACCGCAGTCGGGGCATTTGCCGTCTTTGAGCTGTGTTTCCGTGAAGAAGGATTCGCAGGGAACGCAATACCAGCCTTCGTATTCGCTTTTATATATATCGCCCTGCTCGTAGAGCTTGTTGAATATGTGAGTTACGGCACGTTCGTGGTCTTCGTCGGTCGTGCGTATAAAACGGTCGTAGCTTGCGCCGACGCTGTCCCAAAGGTCTTTGATAATACCTGCAATGTTGTCAACGTATTCTTTGGGGGATATTCCGGCTTCCTTTGCGAGGTCTTCTATTTTCTGACCGTGTTCGTCAGTTCCTGTCAAAAAGTGGACGTCGTAACCGCACATACGCTTGTATCTTGCAATACAGTCTGCAAATATGACTTCGTATGTATTGCCTATGTGAGGCTTCTTTGAAGCGTAGGCAATAGCGGTGGACAAATAAAATTTACCCTTGTTGTTCATTTATACCGTTTCCTTTCAGAAATTATTTTTGTATTTTCGGGCGTCGTATACGAACGAAATAAAGCTTGCGTATGACGACGAAATAAGCGGTGATGTGTAAAAAACGTGAAGTATGCCGACCGACAGCACGGAGATGATGATATACGGTAAAAGACGCAGATTCAAAAATATAAATCTGCACACGTTTCCGTAAAGGAGAGATGCGGCACGCTTCAGCCCTGTAAAGACGTTTTTTTCGTCTTGTATATGGGATAAAATAATATATACACCCTTTATTATACATAATAAATACAAATATGTCAATATCAAAATTCCGCAAATTACCATTGTTTCGACATTAATTTTTGCACTTGTTTTATATACGGCGTATGCCAATATCAAAAAAGGACAGATGATGATGTTTGAAATCAAAAACGAAATATATTCAAAAAAGTATTTTTTAATGCTTGAAGGCGTCAGTAAATGCTCAAAAAATGATTTTTCCTCTTTTCTGTCAAGCTGTAAAGCAAGCTCCGTTTGTACGTTTTTCAAGACGTAACAAAAAAACAAAACGCAAAACAAGATGCAGACGGTGAAGACGGTGAGAAGTATCCCGTTTGCTTTTTCGGTAAGTGTCGGAAAACCCGATGATGTGTAAAAAAATATTGATGCGGCCGTCATCAAGATCCCGAACGATATGCAGAACAGTGAAAAAACAGAACAGACGCAAAGACGGAAAAGGGCATCACGTTTTGAAATCAAATGCTTTGCTTCGCTTATGAAAAATGAAGAGGTGTGCAGAGGTAAAAACACACTTATGCGTCTTTTTTGCCCTGCGCTCGATGAGTTGTTTGTGTTCATAAAAATCCCTCCGAATATCTTTTTTTGATTATCGGAGGGATTTTTTTATTTAATTCGCTTCAGTATAAAAATTTTCCGAAAACGGACACGTTTTCAATTTCAAATTCACCGTTTTCACCGAGTATGACAAGATCGGCACGCTTTCCTTTTTCAAGTGAGCCTCTTGAAGAATAGATGCCGACTTGCTTTGCGGGGTTTTCCGTTGCACACGGAAGTACCTCTTCAAGGGTTGAAAAGGTGAATTTCATAAGATTTTTAACGGCTGTTACCATATCGAGACACGAGCCTGCAATAGTACCATCGTCTGTCGTTATTTTGCCGTCTTTTACGTTTACGGGCATATCTGCCAGAGTATATTTTCCGTCGGGCATACCGGCGGCGGCGACTGAATCCGTTATCAAAACGAATCGGCTGTTTGTTTTTACTTTGTAAGAGATGTTGACGACGGCAGGGGAAAGGTGAAAACCGTCAACGATAAATTCAGAATAAGCATCACTTGAAAGCGATGCGCCGACACAGCCGGGCTCTCTGTGTGACAGCGGACTCATAGCGTTGTACGTGTGTGTAAACGATACGGCACCTGCGCTGAGCGCTTCCGTACACGTGTTAAGATCGGCATCGCTGTGCCCTATTCCGACGGTCGAACCGAGCTGTGAAAGCGCCTTTACAGCATCCATACAGCCGTCCTCTTCGGGGGCTACGGTAAAGTGCGAAAGCAGGGGAGATATCATCTTTGCAAGCGATACCATTTTTTCGGTATCGGGCTTTCTTATGAGAGCTGTTTTGTGGCATCCGGGACGCTTTTTGCTTATGTACGGGCCTTCTGCGTGGATACCCGCAAAGTCCGAAAAAACATGACGGGAAGCCTCTTTTATGCTTTTTACAGCTGATATTATGCTGTCGTATTCGGCTGTCATTACCGTGGGGAACACGGTCGTCGTGCCGAGTGATGCGTACGAGTGCCCGAGGACGATAAGCTCATCCGTGCCGGCTGTCATAATATCGATTCCCGCACGGCCGTGCGTGTGTACGTCAATAAGTCCCGGAATTATTTTTTTGCCCTTTTTGATATCCTTACCGCTGTATTCGATATCGGTTATTATACCGTTTTCAACGGTAATGCTTCCGTGTAAAAACCTGCGCTTTTCGGTGTTGTATATAAGATAATTATCAAGCCTCATATGAGTTTTTTGTAAAGCTCGCCTTTCGGCATTTTTCTGTCACGTGCGGCGGCTTTTATGGCATCCATTTTTGCAAGACCGCTGTTTATGTAAAAATCAACGTGTTCTTTTTCCGTCATTTCAGCCCAGAATGCGTCGTTTGCGGTCTGCTTGTATCCTTCGACAACGAGCACGAATTCACCTCTGGGGCGGACGTCCTCGTAATATTTTACAGCTTCTTCAAGCGTTGTGTTTATTACTTCCTCGTTGATCTTCGTAAGCTCACGGCACAGAGCGACGTTTCTGTTTCCGAGAATTGATAAAAGATCCGAAAGGGTATCCTTCAGCTTGTGCGGAGCTTCGTAGAAAATTATGGTCCTGTCGTCGTGTGATATTTCCTCAAGCCGCTTTTTTCTGTCGCCCTTTGCCGTTGTAAGAAAGCCCTCAAAGGAAAATTTGGCTGTGAAAAGTCCGCTCACCGTAAGGGCTGTGACGGCAGCGCACGCACCGGGCACGGGGACTGTCGGTATATTGAGACTGCGGCAAAGCTTGACGAGATCCTCTCCGGGATCGCTTATTGCGGGAGTGCCGGCGTCGGTAACGAGCGCACACGATTCACCGTTTAAAAGACGGTCTGCTATCTCCTTTCCTCTTTGCGCCTTGTTATGCTCAAAGTAAGAAACGAGAGGCTTTTTTATGCCGTAGTGCATAAGGAGCTTCGGGGTGTTTCTCGTATCCTCTGCGGCTATAAAATCAACGCCCGAAAGGACGTGAACGGCTCTGTACGTCATATCGGAAAGATTTCCGATAGGTGTGGAAACGAGATAAAGCGTTCCTTTTTCTATTTTATTTTTGCCGTTTTCTTCTTCGTAAAGCTTGTCAAGATTTTTTGTACTGCTCATATTTTCACCTGAAAAAACCGTCGGGAAACGACTGGTTTTCGTATATATATTTCATATCGTCGGTGTATTCACCGCCGGGAGTATCCTTATAAATGATAAGCGGGCGGGTAAGTGCCATACCGCTTTGGGAATTTTTTTTGGCTTTTATCAGCATAAGACACGGCTCGTGCTTTGTCGTTGCGTAAACGAGGGTCATTACCTTCGGTTCAAGCCTGTTTTCTTTAAATGCGTGTATTATATCGGCACATCTGTCGGGACGGTAAACGAAATACGCAAGCCCTCCGTCCTTCAAAACGCGGTAAGCACATTTTGCAAAGCCGTAGATATCTGCCGTCGTTTCGTGCCGTGCAATGTATTTTTCGGAATATTTGTTTACAGCACCGCTGTTTTCTTTCATATAAGGCGGATTGCAAACAAAAGCATCAAGAGAAAACGGCGCGTTATACGAAAGCACGTCGGAGCAGATAACGTCCATTTTATCTTCAACATTGTTGACTTTAGCATTGCTTTTTGCAATATCACACGAGCTTTCCTGCACGTCTATGCAGTAACTGTGTGCAATTTTATCACTTTTCAAAAGAAGCAGGGAAATGATACCCGAACCGCATCCGCCCTCGCATATCACAGCTTTTCGGTTTTGGGTGACAAAAGCGGAAAGCAAATAAGCATCCGTTCCGTACTTAAGTCCGTTTTTTTCCTGATCCAAAAGTATATCGCAGTTGACACTGTGCAATTTTATTCCCCCTATAAAGCACATCACCCCTGCTTTACAGCAGGGGTAAATGCGGATAGTTTAAATTATTCTGCAGGGTTGGGTGCGCCAACAGGACATGCACCTGCGCATGCACCGCAGTCAATGCATTCGTCAGCGTTGATAGCGTACTTTCCGTCTTTTTCGGAAATTGCGCTTACGGGGCATTCAGCTTCGCATGCGCCGCAACCGAGACATTCATCGTTTATAAAATATGCCATGACAATTCTCCTTATGTATTTATTTGGGTTGATTATACCATATAAAGACGGTTTTGTCAATTGAATTTTGATTAATTTTGAGAAAATGAAAAAAATGCAGGAAAGCCTATTGCAAAAATGCAAACTGTGTGATATAATATACAGAATAGATAATATTTGTATTAATATTCAATATAAAATTATCTTTAAACGCCGAAGGCGTAGAAAGGAAAAGTGTAATTATGAGTACAAATAACGAAAAACTTATCCAACAAAATAATGATAACAGAGAAATAACATTCTCTCAAAATACAAACCTGCTTGAGCAGGCTGCATATAAATATCAGCTTCAGGAAAGAGAAACGCCGAATCTTTACAGAAACCTTTTTGATTACGATTCAATACCGAAGGTGGCGTTCAACCACCGCCACGTTCCGATAAATATGCCCTCGGATATCTGGATAACGGATACGACGTTCCGTGACGGTCAGCAGTCCACATCTCCGTTCACGGTCGAACAGATAGTGCATATATTCAAGCTGCTCAACAAGCTCGGCGGTCCTTCCGGTATCGTAAGACAGAGCGAATTTTTCGTATATTCCGACAAGGACAGACAGGCTGTAAAGGAATGTATGGCACTCGGACTTGAATTTCCCGAGGTAACGAGCTGGATACGTGCAAACGAAAACGATTTCAAACTTGTAAAGGATATCGGAATAAAAGAAACAGGTATTCTCGTAAGCTGTTCCGACTACCACATTTACAATAAAATGGGTCTGACAAGAAAATCGGCACTTGAAAAGTACGTAAATATGGTTGAAAAGGTCATTGATTACGGTATAAGACCCCGCTGCCACTTCGAAGATATAACACGTGCCGACTTCTACGGCTTCGTCGTACCGCTCGCCGAAAAGCTTACCGAGCTTGGCGAAAAGTACAATATGCCAGTTAAGATCCGTGCATGCGATACGATGGGCTACGGCGTTTCGTATCCCGGTGTCGCTCTTCCCAGAAGCGTTCAGGGAATCATTTACGGACTTATCCACTTTGCGGGTGTCAAGAGCGAAAACCTCGAATGGCACGGCCACAACGACTTCTATAAGGTCGTAAGCAACGCCGCAACAGCTTGGCTTTACGGATGCTCCGGCATAAACTGCTCACTTCTCGGTATAGGCGAAAGAACGGGCAACTGTCCTTTGGAAGCTATGGCTATCGAGTACGCATCTTTGAGAGGAACGACAGACGGTATGGATCTTTCCGTTATCACGGAGATCGCACAGTATTTTGAAAGCGAAATAGGCTATGAAATACCTGCAAGAACGCCTTTTGTCGGCAGAAGCTTCAATACGACAAGAGCCGGTATCCACGCCGACGGACTTCTCAAGGACGAGGAAATATACAATATATTCAATACGACGAAGATACTCAACCGTCCTGCGACCGTTGCAGTCGATTCACACAGCGGTGTTGCGGGCATTGCACACTGGATGAACGGATTTTTCGCTTTGACGGGCGACGATAAGGTTGACAAGCGCAACCCCGTTATAATTGAAATGAAGCGCCGTATCGACGAACAGTATGAAAACGGCAGAAATACCGTTATGGGTGATTCCGAGCTTGAAGAGATGCTCAAAGAAATAGACTTTGATTATTACAGACAGGTATCTCACATCCATATAAACAGAAGAAAATAAAATAATTGCAAACCCGTCGTACAGACGGGTTTGTGTTATATAGGTAAGAGACAGCTTCCGAAAAATTCATAGTATTATAGTATAATAAAAATAAACAGTTTTAAGGCTTTGCCGAATCTTAGTTGAAACGGTGGTATAATGATAAAAAATAAAGGCGGACGGTTTGTATGAAGAAGAAAAAACAAATATTTGACATAGCTTTTACTGTGTTTATTCTGTCACTTTCGTTTGCTGTCGGTATCCTTTTTCAAAAATTTGGCGTATGGGAACAGATAACGACGCTGTTCGCTTTTTCCGTTTTTCTCATTTCTCTTATAACTGACGGATATATTTACGGTGTTGCCTCTGCAATACTCAGCGTCTTTATTATCAATTATACGTTTACGTATCCGTACTTCAATATGGATTTTTCCGCACCGTCGAGTATCATTTCCGCTGCCATTATGCTGATAATAGCCGTTTTGACGGGCGCATTCACAACGAGAATGAAGCAGTGGCAAAAAATAAAAACGGAAAGCGAAAGCGAACGTATGAGAGCGAATCTTTTGCGTGCCGTATCGCACGACTTGCGTACGCCGCTTACGACAATATACGGCGCAAGCTCGTCTATCATAACAAACACTGTCAAAAATTCCGATTTCTTTAAGATAGGTATTCCTTTTACTCTTTCGGCGATCATCCCTGCGTATATTTTCATCTGGCTCGTGTTCGGAGTCTGACAGTTTACATAATATCCCCCTTACGTTACACGAAAGTGAACCGTAAGGGGGATCTTTTAATTATTCGGCGTCTTTCCAGGCAAACGGAAGGAGGTCTTTTATTCCGACTTTTATTACGTTGTTTTCATCATCGTTTAAAATAACCTTTATATCCGGCGCATAGTCGTGAAGCATCTGGCGGCAGTTTCCGCAGGGAGCAAAAAGAAAGTTCGGGGCGTTTCTGTGTACGGCGACGATCGTGTCAAATTCCTTTTCACCTGCACAAACAGCGGCGCCCATTGCCGTGTATTCAGCGCAAGAGCCGTGTATACCGTCACAGTTTACACCTGTGTATATTTTTCCGTTTTTGCACAAAAGCGCACATCCGACTGTGTGGTGGAGCGTTACCGTGTCGAGCGTTTTTTCCATAATTTCAAGGGCTTTTTCTATAAGCATTTTGTCTTCTTTTGTGATTTCGTAAAAAGTCATATACGTACTCCTTTTCTTTTTTTATAATTATACTCAAAAATAATGAATATTGCAAGAAGTAATACTTGACAAAACAGAAAATATGTGATATAGTACAAATGGTACAGATAGTACAGTTAATACAGATTTTTGGAGGTGACCGAATGGCTTGGAAATTTTCACCCGGCGGTGAAATATACGTGCAGATAGCGCAAAGATATGAGAATTATATAAAGCTCGGCGTGCTTAAAAACGGCGATAAGCTTCCTTCGGTGCGCAGTGCCGCCGAGGAATGCGGCGTAAATCCGAATACGGCGGCAAGGGCGTATTCCTTGCTTGAAGAAAAAGGGCTTATAACGTCCATTCCCAAAAAAGGAGTCTACGTCACCTACGATGGAGAAGAAAAAAACGACGAAAGAAAAAAGTACACCACCGACGTGATAACGGATCTCAAAAAGCAGGGAATACCGTACGAGCTTTTACAAGAAGTAATTAAGACAGTCTACGAAAGAGGATAAAACGATGATTAAAATAAACGGTCTATATCACGCTTTTGCGGATAAATACGTCCTTGAAGACGTCAATATAGAAATAAAAGACGGTACGGTAATGGGTATCGTCGGTATAAACGGTGCGGGAAAAAGTACGCTTCTGCGCCTTATGTCAGGTGTTTACACACCGAAAAAGGGAAAAATTGAATTTGACGGAGTTGAGCCGTCTTTGCCAACGGTACGGCAAAATTTGTTTTTCTTACCCGATGATCCGTACTATACGTCGGGGGCAACCGCAAAAAGCGTCGTTGCTCTTTACAAGGCGTTTTACCCCGATTTTGATAATGAAGCGTATGAAGATTATATGGAAAAATGCAGGCTCGATACGAAAAAGCCGATACGCAATTTTTCAAAGGGTATGAAAAGACAGTTTTATATTGCCGTAGCACTTGCGGTAAAACCGAAATATCTTTTGCTTGACGAGGCGTTTGACGGACTCGATCCGCTTTCTCGTAAACGCTTCAAAGAGGAGATCGTAAAATGTGCCGAGGAAAACGGTACGACGGTCATAATCACGAGCCACTCGCTCCGTGAGCTTGAGGATTTCTGCGACTCGTTTATCTTGATAGATAACAAAACCGTGAAGTCAAGCGGTGATATCTCTCAAAAGGTCGAAAGCTTCTGCAAATTCCAGCTTGCCTTTTTTGAAGAACCGGGCGACATTTTTTCATCAGTTCCGACAGCGTCCGTGCATAGAAACGGCAAATTCGTCCAGGTCGTTTTTGAGTGTGACAGAGAAACTGCCGTGAAATATATTGAAAATTTACCGACGCCTCCCGCCGTTTACGAAGAAATGGAAATGGACTTTGAGGAAGCGTTTATAACAGAGGTTGAAAGGGGAGAAAAAGATGCTTAACGCAAAAAGATATTTTGTACATCATCTGAGATCGGTCTTGCCCCGATTGGCTGTATTTTCCGTGTTTGCCGTGATTATCACGGTGATAACGGCTGTGGAAAGCCATTCAAATTACGCACCCGAACACAGCGACTCTGCTTTTTATATTCTCTCTTTTATTATCGGTTTTCTTGCCACCTTGATACCGATCGTTGAGTTTTCGGGATATAACAACGAACGTAACGTTGATACGCTGTTTTCTCTGCCCATAAGCCGAAGCTCGCTTGCAACGGTGCATATTGCAGTCGGATTTATACAGATGTTTTTGGTTTTTACGGTATCGACCGTAGCACTGTTTATATCACATTTGAGCTTTCGTGAATTTTATGATCTTTATTATATAATTCCTTACTATTTTTCCGTTCTCGGTCTCGGTACGATCGTGTATTTTATCTTTACGTTTATTTTTACACGCGCCAATACGACCCTTGACGGATTGGTGTTTTGCGTCTTCTGGATGTTCAATCTGTATACGGCCTATATGCTTGCCGACAGAATATTCAGATTTAAACATTCTTACGATTTGCTTGTGATATACACACCAATAAACAACGTGACGACGTATTTTCAGTACCTTGTCGAAAAGACGGACAGAAATATGTATTTCAGCAGGCTGGAGGGAATGTTCATTTCTCTGTGGTGCGTTTTGGGTATCCTTGCGCTTGTCGGCACGGTGCTTACGTTTGGCAAGAAAAAAGTTGAAAAAATCGGTGAAATATCCGATTCGGTATTCGGATATGTACTTAACATACCGCTTTATTTCATATGCTTCGTCGGCCTCTTTGATGACGTTACGGCAACTATGTGGCTGGCAATATGCGCTGTTATAGGTTACTTTATATACAGACGCGGATTCAAGCTTAAGAAAAAAGATATTATTTCGATTGCCATAGCATTTTTAATTCTTGTAATACTGAATGTTCTGAAAGGACAGATACAGGGAAAGCTGTGAAGAAAATCTTAATTATATCGTATATACGTTCGGCGACAGCTCATCACCTTTTGCGAACCTTGATATAAGAGGGCATTAAAGTATAAACCCCTGACAGCTTTTTAGGGTTGTGGTGATGCAGGCAAACGGCGCACACAGCAAGCGGCGTAAACTTGACTTTTTTGATAAAAGAAAACGACAGGGAATTTGATCTCTGCCGTTTTTACTGTTTAAATTTCAAGTCTGCCCGATATTGCACGTGCAAGCGTTTCGCCGTCAGCATATTCAAGATCGGCGCCCACGGGCACACCGTAGGCAAGACGTGTAACTTTGATACCGAGGGGCTTTACAAGCTTTGAAAGATATATCGCCGTCGTTTCACCTTCAATATTCGGGTTCGTTGCAATTATTACTTCTTTTATCACGTCGTCGTAAAGCCTTGAAATAAGCTCTTTTATTTTGAGCATATCGGGACTTACTCCGTCAACGGGGGATATAACACCGCCGAGCACGTGGTAAAGACCTTTGTAATCTCTCGTTTTTTCGATTGCCATAACGGCGCGTGCATCCTCGACAACGCAAACAGTCGTCTTGTCACGTCTGTCGTCGGAGCATATCGAGCACACGGGTGAGTCTGAAAGATTTTGGCAAATTTCACAGTGCGTAACATCGTTTTTCATTGCCATAACAGCACGGCAAAACTCGCCTGCTTCCTCTTCGGACATATTGAGTACGCCGAACGCCATTCTGACTGCGCTTTTGCTTCCCACTCCGGGAAGCTTTCTGAAGCAGTCGATCATTTTCTGCATCGGCGGTATATAATTATTCATCGCTGTGCGATCAGAACAGACCGGGAACGTTGAGACTTCCCGTTATTTTTTCTTTTGCCGCATCGTTTGTTTCGTTTACTTTCGTTATTGCTTCGTTCATTGCGGCAACGAGAAGGTCGGAAAGTGTTTCGGGATCATCGGGATCTATAACCTCGGGAGCTATGTCGATAGACTTGACTTCGAGTGTTCCCATTATTTTTACTTTGACAACACCGCCGCCTGCGGAAATATCATATTCCTTTGCGTCGAGTTCTGTCTGGAGTGTTTCCATTTCTTCTTGCATCTTCTGCGCCTGGCGCAAAACAGACTGCATATTTGAAGGGCCGCCGCCCATTCCCTTGGGTAATCTTGCTTTCATGATAAAATCTCCTTTATGTGTTTTCTTTTACGAAATCGTCAAGCAGAGTATACTCACTGCTTATATTTTCTTTACAGCCGAAGCTGATGTTTTTACCGTTGTACTTTCCGTCGGATATTATTGCCGTTGCATTCGCTATTTTTTCACTGTTGGCTTCCGCTAACGTCTTTGCAAGCTCTCCCTGGAAGAAAACGAAAAGTGTGCCGTTACCTTCGTAAGCGGTGCTGTTTGAAAGATACATTGTCGAGGATATATCCGATGAAGTTATCTTCGATATTACCTCGCCCCATTTTTTATATGAACGCAGGCTTTTTTGTGCATCGTCCGCAGTCGGGGGCACTGTGTCTTCTATGACAGGTTTTTCTGCTTTTTCTTGCTTTTCTTCTGCTTTTTCTTCCGTTTTTTGTACAGGTGACGGGGCAGGGGATGAATACGCACCGAGAATAAGCTTGTCTTCAAGGGACGATATCCTTGAAAGCAGGGCGTCGTTTGACGTGTCAAGCTTTTCGTCACACATACGCACAAGAGCAAGCTCCGATGCCAGACGTTTTACCGACGTGTTCTTCTGTATCAAAAACAGAGTGTCGTTTAAAATCTTTATATAATATAATATTTTTTCCTTACTAAGCTTCTGCGCTGTCTTTTCGAGAAGTGCTGCCTGTGAAGGCGTTATATCAACGTATTTTTTGTAGTTAGGCACGGTCTTTACAACGAGCATATCACGGTAAACCGACGTAAGACCTTCCATAAATACGGAAATATCGTTCGTTTTTTCGCAAGCGTCGGATATCTGTGCAAAAACTGAGCCGATATCCTTTGACGATATCGAATCGGCAACGGATAAAAGCGCATCGTACGGTGTAACACCGAGCAGCTCACTTGCACGCCGTGCATCTATTTTACCGCTTTGTCCTGCACAAAGCTCAAGATAACCGAGCGCATCACGCAGACCTCCGCCCGCAAGCTTTGCCATAACGAAAAGTGCATCTTCCGAAACGTCGATGTTTTCTTCTTTTGCAACGTACGCAAGTCTGTCACAAATGATCGAAGTGTCTATTTTGCCGAAGTCAAAACGCTGGCACCGTGATATTATCGTTGCGGGAAGCTTGTGTATTTCAGTCGTTGCAAGAATGAAGATGACGTGTGACGGAGGCTCTTCAAGTGTTTTTAAAAGGGCGTTGAACGCCTGGGTACTCATCATGTGTACCTCGTCGATGATGTACACACGGTATTTAAGCTCCGTCGGGGTGTATGCTATTTCGTCTATGAGATCGCGGACGTCGTTGACACCTGTGTTGCTTGCCGCGTCCATTTCGACAATATCCGTGTTAAGTCCGCTTTGCGAAGCAATGCACGACGGGCATTTTCCGCAGGGTGAGCCGTCGTTCGGGGACTCGCAGTTCACAGCACGTGCGAAGATCTTCGCACACGTTGTTTTTCCCGTTCCTCTCGTTCCGCAAAACAAATAAGCGTGAGATGCTTTGCCCGTGGCGATCTGATTTTTCAGTATGGGAACGATATGCTCCTGACCGTAAACGTCATCAAACGTCGCGGGACGGTATTTTCTGTATAAAGCACGGTACAACTCACACACCACCTTAAAAAATTCAAGCTACAAAATAAGACCATACACCGAAACCTCGAACGTCCGTTTATATGCGTACAATGAAGCCCTGCTCAAAGCAGGCACCCTTGCAACACACCAAAGTCTCCGCTTAATGCTGCTTGGTTCCCCACCTGACATGGTTCACGGATTTTGATTGCGCAAGACCCGCTTCTCAACACAGGAACTGCACCACAGACCAAACAAACGAAGCCCTCAGTTTCGGAATACCACCCCCGCTGTAGCGGATTGCGGGTACAGGGCACCGCTGACTCCCCGGCTGGTATGGCCTTATTTCATAGCTTGTGACGGTTATTATATCACACAGTAATGGATTTTGCAATAGAAAATTTGAATTTTAACACATTTGTAACTTGAAATATTGTAAATAAATTTATTTTGGAGTTTGAGGATAAGCGAGAAAAACAGATGAAAAACAGAGAAAAAACGAGAAAACACCTTGATAAATTAAAAATATCAAATGAATTTGCGAAAAAACTATTGACAAGAGAAAATCTTTGTGCTATACTACGGCTTGTTTGAATATAACGAAAAATATGGAGGAAAAAAAGAATGTCCACTTTTATGGCTAAAAAAGAGACGCTCAACCGCAAGTGGTATGTAATCGACGCTGCAGGTAAGCCTCTCGGAAGAACAGCTGCTAAAGCTGCTGAAATATTAAGAGGAAAACACAAACCCGAATTCACACCCCACGTTGACTGTGGTGATTTTGTAATCGTTATCAACGCTTCCAAGGCTGTTTTGACAGGCAGAAAGCTTGATCAGAAGGTTTACTACCGTCACACAGGTTACGTTGGCGGACTTAAGGCTGAAAGCTACAAGAAGATCATGGCAGAAAAGCCTGAGTTTGCAATGCAGAAGGCAATCAAGGGAATGCTTCCCCACAACTCCATAGGCGAAAAGGCGATCACACGTCTTAAGGTCTATGCAGACGACAAGCACGTTCACGAAGCACAGAAGCCCGAAGCTTTGGCTGAATAATTAAGGGAGGTATTTTGATAATGTATACAAGCGCAAAGCCGTATTTCTACGGCACAGGAAGAAGAAAAAAATCAGTAGCAAGAGTAAGACTTGTTCCCGGTACGGGCAACATCACAATAAACAAGCGCGGCATTGACGAATATTTCGGTCTTGAAACGCTTAAGCTTATCGTAAACCAGCCCTTCGGCGTAACGGGTACAGTAGGTAAGTTCGATATCATCTGTACAGTTACAGGCGGCGGTATCTCCGGTCAGGCAGGTGCTATCCGTCACGGCGTTGCAAGAGCATTGCTTCAGGCAGACGCTGAATACAGACCCCTTCTCAAGAAGGCAGGACTCCTCACACGTGACCCTCGTATGAAGGAAAGAAAGAAGTACGGTCTCAAAGCCGCACGTCGCGCTCCCCAGTTCTCCAAGAGATAATCTGTTATTTCAGAGAGTATTCAAAAACCCCGAAACCATCACGGTTTTCGGGGTTTTCTTTTTGTCTTGTTTTTTGCTTTTGTACAAGTTATTCTTTTGTTATATCCAATATCCTCTTAATAAGAAACTGCACAAGCAAAACAGCCCAAATATCAATGCAAGCGGAATCAATATAAGTAATACCTTTAAGAAGATTTTTAATGCTTTGCTCGGTATTTTGTTGATTTTGTTTTTTAGGTTTTCATATTTAGATTCAAACGGCATAAACAGTATTGAAAGAATGAGTTCTAAAATATCTTCCATATGCCCCTCCTATCACTTCCATCGGTTGATGGCGATGTCGTTTTCTTTAACTTCTTTTATGGTGAAGGTCTTATCACATTTGTTGCAACGAAAAACAGTTCGAATAAATTTTATATTTCCGACTAAAAAGCCATCACCATTTGAAAAATCATAGTTTTTTGCTTCTTCCGATTTTGAATTAACAATGGTTTCCGTTTTTGTTTTTTCTAACCTCTCATTACAATAGGGGCAATAATGCTTTTTCATGCAAAAAATCGGGTGAGACCATTCGCGCTTTACACGGTGTATTTTCATTTCGTCACCTCATAATAGTAGTCGCTATATGTAAAATAATCTTTGGTCTGTTCTTTGTGGTGGTCGCAACAATCAAATAGTGTGCGACTTCTGTTTTTTCGTTCTATCTCATTCTCTGTAACATGCCATAAATCACGGGGTTCTTTCGGGGCAAAGTCTGTTACACAAAACAGTTCATTATCATAATTGCCTACAGGACAGAAATGGCCAAATCGACAAGAGATGCAGGACTTTATGTGCCACTTTTCAGGCAGATTCTTTGCGAGCAAAATTAGAGCTTCTTCGGTTGTTTCGGTTTGATAAGAAACGGGTGTACCTTGGATAGTTGTTGAAATGATGACGCTCATATTTTCATCATCTTTATTAATCACAGTGTGATTGATTTTTAATTTAATAATTCCGTCAGGGGTTTTAATTGGCAGAGAATATATTTTATTTTCCATACAACCAACTCCAAACATTTTTTATTATTATATCATAGAAATGTGAAATTTTCAATGTATATGCAATCTTCTTGAGTCATGATGATTCTTAATAGAATCGTTATGACTCTTTTTCTTTATAATATACACGATTTTCA
>JAZQBL010000025.1:0-99125 GCA_045545665.1 Eubacteriales bacterium
GCTTTTTATGTACTGTAGCCTTCTGCGGGAGGGGAAGGCTTGATAAAAACGGACGCCCGAAGCTTCCGCGGTATGAAGCTTCGGGCAATTTTTAACCGTAATTATGGGGATTATCTTTTTACTTCTTCCATTATATATGCTTCGAGGATATCGCCTACGCGGATATCGTTGAACTTTTCAAGTCCGACACCGCATTCGTATCCCGTTGCAACCTCGCGCACGTCATCTTTGAAACGGCGGAGTGAGGAAATTTTATCCTCGAATATGATAACGCCGTCACGTACGACACGGATAAGTGATGCACGTGTGATCTTTCCGTCCTGAACGTACGAACCTGCGATAGTTCCGACGTTGGGAACGTGGATAGTCTGGCGAACCTCTGCGTGACCGAGTACGACTTCCTTGAACGTGGGAGCAAGCATTCCCTTCATAGCTGCCGTTATCTCTTCGATACATTCGTAAATGATTCTGTACGTACGGATATCGACACCTTCACGTTCTGCCGAATCCATTGCAGCCTTATCGGGACGCACGTTAAAACCGATAATAATAGCGTTTGACGCTGCGGCAAGCATAACGTCTCCTTCTCTAATACCGCCTGCGGCAGAGTGGATAACATTTACCTTGACTTCATCATTCGTGAGCTTGAGAAGCGATGCGGAAACTGCTTCCGCAGAACCTGCAACGTCAGCCTTGATAATGACGTTAAGATGCTTTACGTCGTCGCTGATATTTGCAAACATTTCTTCAAGCGAGCCACGGGATTTAGCCTTGAATTCCTGTTCTTTTTCCTTTTCTTTACGCTGTTCTGCAAGTTCTCTTGCCATTCTTTCATCTTCAACGGCATTGAATTCGTCACCTGCCGTAGGAACAGCCGAAAGTCCCGTTATTTCAACAGGAACGGACGGACCTGCCACGTTTACAAGTCTGCCGAGCGAATCCGTCATAGCACGGACTCTACCGACGCAAGTACCTGCGATAACGACGTCACCGCTGTGAAGCGTACCGTTCTGTACGAGCACCGTTGCAACGGGTCCCTTACCTTTATCGAGCTTCGATTCTATTATTACGCCCTTTGCGTGGCGGTTCGGGTTTGCTTTAAGCTCCTTCATTTCAGCAACGAGAAGGACCATTTCAAGCAAGTTGTCGATTCCCTGTCCCGTGAGTGCGGAAACGGGAACGACTATCGTATCACCGCCCCATTCTTCGGGCATAAGGTCGTATTTTGTAAGCTCCTGCTTAACCGCATCGGGGTTAGCGTGCTGTTTATCCATTTTGTTTATCGCAACGATAACGGAGATATCAGCCGCCTTTGCGTGGTTGATAGCTTCTATCGTCTGCGGCATTATACCGTCGTCTGCGGCAACAACAAGAATAGCTATATCCGTGGACTTTGCACCTCTTGCTCTCATTGCCGTGAACGCTTCGTGTCCGGGAGTATCAAGGAAAGTGATATCCTTACCGCCGATATTTACTCTGTAAGCACCGATATGCTGTGTGATACCGCCTGCCTCTCCGCTTGTAACGTGTGTATTTCTTATCTTATCGAGAAGTGACGTTTTACCGTGGTCAACGTGACCCATTACGCAGACAACGGGAGGTCTTTCGATGAGATCCTCTTCTTTGTCCTCGCTGTCGGTAAACAGTCTTTCTTCTATCGTAACGACAACTTCCTTCGTAACGACAGCGCCCATTTCTTCCGCAACGAGGTATGCCGTATCAAAGTCGATAACGTCATTTACCGTCACCATTGCGCCCATACCGATAAGTCTTTTTATGACTTCGGATGCCGTCGCTTTAAGTCTTTGAGCAAGATCCGATACTACTATTTCATCGGGAACAGTTATATGAAGCGGCTGTTTTTTAGCCTTTTCAAACTGTTCTCTCTTCAATTTTTCCATTGCGAATTTTTCTTTATCGCGGTTCTTGGAGCTCTTGTCGTTCTGCTTGTTCTTCTTGAACTTCTGCTTCTGATTATGCGAATCGGAATTATATCCGCCCTTCGTATCGGAAACAAAATTCTCAAGTCTTTCATCGTATTTATCAAGATCGACGGAAACCGTTCTTGTATCAATTACTCTCGTGCCCGTCTTAACGCTTGAGTTTGAAGATGCCTCACCCGTACCCGAGGAACGGATAACTCCGCTTCTGTTGTCCTGCTGGGGCTGTGCGGGCTTTTTCTTGTCTGCGGGCTTATTGGCTTGCTGCTGTGCGGGTCTGTTCTGGAATTTATCAAGCTGTGACATACGCTGTTTATCGTATGCAGGCTTCTTCTGCTCGCTGTGTGCGGGTCTGTTTTCTTTTTTGACCTCTTCTTTTTTGGGTTCTTCTTTTTTAGGTGCGGGTCTTTCTTCTTTTTTAACTTCCGCCGTCTTCGGTTTTTCTTCCTTCACGGGTGCCTTTGCCGGTTCTTCCTTCTTGGATTCCTCCTTTTTGGGTTCTTCCTTTTTGGGAGCTTCCTTCTTAGGCTCTGCTTTCTTGGGTTCTTCTTTTTTGATCTCTTCTTTTTTCGGCTCTGCCTTTTTAGGCTCTGCCTTCTTTTCTTCGGGCTTCTTTTCCTGCTTTTTAGCTTTTTTAACAGGGCGGTCCGCCTCGGCAACGTCAGCATTTCCTGCAAGATATGCAGAAAGGTTGCTCACTTGATTTTCTTTTGTGAGAAGTTCCATTATGACGGAAAACTCATCGGGTTCGAGCACCGTCATATGTGTCCTGCCTTCAAACCCGTTTGCTTTAAGCAGATTGATAATATCTGTGCTTTTCATATTCAGGTCTTTGGCAAGTGCACTGATTCTGTATTTCTGATTTGCTATCATACAATGACCTTTAAAAACGACGTTACGGACCGTCGTTTTTTCCTTTCATTACGGTTAAATGTTATTCTTGATTAAAATATTTTAAGATTGCCGAAGCAAGCTGTCCGTCCGATATTCCGACAACAGCCACGTCGGTATCCTTACCCGCCATTTTGCCGAGTGTCAGCGAATCGACCGACACCTTAACCAGCGGTACTTCGTAATACTTACAGCAGTTTTCAATACGGCTCTTTGTATTTTTTGACGCATCGGATGCACACACGGCAACAAGCGGAGATCTTCTTCCGCCCGATCTTATACTGTCCGTTGTGAGGTTACATCCTATCGTTATACGTCCTGATTTTTTGGCAAAGCCGACGTATGCGGTAAGCTTTTTGATGTCGTTTGAATTATTTTCGTTTTTCACTTTTCGCCCTCTGAAGAATTACTTTCTTCAAGCTGTGATTCGAGTGCCGTGTATATCTCCTCGGAGATCGTGCAATCGAGCGATCTTTCTATTCTGTGAGCTTTTTTTGCTTTTTTCAAGCAGGAAACGTCGTGGCATATATAAGCTCCTCTGCCTGACTTTTTACCCGTCAGATCGAGTGATATCTCCCCGTCCGGTGATCTTACCACTCTTATAAGCTCATTTTTGTTACGGCTTTCCATACAGCCCATACATTTTCTTTGCGGTATTTTCTTAGGTGCTTTCATCTTATTCGGCTTTTATGTCTATCTTATAGCCCGTAAGTCTTGCCGCAAGGCGTGCGTTCTGTCCTTCCTTGCCTATTGCAAGTGAGAGCTGATCATGTGCTACGGTAACTCTTGCCGTTTTTTCTTCGTCGATGTATATTCCCTTTACGGTTGCCGGGGACAAAGCGGCGGATATATATTCTTCGGGAGTTTCGCTGTACTTGATTATATCGATCTTTTCGCCCTTAAGCTCATCGACGATACCGGATATTCTCGTACCCTTGTTACCGATACAAGCACCGATGGGATCTACGTTTTCGTCACGTGAATATACAGCCATCTTTGTTCTCGAACCTGCCTCACGGCTTATGTTCTTGATAATTACCGTACCGTCGGCAATTTCCGGGACTTCAAGCTCAAACAAACGCTTTACAAGACCGGGGTGAACACGGGATATCGTTACTATTCTGCCTCTTGCAGGCTTCTTTTCCTCAGCTCCCTCTTCGGGCTTGGGATCGTGATTTACTTCCGTTACGAAGACCTTTACGTGATCTCCTACCTTAAAGCTTTCACCGGGGATCTGTTCGTTTTTGATAAGAGATACTTCGCTCGTGCCCGTGTTTACGATAACGGAACCGGAAGAAAGATCCGTTGCTACGACTGTCGCCGTCATGATCTCTTCTTTTTTGTTCTCGTATTCCTTTATGAGCATACCTCTTTCGGCTTCTCTTATACCCTGAATGATGACCTGCTTTGCTATCTGGGCACTCGTTCTGCTGAATTCCTTTGTTTTTATCTCTATTTCAACTACCGTGCCGAGCTTATGTCTTTTGCTGAGCTTCTTGGCATCTTCAAGAGAAATTTCCGTATTTTCATCCGTAACCTCTTCAACTACGTCAAGAACTCTGTAAAGACGGCACTCTTTCGTCTGCGGATCGAGCACGACCTTTACGTTTGTACTGTTTGAATATGCTTTTTTGTATGCGCTTACAAGTGCCGCAGACAGTCTTTCAAGCATATAATCCTTCGGTATTCCTCTTTCCTTCTGAAGATCGTCGAGCGCATCGAACAGCGCCGCATTCTCTTTTGCCTTCGCCATTTTTTTCCGTTTTCCTCCTGAATAATTTTATATGTTGGTAAAATCAAAGTAAATGTTTGCTTTTGCTATTTCAACTGCAGGTATCTCTATCGTCTTTCCCGCACAGTCGATGACTGCCGTATCGCCGTATCTTACAAGCGTTCCGACGAACGTTTTTTGTCCTTCAAGCGGTTTGTAGAGCTTTATCTGCACCGTCTGCCCTATGCAAACGTCGAAGTGCCAATTATATTTAAGCTCTCTTTCTATGCCGGGGGATGATACTTCAAGTGTATACGTATCCTCTATCGGGTCTGCTTCTTCGATGAGAAGATCAACTGCTCTGTGGAATTTTTCGCAGTCCTCTATTCCCACGCCGCCTTCCTTGTCGATGGTGAAGCGCAGTATCATCTTTCCGCCTTCTTTGACGTATTCTATATCCCAGATGATATAACCGAGCTCCTCTGCCAGAGGCGTTGCAAATTCCGTAACCGTTTGAATAACGCTTTTTTTGCTTTTCATAGGCTTCCTTTCAAATGTTCAGACTGCAGTCGCAGTCTTTATAAAAAGTTCAGAGGTGCTGTTGTCCAGCACCTCCGTTCTCAATTCCTGCGTATTATATCATATTCGGAATAATTTGTCAATAGGTAATTAAAAAATATTTCCGCTTTTCTCTCTTTGCTATTGATTTTTTGCATAATATAATGTATAATCAAGAAACTATCAAATAAAAAGTGAGTGATATTATGTTGAAAGTAATGTTTGTTTGCTACGGTAATATATGCCGTTCACCCACAGCGGAATTTGTTTTTAAAGCTCTTGTAAAAGAAAAGAAGCTTGATGATAAGATATACGTATCTTCCTCGGCAACGTCCTCCGAGGAGCTTGGCAATCCCGTGTACCCCCCTTCAAAAGAGGAAATGAAGCGTCACGGAATAGACTGCACCGGGAAATGCGCCGTGAAGCTCAGATCATCAGACTATGAACAGTACGATATGTTTGTCGGAATGGACGATATGAACATACGTGCAATGATGCGTATATTAAACGGCGATCCCGACGGCAAGATACACAAGCTTATGGACTTTACCCCCGAAGGCGGTGAAGTCAGCGATCCTTGGTACACAAGACGTTTTGACAAAGCGTACGAGGATATAGACCGCGGCTGCCTGGGTCTTCTCGAATACATAAAAGAAAACGGTCTTTTGGAGGTATGAATATGAAATTTTTAATCGCTTCTGACATCCACGGCTCATATACTTATTGCAAAGCTCTTATCGAGGCTTATAAAAGAGAAAACGCCGACCGTCTTTTGCTTTTGGGCGATATCCTTTATCACGGTCCGAGAAACGATCTGCCCGAAGGCTATGCGCCTAAGGAAGTTATTACCCTTTTGAACGAATACAAAAACGAGATATTATGTGTCAGAGGAAACTGCGACACGGAAGTCGATCAGATGGTGCTTTCGTTCCCTATTTTGGCTGACTATGCGGTTATTCCGACAGAAAGTGCTATAATTTACGCAACGCACGGGCACAATTACAACAGCGATAAGCTTCCGCCGCTTAAAGCGGGCGACATTCTTCTTCACGGACACACACACGTGCCGTGCGTAAAAGAATACGAAACGCACACGTATATAAACCCCGGTTCCGTTTCGATACCGAAGGAAGAAAGTCCGCACAGCTATATACTGTTCGACGGCAAGACCTTTGTTTTCAAAGATCTTGATTCAAAGCCGTATATGGAATATTCGCTTAAATAAGATCCGGTGTATTAAAAACCGTGTTGTGGATATAATCCTTTTGCAGATAAAATACAGGAGGATATGATATGACACGTTTTACTGTGCCGAGAGATATTTATTTCGGCAAAGATTCAATGAAAGCACTCGAAAAGCTTGACGGCAAAAAGGCTATGGTCTGCACGGGCGGCTCATCAATGAAGAAATTCGGATTTTTAGACAAGGCGATCGGGTATTTGCAAAATGCCGGGATGACCGTTAAGGTTTTTGACGGAATAGAGCCTGATCCGTCCGTCGATACCGTTCTGAAAGGAGCAGAGGAAATGCTTGCATTTTCACCCGACTGGATCGTTGCAATAGGCGGCGGCTCACCGATAGACGCCGCAAAGGCAATGTGGATAAAATACGAATATCCCGATATACGTTTTGAAGATATGTGCCGTGTGTTTGAGCTGCCTGAATTGCGAAAAAAAGCGAGATTCTGTGCCGTTTCATCGACCTCGGGTTCCGCTACCGAAGTTACAGCCTTTGCAGTAATAACGGATTATAAAAAAGGTATAAAATATCCGATAGCCGATTATGAAATAACGCCCGACGTCGCCATTGTCGATCCGTCGCTTGCCGAAACTATGCCCGAAAAGCTGACAGCGCACACGGGGATGGATGCAATGACGCACGCTATAGAAGCTTACGTTTCGACAAATGCAAATCATTTTACAGATCCGCTTGCACTCAGTGCCATAAAAATTGCCGCAGAAGATCTTATCGGATCATATAAAAAAGATATGAAAAAGCGTGAAAATATGCACTACGCTCAGTGTCTTGCAGGCATGGCATTTACGAACGCCCTGCTCGGAATAGTTCACTCAATGGCTCACAAAACAGGTGCGGCATTTGCCGACTGCGGTTCGCACATAATACACGGCTGTGCAAACGCAATATATCTGCCTAAAGTCATAGAATTCAACTCAAAGGATGAGCGGGCAAAGAAAAGATACTGCGAAATATCGGACTGTCTTTGTCTCGGCGGAGATTCCGAATGTGAAAAAGTCCAACGTCTCATAGGATATATTGAAAATATGAACCGCTCGCTCGGTATTCCCGACTGCATAAAAAACTGCGGTGAAAACGGTAGTATACAAAAAGGCGGATTCATACCCGAGGACACATTTTTAAAACGTTTGCCCGCAATAGCAAACGAAGTATTAAACGATCCGTGTACTCTGTCAAACCCCAGAAAAATAACGAAGGAGCAGGCAGAAAAACTCCTTTCGTGCTGTTATTACGGTACGCCTGTCGATTTTTAAACCGCTTCGCATCAAGCTTCGGCATTTGATGTTCGTTTGCAGGGCGCACAAAGCTCTTTGGAGCTTTTATAAAAATTGCCGTGCAATTTTTGAACTGCCTCGGCAGTTCAGTGCGCCCGAAAGCATGCCCCATTTGCCGAAGCATACCACAGGCGTCCGCATGAACAAATACACTTACACTCAACTGATTCGGAGAACGTATGTACAAGATACTCAGAAAGAAAAAACTAAATGATACCGTTACACAAATGGATATTCTCGCACCGCTTGTTGCGAAAAAAGCAAAGCCGGGGCAATTTATTATTTTGAGAGTTTCCGATATCGGTGAGCGTATTCCTCTGACCGTAGCAAAAACAGATGCTCTCGAAGGAAGCGTCAGAATAATTTTCAGTGCTGTCGGTGCAACAACAAAACAGCTTGCAGAAAAAAGCGAAAACGAATACATCAGTGACTTTGCAGGACCTTTGGGATGTCCTACGCACATCGAAGGCATAAAAAAAGCCTGCATAATAGGCGGCGGTGTCGGATGCGCTATTGCTCTGCCTATTGCCGAGGCGCTTCATGAAAAGGGAGCTGAAGTTGAAGGTATAATAGGCTTCAGAAGCAAAGATCTTGTGATTTTGGAAGATGATTTTTCAAAATACTGCGGTCGTCTTACTGTTATGACCGACGACGGTTCGTACGGAGAAAAAGGAAACGTTACCATACCTTTGAAAGAGCTTCTTGAAAAGGGCGAGCGTTTCGACATGATCTTTGCAATAGGACCTCTCGTTATGATGAAATACGTCGTCAAAACAGCAGAACCCTTCGGAGTTCCCGTAACGGTATCCATGAATCCTATAATGATAGACGGCACAGGAATGTGCGGCGGATGCCGTCTTACGCTTAACAGAAACGGTGAAAAAATAACAAAATTCGCCTGCGTTGACGGTCCCGATTTCAACGGATACGAAATAGATTTCGACGAGGCTGTATCAAGAGGAAATATGTACTCCGATTTTGAACGTCACGCATACGAAAAGACGTGCAATCTTTTCAGGGAAAGCTGAGGTTTATTATGCCAATAGATCCGAAAAAGAACGAAATGCCCACCCAATCACCCGAAGAACGTGTGCACAATTTTGACGAGGTTGCTTTGGGATACACGTATGAGCTTGCTTTAAAAGAGGCGTCCCGATGCCTTAACTGCAAAAACAAGCCCTGCGTTTCCGGGTGTCCGGTCAACGTCGATATTCCGAATTTTATAAACTGTATCAAGCAAAACGACCTTGAGGGAGCTTACCGCTGTATTGCCGAGTCTTCTTCTCTGCCCGCCGTATGCGGAAGAGTTTGTCCGCAGGAGCATCAATGCGAAAAGGTCTGCACGCTCGGTAAAAAATTCGAGCCTGTTGCAATAGGCAGACTTGAGCGATTCGTTGCCGATGAGCATATAAAGAACAGCACGGAGCTTCCGAAAAAAGCACCGTCAAACGGGATAAAGACCGCCGTTATCGGATCTGGACCCGCGGGTCTTTCGTGTGCAGGGGATCTTGTCAAGCTCGGTTACGACGTGACGGTATACGAAGCACTTCACACACCCGGCGGCGTTCTTGTATACGGTATTCCCGAATTCCGCTTACCGAAGTCAATAGTTGAAAACGAGATAGAAACGCTGAAAAAGCTCGGCGTTAAAATAGAAACGAATGTAATAATCGGAAAAACGCTTACGGTAGATGAGCTGTTTGAAATGGGTTTTTCGGCTGTATTTATCGGTTCCGGCGCAGGACTTCCGAATTTTATGAACATTCCGGGCGAAAGCCTCAAAGGGGTATACTCGGCAAATGAATTTTTAACGAGAACCAACCTGATGAAGGCGTATCTTCCGTCATCCGAAACGCCTGTAATGAAAGGCGGATATGTGACAGTCATAGGCGGCGGAAACGTGGCTATGGACTGTGCAAGAACGGCATTGAGGCTCGGAGCTGACAAAGTACGCATCGTTTACAGACGTTCCATGGAAGAGCTTCCGGCAAGACGAGAAGAAGTCGAACACGCAATTGACGAAGGGGTTGAATTTCACCTTCTTACAAATCCTTTGGAATTTATTCCGTACGAAAACAAGGATGATCCCAAAGACCGAAAAAACGGCTCTGTAAAAGCGGTAAGCTGTATAAAAACCGAACTCGGCGAACCCGATGAAAAAGGAAGACGCCGTCCGACACCGATAAAAGGCTCGGAGTTTACACTGAATACCGACACTGTAATAATCGCCGTAGGCACGTCCCCAAACCCGCTTATTAAAAATACTACCGAAAACCTTTCGGTAAATTCAAGGGGCGGTATCATTGTAACAGAGGACGGTCTTACTTCAAGAGAAGGCGTATATGCAGGCGGAGATGCGGTTACGGGTGCCGCAACGGTCATTTCCGCAATGGGCGCAGGAAAGATAGCAGCAGCTTCCATAGATAATTATTTAAAGAGTATGCAAGAAAAGAAATGAGGAAACGTATGAAGCTTTTTATATATCCGAATTTATCGAAGGAAAGATATATCGTCTCGTCTTTGAAATGTATAACTTCGCTTACAGATAACGGCTTTGAATGTTATTTTTCAAAAGAAGACAGTCTGACTCTTTTCAAAAAAGAATATAACGTAAGCTCACCTGCCGACTGTGATATCGTCGTGTCCGTCGGCGGTGACGGAACGGTTCTTTCTGCTTCAAAGACGGCTTTTGAATTTGACAAACCCCTTATGGGTATAAACGGAGGAAGGCTCGGGTATCTCTGCGCTTATGAGCTTGGTGAAATACAGTCGATAACCGAAAATGATATTTTATCACTTTGCCGCTCATCAAGAAGCGCCGTGTCCTTTTCGGACGGTAAAGACACATTCAAGGCATTGAACGATATCGTAATAGCTAAAGACAATTACGGCTCGGTAATAAAAACGGATGTATTTTGTGAAGGCAAAAAGCTTATGTCTTTCAGAGGTGACGGAGTTATTATCTCAACTCCAACGGGATCGACTTCGTATAACTTTTCCGCAGGCGGACCGATACTTTCCCCCGACAGCAAATGCTTTGCCGTAACTCCCATATGTCCGCATTTGTCCGATGCAAGAACGCTCGTCGTGCCAGATACATACTCTCTTGAGATCACGGTATCCGAAAACGCTCAAAACAAAGCGTTCATTTACTGTGACGGCATAGTATGCGGAGAGCTTTGCACATCGGTAAAAATAGAAAAATATCCGAAAGAACTCACGTTACTCGTAAAAGACTCCTGCAGTGTCGTCAACAGTGAAAAGCTTCACAAAACCTCTTTAATATGATAAAACAAAATCCTTCGAATATGCAAAAAACATATCGAAGGATTTTTGTTATAATATCATTATGACGGTGATTTTATCCCCACTTTACGAATTTATGTGTGAGCAGTTCACCTTTGTTTTTTTCTTCTTGAAGCTCTGTAAGTATTTCCGTAATTACATCTTCGAGGTGCTTGTTGTCGTCGTAAAATTGACCTGTTTGCGGATCGTCAAACACTCCGCAAAGATCCTTTACAAAATACGCGCCGAAGACGTGTGCAAGCAACACCTCAAAAGAGTCTTCACTTCTGCAGCTGATCTCAAGCACTAGCGTTGAATCTTTGATCGCTTTATCAAACGGTGATTTCTCGTCAGATCCTTTTTTAAATAATCTGCCGATAAGACCGCCCTTCTTTTTCTCGGGTTGCGGAATATGGCGGTATTCAGATGAAAAAAGTTCAAAGCCCGACAAAAAAGCTCCGTCTTCCTCATTTTCCGCAAAACGCATATCCGTAAACTTTATTTGTATAAAACCCGTATTTTTCAAAAGATCAAACGACGGATGAAGCACAACGCATAATCCGAGAGAGTTGCAATATTCTTCAAAATCTTCTGCAGAAAAATTTTCTGCATCTTTTAAGTAAATGTAGTAATCAATACTCATACGATTTTATCCTTAAACAATGGTTATATAACAACGTGAAACCGAATCCGTATTTGTCATACCAAAAAGACATTTTGCCGTTTTGTGGATTCAGTTGAAAGAGCGACGTGTTCCGACACGCCGCTTTTTCTGCGAAGAAACGCACAAACGGTGCGTAAGTGTAGGTAAAAACGCAAAAAAGGTGCGTAAATCAATAATCGGTTAACACCGCGATTCCATGTTTGTTGTATTTCGCACGAAAAACATCGGATTCTTCAAAATCACAATACATCCTCTTAAATTTCTTTATTGCCTGCTTTTTCGACCATGCTTTACAGATTGCACAGTCATCGTTTGCATTGTGTATTTCATCCCCTGCCATAGAACCGCTAATGTACAAGCAATAAACAAACATTATTGTCTCTCCTTTGCTGTATTGATAGAAGAAATAAGCATTACTCGAATACTCGTGCAAGCGGAATCAAGTGCTTTATATTCACTTTCTTCAATGTAGTTTGTCTTATACAAAAGCTCCAACCAATATCCCGTTTCGTTTGCTTCATTGAGTGCAATTTGAAGCTTGGCAATAAAATCTGCTTTACCGTGAGCGTATTGAGCCTCACGGATATTTGCGCCAATAGAGGTTCCGCTTCTGCCGATCTGGTTTGATATTATGGATTCTCTTTTCTCTTTGAGGACTTTTACAAGATTAATAATAGATACTGCAAAATCCATGGATTGGACAGATAATTTATCGTTTCTCATAACATCACCTCTTTTGGTATAAGTATATCATATTTATCTCCGCTTGTCAATGAAGCATTGCCGCTGGCAATATGAAGCGAAGCGCGCATCCTCATGTGGCGAAGCCACGCTTCATAGCCGAAGGCTGCTTCATTAGCAAAGCGTCTTCATGCGCCGCAGGCGCGCTTCATTCAAAAAACGCACCTTTGTCGTTAGACAAAAGTGCGTTTTTTGTTGGTGCGGGTAACAGGACTTGAACCTGCACATCCTTGCGAACATAAGAACCTGAATCTTACGCGTCTGCCAATTCCGCCACACCCGCATATTTAATTGTAATTCGTGGCATCCGCTATCGCGTGACAGCTTCAAGCATAGTCGTCTTTCTCACTGCCGCTCGAAATCCTCCTTGCTTGTGCGCCTTCTCGGACTCGCTTCATCACCCACCGGGTGCGCTCGTCCTCGAAGCTGCCAATTCCGCCACACCCGCATATTTAATTGTAATTCGTAGCATCAGCTACGGCGTGACAGCCTTGCCCTTCACCAAAGAAACAACTATCAGCTTTAAAATAATAACACAGAATAACTGTTTTGTCAAGATAAAAGGTGAAAATAATTTATCGGTTTGTATTGACATATCAGCTCTATAGGTTTATAATAAACTAAACCAAGTTGGAGACGAATATGAAAAAGATTTTAAATCGTATAAAGGACAATGCAATAAATAACGCCGGTGCTTTTAAAGGTCGGCCTTTTGTTTTTTGCACCGTTATTTCCGTTTCGTTTTTAATTTTATGCTTTTTATCAACCTCCTTTCGCTTGCGCTTTCTTCTTACTCTGCTGTCTTTTATATCCGCCATATTTTTCGGAACAAGCAAAAAAAGACCGTTAAAATTCGGAATTTATACAAACTACATATACACTCTTGCTTGCATTATGTGTTTTATCTTCGGTATAGAATCAATATTCTTTTGTGACATAAACCCTCGCACCTGTGAAAAATACATAAAAGACGATGCTTTTATAACCGCTTACGCCGTTCCCGATACATCAAACAAAGTAAAGATCACAAAAATTGACGGTGACGAGGTGTCATTCTTCTGTACTTTAAACGGTGCATACACTCCAAAAGATTATGAAATATTCACCTGCAGAGGAAGCATCAGCAGAACAGATACACGTTCGCCTTTAAGAAATACCTATTACATCGGAAACAATATTTTACTGACAGTAAACACAGACTATGTTCATTTGACAACAGAGCGTGCTGACACCGTATTTGCACGTTTTCACAATATCAACAGAATGGTACGTTCCTGTATATACGAATACTGCGAAGACAACCCGGGATTTATTTCAGGTATCTTTTTAGGTAACAAAGAAGATATTCCGGCGTCGATAATGTCGGATTTTTCCCATTTGGGTATATCCCATATCATCGCCGTAAGCGGTATGCACGTTATCGCCGCATTGGCAGTGCTGTCTTTCTTCTTCAAAAAGTTTATTCCGAGCAAGTCTCTGCGTTCCTTTCTTTTGATTCCTGCCGCAATTTTTTACACACTCGTAACGGGATGCATTTATTCGGCTATACGTGCCGCCATAATGTTCGTTTTGCTCAATGCGGCAACCGTTTTGCTAAAGCGAAGCGACTCGCTGACTTCCCTTTTCATCGCACTTTACCTTATCTGTCTTTTTCAGCCGTACGCTGTTTTTGATATATCTCTTCAACTTTCCGTTGCCTCCACTGCAGGCATTATTATTTTCGGCGTACCCGCAAACAACAAGATACACAAATTCATTCGCTTAAAAAGCAAAAGCGTACCAAAAAGTATTTTATACGTTTCGGATTCCGTTATAATATCTCTTTCGGCAATTTTTCCTATAATACCCTTAACCGCATACTATTTTGGGAAGACCTCAGCTTTAAGCCCTCTTATGACACTTTTGATCTCACCGTTTGTTTTGGTGATACTCTATTTTACCCCGTTTATATTCTTTCTTTCAAAAATACCCGCTCTTGCATCTTTGGCAGGTCAGGTATGTGATTCTGCAGCAGAGATATCCATCAGCATTGCCGACTTTGCATCCCGACATATAAATTTTGAAATATCGCTTGAATATGTTTTTTCTCGGTACGTTATCGCAGGTTCTCTTATATGTTTGTTTTTGCTTCTTATTGCCGGGATAAGAAAAAAGCGTGTATTCGCATCGGCTTGCGGTATTTTTGCCGCCGTTTATCTCATATGTATGAGTGCTTATCACATATCCGCACGAAACAACGAAGAACTTATATACGTATGCAAAGCAGATGACGTGATATGCCATATCGAAGGAAACCGTGCTGTAGCAATCGACGTCACAAACGGTTCTCTTTCCTCTTACAACAGACTGTTTGATGAGCTGAACAAGCGCGGCATAACAAAACTCGACACCTTAATAATAACGAGATGCAGTGAAAATCATTCACGGCTTATAGGCAATATCGTTTCAAATTACGGAATAAACAGACTTATTATTCCAAAGGGCGATCTTTATTCCGAACACGTCGGTGTGAGCGCCGAAAAAGCCGACGTGCCGTATTCATATTACAACTATGAAGACGGTCTTTCCGCACCCGAGCACAACATAAAAGTAAGTCCTGTATACTACCTCGGACTTCCGAGAGGATGCACCGTAAAAATAAAAGATATGATGTATTCCTCGGGAAGAACGTTCGATATTCCGACGGACGAACACTTTTCAGTGTTTATGTACGGCACTTTTTCGGATATAACGGAAATATCTCTCGTTCCCGTTGAGAACACAGACCTCGCCCTTGTTCCGTACAAAATAAAGGAAAAGCTGTTTTTCCCAAAAGAATATGACAGCTATCAAAGCAGGGTAAACGTCAAGCTTTTCAACAACACGGCAATCATTGATTTAAAAAAATTTGACGAATAGAATTTGCATTTCCGTCCGATAATCCTCCTATAAAGTTCAGGAGGTACTTATGTCGGAAGAAATGAAAAACGAAACACCGTCCGGTGTAAACGACGGAATGGCATATATCGGTGACGATAACTTTGTGATCGACTGTATAACGGTCATCGGACAAGTCGAAGGACATTATTCATTACCGCAAGGGCAAAAAGCAACAAAATACGAGCATCTCATTCCGAGAATAACAGCGTGCGAAGAAAACGACAAAATAGACGGTCTTTTACTCGTTTTGAACACCGTCGGCGGAGACGTCGAGGCAGGTCTTGCAATAGCAGAGCTTGTTGCGACGATGAAGAAGCCGACCGTTTCGCTCGTTCTCGGCGGCGGTCATTCCATAGGAATACCGCTCGCGGTAAGTGCAAAAAGATCGTTTATCGTCCCCTCTGCCACTATGACTCTCCATCCTGTCAGAATGAACGGGCTTGTTATAGGAGTCGAACAAAGCTTTGAATATTTTAAGCGTATGCAGGAAAGGGTAAACGATTTTATTTGTCTCAACTCAAGCATAGAACGCGAAAAACTCGAACAAATGATGTACTCCACAAACGATATAGCCGCCGACATAGGCACGATAATAACGGGAAAAACGGCTGTCGAATACGGTCTTATAGACGAACTCGGCGGAATATCCTCCGCCCTTTCATCACTGCGCATCCTTGCTAAAAAACAGAAAGAATAAACCCTGTGTTTTATAATATACCAACAGGAGCATCCACTGCAAACATTAATCTTTACACCGTACAAAATATAAAATAACGTAATGATAATCAACAGCTATACACCATTTTTACGGAAAATAATATTGAAAAGCGGTTTATTTTATGATATAATGTAGGCAACACGCAAAAAAACAGAGAGGTTAGGTGTCGCAGTGGAAAAAATAAAGAATTTTTTAGAATTCAATAAAGAAATTTTGGATCTTTACAAAACAAGAAATTCTTGTATTTTAAGAGATAAAAGATTCGGAATTGCGGACAACAAAGTAAACCTTCATTATTGGCGTTTTAGCAAAACGTGTGAAAACATAGGTGATTATTTATCTTCAGTGGTAGTTGATTATATGAAAGACTACTATAAGGTTGATGACAATATTACAACCGAAACAAAACATCTATATGCCATAGGTTCAATTTTGCAAGCCGGTAGGCAAAACGCCACCGTTTGGGGAAGCGGCTTTTTGGATCCTCTTACTCATAGAACCGCCCCCTTAATGAAATATTTAAGAAAATTGGATATCAGAGCAGTGCGCGGACCGAACACACGTAACCATCTCATAGATTTAGGCTATAAGTGCCCGGAATCATACGGAGATCCTGCTGTTTTGATGCCATTGATATATCCGGGCAAACCAAGTCAAAAATCCAAAAACTACATTCTCATAAATCATTTTAGCGATGACACCTCATGCGAAAACAGTTTAAATATATTGACAAACGATTATAAAAATTTCATAGATACGATCTTAAAATCAAAACTTGTCGTAAGCAGTTCTTTGCACGGCATAATCCTTTCTGAGGCATACGGAGTACCCGCTATTCTTTATTTACCGAAAGGACTAAACAATTCACTGTTCAAATATGAAGATTACTATTATTCAACCGAAAGATTCGATTTTCCCATTGCAAAAAGCATAGATGAGGCACTATCCATATCTCCGTGCAAATTACCGGATCTGTCAAATATGCAAAATCATTTGATCAATGTATTTCCGAAAGATCTTTGGCTTAACTGATAATATCAGAAGAGTATATATCACAGTATAAACTTCTTCCGCTTTAACGGGAGAAGTTTTTTGTGTTTACCTTTTAAACTTTGTATGGATTTTAATTAACTGTTAGTTCACTCACACTACATACAGCGAGTGAGCTATTCAGCAAGAATATTATTCATTATTTACTGTTGAAATATGCTTTTAAATATGTTATAATGGTTTTGTATAATTTATTGAAAGGCGTTTGATATGAGAAAGTTATCGGAATATATTGAGATCGGGCGTGTAAACAACACCCACGGAATACACGGAGAGGTGAAGGTGGAAGTCTGGTGTGACGACATTGAAGAATTTTTATCTTTGAAAACACTTTACACCGAAAGCGGTGAGCCTCTTAAAATTACATCTTCGAGACGCGCCGACAAAATAGCCGTCGTAAAATTTGACGGTTTTACAAATCCCGAGCAATGTGCAAAGCTTAAGGGAAAGTCTGTTTTTGCTAAAAGAGACGATCTTACGCTTCCCGAGGGAAGATACTACATTTGCGATCTTATGGGGCTTCCGGTATTCGACGTTGAAACGAACGAAAAGATAGGCGTCATATGTGACATACTTGAAAAGCCTGCTTCATTCGTTTACACCGTGAAAACGGAAAACGGTGAATTTATGATCCCCGACGTCGATGAATTTATAAAAAAGGTCGATATAAACGATGGAATGTATATAAAGCTCATTCCCGGACTTATAGACTAAGGAAAATTTATGAGAATAGATATAATGACACTTTTCCCCGAGGCGCTTGACGCTTTTCTTTCTGAAAGCATCATCGGACGTGCGCGTGCTTCGGGAGCTGTTGAAATAAACTTTCACAACATCCGCGACTATTCCGAAGACAAGCACAGAAGAGTAGACGACACTCCCTATGGCGGAGGAATGGGTATGCTTATGGCGGCTCCGCCTATATACAATTGCTTTTCGGCGATCACAGAGGGAAAAGAAAACGAAAACCGTTACGTTGTGTATATGTCACCCGGCGGCAAAACATTAAATCACGAGAAGGTAAAACAGCTTGCAAAGTACGACAATCTCGTTATTCTGTGCGGACATTATGAAGGAGTTGACCAAAGAATAATCGACGAAATAGTAAACGAGGAAATATCCATCGGAGACTACGTGCTTACAGGGGGAGAGCTTCCTGCGTGTGTACTTACCGACTGTGTCTGCCGTCTTTTGCCGGGTGTCCTTTCCGATAACGTTTGCTTTGAGGACGAAAGCTTTGCTACAGGTCTTCTCGAATATCCACAATACACTCGTCCTTACGAATATCACGGTGTGAAAGTTCCCGACGTGCTTATTTCGGGAAATCATGCAAAGATTGCAGAATACAGGCATCGGGAAGCGTACGAAAAAACAATGCGTGTACGTCCCGACCTGCTTGAAGATAAAAAGGAACATTCAAAAATATGAAAAACGCCAAAAAGAAGAAAAGCAGTAATTGCGGTGTTATATTGAATCTGCTTTTCACACTGTATTCTTTTCTTGTAAGAAAAGCCAAAAGCAGTCTAACCCACAAGTTTTTTGTTTCTGACGAAAAGTCGGAGGAAAAGCAAAAAAGCAGTTTTTTAATGACGGCTTTAAGTTCCGTTTTTCCAAAAGAAAAAGTACTTAAAATACGCAGGAAAATCGCCGCCGCGCTCGTAAAAGCACCAATAATACGAAACAGCGATTCAATTTTGGATTCGTTCATATCCTGCAGATGCAGAGACTACGGTGTATTTTTTCTTTCATTCGGAATATACTCACTTCTGAGCTGTATAGTCGACAGATACTTTTTTTCGGACAACGCACCTACTTTGGCATCGTACGTTGCTTGTGCCGTATCTGTTTTCATTTCCATTCCGTTGCTAAAGGAAAAGCGTTCATTCGGACATTATGCAAACACGTCCGCTATGGCAGGGTTTATAATTTTCGACGTTCTCGGGGCACGTAAACACGAAATATATCCCGTGAATGCAAAGCTTGCCCCTGCGGGTCTTGCTCTCCTGCTCGGTATGGGGTTCGGACTTATATCGTTTATAATAACTCCGATCAAGATGGCTTTGCTGCTTTTATTTATCTTCCTTTCGTTTTGGATACTTCACACACCGGAAGCCGGAATGATCGTAGTATGCCTCATACTTCCTTTTTTGGATCTGAAATATACGGTTCTCATTTTATCAGTCACACTTGTATCGTACGTTTTAAAGATCTTACAGCTCAAGCGCACCGCAAAATTCGGATATACGGATCTGTGGGTAGCAGTTTTCGCACTGATATTTTTAACAGGTATTCCAAAAGGTGCAAACGGAAGCATCACAATAAACAACGTACTTATCTGCACCCTTTTCATTTGCTCATTCTTCCTTGTCAAAAATCTCATATCCTCGTATGAATGGATAAAGAGATTTTTTATGGCAAATATATTTTCACTCACAGGCGTATCGTTCATTTCATTGATACATGTACTGTCGTACGACAGCGACGGTATCGTTTTATCCGTTCTTTCATCGGCAAAGCACGGTATATCTTCCATGTTCGACACTCCCGACGTTCTTGCTGTATATATTCTTTCTTCCATTCCGTTGCTTTTTACAATGGCAAAGAAAAGTGTGTCCGGTAAAGAAAAAAGAACGTCACGGTTTATAGCCTTTGCAAGTATATGCACACTTTTCTTCACCGTTTCATACGGCGGATATTTTTCGTTTTTCATTACTCTTTTCGTATTTTTGCTTATGTACGGCAAAAAAACGTTCGCTTTTGCAACGCTTTCCGTTCTCCCCGTTTCTGCAATTGCGGCAATAATTTCGCAAATTGAGGGCTTTTCGATATTCAACGCTTTTGCAAATTCAAGCTCCGTTTCTTATGCGGCAAAAGAAGCGTTTGCATCGGTTGCAGCATATCCTCTTTGCGGAACCGGTCTGAAAGAGATACAAAGTACGTTTACACCGTTTTATCTGTGCATTACCTCACAGCTCGGTATTCCCTGCCTCGTCGTGTTTATGATAATCATCTTTGAATTCTGCAAATCCACGGTATCCTCCGTTTATTCCGACAAAGCAAATACCGCAAGTGCGAAATACGCATATTTTGCCGCAGCACCTGCAGTTTCGGTAATGTCAATACTGCTGTTGGGATTTTTCTCCTCAGCGCCTATGACCCCTGTAGGTATCCTGATATTGTTTATGTTCCTCGGCTTCGGATTCGGGATCAGCGAATACGTCAGGTGCGAAAATGCTTTACTTTCCGACATGGGAAGGGAGAGTGATCTGAAATGAAAAAACACAGATTCAATATTTTTGATATTGCTGTAATAGCATCGTTTTTTCTGATATTCGCCGTTTGCTTTTCGGTCTACCGCACATCAGACGACACAAACGGCTCTGTCAGTTACACACTGACTGTTGACAATGCAGAAGAATACCTCGTAAATTCTCTTAAAGAGGGATATGACATCTACAGCGAAAACGGAGTATGTATAGGAAAGATAAGCTCTGTTTCAAGTGAAATTAAAACAGAAAAAACAAAGGACGCAAACGGAAAAAACGACAACGTTGAATACAGCGGATTATATACGGCAACACTTACAATAGATGCGTCCGCGCTGTCGAGCGAAAAAAATTTCACCGTAAACGGTGAAAAGATCGCCGTCGGCACCGTCTTACCCTTTACAACGAATGCAGCTGCCGCAAAGGGAGTATGCACTGCCGTAAGTTTTGAATACTTTGACGGGGAGGAATAATAATGAAAGAAAAGATCAAATTCAACAGATACGACGTGATAATCATATTATTGGTTGTGGCATGCGTGCTCGGTATAATATTCAGAGGTTCCGTGTCAAGCGCCGTTACAAGCACCGTGTACAATGACGATGCAAAAATTTATTTTGAAATAGAAGAAGCCGACGAAAGCGTGCTTAAATCAATACAGGCAGGCGATAAATTCCGTTTTTCAAGCGGCGGTCTATTCGGTACTCTTATGGAAGGGTACACATATGAAAATTCAAAGAAATTCGTAACGAACGAAAGAGGCATCACAGAACAGACCGTTCTTACCGAAAAATACGATATCAAAGGATACTTTTCCTCCGCCGGAAGATTTACCGATAACGGATTTTTATGTGCAGGCACAAAGATATTTGTAAATTCATCCTTTGAAATAAGCTCAAAGAACACCGTATGCACCGTAAAAATAACAAATATCGAGAACGTTTCAAAGGCAAACGACGTACAATAATGGTAGATTATTCCTTATATTCCACGAATAAATGCAAAAAACTCTAAAAAATTTCAAAATAATGCAAAATTACTATTGATTTTTTCAGAATAATTTGATATAATCCTTTTAAAATGATATTTAATTTTGATACACAATAACGTATCAACTGATAGGAGCGAAAGTTATGATATCTCGTGATATAACAATCCGTATTTGTGTAGGTCTGCATGCACGTCCTGCAACATTCTTTATTCAGAAAGCCAACTCTTACAAATGTTCCATTTGGGTTGAGAAGGATGGCCGCCGTGTAAACGCGAAGAGCTTACTCGGTGTTCTTTCCCTCGGCATCACAAAGGACTCCGTTATAACTCTTATCGCTGACGGCGATGATGAAGTTGAAGCACTCAACGGTCTTGAAGAGCTTATCGAAAGCGGTCTTACAGACTGACAACTGATAGGGGTTTGAACTTATAGGCGAAAATCGTAATTTTTACAGGTTCTGCAGTTACTGCAGCTTATCCTTTTTGCGATTTTTGCCTTTTATTTTTCCCAAGGAGGTCATATGAAAAATTCAAGAATAGAATATTTATCCGCTAAAGCGGCCTCCCTTCCGAAGCGCCCGGGTGTTTACATTATGAAGGATGCAGGCGGAAACGTCATATACGTCGGAAAATCAAAGGTTTTAAAAAACAGGGTGAGCCAATATTTTCACTCGACGAACCACGGAATAAAGACCGACCGTATGGTGCGTTCGGTACACGATTTCGACTACATCATATGCGACACGGAAATTGAAGCGCTGGCGCTTGAAAACAGTAAAATAAAACAGTTTGAACCCAAATACAACATAAAGCTGAAGGACGACAAAAGCTATCCTTATATAGAGCTTACGAAAGAAGACTTTCCCCGTCTTGTGATAACGAGAAAACGCAAGAATAACTCAAGCGTTTATTTCGGTCCGTACTCAAGCGCACAGACGGCAAGGAAGATAATAAAAACCGTCGGAAGCATATACGGTATTCCCACGTGTAAAAAAGTTTTTCCTCGTGACATAGGCAGATCCCGTCCGTGTCTTAACAGCCAGATAGGCAGATGTCTTGCGCCTTGCTCGGGAAATATCTCATCGGAAGAATATAAAAATCTCATCGACGGGATACAGACTGTGCTGAAAGGCGATATATCGAACGCGAAGCGTATGCTTTTTGAAAAGATGGAAGCGGCATCCGATGCCCTTGCTTTTGAAGCGGCGGCAAAATACCGTGACAGAATAAGTGCGCTCGAATCACTTTACAAGCATCAGAAAGTAATAGCAGAGCCCGATGCCGATTACGATATAATAGGTATATACAGAGGAGAGCCTGTCAGCGTTTTATCCTTCTTCTACGTCAGAGGCGGCATAATATCCGACACGGAAAACTTCAACATAGGTTCTTATGCAATAGACGGTGATGAAGAAATAGAAGCCTTCATCTGCCGTATATACAAAAAGCGCGGATATATTCCGCATACCGTTTTAATATCCCCCGACGTTTTTTCAAATCCTTCCGACTCTTTGAAAGAATGTCTTTCTTCCCTGCGCTGTTCATCCGTCGATACGGTATATCCGCAAAAGGGCAAGAAAAAAGAGCTGTGCCGACTCGTTTGCGATAACGCACGCCAGCACGCTTTACAGTACGAAATGGAAGCTGTAAAGAACGACCGTGTTCTTATTGACCTTGCAAACGCTCTCGCTCTTCAGGTATTCCCGGAGCGTATAGAATCATACGATATTTCAAACTACGGTGACAACAACATAACAGCGGGAATGATCGTATGCGAAAACGGTTCACTTAAAAAAAGCGGATACAGAGTGTTCAATATAAGATCGACAGAGGTACAGGACGATTACGCCTCTATGACGGAAGCGTTGCAAAGGCGGCTTAAAAACTACGAAGAAAAAACGCCCGGCTTTGAAAAACTGCCCGATCTTATTTTACTTGACGGCGGCGATGCACACGTAAACACGGTAAAGCGTTTATTTTCAGAGCTTGGTTACGATATTCCCATCTTCGGTATGGTTAAGGATGAATACCACAAAACGAGAGCGCTTACAAACGGATACGAAGAAATATCCCTTTCAAGAACGGATGCACTGTTCGTATTTTTATACAAGCTTCAGGAAGAAGTTCACCGCTTCACGATAGGCAAAATGAAAAGTGCAAAGAGAAAAACGCTCAAGACCTCATATCTTACGGCGATCAAAGGAGTCGGGGAGAAAAAAGCGCTTCTTTTACTTGAAGCATTTGAAACGCTTGAAAACTTAAAAAAAGCATCAGTTGAGGAAATATCGAACGTAAAAGGAATAGATACGGCTTTGGCGCAAAAGGTATACGAGTTTTTCAGAAAGGACGGCGGAAATGAAAAGCTTTGATATGCTGAATCCCGTAACGGTCCTTTGCTTTTACGTATTCTCCGTATGTATTCCGATGTTTTCGCTGAACCCCGTTACAGCATCCGTTTCCCTTTTCGGCGCCGTTTTATTCGATATCGTCACAAATGGAAAAGTAACGAAAAAATATGCATATTTTTTCTTAATTTTCGCCGTGTGTGTCATTATAAATCCCCTTTTTAACAAAAACGGTTCGTCGGTCCTGTTTTTTATAAACGATACGCCGATAACTTATGAGTCGGTCATATACGGTATCGTATCGGGAATAACTCTCATTTCGGTGATCGTCTGGTTTTCTACGTTTTCTCATATAATGACAAGCGAAAAGATCATATACGTTTTCGGCAGGATATCCCCGAAAACGGCTTTGATAATATCAATGTCCGTGCGGTTTTTTCCTCTGTTTTTAAAAAATTACAAAGAAGCTGAAAACGCCGTAAAATGTCTCGGTCTTTATAATTGCGACACGCTTTTCGGAGCTCTCAAAGTAAAGATACGTGCTTTTTCGGCACTTATCACACGTGTAACGGAAGAAGGAATTATAACTGCCGACAGCATGGAAGCGCGCGGATACGGCAAAAAAAGACGGTCATCTTTTTCTCTTTTCAAATTTACAGTAAACGACTTCGTTTATATTTTCATATTTTTAATATTCGGTGTGCTTTCTTTTATATCGTCGGAAAGTACCGTTTTTTATCCGACCGTATCAGATATCCCCTTTTCGGGATTCAATATTTTCGGATACGTTTGTTATTTTTTGTTGGTGTTGATGCCTACTGCAATAAGTGTATGTGAGGGTGCGAGATGGAAATACTTACTGTCAAAAATTTAAAATTCACATATCCTCTTTGCGAAAAGCCCTCTGTTGACGGGGTAAGCTTTTCCCTTTTTCCCGAGGAATTTGTCCTGCTTTGCGGAAAGGTAGGAAGCGGTAAATCAACGCTTATTAAACATCTTATTGAGGAAATTGCACCCGTAGGTGACAAAAGCGGCGAAATAATCATAAAAGACGATTGCAAGCTCGGCTACGTATCACAAAACCCCGAAGGACAGATAGTCACCGACAAGGTATACCACGAGCTTGCCTTTGCGCTTGAAAACCTTGGATATGACGAAAGCTACATAAAAAAACGTATAGCGGAAACGTCATCATATTTCGGTCTTGACGGCGTTCTGTTTGATGACTGTGCAACGCTTTCCGGCGGACAAAAGCAAATTCTGAATCTTGCCTGTGCGATGATCACTTCACCCGATATTCTCGTGCTTGACGAGCCTACCTCACGTCTTGATCCCGTATCAAAGGAAAAATTCATCTCCGTTCTTTCAAAGCTCAAGGACGATCTCGGTACAGCTGTCATAATTGCCGAACACAACATATCATCCGTTTTGCCGATAGCGGACCGCATACTTATAATGGAAGGCGGAAAGCTTATAAGCGACGCATCGGGTGATGACAAGCTTAAGATAATTTCAAAATATGAACCGCTTAAAAACGCCCTTCCGCCGTCTCTTCGCCTTTACGGTCATTTTGACGTTCCATCAACTCCCCCTCTTACTTTAAAAGAGGGACGGGACTTTATAAAAAAGCACTTTTTACCTTCACAGCGCATACTCGAAAAGAAAGAATACAGAAGCGGCAATTATGCAATACAGCTCAAAAACGTCTGTTTCAGATACACGAAGAACAGCCGTGATATTTTATACGATCTGTCAATTGACGTTTACGAAGGCGAGATACTTTTCATTTTAGGCGGTAATGCCGCAGGAAAATCAACGCTGCTTTCGGTAATATCAAACATGCTGAGACCCTATAGCGGAAAAATTGAAGTATTCGGCAAAAAGACAAAGGACTACGGAAGCTCGCTGTACAAAACGCTTACGTATCTTGTGCAGAACGTGCGGTGCGTTTTTACGTTTGACACGGTAAAAAAAGAGCTTGACGAGGCAGGTTTTATCCCCGATGATTTTCCGTACGATTTTTCGCCTATATACAGTATGCACCCGTACGATATATCCGGAGGACAGGCACAGCTTTTGGCACTTGCAAAAGCCGTATCGGGCAAAAAAAAGATAATTCTTTTGGATGAACCGACAAGCTCACTCGACCCGCAGCTGACAAATGAGATCACAAACACAATAAAAGCGCTTAAAAAGCAAGGTATCACATTTATAATCGTCAGCCACGACCTTGAATTTGCCGCAGAATGTGCCGACAGATGCTCTCTTTTGTTTGCAGGTGAGCTTACGGAGCCCGTATATCCTGACAAATTTTTCACCGAAAACACGTTTTACTCAACGAAAATAAACCTTATGACAAGGGGAATATACAAAAACGCCGTGACGTTTGACGATGCGGTAGCTCTTATGGAGGAAAACAGACGTGAGTAAATCAAAGGTTTTGTTTTTTCTGAAGCTTTTCATCCTTTTCGTCCTTTTTCCTGCCGCAATTTTCATCGGCATATTCGTTTTCAAAGAAAAAGGATATCCGTACGTCATAACCGCTGTCACGGTCTTTACGCTCGTTATTTTCTTTGCAAGCTTTGAAAAGAAGAAAATAACGTCACGCAGGCTCGTGTTGTGCTCCGTTATGACGTGCCTTGCGGTAGTCGGCAGATTTATTCCCTTTTTAAAGCCCGTGGCGGCTGTAACGACCGTTTCGGGAATGTATCTCGGAAGCTTTTCGGGATTTCTCGTCGGCGCGCTTTCCGCTCTCGTTTCAAACTTTTATTTTGGGCAGGGTCCGTGGACTCCGCATCAGATGTTTGCCTGGGGGCTTATCGGTTTTTTCTCGGGGGTCTTTTCAAAGGTTATTGAAAAAAGCCGTCTTGCGCTTGTTTTGTTCGCTGTCATATCAGCGATAGGTTATTCTATGCTGCTTGACGTGTGGACGGTGCTTTGGTACAACGGCACGTTCAGTCTTTCACTTTACACAGCGGCACTTGTAACGTCTTTACCGCATACACTTCTTTATACGGTATCAAACGTCATATTTCTTGTTTTGCTCCATCCGTCACTCGGCGCACGTCTTAAAAGGATAAAGATAAAATACGGCGTATAAAAACACTTATAAAAACATTAACTCGTTTTTATAAGTGTTTTTTTATTATACGGTATGCTCTTTTCCGTCAAACGGATATATTTTGCCTTCACAGTTTTCAGAGGATATATTGTAAAGCGTTCCCTTTTTTCTTACCGTAAGGCGGAATTTTTCAAAATCTTTACAGTATGCGGGGTTCACCGTGAAGCCGTCCTTCGTTTCTTTATAGCCTATAAGCTTTTCAAGCACAGCTGTAAAATACCAGCTTGCCGCCCCCGTGTACCAGCTCCATCCGCATCTGCCGTAAAGCTCGGGTGCGCTGTATATATCCCCTGCAAGGACGTACGGCTCGCCTTTATACTTATCAAACAGCTCCTTGTCTTTATTTCTTATGATGGGATTCAGTGCGTTTAAAAGTTCAAACCCTCTTTCCGTCATACCTGCATCAAAAAAGCCCATAGCCCCCCATATTGCCCCGTGGGTATACTGTCCGCCGTTTTCACGTATGCCCTTCGGATAATCGCATATATATCCTGCATATTTCGATCTTTCATCAAAAGCAGGAGTAAACAGCAGAAGCTGTTTATTTTTTTCATCATACAGCGTATCCCACACGGTATTGAGGGATGAGGTTATTCTTTCTTTATTTTTACCGTACATGGCGGCAAATGCCTGCGGTAAAATATCAACATCACACCCCGAATCGCCCAAGAGTGTGCCGTCTGAAAAAGTCCCCCTTATATAATACTTTCCGTTATACGCGAAGTTTTCCGTGTTTTCATAAAGAATTTCAGCATCACGTTTATACTTTTCTCCCCCTGCGTCATCTCCTGCAAGGCGCGCAAGATCTGATGCTTCTTGAAGCACACCGTAAAGAAACCACGCAAGCCAGACACTTTCACCGCCCACGTTATTCATTCCGTCGTTCCAGTCGCCCGTGCCGAAAAGAGGCAAGCCGTGTTCGCCGTATTTTACGTGGGATATCGCTCTGACGCAGTGCATATAGACGCTTTCCTTCATATCGGAGGTATTCAGCTGTTCGTATCTGTCGTATTCGTTTTCGGCAAGTACAGGGGAAGAAAGATACGGCACGGGCGTAAACAAAACGGAATCATCCCCCGTTATACTGACGTATTTGCCCAAAACGTAAACGAGCCACAGCATATCGTCAGAACATCTCGTTTTTACACCCGTTTCTTTTTCACCCGGATGCCACCAATGCGTAACGCCGCCGTCTTCGTACTGATGCGCCGCACATCGAAGAATATGTTCCCTTGCGTATTCGGGAGCTGAATACATTATACAGATCATATCCTGAAGCTGATCTCGGAATCCGAACGCACCCGAATTCTGATAAAATCCGCATCTGGCATACACACGGCAATAAAGCGCCTGATATTTTGAAAATTTATTGAAAAATACGTCAAAATCACGGTTTTTCGTATGAAGCTCATAGACGTCAAGATATCCGTCAAGCGCTTTTTTATAAAGGATACGTTCCTTATCAAACGAAAGATCTTCAAAACGGAACGAGCCGAGTGTAAAATAAAACGCACGTGATGACACAGCGTCAAGCGAACAAACACATCTCACAGCACCCTTAACACCGTCAAAGGACGATATGCTTCCATCCGGGCTGTACAGCACAGCCTCGGATCTTTCGTAAGCGTTTACGACGGTAAGTGACTTTTTGCTTTTTTTGGCAAAAAGTGCGCCCGTGCGGTTTTCTTTTCCGAGCACGAAATCAGCAGTATATGCAAGCTCCAAGGACTTACTTTGTGCAGAATAGTTCGTTATCCGCACCCTGGCGTACTTTCTTTCCTTTTCGGCATCGCAAAATACGCATACCTCATAAGTCAGTTTGTCAATACTGCCTTTGTATAGTGCATACGACAAAGTAAACACCGTCTTTTCCGCATTTTTGGCAAGCGGATAGAGCACACCGCCGCACACGGCGTATATTTCCTCACCGCACGGATCAATAACGTCGGAATCAAAGCGTGTCAGCTTTCCGTTTTGTGAATTACCTCTCCAAGTAAAGCCGAGAGAGTTTTGCGTAAGAAGTGTACCGAAGCTTTCGTTCGAATATATAAAGCTCCAGGGCATGGGTGCATTTCCGTTTGTTATCTCAATTTCATCGCCGTTTATGCTGTACGTTCTTTCGTTTTCATACGTTTTACAAAACGTACTGACGCACGGCAGGACCGTTTGACATCTTCTTGACGGATAAAAAGATATATCGAGGAAATATCTTTTTTCATCTTCATCCTCACACCTCAGCGCAAAAATTCCGTTTTTGCGTCCGACAAGCGGCAAAACGCCGACAAGTCTTAAAATATCAAACAGCTTGTTTTCTTCATCACGGTGATATTTATCCTGCTCGGTATAGAGTATGACCGTGTCGTATCTGTGACCTTTCATAAGCAGGGTCTTGTGGGTGTACAGAACCGAAAGAAGCTCACTCGGTGGATTTTTTGCAATTTTTACGTCCGTAAGATCAAGTGTTAAAATGGGATGATCCCCCGAGATGCCGTGTTTCCACAGCGTGTTTATATCAAGCTTCGACGGGGTACTGCGTTTTGACGGATAAATATTTTTTTCAAGTAACGAAGAAAGCACCATCCCGTCGCAATATGAAGAGCCAAACACATTTTTTATACCGCTTTTGTTTGAGCTTGTAATATTTTTTTGCACACTTGCCAGATGCAAGGCGTGTACTGCCTCACTTTCATCGTTTGAACACGACAAAAGTATTTTCACGTGCGGTCTGTCTGTTTTCATAAGAACAAACGGCACAGCAGGACAAACGTACTGCGTATTCACCCAGGACGGGCGCAAAACATCGAAAGCGTATTTTTCAGCTTCAAACGGTAAGACTTTATCGGCAGATATCTCGTATTCAAACGGTATTATTCCAAAATCATCGCACATAGACAAAGCAAGATAAAGATCGTGCTTTGGCGGATGTCTTTTCCTTTTCAGTATCAGTATGCCGTTTTTTATTTTTGCAGTTATAAAAAGTCTTGAATAGCTTATATGGGAGGAAAATACTCTTTCTTCTTCACACACGGGAGAAAAGGAAAACAGCCCCTGTGCGCCTTCATTAAACGCACATTCGATGCAAAACACGTTTTTGTCTTCACAAACGCTCAAAGAAGCGCAAGAGGTGCATTTTTCTTCATCCGATGTGTTGAATTCACAAACGTATCCGTCGCAGACTCCATTATTTTCTCCTATAAGATTATGATATCCGCCGTTTTCAAGCACGTCAAAGCGAAGTTTTCCTGTTTTCTTTGAGGGGCAAAGCATAATATTTCCGTAATACAGCCTGCACTCACCGCCCGGCGTAAGATCCGCACGGCACAGAGAATTTGATATACAGCCGTACGGTGATTTTTGCTCTTGCGTTTGAGGGAGAAAATACGTTTTTTCTTCCTTTTTGTATTCTTCGTTTTTTCTGTACGGCGGTGTATCGGTCGGTATTTTTTCATAAAGAAGGCACAACGAGCTGTTGACGGATATATCGCTTGTGAATCTTTTTTGAAAGATACCGTCAAAAACGAAGTTTGCACAAGCTACCATACTCATTCCTATATGATGCGCCATAAAGCATTTTATAAGCGCGTATCCGTCCTTTACACGGCTTTTTGTGAAGTCTATCGCCTCGTAAAATCCGTATTTGCCGTATGCGCCGTATTTTTTCAAGTTTTCAAGATTATCAAGAACACTCCGCCCCATACACAGCATAAGAAATGACGAATAGGGGCTTATCACAAGATCGTCGGAAAGTCCGTTTTTAAGTCCGAGTGACGGCACACCGTGCGCTTTATACTGATAATTAAGCTCCGTGTCGAACTCATAATAACACGACTCCGACGTACCGTAAACATCTTGCAAATTACCTGCGTTTGCAGTATATGAGCGCTGCGCTTTATAAGCGTATCTTACAGCTTCATACAAAAGAGAATCATTGAAAACAGGCAAAAACAGCACAGGCATAAAATATTCAAACGCCGTTCCCGTCCAGGAAGCAAGACCGATATGTCCCTTTTCGCTTATAACGACACGTGCGCTGTTACTCATCACACCGAAGCCGTTTACTCCCTTTGCAGTTGCAAAAAAGTCTGCTGTCCTTTCCTCGCTCATATATATGTCATAATGGTTTTGGTGCGTTACGCCGTTTTTATCGTCAATGCCGATATAAAACATATTCCTGCTTTTATCGAACATACATTCAAGGTGCGTATTTTCAATAAGTGCATCTATCCTTTGATAGATCTTCGAAGCACCTTCGATATTTTTTATTCCTTCTTTCAGGGCAACAAGACAGCACAAAAAATTACCGCTGTCAACGAAAGAAACGAACCCGTCAAGGCAGCACAGCGTTTCCGTATCGTACCAATTATACAAATTCCCTTCGTACTTTTTAAGGTTTTCAACTGCGCCGACGCTCTTATCCAATCTTTGCAAAAGCTCGTTTTTACCGATTATTTTGAAATCGTACGCACATAAAGCCGACAAAAGATAAAGACCGATATTTGTAGGTGATGTGCGCGGGGCAACTCGCTCCCCTGCAAATATCGTCACGTTGTCAGGCGGTAAAAAGCCGTTTTTTTCGTTTACGTTATCCTTGAAGTACCGCCACATATCGTTTACGTACTTTTGCACCGTTTTTTTGTCGTCTTCGCTTACCTCTTTTTTACTCTCTTCTCTTTTAAGCGACGTGAAGTACAGCACAAACGGGCATAAAACAAATAATATACCGACTGCTCTGTATATTCCGAACGGCACGAACAGAAAGGAAATTCCGCAAGCGCTTGAAAAAATACAGTATATACAATACGCAAAAAAACCTTTAGATGATATTTTTTCAGCACTTGATGCACTCACCCATTCAAGCAAGTGCCTGTTTGAAAAACAGTATCGCCATATTCCCTTACATATGGCTTTTGCGGAAGTATACGCATCGTGAGCCAAAGTTGACACGCGGTACAAAAAAGTCAAAAATCCGTACCAGAACGACGACAAAGTAAAGGAATAAAACTTTCGCCTTACGCCGAATGCACCCGACACCAAACATTCAAACAAGCTTACAAGGCACGGTATTATAAGATAAAAAAGCGAAAACACAGCCACGGAAACGGTAATATGCCGTGTGAAAAATATTCCCGAAAACAGTGCCGCAAGCGCAAACACGGGTGTAATATCACGTCTTACGTTATCAAATATTTTATATTTATCAAAAGGCGTAAACGGATTTTTCACCGTCCTTTTTGCACTTTTTATCTTTCGCTTGCAAAACGCAAGAAGGCTCTGGATATCCCCTCTTATCCATCTGTTTTGCCGTTTGAAGTACGATATTCCGTTTGACGGTGTGCTGTCATAAAAAGTTATTTCGGGGATCATTCCCACGTTCATAAGACACCCTTCGGGAATGTCGTGCGACAGTATTTTTTCCTCGGGAAATATTCCGTCTGTCGCTTTGCAGAACACCTCTACGTTTATCAATCCCTTGCCGCAGAATATACCGCTTTTAAATATCTCCGAATACACGTCAAAGCGTGCGTATCTGTACACCTGTATACCGACAGCACCGCTTGACAAAAACGAAAATCTCGTTTTCAGAGATGATTCAAGCGACGTTTCGACACACGGCTGTAAAATGCCGTGGCCCTTGACGACACGGTGCTTTTTTTCATCGTATTCGGGTGTGTTTATCGGGTGCTCCGCCACCTGTATCATTCTTTCTGCATCTCCCGGCGCTATGACCGTATCTGCATCAAGCGTTATAAGATATTTTGTTTTACAAAGCTTGTCTGCACTGTTTTCGGGATACGTTATAACTTTGTTTTTTTCACCGTTTAACAGTCGGCAAAGTTCGCACACAGCACCTCTTTTTCTTTCGTAAGCTATAAATTTACCCTCGCTTACGGAATACTCTCTGTTTCTGTAAAAGAGAAAAAATACATCTCCGTATTTTTCACACAGCTTTTTTATTTTTTCTTTTGCTTTTTCAAGTATTATATCGTCACTTTCGTCATCAAACGTATCACTGTCGGGAAGGTCCGCCAAAATACCGCACACAAGCCCATGTCTTTTATTTGATACGTAATATCTTTCAAGCTTTGAAAAAAGTCCGTCGTCATCTCCTGTAAGGAGTGAGGTTATAACGACAGCACACCTTGTATCCTTTGGTATATCTTCCTTTCTTATACTCGCCTTTGAAAAAGGAACGAACAGCTTTGAGTAAGAATAATTCACAAGATAGACACTGCATTCGTAAAGCGGGAAAAGTGCCAGGGCAAACGGTATAAAAGAGTATTTTTCAAACGGATAAAACACAAAAGCAAGGCTTAAAGCAAAGAACAGAAAGAAAAAACAGATAAGCGGAAAATAAAGCAGACTTGCTTTTTTGTGTTTTTTCTCAAACAAAACGTCCGTAATATTTTCACCCGACAGCTTTTTTAAGGCTTTATATTCGCTGATCTTTCTTTTGTTTGCATATTCGGAAAGCAACCGGCGGTACTGTGCACGTGTTTTATCATCGCTTATTCTGTAATCACGGTAGTATAAGAGCTGTTTTTCCGTTTTACTGAGAGATGTGAATATTTTTTCGTAATTGAAATATTCGCATCTTCTCATAAACGATATCACACGTGCCGATATCTTTTCGTCTGTCTTTTTTTGACAGACGAGATACAACTCTTCTGCACAGCAGTACACTATAAGCGGATACAAGAGTCTTAATTCACAGTCTGAAAAACTGTGCGCCGTAAGCTCTGTATACAATTCCGTCTCGGTGGCATTATACGAATATCTTTTTATTATATCGGATAATTCCCCGATGTGGGAAAACGACGGATGCTTTTCTTTTTTTATTTCTCTTTGCGCATACTTTATTTTTCTGCTTATATAATAATAATTTTCCGCCGTTTCTCTGTTATTTTCACAGCCGTTTCTTATTACAAGTCCGTATTTTTCCAATCTTTTGCAAAGCGTTTTTTTCATAAGCCTACCGTTACCTTTTATTTAATATGTGAATTATCTCCGATTTGGATTTTTTTATTCAAATTACACGGTATGACAAAATAATCACGCCGTTTGGTATACAATCGTATCAAAGGAAGTGGTAGTAATAAAAACGACCGTATACGGTGACGTACTGTTCGTCATCAACTTTTCAATGGATATTCTGTCAATGTACATAAGCGGAAAGATACTTCATCTTGATATGAAGAAAAGAACGCTTGTTTTATCGTGCATCATCGGCGGTATTTACGGCGTTTTATCTCTTTTGATAAAAAACGCTTTTTTATCCGTAATTATAAATATTTCCGTATATTTTCTTATGTGCTTTATTGCATTTCCGAAGATACGGCTTTCACAGTACGTAAAGCTTTGCTGTCTTTTCTGGTCCGTGTCGCTTTTAATGGGTGGTGCTGTGACGTGGTGTTATTCTTTTATAGATAAATTTGCTTCAGGTGTTGTATCCTCGCAATCTCCCATACGGAAAATGCCTTTGCCGCTTTTTTTATTAACAGTGCTTTTTTGCGCCGTTTCAGCTTTTGTAACGGGAAAAATATTTTCAAAAAACAAGGATATAAAAGACACTGTAATTTATGTTCTGTTTGATGGCAGGTGCATTGAAACACACGTGCTTGTTGACAGCGGTAATCTGCTTACAGATCCGTTAAGCGGTCTGCCCGTGATACTCGTAACGGATGAAAAATTCAAAGCCGTCACTGGGGAATCTTCAGACACGGTATTGCAAAGCGGAAAACTAATTACAAAAATACGGTTTATTCCCGCATCGTCGGCAGGAGGAGATACTATGCTGTACGGTGTTGTATCGGACGTGGTACTAAAAAAAGCAAAAGGAAAAGAAATACCGTACAAAGCCGTTATTGCAGTATGCAAAAACAACAGCTTTGCAGGCTTTGACGGCGTATTTCCTCTTTGCTTATACGAATAAAAACGGAGAAAAAATATGATACTTACACAGTTTATAAAAAAAGTTTTTAACATAAGATCGCATAATAATGCGGTTTTTTATATCAACGGTTCACAAACGCTTCCGCCACCCTTATCAGCCGAGGAAGAAGCCGAAATGATAGAAAAGCTTCCGAAAGATCCCGAAGCACGCAAAAAGCTCGTCGAGCATAATCTGCGTCTCGTCGTTTACATAGCCAAAAAATTTGAAAACACGGGGATTGGGATAGAGGATCTGATATCTATCGGAACGATAGGGCTTATAAAGTCGATAAACACATTCAATTCCGAAAAAAACATCAAGCTCGCAACGTATTCTTCACGGTGCATAGAAAACGAAATACTGATGTTTATAAGAAAAAACAGCCATTCAAAAAGCGAAGTGTCGCTTGATGAACCGCTTAACGTCGATTACGACGGCAACGAGCTTCTGATATGCGATATAATAGGAAGTGACGGTGATACCGTGTCGCAAAATATAGAGCAGGACGAGGAAAGGCAGATGATACAAAGAGTCGTTTCATCCCTGAACGCACGTGAAAGGCAGATAATAGAATTACGCTTCGGACTTAACGGTAAGCACGAGCTGACACAAAAAGAAACCGCGGATGCACTTGGGATATCCCAGTCGTACATCTCGCGGCTTGAAAAAAAGATAATCAAAAGACTTAAAGAACAGATAGAAAGCACTCTTTAGTCTTCGCAATCGTAGTGAAGTCCCCAAAAGTCTTTCAAAGCACTTACCGTGTGCATAACGTTTTTCGTATGCACCTGATACAAATAAGCATCGTTTTCGAAATTTTCTATTTCATACATCAAAGCTTTTCCGCTTTCTCCCTCTTTGACGTTTTCAACTCGGCCGTCGTTATAAACTATTACGGCACTGTCTGCTCTCGGGTAATTTTCAATTTCAATATACGCTTTGTCACACGAAATAATTATTTTTTTTGGAAGCTTGGAGCAAAGTGAGCAGGTGAGTGTCTCAATTTGTCCGTCCTGTCTTTTTATGAGTGCGCCAAACGATTTATCTACACCGTTTTCTGCAAATTCAACGCTTGAAATTATCGACTCAATATCCTTGTTCGTATACATTTCAGCGCACGCCAAAGCGTAAACGCCGATATCCAAAAGCGCACCGCCCGCTGTTTTTCTTGAAAAGAATCTGTTTTCTAAATCGTACGGCTTCGTGCTTCCGAAATTCACCTGTATGAGATTAGTTTTTCCGAATTCACCCGATATTACACGACGTGAAAGCGTTCTGTGCAGAGGCATATGGTAAACTGTCATGGCTTCGGCTATTTTTACGTCCTTGCTGTTTGCACTCCATACGTCGTCATACTGTTTTTCATTTACCGTTATTGCTTTTTCACAAAGCACGTGCATACCGCGCTCGACGGCTTTTTTGATATATTCGTAGTGAACGTGGTGAGGTGTTGCAATATACAAAGCGTTTACGTCTTTATCGGAAAACAGCTCGTCTTCTGATGCATATGAGTGGCAAATACCGTATTTTTCGGCAAACTTTTTGCAATTTTCCGTATTTCTGCAGTAAACTCCGTGAATCTTTCTGCCTGTTTTAAGGAAAGCTTCCGCCATATCGGATGAAGCCCAACCGCATCCGACAAACGCCCAATTAAATTTATTTTCCATTTTTCACCCTTTAAACAATATTATTTTCAAATTATTTTTAAAAGCTCTTGACAAAATGCAAAGTTTTTGGTATTATACAATTGTTGTGCTGCTATGGCTCAGCTGGCAGAGCACATCCTTGGTAAGGATGAGGTCGACAGTTCGACTCTGTCTAGCAGCTCCATAAAAAACCGTCGTTTCCGACGGTTTTTTATTTTATTAAGCCTTCATTCAAAGAAAGGTGTCACACCGTGTACACGGTGTGACGGAAAGAGTGTACTCTTTCAAATGTTATATCCTCTTATACGTTAAATCTGAACAGCGTTACGTCGCCGTCTTTCATAACGTACTCTTTTCCTTCGCTTCGTATAAGTCCCTTTTCGCGCGCCGTCGTCATATTCTTTCCGCAGGCAACAAGGTCGTCAAAGCCGACAATTTCCGCTCTGATAAATCCTCTTTCAAAATCGGAATGTATCTTACCTGCCGCACCGGGAGCTTTCGTGCCGTTCTTTATCGTCCACGCTCTTACTTCCTGCGGACCTGCCGTAAGGAAGCTGATAAGTCCGAGAAGCTTATAGCTTGCCTTGATAAGTCTGTCAAGACCGCTTTGTCCCATACCGAGCTCTTCAAGGAACGCCTTTGCTTCTTCTTCATCAAGTGCTGCTATTTCAAACTCAAGAGATGCACAAACGGGGATGATCTCGGAATTTTCACTCTGTGCAAATTCCTTGAGTGCTGCGTAGTTTTTGTTATCAAGCGGCTCGCCTGCGACCTCATCTTCCGATACGTTTGCCGCATAGATAACGGGTTTTGCGGAAAGCAGAGGAAGCGTTGCCATTATTTCTTTTTCATCATCCGTCATTTCTATACAGCGTGCTGTTTTTCCTTCATCGAGGTGAACTGCAAGCTTTTTAAGAAATTCTATTTCGGGAAGTATCGATTTATCCGCTTTAAGGATCTTTTCGTCTTTGTCTATTCTCTTTTGCACGATCTCCATATCGGACAAAATGAGTTCTGTATTTATCGTTTCAACGTCACGAAGCGAGTCAACGTCGCCTTCAACGTGAATGATATTTTCATTTTCAAAGCATCTTACCACGTGAACGACTGCATCTACCTCACGTATGTGTGACAAAAATTTATTTCCGAGACCTTCACCGTGGGAAGCACCTTTTACAAGACCTGCAATATCAACGAATTCTATTACTGCAGGTGTGTATTTTTGAGGTGAATACATCTCTGCAAGAACGTCAAGACGGTAATCGGGAACGGGAACGACACCCACGTTCGGCTCGATGGTGCAGAACGGATAGTTTGCACACTCTGCCCCTGCCTTCGTTATTGCATTAAAAAGAGTACTTTTACCGACGTTCGGAAGTCCTACTATACCAAGCTTCATAATTTATATCCTCTATACAATATTTAATGTTTTGATTATATCATTCAAAAATAAAAATGTCAACCCTTTTGAACTTCTTATCGCGTTAAAAGAAAAACAGCTCTTCAAATTTTTTATCAAGTGCTATGCACAGTACAAGTGCAAGCTTTGCCGTCGGGGTAAACTGCCCTGTTTCTATTGAGCTTATCGTATTTCTCGACACGCCGACCAGCTCGGCAAGCTGTTGCTGTGAAAAACCTTTTTCCGCACGGACTTCTTTAAGATGATTCTTTAAAACGAGTTTTTCGTCCATTACATCACCGCCTTGATTGCAAGTGCAACAGCGAACGCAACAGCAAATGCGATACACAAAACACCGCACACAAGCTTTGATTTAGTTTTTAAATACTTATAAAGTGTGATCTCACTGCTTCCCTGCATTGAAAAATAGACCATCCAGGCAGCCAAGGCAAGCTCGGGAATATCTAAAACGAATCTGCTTACGATAACTAAAATAACGCAGATAACACCGCCGACTGCCATACCGACACGCGACGCTTTGCCGAAGGCTTCAAGCTCACGCTCGTCAAGCTTACCTTCGTTTTCTTTTTGACTCATTTTAAGTATGTCTTCTTTCTTCATAATGATCTCCTTTATTTGACAAGTTTACTTTGCATCTTTATTATACACTTGACAAGTAAACTTGTCAAGTGCTTTTGCAAAGTTTTCTTTGCATTTTTTGATAAATCAAAAGACAGTACGCAAAATTACGTACTGTCTTTCATAAATTTATCTTAATTCGTTTCTCTTTATTTTACCGCTTATCGTTTTGGGAAGGGATTCCATAAATTGAACGACTCTGGGGTATTTATACGGTGCTGTGTGTTCTTTTACGTACGTCTGGATCTCTTTTTTGAGTTCTTCCGTTCCCTCTTTGCCCTTTACAAGCACGATAGACGCCTTTATTGCCTGACCGCGTATCGGGTCGGGTACGGCAGTTACGGCACATTCAAGAACGTACGGAAGCTCCATGATGACGCTTTCTATTTCAAACGGACCGATACGGTAGCCTGACGACTTGATAACGTCATCCGTTCTGCCGACATACCAGAAATATCCGTCTTCGTCACGCCATGCGGTATCACCTGTATGATACAGACCGTCGTGCCATGCTTCTTTCGTCTTTTCTTCGTTGAGGTAGTATCCTTTGAAAAGTCCGCAAGGTACGCTGTCTTCCGTGTGTATAACGATCTCACCGGTTTCACCGACAGGCAAGCTGTTTCCGTCTTCATCGACGATATCAACTTTGTATTGAGGACTCGGTCTGCCCATAGCGCCGGGTTTCGGTGTTGTGCCTACGAGGTTGCAGATACTGAGCGTTGTTTCCGTCTGTCCGAAGCCTTCCATGATGGTAAGTCCCGTTGCACGGCGCCACTGTTCAAATACCTCGGGGTTAAGCGCTTCGCCCGCCGTTGTTGAATATTCGATACTTGAAAGATCGAATTTTGAAAGATCCTCTTTGATAAAGAAGCGGTACATCGTGGGAGGAGCGCAGAAAGTCGTTATATTGTATTTTGCAAACATCGGAAGGATATCGTTTGCATCGAATCTGTCGAAGTCGTACGTAAATACTGCCGCTTCGCAGAGCCACTGACCGTAAAGCTTACCCCAGACGGCTTTGCCCCATCCCGTATCGGATATTGTGAAGTGCAAGCCTTCGGGATTTACGTTGTGCCAATATCTTGCCGTGATGTAGTGACCTATTGCGTATCTGTAGTCGTGCGTTGCTATCTTGGGATATCCCGTTGTACCGGATGTGAAGTACATAAGCATAGGATCAAAGCCGCACGCCGTATCTTCACGTCTTTCGTACACGTCGGACATTTTTTCAACTTCTTCGTTGAAGTCGAGCCAGCCTTCTCTCTTTTCGCCGACGATAACCTTCACAAGGTCGTGATTGATAGCATCTGATGCCATTTCGGCCTGATGTGCAACGTCGCCGTCAGAAGTACAGATGATGGCGTTTACTTTTGCCGCCTTATATCTGTATTCAAAGTCGTGCTGCATAAGCTGGTTGGTTGCGGGTATTGCAATAGCTCCTATCTTATGCAAAGCAAGTATTGAGAACCAGAACTGATAGTGGCGCTTCAACACGAGCATTACTCTGTCGCCTTTTTTGATACCGAGAGATTCAAAATAGTTCGCTGTCATAGCGGAATATTTTTTCATATCGCCAAAGGTAAAACGTCTTTCGGTCTTATCCTTTGATACGTGGAGCATTGCAAGCTTGTCGGGCGTTCTGTCAGCCACCGCATCAACTGTATCAAATGCAAAGTTATATTTTTCTTCGTTCTTAAAGGATATTGACTTCAGCACTCCGTTTCCATCGCAAACGGTATCTATGAAGTTTGCCGCAATGCTTGTTTTATGTGCGTCACGTCTTGCCTTACGTTGTGATACGATCTTTTCAAACTGGTCCTTTTCAGCTGTTTCTTCCGTCTTTTTGAGTACGATAGCGTAAAATTTCGTTCCTTCGGGATCGAGTGCTATCATTCCGTGAGGTGCGCTTGAGTTATAGTATATCGAATCACCGGGGCCGAGGACCTCGACGTTATTGCCGATCTGCACCTTCATTTTACCCGATATGATGATATCAAGCTCCTGTCCTTCGTGAGTTGAAAGCTTTATGGGTTTATCAAGCTCATCTGCATTATAGGGCATTTCAACAAAGAACGGTTCTGCCGTTTTCTGCTTGAACAAAGGCGCAAGGTTCAAATATTTGAAGCCTTCTCTTCTCGTTATGGGAAGACCGTCGCCCTTTCTTGTGAGGTTGTAGTTGGAAAGCGTCGGGCTTTCTCCCTTGATAAGATCGGTAGGGTCAACTTTCAAGTTGTTTGCACACTTATAGATAAAGGTAAAGCTGAAATCAAGCTCACCTGCCTCGTATTTCAGATACGTTTCATGTGATACACCCGTTTTCACTGCCATATCTTCGGAAGATATGCCCATAATTTCACGCAGAGTTTTAATTCTTTGCGCCACCTCGCACAGTTGTGCTTTCAAATCCGTTTTTTCCATTTCTTTTCTTCCTTTCAAATAGATTTGATGTTTTGCTTTCTTGCGTTCAAAGCGGCTTGAGTGAAAACAAAAAAGTCCCAAAGTCTTTTAATGACTTTGAGACGGAAAATAATATCCGCGGTACCACTCAATTTGCATATAAAATGCCACTTCGGACTCATCGCAAAGCCCTTTGCCTTAACGCGGCTACACGTGAGAAGTTACTGTGATTTTCACCTCTCCCACTCAGAAATGATGTGGCGATGTTGAAATCAGTCCTATCGGCTCGCACCTACCGCCGACTCTCTGTAAAAACCTCATTCCGCCGTTTTCTTCACTGTGTTTACGTTGGGCACATTATACACCATGATTTTTATTTTGTCAATAGTTTTTTTGAATTTTTTTGAAGTATTTTTTCAGAGTTTTAAAGCAAAACACACCTTTGAAGATATTTTTTCTTCAAAAGTGTGTTTGTATTTCAGATGACCTCAGATGCCGTGCGCTCTATCTGCAGAAGCTTTTTATAGTTTTCCATATAGTCGTTAAAGCCCTTGATATCACAGTCATCCGCTTTCACCGTTACACTTTCAACGTTTTTGAATACGTACGTGCTAAGGTAATCCTCAAGCGTTTCTCCGTCCTTTTTATTTGCAGAATATGCGGCGAGAAGCGCCATACCGTAAGGTCCGCCCTCCCCTGCCGTTTTCATGCACGTTATCGGCGCACCGCAAACGGCGGACATATATTTTTGTCCGACGACCGGTGTTTTGAACAATCCTCCGTGACCCATTATGGAATCCATTTTTACGTTTTCTTTTTCAAGTATATCTATTCCGAGCTTCAGCGTTGCCACCGTAGAATACAGCGTTGCACGGAAGAAATTTGCAAGCGTAAATTTACTTTTGGGATGGCGTACGACTATAGGCCGTCCCTCGGGTATATGGGTTATAACTTCCCCTGCAAGATAGTTGCACACCAGAACACCGCCGCAGTCGGGGTCGCCCTGCAAAGATTTTTCGTAAAGCTTCGTATATATATCGCCCGTTGACATATCCGCGCCGAGCAGCTCTGCGGCTTCTTTAAGGACTGAGACCCACGCGTTTGAATCGCTTGTGCAGTTGTTACAGTGCACCATTGCGACGTTTTTGCCGCCGGGTGTCGTTACGACATCTATTTCCTCGTAGACGTTTTCCATGGGGCGTTCCATTACCGCCATCAAAAACACTGACGTTCCCGCTGAGACGTTGCCTGTTCTCGGCGCAACGGAATTGGTTGCCGTCATACCTGTTCCCGCATCACCCTCGGGCGGTGCAAACGGAATACCCTCAGGTAACAGTCCGTCAACAAGGCTGCATCCTTCCTTCGTAAGATATCCCGCATTTTCCCCTGCAAGAAGTACTTTGGGCAAAACGTCTTCAATATCCCAAGATAAGCCTTTATCTTTTATAAGCTTTCTGAATTTTTCTATCATTTTTTCGTCGTAACTCTTCTTTTCCGTATCTACCGGAAACATTCCCGACGCTTCGCCTATACCGACAGCATTTACTCCTGTAAGCATATAATGTACGTATCCTGCAAGAGAGGTAACGTGTGCGATCCTTGAAATATGCTCCTCACCGTTTAAAACAGCCTGATACAGATGCGCTATCGACCATCTTTGCGGAATGTTAAAGCCAAACAGCTCGGTAAGCTCTTCAGATGCATCCTTCGTGATCGTATTTTGCCAGGTTCTGAACGGTACGAGCAGATTCCAATCACTGTCAAATACAAGATACCCGTGCATCATACCCGAAAGCCCCATGTACGAAATATCCTGTCGGTCCTCTATCTTCAAAAGAGATTCTTTAAGCCCGTCCCAGACCTGTGATATATCGTAAGTCCATATACCGTTTTCATACGAGCTTGACCATGTATAATCGCCGCTTGATACCGGTGTATGATCTGAATCTATCATAACCGCTTTTATCCTTGTTGAACCGAATTCAACACCGAGGAATTTGCCATTTCTGTTTTTCATAATGATCCACCGCCTTTACTGATTCAAGTATATCATATATCGGTTTATTTTTCAAGAAAAATATCATTTATTTAAAAAAAGAACTGTGATATAACGGGTGTTGTTCTTATCGGAGAATTTGCGATCCTACACCAAACTCACAGAGGCAGAAAAAGAAGATTCGTTTTCTCTCTGCATTCTTAGCGGAGAAATAGGCAACCACATAAATTTCGGCAGATAACTTGTTTTCTCTGCCGATTTGTGTTATAATGGGAGTAATAAAAAGCCTTCCTCCGAGAGGAAGGTGGCACGCGGCAGGGGTTCCCCAAAGCGAATGAAATGAGCTTTGGGGGTTCGCTGCGGAGCGTGACGGAAGGGGCCTGCGTAACTTTAGATTCGTACTAACTTTCTTGTAACGCGCTCTCCCTCAGTCAGTTCCGCTTCCTCCCGGAGGGAGCCTTTGGTTACAGCTAACCTTAGAGGTATGGTCATAGTCATATGCCTTTTTAGTACAAGAGCGAAATTGGCGATAAAACAGAACTATAAATAAGAATTTGACGAATAGATAGGAGGCACAATAAATGGGATTATTTAGTTGGATAGGCAAAAAGAAAGCACCTAAAGAAACCCTCCCCATTCCAACACATCTTCAATCAATTTTGATTCCAGTTGGCAGTAACAACAATGAATGTGAAGTAACAGGAACAATAAAATGCCATTGTGGAAGCGATGCTTTTGAAATCTGCGAAAGTAATGAAAGACAACTGCTAAAAATAGTATGTAAAGAATGTAAAAAAGAGTTTGTTTTGTTCGATAGTGGAAAGCATGGTTGGAATGGTTTTGTGTGCAAAGATGATTTTCTCGACAGAGAAATACCACTTGAGAAAGTTTGCTGTTCTAAGTGTGGAGAAAGTAGTTTTAAGATAGCGCTGCATATATCCTCGCAAGGCAAAGAAGATTTTGCAGAAGAATGTTTGGCAAATGATGATTCTTTTTCTCAAGAAGATTGGGTAAATGCATTTGAATGGATTACCGTTTCTTTGTCGTGTATAAAATGTGGTCATTGTGAAAAAAACTGGCTCGATTTTGAAACTATGTAAATCAGACCAATTCCAATTTATCGAATAGAATAGCAGTTTGAAAACCAAGCACCTTTTTATGGTATGATCAATACAGTGATATCAAAATGAGGATGGATTATGAAAAAAATAATTGCTTTTATTTTATGTTGTGTTATTATATTCGGTGCCGTTTCGTGCGCTTCACAATCAGGTGATACCGAAGGCGAAAAGGAGAAGTATACGGACACCTCATCAGATACTGTTTACGAGCTGACGTATGATGATATTATCGGTCGTTACACAGCACTTTTGAAGGCAAGAGTCAGCGGGGAAGCACTTGAAGAATCGGATGATTCTTCAAGTACCATAGAAAAAACACTTTTAGATATCGTTTGTGACGTTGAAGATCCTTCAATTATGGGATATGCCACGAAAGACCTCAACGGTGACGGCGACGAAGAGCTCGTTTTACTGAACAAAAACAACAAGCTTTACGCTTTATTTACCGTACAGAACACCGTACCCGTTTTGCTTTTGAAACTTGATACGCTGTCAGCCGCAATAGCGCCGGACGGTACTGTATATACATATCAATACGTCAAAGATCAGGGGGATCACACACAGATAAAAAAAATAATTGACGGGGTGCTTGTCGGCGTCGAATACGACGGTGTGATAAACGGCGAGAGCGTTACGTATTATAAAACCGAAAACGGTGTCAGAACCGAGATCACACAAGAAGAAAAGCACTTGCTTGGTAACTCTCTTGAGTCGATTATGCGGAATCCGATGTATATAAACAAAACTACGGGATTTCGGTTTGTGCCGGCTATACCCGAATCAGCCGCAAATAAAGCACCCGTTCCCGATTTTACAACGTACGACGGCGTTATAGCTGCATATAAAACGATCGTGGAAAGCTTTTCCGAGTATAAGAAATTGGATTGGATAAACGGAAAGTTTGATAATTTGTTTACGATCACCGATAACGAAAGCTACGAAGTTTTCCACCAAATATTCCAATGCGGAATAAGCAATATGCCCACGGAAGAATATCTCGGTAAAACATATGCTTCCGACGGAGATAATTCGTACGGATATGCAAAAAAGGATATCAACGGTGACGGCACGGAGGAGCTGATATTGCTCAATGACAAATATGAGATAATTTCACTCTTTACCGAAAAAAATGGCCGCGCACACCTTGTTGACGGTGTATGCCATGCATGGATAGACGAAAACGGTAACATCAGAAAAGAGGTTGCAACGGGCGGACAGGTAAGCCGTGACGGTGAGTGCTATGTCTACACCCTTGACGGTACAGTGTTGAAGACCGAAATAGCGGTCGGATATAAAGTAAATATATATCTGCAAAAAGAAGGCTGGTACAAGATCGAAGATGGAAAGAAGACGGAAATTTCCGCACAGGAGGGAGAGGCGCTTTATACTGCGTACGATATCTTACCTTCGAGATATTCCGATAATGAATACACGAGAACGTTCGCGGATATAGAATTTATCCCCTTGTTTGATACGACCGATGTGGGAGAAAAACACGTCGGCACGTTTACAAACGCTTGGTTTATATATGGAGATACGATCACCGTATCTTCATTCACCGCAGACGGCGTAAATGCCGTTATCAAGTTTATTTACGCGGAAGGGGAGTTTGATCCCGAAACGAATCCAGAACCGGTGCGGTATATTACAGAACTTAACGTTCGGGCGCTTCGATGCGGAAACAGATACACGTTTGAACAAGACGGCATAAAGGGATATATCGAGTTCGCCGTCGGTGCAATATGGGTCGTCGTGACGGAAAGTCAAAACGAACACGTTGGCAACCGAGCATCTTTTTTTAATCGTCTTGATACAAATTAATGCAAGGATCCTTTATCAGAAATATTCTATGCGTGGAGCAGATGATTAAATAATTAACTAATATTTGAACTTTTGTAAATATTGTGATATTTTTTTGACAAATATATTGAATCGTAAAAATAAATGTGATATACTATCTCTAATATTGCACGCAAGACACTGAGCAATAAATATATAGGAGGTTAAAGGTATGAAAAAAACTATTTGCAAGGTTGAATACGATACAGAGATGTCCGAACTTATTGCGAAGTACACCAGCGGTGAGTTTGGCGATCCTGCAGGATACGAAGAATCACTTTATGTAACAGCAGGCGGAAAGTATTTCCTTTACGTCAACGGCGGTGAAGAATCAATTCATCCTACGGAAAATATAGTAAGAATGTCCGCTGCAAAAGCAGAGGAATGGAAAGCGGCACACTAAGTTTGTTTATAAAAAAATTCCCGAGGAGATCCTCGGGAATTTTTTTATTCTTCTGTGTTACTGATATCCGTAACTGTTTCTTTAATGCCTGAGCAGAGTCCTGCAATAGATTGAAGCTCGCTGGGTATTATTATCTTCGTTGACTTGCCGTCTGCGGCTTTTGCAAACGCTTCAAGCTTCTTCAATATAAGATAGCCTTCTTCGGGAGATGCTTCGTTTATCATCTTTATTGATTCTGCCATAGCTTTCTGTACAGCGAGTATCGCCTGCGCTTCACCTTCGGACTCTCTGATCTTTTGCTCTTTAACAGCTTCTGCTTTGAGTATCTGCGCCTGTTTTTCACCTTCTGCGGCAAGAACTTGGCTTTCTTTAAGACCTTCTGCTACGAGGATCTTACTTGCCTTTTCGCCTTCTGCCTTGAGGATGGCTTCACGTCTTTGGCGTTCTGCCTTCATTTGTTTTTCCATTGCATCTTGAATTTCAGACGGCGGTATGATGTTTTTAAGCTCAACACGGTTTACCTTGATGCCCCACGGGTCTGTTGCTTCGTCGAGTATGACTCTTATATGTGAGTTTATCGTGTCACGTGAGGTGAGAGTGTGGTCGAGTTCCATATCACCTATGATGTTACGAAGCGTTGTGGCTGTGAGATTTTCAATAGCTGCCAAGGGATTTTCAACGCCGTAAGCGTACAGCTTCGGGTCTGTTATCTGGAAGAAAACGACCGTGTCTATTTGCATAGTTACGTTATCCTTTGTGATAACGGGCTGGGGAGGGAAGTCGACGACTTGTTCTTTCAAAGATACCATCTTTTGAATTTTGTCGATAAATGGTATTTTTACGTGAAGTCCTGTATCCCATGTGGCATAATATGCGCCGAGTCTTTCAATGACGTATGCTTTCGACTGCGGCACTATTTTGATATTTGAAATTACTATTACAACGAAAAACAGTGCGACTGCAACTAAAATGTAAAATATTTCCATAACTGTGACCTTTCTTGTTATTTATTTTTTACTATGACTTTTACGCCCTCGATTTGTTCGACGGTAACGACCGTACCGACGGGTATCGTTTCATCGTTTTGCGAGCGAGCCGTCCAGATGATACCTTTTATATTCACCTGACCTTTTCCGAGTATGTTGTTGATCTCCTCGGTTACAACACATTCCTGACCTATGCATCTGTCGGCGTTTGTTTTCACGGTTCCGTGCTTTAGTATTTTACGTGACAGTTTTCTTGTAAAGATCAATGCAACGGCAGACACTACGAGGAAAGCGAGTATCTGCAGCCAGAACATTTCCGGAAGAAAACACCAGAGTATGAGAGATACAGCTGAGCCGAGGGCAAGCCATATCGTCGTCATTTGCGGTGTCACGATCTCTATAAGCACAAACAACACGAGAAAAACTACCCATATGATCCAATATTCCATATGTAATTCCTCCTTTTGTACTATTATACACGTTTGCGGCGTAAAAATCAATAATTTTATGAGAAATTATTGTTTTTTTTAATTCATTCGATTATCCGGAATATTACCCGCCTTGTTAGTTTTATCTCTTTTATTTTATTTATACATAAAAATTCCCCCACCGAAGTGAGGGAATACTTATGTATTTATTAAGGTTTACGCCTTTTTCTTCTTGATTACGAAGAATACTACTGCTGCTATAGCAACTACAACTGCTGCAACGATACCGATGATACCGCCAACGGGGAAGCCGCCCTTGTCATCATCTTTGTCTGTGCCTGCTGTGTTTGTTGTTACAGCAGAGGAATCAGCATTGTTTGTCGCTGCATCGTCTGTTGTTGCACCTGTTTCGTCTTCGGAAGGAGCTGTTGTAACGTCTCCGCCGTCTGTTTCATCGCTTACGCTGTTTTCGGGATAAGGTGTTGTGTATTCTTCATCTTCAAATACAGGGGGTGTTTCGCTGTAGTATTTGATCCACTGAATGTCGAATGTTTCGCCGACTGTGTCACCTGCGCCGTAGAAGGGGCAGAGGTAAAGCTTGGAGATGAACTGGGACCAGTCATCGTAGCCTGTCATATCGAATACCATTGTGTGCCACTGTCCGTCGTTAATAAGACCTTCTCCGAGGTCGCAGTCAAGGTCTCTGTCAAGACCTGTAGTCAAGGAGTTGAGGAAGTTGATTGCGAAACGGTTACCCTTTTCAGAGGATGTACGGTATCTGATAGCAACGTATTCACCTGCGTTGTCCATATTAAGACCCTGTGTAATGTCGCTTGAACCGATGATGGGATCAGCACCTGTAACTGTGAATCTTACAAACTTATCGCCGTTTTCATCCATATCTTTTGCTTCAACGGAACCGTTTGTGAGGTCGAACGTTGCAGCAGCGCCGCTGTAGTCGTAACGGTCAGCAGCGTCGAAACCTGTCTGTTCTTCTTCTTCGGGTTCTGTGTCAACGGGAATGTCGACGTCAACGTCGCCGTCGGATGCACCCTTACCTACCAAAGCGATAGCGGGAAGGTTCTTAACAGCCTTGGAAACTGCGATACCGTAGCCGAGCTCGATCTGCTTTGCTCCATCGTCTGTTGAGATATCACCATCACCCATGTTAAGGCAGAAGCCGAGGCGGAAGAGGTCTTCGTTTTCAGCCTTCTTACCGAGAACGCTCGTAAGATCAAGCTTCATTTCATAAGTTACCAATTCAGCATCCTTATCCCAATTAGCTGCAAAGTTTTCACCTGCTGTGAGCTTGATGTTCTTTCTTTCGCCCCATTTTGTATAGGATATCATGCTGCCGCCGGAAGCGGGGTCGTAACCGATACCGATCTCAGCTCTGTCGAAGCCTTCGGGATCAGTTTCGATATCAGTAATTGCAACCTGGAAGGACCATGCGCGGAAAAGGTAAAGCTCGTTGCCTGCAAAAGCGCAGTTGTATTCGGATTTGGGAGCTTTTGCCTGAAGAGCAACGTAGAAATCGTTGCCGTTCCAACCCATGTAGATCTTCATATCGTTCTTGAGGTAGTTTTCAACATCTTCAAGTGTGGAGGGAAGACCCTTACCCTTTGTCCAGTTGAAGTACTCGCTGTAGTTTGAGAATGTCATAAGGTTGTATTCGCCGGCACCGATCGTACCGTCCATTTTGGGGGCTGTCTTGATATAGCTTACGTCAAGACTGAGGGACTGTTCTTCTGTGTTGTTCTGGATCTCAACAGCCGCAAACGTTGAAACTGCCATAGACAGTACAAGTGCTGCTGTCGTGATCAAAGTAAGTATCTTTTTCATAAAAATCTCCTTATATTTTTTTTGATACTAATCGCATTATATAACATTATCACCAAATTGTCAATAAGAAATTGTCAACAAAAACTGAATATTTACCAAACAAAAGTCTCTTTTGCTCGTTTTGTCATTTCAACAACGGCACCGCCGATGTCTTCTGCGCCGAAAATAGAGGAACCTGCAACGATGACGTTTGCGCCCGCTTCCGTTACAAGATTTACGTTAAACGTATAAAGTCCTCCGTCAACCTCGAGGTCGATATCTCTTCCCGACTTTTTGATAAGCTCACGTGCGACCTTACAGCTTTCGATTGCCGAAGGGATAAACTTCTGTCCGCCGAAACCGGGCTGTACCGACATTATAAGTACCATATCAACGTACGGCAGATAACCTTCGAGGACTGCAGGGTTTGTGTCGGGCTTTATTGAAATGCAAGGTTTGATACCCAAAGAACGGATATATTCAAGAACCTTTATTCTGTCGTGGCACGCTTCATGGTGTATCGTTATGATATCGGCACCTGCTTTTGCAAAGTCGTCGATGTAACGCATAGGGTCAACTATCATCAAATGAACGTCGAACACCTGGTTTGAGTGCTTGCGAAGCGTTTGAGGTACTATCTTGCCAAAAGATATGTTAGGTACGAAAATACCGTCCATTACGTCAATGTGCAAGTATTCGGCACCGGCGTTTTCGGTTGCCTTAACGTCGTCAAGCAGATTGTTGAAATTTGCCGATAAAATGGACGGAGCCATTTTTATTCTTCTTTCCATTTGTCTTTTCCTTTCTGAATTTTCGTTTGTATTCAACTAAATATTATACCTTATGCGATGCGTTTTGTCAATAGTTTTGCTGTAAGCTTTTGTACTTGACAAATGGCGTTTTTGAAGGTATAATGATAGAGTAATAAATGAAAGGAAGATACCAAATGAGAAAAAATTTAATAAGAATTCTTTGCCTGCTTTGTTCGGCTTGCCTTGTTTCCTGCGGCGGTGCGGATACGTCGAGCGATACGGATACTGATACGAACGTTCAAACAGACGCACAAACGGACGCAGAGACTGAAGCACCTGTTGTCGAATGGACGCCTCCTACACGGGAAGAGATTGTTGAAACGCTTATGAAAGAGGGAAAGATCGTTGCCGACTTCATACGTGATAACGGATTTACGTACGGTGATGCGTTCCTTAATCCGGCTATCAACTGGAAGGATCTCGATAAGGCGACCGCACTCAACAGAAACGAAAGACTTGTCTCCTGCGACAGACTCGTTATATGGATAATGTACCGTGCCGGATTCACCGACCAGGAATATTACCACGGCATAAACGTCTTGAAGATGATAAACTATTGCGAGGATCACGGTTTTGAAAAGATAACCTCTGCACGTAAGCTTGAGGCGGGAGATATAGTATACGTCAATCCCGATGCAAAAGGTGATCCCCAGCACGTTTTCCTGTGTGCAGGACCTAACCAAAGATACGATGCAGGTTCAACTGCAAGAATAGACGGTTCAAGAGGTCCGCAGCCGTTCAACGAACCCGTTTCCGGCTTTATGTTTGCGTACAGACCCAATGCTGAAAAAATGCCTGATCCTTCGATGATGCATATATTTGAAGAAACGGATGAAAATACGGCTAAGGTAAGCGAAAATTCCGAGGTCGTTCATTCCGATGACGGCGGTGACGGAACATACAGTATCGGATATGAATACACACCCGGCGAGTCGCAGTACGAACTTCATATGACACTCACTTCCGTGTCAAAAAATAATAAATTGAATCAAAATGCATCGTTCGTGGGAGCGAGACTTCCCGAAAAACGCGGAAATGCAAGAAAACCGGGCGGTATATTCGTTGCTTTCAACGATACAAACGAAGCAAGTCTGTACTTAGGATGCGGTACATATGACTGGACGTGGAGTACGGCAAATGCAAAGCTTCCCATACCGGAATCGTTTGCGACACCGCATAAAATAGCGGTCGTTGATACAGGCGATGTTATAAAATACTTTATGTATACGGATGCAGGTGAGGAATATCTCGTATGCACGATAAGAGTAAGCCACGAAAGCGATCAGATATCTGTACGCGATAACAGCGGCAAGCTTGTTTATGCAGGCGTTGCTTCAGTCGGAGAAAGCGGATATTTCGGAGTTTGGACAAACTCGGCGCAAACAACTACTTCAGATGTTTCAATAAAGGAAGCATAATAAAAACAGCCTTGAATTCATACTGAATTCAAGGCGTTTTTATTTGTTAATCTTCTTCTTTTTCTTCGGATTCTTCTTCGTCGGAGGGTCTTTCATTTACTGTGACTGATATCTTTTCAGCTCTGTGAATATCCGTTGTGAGTACCTTTATGTCAAGGTGCATATACGAAAATGTGTCGTTTTCTTCGGGTACGTTCCCAAGCTGTTCCATTATCCAACCGCTGAGAGACGTGCTTTCAAATTCTGCTTTGATTCCGAAAAATTCAAAGAATTCTTCCGTTGTTACCGTACAGTCAACGGTGTACGTGTTTTCCGAAGTCTGTAAGAAGCTTTCAACAACTTCGTCGTGTTCGTCCCATATTTCACCGACAAGCTCTTCGAGTATATCTTCCATCGTCACGATGCCGAGCGTTCCGCAATATTCGTCGAGAACGACTGCAACGTGCGATTTTTCTTTTTGTAAGGTCTTCAGTATATCGTTTATTTTATCGGACTGCTGGACGAATACGGGCTTCGTCATTATTTCGGATATTTCTTTTGGCGTTATCGCACCGTTTATGTAGAAGTCCTTCTGGTGGATGACGCCGACGATGTTGTCGATGTTGTTCTCGTATACGAGAAGTCTTGAAAATTTAGTATTTGAAAATACTTCCGCTATCTGCTGTTTATCGGCATCAAGTGCAACAGCTTCAAGATCCATTCTGTGCGTGAGTATTTCTTCTGCTTTCAGATCTCTGAATTCGATAGCACTCCTTATAAGCTCACCGCTGTTGTCGTCGATGCTGCCTTCCTGCTGGACTTCTTCAACGAACATAAGCAGTTCTTCTTGTGACATTTTTTGTGTATCACCCGTTTTGAATATCTTTGAAAGAAGCTTTTTCCACAGGGAGAACAAAAAGTTTATAGGCGTTAAGATAACTATCAGTGCTTTCATAAACGGCGCTGAAAACATTGCAAATTTTTCAGGTGAGTCCTTTGCAAGGCTTTTGGGGGATATCTCGCCGAATATGAGGACGACGACAGTAGTAACGGCTGTCGATATGGTTGCACCTATGTCACCGCAGATTTTTATAAATAAAACTGTCGCAATAGATGCAAGAGCGATATTTACGATGTTGTTTCCGATAAGGATCGCGGAAAGAAGCGAGTCGTAATTTTCCGAAAGCTTCAAGGTAAGCTTTGCGCGCTTGTTTCCTTTTTCGACCAGGGTCTTGATCCTCGTTTTGTTAAGTGTGGAAAACGCTGTTTCCGTTGCTGAAAAGTACGCTGAGAAAAGTACCAGGATAATCATTGCCGTAATTTGCGGTATATGATCGGTGGGCATAATAAACTCCTTTTTTGTTTTTTGTCTGCGGGCTTTGAACAGTAACGCAAAAAGGCATGCCCATAGCCGATGTCTAAATCGACTACAGGTATGCCTGATATTACATTGTGAATATACTGTTACAATCGCCTTCGGCAGATTCCATGATTACTGTTGATTCCTTAAAAATTATTTTTGATGATTATATCATATACTGTCTGCTTTGTCAACTGTAAAAGCAATAATTAATCAATTGTTTACTATTTTATCACTAAGTCCGTTGGTGATGCACCATTGTGCAAATGCTGACGACGATGGAGTTTTGATCGATTCAATAGCCGAAGAGCCTGTAAGTACGCCCTCGCCGACAGTTGAAACGGAGTTCGGAACTGTCAGTGAAGTAAGTGCTGTACAGCCGGAAAATGCTTTACTGCCGATGCTTGTTACACTTGAAGGAATAACGGCGGCAGTTATTGCTTTGCAGTCATAAAAGGCGTAGTTTTCTACCGGTGTCACAGCACCGAGAGACGTTGCTTCGTATGTGAATAAGGATGCGTCTGTTTCCGCAACAGCTTCAAATAATGCTGTATATACAGTCGAGTCTCTAGATAAAAAACAATCCTTTTATTTACAAATGTTCGCCCTGTATTTTTTGAAATATGCGAGTTTAACACATACACATACAATATGTATAGCTACGGCAAGTTCTTCATTCGACGGATAGGTCGGCGCCAGGCGGAGGTTTCTGTCGCGTTCGTCACGTCCGTAAGGGAAGGTTGAACCCGCCTTCGTAAGGGTGACACCTGCAGCGGCGGCAAGATCGTATGTCAGCTTTGCAAGTCCGTCGGCTGTGTTGAGGCTTATGAAATATCCGCCTCTCGGCTTTATCCAGCTTGCGATATCAGCCTTTGCAAGCTCATTTTCCAAAGTTGAAAGAACTATTTCAAACTTAGGACGGAGATGACGGGCATGAAGCTTCATATGGTCGAGTATACCTTCGGCGTTTTTAAAGTATTTAACGTGACGAAGCTGATTTATTTTATCCGAGCCTATAGTCTGTACCTGCATTATATTTTTTATCTGCTCCCTGTTGTTGTCGCTTACAGCCATAAGAGCTACACCGGAACCCGGAAAGGAGATCTTTGAGGTTGAGAAAAAGTAGAAAAGCTTATCTTCATTTTCCGTTCCCTGCAAAAGTCTGAACAGGTTAAGGACGTTGTCGCCTTCGTCTTCGATATCGTGGACTGCATACGCATTATCCCAGAATATTCTGAAATCTTTTGCGGCAGTTTTTAAATTTGCGAAACGGCGTACCGTTTCGTCTGAGTAGGTAATACCGTCGGGGTTAGAGTATTTGGGTACGCACCAGATACCCTTTATGGATTCATCTTCCGCTACAAGACGCTCTACCGTGTCCATATCGGGACCCGTCGGTGTCATATCGACGTTTATCATCTTGATACCGAGTGACTCGCATATTGCAAAGTGTCTGTCGTATCCGGGAACGGGGCAAAGGAATTTTACCTCGGGAAGCTGACACCACGGCTTTTCCGAACCGTAAACGCCATACAGCATTGCACGTGCTACGGTATCATACATTATATTAAGGCTGGAGTTTCCACCCAAAATGATGTTGTTTGCGGGAATATCCAAAAGCTCGGAAAAAAGACTTCTTGCTTCAGGCAGACCGAACAAAAGTCCGTAGTTTCTGCAGTCCGTGCCGTCTTGCGTCTTACACTGTCTGCTGCTGTGAAGAACGCACAAAAGGGACTCTGTTAAATCAAGCTGTTCTGTATTCGGCTTACCTCGTGACATATCGAGAGAAAGCTTTTTTGATTTTATATCTTCATATTCTGCGACAAGGGATTCGTACTCCGCAAGAGCTTCCCCGTCGGTCATTTCGCTGTATTTCTTCATAAAATCTGTACCTCTTACACTGTTGATCAGAATTCCGCCGAGCCTGTTGTGCGGGGGAATGCTTCAACGTCTCTTATGTTCGATATACCCGTTACGTACATTATAAGTCTTTCAAAGCCAAGTCCGAAGCCCGCGTGCTTTGCCGAACCGTACTTGCGAAGATCACGGTACCAGCTGTAATCGTCTTTGTCAAGTCCGAAGGATTCTATGGCACGGTCAAGATATTCGGGGCGTTCTTCTCTCTGGGAGCCACCTATAAGCTCACCGACTCCGGGAACGAGCATATCCATTGCCGCAACCGTTTTTCCGTCGTCGTTAAGACGCATATAGAATGCTTTTATCTCTCTGGGATAATCCGTGACAAAAACGGGACGTCCGAACACTTCCTCAGAAAGATATCTCTCGTGCTCCGTCTGAAGGTCTATACCCCATTTAACGGGATACTCAAATTTCTTACCGGATTTTTCAAGAAGCTCTATTGCCTCGGTGTACGTTACGTGTCCGAAATCGCTGTTTACAACGTTTTCAAGACGGGAAAGAAGAGTCTTGTCGAAAAATTCGTTGAAGAATTTAAGCTCGTCGGGGCATTTTTCCATTATATAAGCGACGACGAATTTTATCATGGACTCGGCAAGAGCCATATCATCGTTGAGATCTGCGTATGCTATTTCGGGTTCCATCATCCAGAATTCCGCAGCGTGTCTTCCTGTGTTTGAACGCTCTGCACGGAACGTGGGGCCGAACGTGTAGACCTTTCCGAATGCCAAAGCGAAGCACTCGGCGTTAAGCTGTCCCGATACCGTAAGGCTCGTTTTCTTTCCGAAGAAGTCCTGAGAAAAATCAATAAGTCCGTCCTCGCCTCTGGGGGGATCGTTCATATCAAGTGACGTTACGTGGAACATTTCGCCTGCGCCCTCGCAGTCACTTGTTGTGATTATGGGTGTGTTTACGTAAACAAAACCGTTTTCGTTGAAAAATTTGTGTATTGCATATGCGGCAACGGAGCGTACACGGAATACTGCGTTATACGTATTCGTTCTGGGACGAAGGTGCGCTATCGTGCGGAGAAATTCGTGGCTGTGACGCTTCTTCTGCAAGGGATAATCGGGAGTAGAGGGACCCTCTACTTCGATCTTTGTGCTCTGAAGCTCAAACGGCTGCTTCGATTCGGGCGTGAGCAGGAGCGTACCCGTTACGACGAAAGCACATCCGACGTTCTGTTTTGCGACTTCTGTGTAATTTTCTAATTTTTCGCTGTCGAAAACGACCTGAAGACAGTTGAAACAGCTTCCGTCGTTTATGGAAAGAAATCCGAATGCGTTGCTGGCGCGGATGCTTCTTGCCCAGCCGCACACCGTTATCTCTTTTCCTGAAAATTTTTCGCTGTTTTCATAAAGCTGTGAAATTGTAATTCTTTGCATAGTATATACCTCATAAAACAATATCTACGATTGGAATAAACCTATAAACAGATCAATATTTCGAACCATTATATAATATATAGTATTTTTTTTCAATACCCTAATGATAAAATTATCCGAAAATATTAAATAATTTTATAAAAATTTATCATTTGTTTTATTTCGGGGCAGAAAAACAAGTTCTTTCAGAGAAATATATTTTTTTTCAAAAAAACACTTGACAAACCTAAAGAAATGTGATAATATATTCGGGCAAGGTTAAGAAAACCTGTGTGCGAGTGTAGTTCAATGGTAGAATTCCAGCCTTCCAAGCTGGTTACGTGGGTTCGATTCCCATCACTCGCTCCATTTTTATGTACCCATAGCTCAGCCGGATAGAGCAACTGCCTTCTAAGCAGTAGGTCGGGGGTTCGAATCCCTCTGGGTACGCCATGTGGTGGATATAGCGCAGTTGGTCAGCGCGTCAGGTTGTGGCCCTGAAGGTCGTCGGTTCGATCCCGATTATCCACCCCATACGATAAAGCAAGCGTTCAGCTTGCTTTATTTTTTGTATAACGAAAACCACCCGCTGAGTGAAATGGTAAAATAAAGGTAGACACATAGAAAACCACTATGTATCTACCTTTTTGTTATGGTATAATAAAAGAAAAAGGAGGAATGAAATAAAAAACTGCCCGTAGGCAGTTATAATCTGTTTAACAGAATTATGAATTGAAAAGACCCATAAGGTCGCTAGGATTGTGGTAGCAGTATCCGTTTGCTTCTGCAGAACCATCCTCAACCGCTATAGAACAGCCGGAAATATTTTCGAGGAAAATTGTATCGAACATAGTTGCGGTAAGACCGCAAGTTCCTTGTGTAACAGTAGTTACTTTTTGTCCGTTACAGCTTGCGGCAATATTTGTATTGAGTGCAAAATCTTCAAAAATTATCGCCGGTTTATTGTATGTTCTCTTCATAATTCTTGTATACTCCTAAATCTCAAACGTATCTATAATATCTTCGACTGTGAAGCTGTCCACCGAATTATTAAGATGATAACATCAAAACATATTTTTGTCAATGAGAAAAGTATAAAATTTACAAATTGTTAATTTTATTTCCGCAAAAGTTATGTAAGCTTTAGTTCGTTTGTGAGCGCAAAATTTTCCGCCGAAACGTCTTTTTCGAAAACGTATTTACCGCCGCAATTTTTACACTCAAGCGTTAAAGCGTTGTCGGAAAACGTAAGCTCGGGAGAGCAGGGACAGTTGTTTTCGTATATTCCCGTTGCCATGAGAAGATCGTCTTCTCTGTAAAGTAACTCTCCTTTTTCGCCTTCGCAGTAACAGCTTACGTGACCGTCGGCAAGCAGCTCTTTTACAGTAAGTATGATGCCGGCAAGCTCTGACGGATCGGGCATGGAGGTGTCTTCCTCTGTTTCTCCGAATAAACCTTCTGCGGAGGTGTCAAGCATTTCTGCAAGCTCGTTGAGCGTTGCATCAATTTCAGCCTGCACTTCGTTTTCTTTGCCGATAAAGCAGATATCGACTCCCGAATATCTGCAATTCAGATAGAACATTTCACCTGAAAATATGACCGATTCGTTTACGGTGTAGGTGTGCTCCGTCCTGCAGATGAAACACGGCACGGTAATGCGTACTTTACCGTCTTTTGCGTATCTTATGACCATTTCACTCTTTGAACAGGGACATTTGACTTTAACCATCTCGGCGTTAAGCGAGAACACGCCGACGATACTTTTTATTGCTCCGCCGCAGTGAGGACAGCGGTAAGCTATTGTAGTTTGTTTGGGTTTGATAACCATAATTTAATCATCCTTTTTTTGATTTATGTATCTTTCGTAGTAAAACAAATATTGCTGTGCGACACCTGCGTATGCGCCGAGGCTGTTTGTATTAAGCTCACCGCCGTAATATTTATCAATAACGCGTTTTATCCAGACGTCAACGGGAAAAGCTCCGTACATTTCGCAGGAAAACAGTAAAATACAGTTTGCAACCTTTTCTCCTATTCCTTTCACGGAAAGAAGAGCGGCTTTTGCCTCATTGTATGAAAGAGTTTCGAAATGCTCAAATATTCCCGCCTGCCATTTTTCTGCGGCATCTATCATATATTTTGCACGAAAACCTGTTTTCAGTTCTCTGAGACCTTCTTCGCCGCATAATATAAGCTTGTCGGGTGAAGGAAAGGCGTATCTTGTTTTTCCGTCAAAGCATTTGATCTCATCGCCGTATGCTTCGCACAGCGACGTTATTATTTTTTTGATCCTCGGTATATTGTTGTTCTGCGAAATGATAAAAGAACAGACAGTTTCCCATAGCGGTTGCGCAAGTATCCGTATACCGTCGGCTGAGGCTTGCGCTTGCTGTATCACGCCTTCCGGAAAATGTGAAAAAATATCGTTGTTTATTTCATCATAATCACGGTCTAAAGAAAGATAGTGAGCAAAAAAACTGTGATAATCTTCCTGCGTACAACCGTATATTTTGACGGCCTTATCATCTTGAACAAGGTGAACGTATATGTTGTGCGCGATGCCTGCTACGCCGTTTTCGCAGGGATCAAAACGGAACGTCTGACCGCAGTTAAAGATCTTATGAATATCGAAATTCTTTGGACGGTCGAACTGTATATATTCGCCCGTCTCATCCTTGCAGGAAGTTATTTCGGGGTATTGTGATCGAGGGTGCATATTGTTTTCCTTTATTTTTCTTGACACGTTAATAAAAATCGTTTATAATGTTGTTATGAAATGAAAGGGAAAGGCATATGAAAGAACAAATATACACAATTCCCGTTACCGAAACGGCAGATAAAATTATTGAAGAGAGCAGATGCGAGTGCTTGCTTTGCTCGCTTTACTCAAAACTTGAAGAAGATGAGCTTACACTCATTCTCGGCGCATCCATGATGGAACCCGATATCAGAATAAAAACGAACAAAGAAGGCTTCTGCAGAAAGCATTTCGATGAAATGCTTTCTATGAAAAATAAGCTCGGTCTTGCGCTTATGATCCAAAGCCACATCGACGAGGTTCGAAAGACGATCTTTCCGAAGGAAGGACTTTTCTCTCCCAAAAACAAGAGCGAGGCGTCTTTAAAACCTTTAAAAGAACACAATGAAAGCTGTTATATTTGCAATAAAATAGATTTTCACCTTGGAAAAATGGCTGAAACGATCGTTTACCTCTGGGATACAGAGGAAGAATTTGCAAAGAAATTGTCAAAGATGCCGTTTTTCTGCCTTGAACATTACCGTCTGCTTTTGCAAACGGGTGTTTACAAGCTTTCGAAAAACAGACAAAATGAATTTTTTACAGCCTTGTCATCGGTGGAAAAAGCGTATTTTGACAGCTTGTATGATGACGTAAGCAAGTTCTGCAGAAAATTTGACTACCGCTTTCAGGATGAGCCGTGGGGAACTGCAAAGGATTCCGTTGAAAGGGCAGTCAAAATATTATCTTAATAATAAGTTGCGGGGAAATATCTGTCGAGGTATTCCTCGCTTTCCTTTTTGTATTTTTCAACGTATTCGCCGTAATCGAGCTTACCTTTTAGTATCTGCTCGTAAGCTGATAAAGTATATTTGTCAAGATTTTTGTAGGAAGACGAAAAGCTGTACGCAAAGTCGTAATTGATGTTTTCGATAAGGATATTAAGCGCTGTTACAGCACCGTTGTCACGCAGAGTGTAATTCATATAACGGTCGATATATCTTTGTATAACGTGACCGGAGGAGGCTGCGTTTATGCCCATAATGAGCGCACCGAGCCCAATCTCGCTTGACGTAGTTTCGGGGATGGAAAGAACGACTGCATCAAGAGAAATGAACGACATATGTTCGTCGTCTTCTGTTGCTTTCGGAAGCGGAGCGATGCTCCATACGTCCTTTGTTGTTGCAAAGCTGTCGGGGATATTCAGCGAATCGAGCATAAATAAAACGTCGCCCGATGAAAAATCACCGTCTTTTTTGGGCGTAAATTCAAGCAGCTTTGATATGCCCCCGCATACCGTGTTCAACTTACCGTCAAACGTCAAAAGTCTTACCGGTTTATCGGGGAGGTTATTTGAAAATTTAAAGGATGAAAACAGAAGCTGTTTGTCAAATTCTTCCTCTGTTTTGTCAACTAAAATAGTGCCCTCGTAGTTTTCCGCACTTTTTAAATACTCGTAAAATTTGTCGTACGTCCACGTACCGTCTGATACGTGTGAGGAAACGGGGGTAAGACCGAGGGATTCAAGATCTGTTTTGTTATAGTAAAGCGCTGTTATCTTATCGGGTTCAAAGCATCCGTCGCCTGATGCGGCGAAAATATCATTTCCCACTGTAAAAGCCGAAACAGCAGAGTTGAGATACTCTGCATTTTCATCAAAATACGGGCTTGTACGCAGAGATTTAAGAAATCCGTCTCCAACGAGTGCTGCCGTAACGTCTGCGGGAAGTGCGAAAAAATGCCCCGGGGCAGTACCCGAATTGTATTCCGCTTTTACAGTGTTGTATGCGGTTTCGGAGGATGTGAGAACTGTATGAAACGTCATATCAAATTTTTCTTCAACAGCCTTGAGTCTTGCTATTCTGTCGGAATTTATGAGCGTTTCTTCACCGTTACCTATCAAAAACGTGTCATCTGTTGTAAATACTTTGATCATTTCGTTTTCAAAAGAGAATTTTGCAACATCTTCAAGATACGCATCCGCTTGCTTTTTAAGATCCTCTGCGGAAAGCACCGGATCTTCTTTCGGGATATCTGTATCTTCCGAAACGTCGGACGTTATATCCGTTATTTCATCTGTTCCTTTTATCTTGCTTTCATTTATGACGATAACGCCGCACGATTGGAAAAGCAGAGCGCATATGATTAATAAACAAAAAATTGATCTTTTCATAACGTTATTCCTTGAAAATTATTATCCCTTTTATTATATCCTCGATTATAAGTAAAATCAATATATATTTCATTAATTTTTAGATCGGCAAAAATAAAATCACCCCGCCGAAGCGGGGTGATGAACGCAGAGTTGAAATTATTTCTTGTCGGATGAGAGGAACTTGTAAACTACAGCTGCCAGAACACCGCCAACGAGGGGAGCTACGATGAACACCCAAACGTTTGCAAGAGCATCTCCGCCTACGAACAAAGCAGGACCGAAGCTTCTTGCAGGGTTTACGGACGTGCCTGTAAAGGATATGCCGAGAATGTGTACAAGTGTAAGGGAAAGACCGATAACGATACCTGCAACAGCACCGTTTTCAACCTTGGACGTAACGCCGAGAATTGCGATAACGAATACGAACGTGAGGATTATCTCGATTATTACCGAGGATAAGATCTCGCCTTGATAAAGTGCGTTTGCACCGAGTCCGCTTTCTTTGCCGACAACACCCATAAGAGCTGCCGCACCTGCTATAGCGCCTGCAAACTGTGCGATGACGTAGCCTGCAAAGTCAGCAACCGTCATTTTGCCGCTTACAAGCATAGCAATTGAAACCGCGGGGTTTATGTGACAGCCTGAAATGTTTCCGATCGAATACGCCATGGCGACGATTACGAGACCGAAAGCAAGAGCTGTAAGCAGGTAACCTGTGCCGGCAGCGGGATTGCATCCGACAACAGCGGCTGTACCACATGCAAAGAACACGAGAACAAAGGTGCCGATGAATTCAGCGATGTACTTTTTTAATGATGACATAATAAAGACCTCCGATTTTATTTGCGATATAGATCGCTTCTGTAACCATATTATAACATATGCAATTTTATTTTACAATACTTATTTTAATAATTTGGTAAACAAATTTAAATATGTATAAGCGAGTTTGGTATTGACTTTTTTAAAGATATATGATAAAATAAGCAAGTACAGCACACAGTGGTCTAAAGTGTTATGAAAGGAAATATACAGTTATGGAACACAACTTTATTCTCTCATGTGAATCAACGGTGGATATGCCGTACTCTTACATAAGCGGAAGAGATATATCCGTTATATTTTACACATATACTATTGATGGAGATGAATACGTAGACGATATGGGACGTGATCCCGAGGCTCTTGAAAAATTCTACGGTTTTATTGCAGACGGAAAGCTTCCTACAACTTCACAGATAAACTATCATAAATATTACGACTATTTTGACGGACTTCTTGCAAAAGGTGACGTTCTTCATATAAATTTCGGTTCGGGTATGACACCGTCCGTTGAAAACGCATATGCGGCTCAAAGAGAGCTTATGAAGAAGTACCCCGACAGAAAGTTTGCGGTTATCGACTCGTTCTGTAGCTGCGGCGGTTACGGTATACTTGTCGAAGATGCGGCAAATCTCCGTGATGCGGGCAAGAGCTTTGAAGAGGTTGAAGCGTGGGTAAACGAAAACAGATATAAGGTACACCACCAGTTTTTCTCGACCGACCTTACGATGTTCAGACGCGGAGGAAGAGTGTCGGGACCTGCTGCTATGGTAGGCACACTTCTCGGAATTTGTCCTATAATGAATCTTGACGTTACGGGCCACATAATGGCGTACGATAAAGTCAAGGGTAAGAAAAAGGCAATTGAAAAGAACGTCGATGAAATAGTCAAACGAGCAGAAGGTATGGAAAAATACGACGGTACGTTTTACCTTTGCCATTCTCACTGCCCCGAGCTTGCGGAAGCTACGATAAAGCTTCTTGAGGAGCGTATGCCTAAGATAAAGGGTAAGATAAGAGTAAACGAAATAGGCACGATAATAGCGTCACATACGGGAGTCGGAACGGTCGCTTCCTTCTTCTATGGTGTTGACAGAAGAACAGAAGGCAAATAATCTTTATTTAATTTGGATAAAAAAACGGTGGTGTTGCAAAATCGCAACACCATCGTTTTTTATATATCATACTGTGCAAGTATCTGTGCCGGTGTCTTACGTAAAAGAAGTAATATCGGTATGATACCGCATACAACGCAAAGCCCCAAAAGAATAACAAGATCTGCAAGGGCAAGCCACAGAGGATAGTAAAATACACTTGATGAAACAGCTGACAGACTGTGGCATACGAAAATAAACAGACTCGACAAAGCGTATCCGATAAATACCGTCAAAGAAGAGAGGACGAGCGATTCTATAAAGAATTTATACGTGAGATTTTTCTTTGATACGCCGATGGCACGGTAAATACCGACTTCCTTTATTCTGTTCATAAGAGCAGAACGCATTATGAAATACATACATACACTCAAAAGTACCAGCGCAACAGCCATTGTTATGAGTCCGCTCAGTATGGAAGACTTCATACTTTCCATATTATCGTCAAACACGTCACTCGGTGTTATCACCGCCTCCATAAATTCGTGCGGTACTTCGATATTTGAAAAATTCGAGCGTATCCAGGAGTCTGTAAGGTCGGGGTCGGTCGAGTGGACCACCGTATACGTTCTTGAATACATATCGGAAGAATCAGTCATAGCATCAGATATATAAACGTTTCCGAATTCGTCTGTGTATTCGTAATACATTTCTTTGTCGCCGTATCCGCCGAGTGTGGCTGAAGGATGCGTTTGACCTGTTTTCTTTGCGAGCTTTATATAATCATTATCGCTTACAAGATAACAGTTGGTGTGTATTGCATACTGATCGATATTGCTGTAAAATTCTTTTTCGTACATCCACCGATATTCTTCCCGTTTTACGTCCATGTTGGGAAGGATTTCAAATTCCGCTGCAAGCTCTTTGTCAGTCGGTGTTTTTCCGTATTTCTGCTCGTAAGCGTATATTTTGTAGTAATATTCGTTAGATGAGAATAAGTACTTACACTCTTCGATGTCTTTTTCAAAATACAGCCAAAGCAGTAAGTCCTGCTTGTTTTTTGAATAATACGATTCTATAAAATCGTCAAATTCGGAAAAGTAATATTTGTGCCACTGTACCGTCATTGACTCATCGACTTTCGGATCGTGGGAAAAATCGGGATCTATAACGTCTTTGTATTCTTCAATAGGTTTTTTCTCTATTCCGAGATTCTTGGTGTATTCATCGTAAGATGCGTATACGACGGAGGTGTCCGTTATAACAAAGTCGTTACCGCCTATTTTGATGGTTTCACCTTTTTTGGGGAATTCTACGTCACTGTTTACGATGAATGCCGTAGCTTCGGAGTCCTTTATTTCGTATCCGTGATCAGAGCCGGGACGGGCGTTTATGCCGGATGATGCCATAGTGTATCTTGCCATGGCCATAGGTGAAAGATATACTGCCGTTTCGCTCGATTCAACTATTCCCGCAACGCGTACGGCTTTTCCGCTTATTACAAACGAAGTTGAATGAAGTCCCACAAGATCACGGTATTCTGTGATGTGTCCGAACTGTGACGTTTCAAGAAACGCGTCCGCTACTGCTGTTGTGAGGATCATTTCATCATCCTTGATGTTTTCGGTATTTCCGCATACCGTCTTTTCTCCGTTAAGAGCAGACGTATCAAGCACGACTGCATTTGTTGCAAACGTGTTATATGAATAGTGCGTAAACGTTTCAAAAAAGTCCGTTTGCAAGCGGATACGCTTGTCGCCTCTCGGTATGCTGTGCATAAGCTGTACGTAGTTTATGCCGTTTTCACGCGCTTCCTGTGAGTTCAGCTTTTCCGATACGGCAGAGTCGTTTGAATAAACGTAGAATACGTTGTGGTTGTAAGATTTTTCAATATCGAGAAAACTTTCGATGGACTTGCCGAAAACGGCGCTCATAATAACTGTGACCGTGGCAAATATCATCATACAGCGTCTTAAAAGACGCTTGCTGCGCTTCTGGTTTTTGAAGTTAGCCTTGTAACCGCTTTTTACCGAGGATCTAAACGAAAACAGCTTGCCGAATACCGTGCCTTCGACAGGAGGGAGCGACGTCATATCGACTGTTGCGTGCGCTTCTGTATTAGAGCTTTCTTTGTAAACACCGTCGATAACGGATATTTCGCTTGTCGCATCCAATATATGCACGTTTGCGGAATCGACTTTTAAATATATCTTTCCGTTGTTGTTTATTATTTGAAGCTTTACAGGTGACTCGGGTGCTTTTCCGTAGTATTCGACCTTTGTGTTATTGTCGGATATTTCCGTTTTTTCAAATTCACCGAGGTATATTGCGTTTTTGTTTCTTGCGGTAAATCCGTTTGCATTTGAGTTATTTTTAATGCTTACAAGCTTTCCGTCCGAAAGCTCGATTACCCGGTCGCAGTAAAAATCGACAAGGTTTGCTTCGTGCGTTACCAGAACAACGAGACGGTCTTTTGAGATCGCTTTCAGAAGGTCCATTATCATAACCGTGTTTGCTTCGTCAAGGTTTCCCGTCGGCTCGTCTGCCAAGATGATGTGCGGATTTTTGACAATGGCGCGCGCTATGGCTATGCGCTGCTGCTGACCGCCCGAAAGTGTGTCGGGCGTACGGCTTTTGTATTTATCCATACCGACGTTTTCAAGTGCCGCTATGACTCTTTTCTCTATTTCAGCCTTGTCAGTCATACCGCACAGACGAAGGGCATCGGCTACGTTTTCAAAACACGACTGCTCGGTGTTCAGGTTATAGTTCTGGAAAATATAACCTATATATTTGTTTCGGAGCATATCCGTGTCTTTTGTTATGCTGTTATCCATTACGGTAATATTTCCGTTTGCAAAGCTGTCAAGACCGCCTATGACGTTCAGAAGCGTCGTTTTTCCGCAACCGCTTTTACCGAATATGGATATCATCCCCGACTCGGGCAATTCAAGTGATATATCGTTTAAAACGTGAAGCTCATTCGGCTTGCCTTTGTTGAAAAATTTGTTTATTTTCGATATTTTTATCATTCCGATCTGCCTCCCTTCAGAGATTTCTTTACACTCTCACCGAAAAGGTCTTTTATCTGCTTGTGCGTTATTCTTGCGGTTATTATCAGCATACCGAGGAATATTACACCGTAAAGCCACGGATCGAGATATACAAAATGTTCGTTGAATTTCGGCGTGGTAAACACGAGTATGCCGACGATCACAGTCATCACGTATCCCGGGATGAGTGCTAAAAACATTCTGACGTACATACCTATTCTTATTACGTTGACGGGAATACCCATTGAACGCATTATCGCCATATCACCCTTGAAAGCAGAGAGCGTTCTGTGTGAACAGAGATTTATGAAGAACGCAAGGAATACTATGACGAGGAACCATACGAGGATCAAAACGATTCCCAAAAAGACTGTGAAAATCGTTTCGGATGCGTCGCGTTCATAAGTCGTATCTGACGTAACTGCAACGTATTCACGCGCATTAAGCTTTTCTGCAGCAGCCTTTGCTTCTTCGTTGTTTCCAAAGAAGAGGGAGAACTGTCTGTATGAGTTGCTTATAGTTTCGCCTGCCATCTCGTTTATGATATCGCAGGACATATATACTTCGGAGTATTCCGTTTCAGCATTTGACGGAGGAGTATTTGTAAAATCTTTCTCCGTGAAGCTTTTACTGAAAACGTATTCATGGGATGAATCCGTGTCGTAATCGTAAGTGTTATACTGTGCGTTAACGGTAAGGGTCGCACTTTCCATATCTTTCATAAGTGTCTGTTCGTTTATATATACCTTACCGGGCTCAATATCAAACGACGGAATTATTTGAGAAGAAAACGAACGTACGTTTTCGATTCCGCTTGCCGATACGGTTGAAAGAGTCATTGTGGGAAAGCTGTCGGAAATAAATATTACAGACGTTGCTGTTTTGAAGCCTTCCTCGGTGAGAAGACATTCGGGGGATTTTCTGTTGTCAAAATAATATTTTACACCGGTTACGGTATAATCGAGACCGCAGAAATTGAGATCATCCTGCTTGAGAGTTCCTTCTCCGAATATCGGTTTATATGATATGGGGAGATACAAAAACGCTTCGTTTTCCTTTTCGGGATAACGTCCCGTTATATCATCACCGTAATCTTTTCCGTACTTGAAGTTTACTCCGAAATATTTGTAGTCGTCAAGATGAGGAGTTTTTACCATTCTCGAATCACCGAGATCAAGTAAAATATCACATCTTAAGTAGGACTTTGCTCCGTATTCTTCTGCAAGTGCTTTAATTTCTTCTTCCGTCGGCACACCTCCGTTGCGCTTTGCAAGGACGAGGCGGCCCTCTATCTGCTCAAACATATACGCATCTTCAAAAACTTCTGATGCGCTTCCGCAAACAGACGTTACAAAAAACGTACCGAGCGTTCCTATAAGCATAAGCAAACAAAGGAAAACGGAAAGCTTCGGCTTTGCTTTGAATATAGTTTTACCGAGCGTTATGCCGTTTTTTATTTTGTTATCGGCACCGGAGCGCTTTACTTCGTGTACTTTTGTATCTTCACATCTTTTTTCCGTCAGCGAGTGATCAAATTCAACCGCACCGTCAAATATACGCACGTGGCGTGTTGCGTAGTGCTCTATCTGGTCGAAATTGTGCGTTACCATTATAAGCAGTTTGTCGCGTGATACCTCGTATAAAAGGTCGATTATTTCCTTTGACGTCACGGAATCGAGATTTCCCGTCGGCTCATCTGCAAGAATTATCGGACTGTCCTTTGCAAGCGCTCTTGCAATTACCGTTCTTTGTTTCTGACCGCCGGAAAGACGGCTGCCTTTCTGATGTAATTGAGAAGAAAGACCGACACGCTTCAAAAGCTCAACAGCACGCTGCCTTCTTTCTTTTTTGTCTTCAATGTGCATTAAGGCAAGCTCTACGTTTTGTAAGACCGTAAAGCTTTCGATTATGTTGTAGTCCTGAAAGATGAAAGAAATGTATTTTTCGCGGTATTCTTCCCAATCAGGCTGAAGATAGTGCGACGTTACCTCGCCGTCTACGTACATTTCACCTTCTTCATATGAATCCATACCGCTTATGACATTGAGAAGAGTTGACTTTCCCGAGCCTGATTTACCGGTTACAGCAACAAATTCACCCTTGTCAAAATCAAGATTTACTCCTCTGATACCTACAGATACGTTGCCGTCGGAAACGTATATCTTGCCGATATCTTTAAGCGAAAGTAAAGGCATATCATAACCTCCGTTTGTGTTTTATATAATAAGACGTATTTTTTTTGAAATAAGTTGCATTACAAATCGAATTTTACCATATATGCGCTTAAAAATCAATATAAAATTTGTTTAAGGTTTGATTAAGATGTATGTATTTAATTTAGTTTTATTTTATTCTACATTTTGTTTTTAACGGTGAGATATTTATGTTGAAAGCAATAAAATAAGACGGTTCATTTGAGAGTGTTTTCACAATGAACCGTCTGTTGCTATATTATTCTTATTCGTATATTATTATGAAGTCGTAGACGTCCTGACCGCCATCCATTGAAATGATCTCTGACATAGAACAGCTTGAGGTGAGTTTTTCGGCAACGGCGTCTGCATCTTCTTTCGTTGCATTTTTGCCTTTTATGACGATGATTATATCGAAATCGTCACCGCCGAGCTTTTCTGTCATATCGCATGCGGCAGATACGTTGCTGTCCGTTGCGCAAATGATATCTTTTCCGCAAAGTCCAATAAAATCGCCTTCTTTTACCGTGACACCGTTCATCTGTGCATCACGTACAGCGTGCGTTACAAGACCTGTTTTTACACCGTCCATAGCTTCTTTAAGGCCTTCCATAACACTGTCGGCATCATCGCACGAAAGGTCTGCCATCGTAAGTGCGGCATATCCTTCGCCTATCGTTTTACATTCAAGAACACGTACGTCGGCTTTATCGTAAAGATTTGCCGCCTGCTGTGCAGCCATGACGACGTTTCCGTTGTTGGGAAGTACGATTATCGTTTCTGCGTTTATTTTGTCGAAGGCTTCGATAAAGCTTTCAGCAGACGGGTTCATTGACTGACCGCCCTCAACTATAACGTCTGTTCCGAGAGAGGTGAAAGTCTCTTTTATTCCGTCACCCGTTGCAACTGCAACGATGCCGTATTTTTTCTTGGGCATTTTGATCGTATCTTCCGCTTTGTTCATTTCTTCAGCTTCTTTTTCGATCGTTCCCGAATTGTGCTGAAGCGACATATTTTCTATTTTTACCGTTAAAAATTCACCGAATTTACGACCGAATTCAAGTACAAGACCGGGAGAAAGCGTATGAACGTGAGCCTTGACGATAGAATCCGTTTTGAATATTACAACGGAATCACCCAAAGTGTTGAGATAGTCTCTTATAACGCCTTCATCGAACGACTCAACGTCAACCTTACTGCGCTGTAAACGAAGCAAAAACTCCGTGCAGTAACCGTACTGCATAACGTCGTCTTCCGTAAAATCGTCAAAAGATATCTCGGGTGTTTTTGCACCTGTGTCGGTGCCGAGATCAAGAGTCGATCTTTCGCCCTTTATAGCTCTTATCATACCGTCTGCTATGTAAAGAAGACCTGCACCGCCGCTGTCTACAACACCTGCCTCACGTAAAACGGGAAGCTTTTCGGGTGTTCTTTCAAGGGATATCTTAAGTTCTTTTCTGAATACTTCAAAAAAGCTTTCAAGTGAGCTGTTTTTATCCATTGCGGCAGAAGCGCGTACCGTTGCTTCGCGGCAGACTGTGAGTATCGTTCCTTCGATAGGCTTTACGACAGCGGAATATGCCTGCTTAACGCCTTCCATAAGTGCCTTTGCGAAGCCCTGTGCATCGGATGCTGTTTCTTTTTCAAAGCCCTTTGCAATACCTTCAAAGAATTTTGAAAGAATAACGCCGGAGTTTCCGCGTGCGGAAAGAAGCATACCCTTTGCAACAACGGATGATACCAAATACAAAGAGGCGTTTTCTATATCCTGTATTTTATCGAGTGCCGTAGCACCGCCTTTTATCGTCATGCACATATTTTCGCCCGTGTCGCCGTCGGGAACGGGGAATACGTTAAGGTCGTTTACAACAGTTGCATTTTTTTTGAGGTTCTCAAAACCTGATTTTATCATTTCAGCATACAGTGTGCCCGTAAGCTCTTTTTTGTTCATTTGATAAACCCTCCGATATTTGTAATTTTAGTTATTGACTTTATTATACTTTTATATTATAATATACAAAAGCAGATTTTACAAGTATATTTTTGTATTTTAACGATATTTTAAAAAAAAACTGTATATTTACCGTAGTTGAGTGAGGTTTTTGATGGCAATTATGAACTATAAAGAAGAATTTATATCTATTTACAATCAACATATAAAGCGTGAAGGTGCGGACAAAATGCTTGAATATCTTTTGAAAAGTGATTTTTTTCAAGCTCCCGCAAGCACAAGATTCCATCTTTCGTGTGAAGGCGGACTGTGTACACACAGCATAAACGTCTACAAGTGCCTTTCCGATTATATGAAGCGCCCCCGTGTCAAGGAAGTGTACGGACTTGATTATTCCGAGGAAAGTATTGCAATAGTATCTCTTTTGCACGACGTATGCAAAATAAACTGTTATACACAAAGCTTCAGAAACGTCAAAGATGAGCACGGTGTTTGGCAAAAAGTTCCGTGTTATGAATTTTCCGATAAGCTTCCGTACGGACACGGCGAAAAATCCGTTTACATCATAAACGGTTATATGCGTCTTTCACGTGAAGAAGCATTTGCAATACGTTATCATATGGGCTTTTCCGGTACTGATGACGTAAGAAACGTGGGCGCCGCTTACGAAATGTTCCCCCTTGCGCCCGCGCTCAGCTTTGCGGATATGGAAGCGACTTATTACGTTGAAAAGGAAAAAAATAACGGAGTACAGTGATGATAGAAAACAAGATATCAATACGTGAAATAAAAGAGCTTTTTGACTCTGAAAAAATAAACTGCGAGGTGTTTTGCGAAGAAATCGGGCTTGATCGTGAATACACATACCTTTCGTATAATTCAGCTGATATATGCGACAACACCTTCTTTATATGCAAAGGCGCGGCATTCAAGGAGCAATACCTTGATGACGCAATAAAAAAAGGAGCACGTGCATATATTTCCGAGAAAAGATATAATGACAGTGTCCCGTGTGTCATAACCGACGATATACGCAGAGGTATGGCTGTTTTGTCAAAGGCTTTTTATAAAAACGCATACGAAGCTCTTACGCTTATAGGGCTTACAGGTACGAAAGGCAAAACGACAACGACGTATTTTATAAAGAATATAATCGACAAATTCTGCAATATGCGTACGGGCGTACTTTCAACGGTTGAAATTTATACAGGTAAAGAGGATCACGACTCACACCTTACAGTTCCCGAATCACCCGACCTTCACAAGCATTTTTCACAGTGCAGAGAGTCGGGTATACCGTATCTTACAATGGAAGTCTCCTCGCAGGCGTACAAGGTAAACCGTGTGTACGGAACGGAATTTGACGTAGGTGTGTTTATGAACATCGGCGAGGACCACATAGGACCGCTTGAACACGAAAGCGCCGAGGATTATTTCTTGTGCAAGCTTCAGCTCATGAAGCACTGTAAAACAGCCGTTATAAACAAAAACAGCGACAGATTTGACGAAATATACAGTACCGCATCTCAATATGCAAAAAAGATCATCACGTTCGGTGACAGTACGTGCGATTATTGGGTAGAGGATATAAAAAAAGAAGACGTCGGATTTTCCTTTATTATAAAGGGCAAGGACGGATACGTCAATTCCTTTAAAATATCAATGGCAGGCAGATTCAACGTAGAAAACGCTCTTACCGCATTCTGTGTTGCAAAAGCACTGAATATAGATGATGCATCTATTGCACACGGTCTTTACGTCAACGAAGTGAAGGGAAGAATGAACCTTTTCGAAAAAGACGGTGTAACCGTTATCGTTGACTATGCACATAATTATCTGAGCTTCAGTAAGCTTTATGAGTCGATAAAAGCAGATTATCCCGGACGCCGCATAGTTGTTGTTGTCGGCTGTCCCGGCGGAAAGAACTATATACGCCGCCGTGATATAGGAAAGCTCAGCGGAATGTATGCCGATTATATGTATCTTACCGCTGAAGATCCTCAGTTTGAAGACGTAAGAAAAATATGTGAGGATATAGCATCTTATCTTGAACCCTACAAAACACCGTACGAGATAATCGAAGACCGTACAGAGGCTGTTGAAAAAGCGCTTATGACGGCTAAAAAAGGCGACGTTATCATATTGGCGGCAAAGGGCGAGGAAGTGTATCAAAAGGTTGAAGGAAAGTACGTTCCGTACGAATCCGACCTTGCAATAGCAAAACGCTGTATGCAGACGCTTTGCATAAAATAATATACCTTAAATGAATAAGCGGCAGCTTCATTTTGAAAGCTGCCGCTGTTTTTAATACGGTTATTTGTCGGAAACGTCTTCCCACATTTTTTTGTTTTTCGATTTCTTCATCGCCGCTCTTACGAATATCAAAACAAGAATTGCGATGATAACACCTGCAATGATATATACCGTTGCACCTATCGAGCTTTCTATCTTGAGATCGTCCCAAAGAGAATTGAGCGTTTCAAGCTGTGCTTCGCTGAGGTTCTTGTAGTACTGTGTCGGTATCGACTCGGCACTGTTGTAAAGAATATCTATGGCGTTGGGATGAATTTCCGTCATCGTTTCAAGGTATTCTTCGTTTTGTGCTACGAGTGTGTGCGGGCTTGCATAACAGATGTATTCTGCGTTTGCAACCGCTATTTCTTCACTGAGCATAAAATTGATGTACGCTTCTGCAAGATCTTTGTTTTTTGTGCATTTGGGAACACACATCGCATCAACGAAGATGTTTGTTCCTTCTTCGGGATAGTAGAATCCGAGGTCGTTGTTGTCAGAATACATCGTGAAGAAGTCGCCTGCGTAGTATGTAGCAACTGCGGCAGAGCCTGATGACATCTTGTTGAAGATCTCATCCATTACGTAACCCTGAACGAGAGGCTTCTGGGCAAGAAGCTTGTCGTAAGCCTGTTTCCATGTTGCCTCGTCCGTGCTGTTTACGTCAAGACCGAGGAAGTACTGAGCCGTGCCGAAAGCATCACGTGAGTTGTTGAACTGAAGAATATTGCCGCTGTACTTTTCGTTCCACATAAGATCCCAGCTGCCGATATCTTCTTCTGCAACTTCCTTCGTGTTGTAGATGATACCGACCATTCCGTACGTATAAGGAACGGAGTATTTTCCGTCGGGATCGTAGTAAGCACCGTCACCTGTGAATTTTTTATCAATATACTGTGCGTTGGGAATGTTTTCGAGGTTAAGCTCAAGCAGCATATCTTCTTTTATCATTCTTTCGATCATATAATCGGAAGGAATTACGACGTCGTACGTAACGGCACCGCTGCTGAGTTTTGCATACATATCCTCATTTGAAGAATAAGTTGAATAGTTTACTTTTACTTCTTTTCCGTATGTTTCGAGATACCATTTTTCAAATTCTGCATTTACGTCAAGAGTTCCGTCGGAACCGTCTGAAATATATTCGCCCCAGTTGTAAACGTAGAGTGTGGGTACGTCATTACTGCCGCCCGAGCACGAAACCGTGCCAAGCAGCACTGTGACAAGGATGATGAGAGAAAATACCTTTATTACATTTTTATTCATTGTTTTTATTACCTTTCAAATACAGTATATCAATAATTGTGTGTTAGTGCTTTGCGAGCTTTCTTTGCTCTGTTTTAACGTGCTTTGATGCGGAATTGTCCGATTTTGCACCTATAAAGTTTATTGTGAGCATAAGCAGAAGTATTGCCGCGATTATAAGCGAACAAAGTGCATACATGCTGAATTTTACGTTGTGCGCTGTCTGGTTGTAGATATAAAGCGGAAGTGTCTGGAAATCGGGAGAGCTTACGAAATGGCTTATTACGAAGTCGTCAAGCGAGAGCGTAAAGCCGAGCATCGCACCCGATACTATACCGGGGACAACGTAGGGAAGCTCAACTTTGAAAAATGCCTTAGCAGGTGTACATCCGAGGTCGAGTGCCGCTTCCGTCAACGATCTGTCCATTTGCTTGAATCTCGGTAAGACCGAAAGGATAACGTAAGGAAGGTTGAACGTCGTGTGCGCAATAAGCATAGTGGATCTTCCGAGCGCGCTCGAAAAGTTAAATATGCCCGCAACAGCTACGAAGAACAACATCATAGAAACACCCGTTACGATATCGGGGTTCATCATGGGAATATTCGTCACGGACGTAACGGCGTTTTTTACGTGTTTATTTTGCATGCGGTATATACCGAGTGCGGCGAAAGTTCCGATAACAGTTGCGATAAACGATGAGCTTACAGCTAAAAACAAAGTGTTTTTAAGCGCTGTAAAAGCGGTCGAATCACGGAAAAGCTCACGGTACCACTTGAGTGAAAAGCCCGTGAATGAACCGAGATTTCCCGATTCGTTAAACGAAAAAACGAAAAGTACGATGATCGGTGCGTACAAAAGCAACATCACTGTAAAAATGTAAGCACCCGAAAAAATACCGGATCCTTTTTTAAACAATGATATCACCTCCGTCGCTGTCTGAGAACTTGTTCATTACGGCAAGAGATATAAGAATAAGTATCATCATAACGAGCGATATAGCAGCACCCGTGTGATACGTCAGCTTATTCTGGAACTGTCTTTCGATCGTGTCACCGATGAGATCGAAAGCGCCGCCGCCAAGCTTCTGAGAAATGTAGAACGTGGATATCGAGGGTACGAAAACCATCGTTATTCCCGATACTATTCCGGGAACGGAAAGCGGGAAAACTACGTTTTTCACCGTCTGCCAGCCGTTACAGCCGAGATCGCTTGCGGCTTCAAGACACCGTACGTCGATTTTTGATATTGTCGTGTATATCGGAAGCACCATATAAGGCAGGTAATCGTATACCATACCGAGGATAACGGCGCCGCCCGTTCCGATAAACGAAAGCTTTTCAAAGCCGAGACTTACCAAAAACGTGCTTATGATGCCGCCGTTGTCAAGCAGTGCCATAAGAGAGTACGTTCTTATGAGCAAGCTTATCCACATGGGAAGCATCAGCAAAAGAACGAGAATTTTTTGTTTTTTAGGGGAAAGTCTTGCCAAAAAGTAAGCAAGCGGATAACCTATTGCAATACATACGACCGTCGCTATAAGGGAAAAGAAGACCGAAAGAACGAACGTTTCGCCGTAGTTTGTAAGGTTTTTGATATTTTCAAGAGTGAACGCCCCCGACGAATCGGTAAATGCAAAGTAGACGACGAACATAAGGGGAGCGATTATAAAAAGCAGTGACCATACGATGTGCGGATATGCGGCAATTCGTGCCAGCCACGATCTTTCTATCGTACTTTTGCTTGATGCGGCAACGACTTTTTTGTTTGCCTTTGCGTTATTGTTCATCAGCCATCCTCCTCGACTATATCGGAAAGATGTTCGTGTTCTTCACTGTATGATGAGTAGTCGCCGACCATATCGGAGTACTCGGATTTTTTCATAACGTGTATTGCGTCGGGCTCAATATAAAGACCGATCTTTTCGCCTTCGCCGCAGTAGTCGGTCGTCTGTATCATCCATTTATAATCGTTTATATCAACGATTATTTCATAGTGGACGCCCATAAAGGTTACGTTTGAAACAGTTCCCGTGAGCATTCCTTTGTCTGCGGGAACTATGTCAACGTCCTCGGGACGTACGACGATGTCAACAGGCTCGTTCTTTTCAAAGCCTTTGTCAAGACAGTCGAATACGTGACCTGAAAAACGGACCTTGTAATCTTCAAGCATCGTGCCGAATATGAGGTTTGATTCACCTATGAAGTCGGCAACGAAAGCGTTTGTCGGTTCGTTGTAGATATCCTGAGGGGAACCGATCTGAAGTATCTCGCCGTTGTTCATAACAACGACAGTGTCGGACATGGAAAGTGCTTCTTCCTGGTCGTGTGTGACGTAAATAAATGTGATACCTGTTTTCTGCTGTATGTTTTTAAGCTCGTTCTGCATATCCTTGCGGAGCTTGAGATCGAGTGCGCCGAGCGGTTCGTCAAGCAAAAGTATCTCGGGGTCGTTGATGAGAGCGCGTGCTATGGCGACACGCTGCTGCTGACCTCCGGAAAGTGTTGTGACACTTCGCTTTTCAAAGCCCTTGAGATTGACGAGCTTTAGCATTTCTTTTACTTTTTCGGCAATTTCTCTGTCGGGTCTTTTCTTTATTCTCAATCCGAAAGCTATATTTTCGAAAACGTTCAGATGAGGAAACAGCGCATATTTTTGAAATACCGTGTTTACGTTTCTCTTGTAAGAGGGAACGTCGTTGATGCGCTTGCCGTCAAAGAAAACGTCTCCCGAATCGGGATCTTCGAATCCGCCGATTATACGCAAGGTCGTAGTCTTGCCGCAACCGGAAGGACCGAGAAGTGTTATAAATTCTTTGTCGTGTATTTCGAGGTCTATACCTCTTAAAACAGGTTCACCGTCAAATGCTTTAGTGATATTTTTCAGCTCGATTAAAAGATTTTTTTCCATCTCCGCATAAATACTCCTTCAAGTTAAAAAAAGTAATAGGGTTAACCCAAAGATAAAAAGACACAATCAAACATTTTACCCGACATAATGCTTTGTCGTTATACCGAGAAAAAGAAAGAAAACGTCCGTGCACGATTGTAGCATAACTTGAATGAAATTGCAATACTTTTGTCTAATTTTGTTTTATACGTGATAAAAGATTTACAAATATATACCGACGTATTGACAATATCGGTCTGCACGGTTATAATTTAGTAAAAAAAGGAAAATTACAATGCAGGGATACAATCTTATTGCGGTCTACAATAAAGACGCAGATAAAATATTGATGTGTAAAAGAGTAAAGGATCCGTACAAAGGGCTGTCGAATCTGGTAGGGGGCAAGATAGAAAAAGGCGAAGACAGCCTGAGTGCCGCCTACAGGGAGCTTTTTGAAGAAACGTCTATAACGAAAGACGATATAATCTTGACAAGACTTATGGATTTTACGTATCCTTTTGATGATTGTTACGTTGAAGTATATGCAGGAAGGCTTAATAAGGACTTGCAGGTAAAGGGAGATGAAAATCCTCTTTATTGGTCTTCTGCGGAGCTTGACTATTTTGATATGAGCAAGTATGCAGGTGAAGGGAATATCGGACATATACTCGTCCATATAGGTTATAATAAGGAAAAAATATTGCGCATCTGAGCTTTTTTACACTTTTTGAACGCAGAATTATGAAAATTAACAATTATAACACAATGTATAAATAATGTTATGCAATAATAGAATAGAGAATTTTGCAAATTGATAATTCGTGCCGACTGAAGACGGCGAAAATCGGTTGTTAATTGCAAGGTTTAAAAACAGTTAATTCATTTTAAAGGAGTATAGATGTTATGGCAAATAAGTACGTACAGAAATTTGTTGACGATGCGGCAGCACTTTGCTCACCCGACAAGATAGTTTGGATAACGGGCGAAGAAGAACAGCTCGAGGCTCTCCGCCGCGAGGCTTGTGAAACAGGCGAGATCGAAGCTTTGAACCAGGAAAAGCTTCCCCGCTGCTACCTTCACAGAACAGCCCCCAACGACGTTGCGAGAGTTGAGCACCGCACTCTCATCTGCACAAAGAAGAAAGAGGATGCAGGTAATATAAATAACTGGATGGATCCGCAGGAATGCTACAAGATGCTCGGCGGAATATACAAGGATTCCATGAAGGGAAGAACGATGTACGTTATTCCTTATTCAATGGGTGTTATCGGTTCTAAATTCTCAAAGATCGGTATAGAGCTTACGGACTCTATATACGTCGTTCTCAATATGGAGATAATGACGAGAGTCGGAAATAAGGTTCTTGAAGCACTCGGCGATTCTCCCGACTACGTTAAGGGCTTGCACGGCAAGGTAAACGTTGATGAAGAAAACCGTTACATCTGCCACTTCCCCGAGGATAACACGATCTGCTCTGTAAACTCGGCATACGGCGGTAACGTTCTTCTCGGTAAGAAGTGCTTCGCTCTTCGTATAGCTTCCTATCAGGGTAAACAGGAAGGCTGGATGGCTGAGCATATGCTCATCCTCGGTATCGAAAATCCCGAAGGTGAAGTTAAGTATATTGCGGCTGCTTTCCCCTCTGCATGCGGTAAAACAAACCTTGCAATGCTCATTCCGCCGGAAATATACAAGAAGAAGGGCTATAAGGTTTGGTGCGTAGGTGACGATATTGCATGGATCAGAGTAGGCGAAGACGGCAGACTTTGGGCTATGAACCCCGAAAACGGATTCTTCGGCGTTGCTCCCGGTACGAACGAAAAGTCCAACCCCAATGCGCTTCACACAACGTTCAGCGATACTATATTCACAAACGTTGCTCATAATACAGACGATAATACTGTATGGTGGGAAGGCCTTACAAAGGAAAAGCCCGAACATATGATAGATTGGAAGGGTAACCCCTACGATCACGAATCGGGCGAAAAGGCAGCACATCCCAACTCCAGATTTACTGCAAGAGCTACAAACTGCCCTTGCTTGTCATCTGAATTCGAAAGCCCCAACGGCGTACCGCTTTCCGCTATCGTATTCGGCGGCAGACGTGCAAAGACTGCTCCCCTCGTATACGAATCCACAAGCTGGCAGAACGGTGTATTCGTAGGTTCTATCATGGCTTCCGAAACAACAGCTGCAGCATCCGGTGCTGTCGGTGTTGTTCGTCGTGACCCCATGGCTATGCGTCCTTTCGCAGGCTACGATATGGGCGACTACTTCGCTCACTGGCTTGAAATGGGCAAGAAGATAAAGAATCCCCCCAAGATATTCAACGTAAACTGGTTCCGTCTTGATGATGAAGGACACTTCATCTGGCCCGGATTCGGTGACAATATGCGTGTTCTTCTTTGGATCCTCGCACGTTGCGAAGACAAGGTTGACGCTGTTGAATCCGCTATAGGTTACCTCCCGAACGCAGAGGATATCAATATCGAAGGTCTTGATATTTCCGTTGATACTATCAAGGAACTTCTTGACATCGACAAGTCCGTATGGCTTGAAGAAGCGGAAGGCATCAAGGATTTCTATGCACAGATCGGTGACAGAGTTCCTGCAGAGCTTTACGCAGAGCTTGATAAACTTATAGCAAATCTCAAGAAATAATTATCGTTCGAGTAGGAGGGAATTTCCTTCCTACTCGTTTGACGTAAGGTAGATTATGATACAGATATTCGGAAAGAAAAAGTGTTTTGATACAAAAAAAGCGGAAAGATTTTTTAAAGAACGCAGAATAAAGGTTCAGTTTATTGATCTGCTTGACAAAGGAATATCTCCCGGGGAATATAAAAGCGTAAAAAACGCTGTCGGCGGAATAGATGCGTTGCTTGACGAAAAGCACCGCGATTATAAACTGCTCTCGTATCTTGCTTATGAGGAAGATAAGGACGAAAATATACTTGAAGATCCGTCGCTTTTGAAAACTCCGATCGTAAGAAACGGTAAGCTTGCAACGGTTGGATACTGTCCCGACGTATGGATGAAATGGCTGGAGGCTGAAAAATGAATTTAAAACAGCACGCCAAAGAATACATACTTAAAAATCCCAACGAAAACGGTGTATATGTGGATTTTACGATGGGGAACGGACACGATACGGAATTTCTTTGCAGTGTTGCAAAAAACGGTAAAGTGTATTCCTTCGACGTTCAGCCGCAGGCGCTTGAAAACACAAAAAAACTCCTTGATGACGGCGGATATGACAATTATGAGCTGATATTGTCAGGCCACCAGAACATCAAAGAGTACGTCAAGTGCAGTATTGACGGCGGAATGTTTAACTTAGGATATCTGCCGGGCGGTGATAAATCGAAGCATACGATGTGCGAAACGACACTTACTGCCGTAAAGCACGGAATAGAGCTTTTAAAAGGCGGCGGCGTACTCGTTATATCAGTATACCCCGGACATGAAGAGGGAAGACGTGAAGGCGAAATGCTCCTTGAGTATCTTTCAACGTACGACAGAAAATATTATTCGGTGATGAATTGCCGAATGATAAATTCAAGCGATTCACCGTTTATTATTGCGGTTGAAAAATATGCAAAATAATTATTTGTCTGACAGTATGGCTTTTGCAAGCTTTGCTGTCAGCTTTTCTTTTCTTGTAAAATCCATTGATGAAATATATATTCCTTCAAGCTCTTCGTGCAATATCCTGACTGATGAAAGGTACGACAAAGCCTCCGACACCACCGAAACGTAAGCTTTTTTGATAAAATTAAGCCGCTTTTTCTGTGACTTTATACCGTCACAATCGACGAAACGAGCCATATTTATCATCTTGCGGTCTTCACTTTCCGCACCTTTTGTAAACGATATTCCAAGGTCGGGAAGATATATTCCGTCAATTTGATATTCAAGCAGCGGATCATAGCTTACGTAAATTTTTTGCTGTTTTTCTTTGAGCTTTTCGTATAGCAAAGAAAAGAGCGCATATGATGATCCGTACTTATCCTTTATGATATATTTCACCGTTGCGTTTTTTGAAAAAGTGTCAAGATGCACAGCGCCTGACGTTCCGTAAGCTTTTGTTATTCGTATGTGTTCTTCGCTTTTTTCACCCTTCGGTATATCACATACGAGCCGTTCTGTGTACGCTTCCATTTTGTCGCAGAGGATGTATGCACAGACTGTGTTGTCGTATTCCCGTTTTAGCGATCCGCCGCATGCCATAAAAGCGTACGCACGTTTGTAAAGCTCGGATTTTGCATTTACAAGACGCATTATATTTTCTTTTTCCGAGGTCAGTATCTTGACGTTGAAAAAATCACCGAGATTGATTATTTCCTCTGTTGCACCGGGAAAAACGGGGTCCGTAAGATGCGGGGACGTTCCGTCTATTATGGCTGTATTTAATTCGCTTATTATGATACCGTCAAGTGAATTTGTGTCGGATGAACATAAAAAGTATTCAACGTCATACCCCTCAAGCTCCGCCTGCTTGCCTATTTCGTGCATAAGACGTGATTTACCCGTTCCCGGACCGCCTTTCAAAATATAAATTTTTTGAAGCTTGACAGGATCGAATATTTTACCGAAATAGCTTATGAAGCCGTGCGCGGAGTTGGATGCGGCAAAATAAGCGTTTTTATATTTATCACTCATAAAAACTCCTTTTATCTTATTTTTAGTATGATATGAAATTGTATACCCTTTTGCCACATAAAAATATCCCGACAAAGCGTACTTTGCCGGGAATATCATCAGATAAATTTTACTGCTGTTCCGTAAACTATTACCTCAGCCGCTCCGTCCATAACGTTTGCGGATGCGTAACGGATATTTATAACGGCATCTGCGTTCAGTGCCTCTGCTTCTTCGACCATTCTTTTGGTTGCCAAAGCACGTGCTTCGTTCATCATTTCGTTGTAAGCTTTAAGCTCACCGCCTACGAGAGTTTTGAAGCTTTGCATAATATCCTTTCCTATGTGCTTCGTCTGGATCGTGCTTCCGCGCACAACGGTGAGGGTCTCCAAATTCTTACCCGTTATAAAATCAGTATTTACTAAGATCATCTTCTTCGCCGCTCCTTATTTCTTTTATTCTTTGTATACAAACATATAAAATTGCAATAGAAAGTACGATCGGTACAATTCCCAAAAATATTTTCGCTGCCAAACTTTCAAAAGATACGAGTATCAGACAAAAATATAAAATATAGTAGAGTATTATAAGCACGGTTACAACGATCGGTGCTATCAGTTTTTTCATTACGTACCTCGTTATTCAGATGAATGTGTTTCTCAAGATCCGAAATTATTATAACATGTAAATTTTCTGATGTCAATAGCTACCGGAAGTTATCTGATTTTATCTCAATAAACACTATATATTTATATATAAATTGCTTCCTAAAATATTGACATTTAAAATAGTATATGATAATATATTTTTACAATTTTGTACCGTATCTTTCTTTGATAAAAAATGTTTTGTATCGGAAAAGGAGTGTTGGTTATGCGTAAATGTGAATTTACGAAAAACGTTAAAGGGATCGTGAAGCGTGCGGTAAGCTTTGCTTTGGCTTTCGTTATTGCGCTTCCCGTAGTGATGGAATCGTCACTGCCCGCTTCAGCTCATGCACATGTGTATTATGAGCTGGAATCGAAAAGAATAAACAAAGAAGACCTGCCCGACGGCAATACCGTCTATTTCGGAACCGTTTCGGCAACTTTAGACGAAGCGAACCGTTACTATGCGGTATCCGTGTACAGAGAGGGCGACGTTTCTGAAAAAGCGTCGGTCGATATACATACTGTCGATATGACAGCTTTGTACGGCAAGGATTATGAGCTCGTTATGCCCGGCACGCTTGAATATTTAAGCGATAAAAACGTTCTCGAAACATACGTTGACGGAGCGCTTGCAGCAGAAGAGCTTATTGAAAACGGCGAAAAACCCGAAAGCTCTTTAGACAAGCTTTTTGAAAACGAAGACGAAAACGATACCGAAACGTCTACCGAAGAAAAAAGCGCCCTTGCACAGCAAAAGGAAGAGGCTACAGGTGAGCCGACACGTGAAACGTATTCTACGGAATATGCCGATATGCTGCAATCCGTGCTTGAAGGTGTGACACCGGATGTCATAAACGAGCTTCAGTATTCCTCGTGTGCTACTCTGGAGTTCAAGCCGGGCGAGGATGAGAAAAAGGTATATTTCAGATTGATTGACGATGATAAATCTGAGGGGGACGAAAACTTCTCCGTTTTGCTCACGGATCCCGACGGCGTTGAAGTATACGAGGTGCCGAGTATATCCGTGACGATCAAAGACAACGAGCCTGTTGTTCATTCACAGATATCGTTTACGAAAGCGGAATATGACTCTGCGGGTGATACGGTAACTCTTGAAGTTGAGAGAAACGGTGCTGAATATTCTCTTGTCGATATGCGTATCTTTACCTCGGAAAAAACGGCAAAAGCAGGCATCAACTACGAAGCGCTTGACACAACGCTTGCGTTTATGCCCTACGAAACGAAAAAAGAAGTAAAGCTGAACGTGGCAGGAGAAGGTGATTTTTCCGTTACCCTCGGCGATTTTAAAGGATGCGAGGCGGGAGATACCGTTTCTACAGAGATCAGCATATCAAAAGCAAACGGCGCTCCTGCACTTTTGGCAAGCGACGGTATGAGCGAATTTGAAATATCTTTCGGTGAAGTGATCAACGGCGAAGAAAAAAAGTATACCGTTAAGTACAAACCCGGAGAACCCACGGGAAAAATAATAGATACATCGTATACACCTGATCTCGAGGTCGGATGCTATTACTTCGCCCTCGATAAAGATTTAGGCGGATATTTCAGTTATTCTGAAAGTCAGTTCAACGGTGACAAGCCGGGTTCTGCAGGAACGCTATGCTGTGAATACGTTGACACGGGTGTACAGAATACCTCATACGGCGACCTTGCTTATTACAGCGGCAGAACGTGGTACAACGGCAAAGTCTGGACGAGCGGCGCCGTTGTTATGCCGGGTGTGTACTATCAGTTCGTTTCGGGTGATATAGAGTCTACATCCGATTTCGGAAGCGGTCAGAAATTCAGAATAAATTCGACAACACTCGGTAAAAACAGCTATACAAGCGGAAAATTCGGAAGAAGCCAAACGCAGGTAGCCATTAAAATGGACAACATAGGCAACACTGCGAATAATAAAAAATTTCACGTTTCTTTCGATGCAATTGATGATAACAAACACGGAACGCCGAAAGCGTATCTCCGTGTTTACGGCGCTGTTGCAATGTACAAAAAGTACGTTGTAAGTATAAGCGATCCTGCTCAGATGAGCTATCTTACGGGAAATATATCGAACGGACAGCCCGAAAGAGCAATGTTTACACCCGTTCAGATGACGGTAAAGTGCGGCGCACTTTCCACTATGGGCACAGGCGACACACGTGATATTTACGCAAGCCCCGATACTTCGTCAACAAACCTCGTGTTTACGGAAAACGAAGTTAAGGTGAACGGAAATTCGGGAAAATTCGGTACACTTAAAGGATATAGAATAACGATAAACCCCGATGCCGGTAAAAATGCGGTAACTGTTACGTACCCCGACGACCTTATAAATTATATGCAAGATACCAAGATTAAGAAAGGGGAATATCTGGATTACAAAGAAGCGGCTGTAAACAAGCAAAAAGAAAAAATACTTGCAAATCTTACGACGGTGCCGTACGACGCTTATTTCGTTGACTGGATAGACTACGTCCAGAAAGAAGTTATAAACTACAAGCTCGGATACTACCAGAGACTTCACTTTGAACCTATTTACGATTATGAGGAAGTGTCGGTAAAGGTAGTTGGAGCATCGGGCGGTGTCGATGCATCGTTTGTAAATGATAATATTTCACAGCACGGTGATTACGTTTTCCATGCAGGAGACGTGCTTGACCTCCGTTCTGTATGTAACGACACACATTACCGTGCAGTCGGTTACGAGTATTCTCCCGATAAAGGAACAAACTACTACAGATTCCCGGGACTTACCACCCTTTGCCTTATGCCGGGTAAAGAATCGGGATATTATATCCGCCCCGCAGTTGACGGAAACGACAACCGAATAGAAATAGTTTTCAAAGACGGAGCGGAGAATTACTTTACGGTAAACGGAATAGATTATCAGGGACTCGTCGACAATGCGGCGCTCGTCAATAATAATCTCGGCGGAAGATACATACTTGATATAAACAAGTCAGGAAAAACTGTTTTTGAAAGAATGAATCCCACGACGGGCGAAATATACAGTATAAGCATCGTTTCAAATTCCGATGATGAAAATTACGTATATATTCCCGTTATAACCGATAATATGACGGGAACGGTATACAAGACGAAACAGCTGTACTTCAATGCACGTTCAAATAAAGACGATAACGTGCTTACGGTATCCTACGAAAAAGTGCCGAAAAGTGAGATAGTTAAGTTTTCGGTAAGCGGAACAGTCGTTACAAATTATGCTTCCATCTTCCAAACGGGTAACGGAAATATGCGTATTCCCGTGCCGGACTATACTGTGGCATTGCCCGGTATCCAGGAAGAGATAGATACGAGCAAGGACGATGAAGAAGTCAAAGAAAATACGCAAAAAGTATACGGTATTGAAAGCATAACTGCAATAACCGGTTCAGACGGTACGTTCAAAGCGGGAAATACCGATACGGAAAACTGTATCTACGGCAGAGTCGGCGACCGTATAACGATGCTGATATCAAACGGCGCAGATAAACAGAAGGTAGACGTCGTACTCGGCGGAACAGTGGAAAACGGCTGTGCTTCGACGGACGTTACGGAGATCACGGTAACGTATCCCGAAGGTGCGCCGAGAGTCAGCAGCCTTACGTACAGATATTCCAATTCAGTTAATAACGACTCTACCGACGAAAGCAACAGCTCAGTAAAAATATTCGATGATACTATAACGTTTACGGCGGTCGTATCCAATACGACAAATTCGGAAATACGTCTTGTTGAAAAGCTTGAATTCGGTCTTTACGATAACGCAGGTAAGCGTTTGGGTAAATTTACCTCGTACAATCCCGATACGACTTTGCAAGGCGGTACGTTCAAGCTTGAAATTACGGGAATGAACCAGGTGTTCCACAACGGTGACCGCCTGCGAGTAAGCGTTGTTGAAAGAAAATATAAAGACGACGGCACATACTATACCGTAACGTATCCCGAAGTGGAAACAGGTCTTTCGTTCTATATCGAAAACACCTTGATAGTTCCCAAAACGTACGATATAGAAGATACGGAGGTTGTCGATATTCCGATAATCGGTCCTGCAACTGCGAGCGCTTCCTCGGGACTCCTCAGCTTTTCAAAAACGGAGTGGGGAACGGATGAAGCAGGCAGAGTGTCAGGTTATACACTTTCGATAAATGCCGACGTGCTGGCATACGGCACACAAACCCTCGGTACGCAGGAAAAACTGCAGAAATTCAGTGCACTGCGTAAAGCGGCAGAAGACTCACAGAAAAATTTCGATGCGATCTCAGAAGTCGGAAAAAAAATAGACGACAGCTTTATGGCTGCACTTGAAGCGGTGAAACAGACATCGACTCAGGAACAGACCGATGCCGCAAAACAAAAACTTGAAGATCTTGAATATCAGAAAAACGTATTTTATTCCAACTACGATGAAATGGAACAAAATGCACGTGAGCCGCTTGCGGGATTCACTAAAGCCAAAGCTATGAAATTCAACGTCTTGATCTTGCTTGCGTTTGATTTTATGTACATTGCCGAAAGAAACGAATACGTATTCTGCTCGGGTACGGCGGGAGTAACGGTTGCGGCAAATTACAGCCAGAGCATCTATTCGGTAATATACGGCGTGCCTGTATTCGTTAACTTTACAGGCTCGGTGCAGGGCGACGTCTTCGTATATTATCCTTCGTTCAACGCGGACAACATAATGACTGCAGGCGATTTCGACAGATATTCGGGTGACGTTAAAAAAAGACTCGGCGAAACGGAAGCCGTCTTCGGACTTACCGCATCCATTATGGCACAGGCAGGTGTCGGTATGTGTAACGTGCTTTCTGCAAGAGGCTTCGTCAAGTACGGATTGCAGTTCAGTGTTCCCACTTGCGAAGCAAAAGAGAATTACGGTCTCTTGCTTATGGCATCCGGCGGTATCGGCTTCGACTTGCTTTGTCTCAGTATCAATTACGAAGTAGGCAATTTCAAATACGGAATAGGAATTTTTAAGGATCAAACGAGCGTTTCGTTCCTCGGCATCGACGATGAAGACCTTGTGTCATCAAGCGGTGCGAAAAACGGAGCTGATAACTCACAAAATTCGGTTCACGGCTACTATGCGGGTACTGCCGATATGTCAGATTTCGGTTACAACGGTCTGATCAAAGCTACACCTGACGAGGTAAGCAGAAACGTATTGCTTGACGATGCGGCAGAACGCACGCGTCCGCAGCTCATCTTGCTCGAAGACGGACGCCGTATGCTCTTCTTTATCGGAAACAGAAACAGCGGAAACGCACTCAACGATATGGCGCTGTTCTACACAGTGTACGAAAACGGTGAATGGTCAACACCCGAAATGATATCCGACGACGGAACGATGGATACAAATCCCGCCGTTCTTTACAAAAACGGCAAGACGGTCGTTGCCTGGGTCGATGCCAATAAAAAATTCACCGAAAGCGACAGCAATTTCGATAAGCTCAATTCATTGGGTATATCCGTTGCGGTATATGAAAACGGTGCCTTCGGTGAGGAGATCACGCTTGTTGATGATGAATTTTTCAATTTCGCACCCCAGCTCGACCTTATAGACGATAAGCTTTATTGCAGTTATATGAAGCGCGATATAAGCGGTGTGAAGACGGAAGAAGGACTCCTTGACCTTACAGCAACGTATTCCACAATGGCGTACGTAATATGCGACGTGCCGACGAGAACGGTCGATTCCAAAGGCTTTATAACCGTAAAGCATCCTACCCTTACAGACCCGCTCGTATTCGACTACGAAAGTGAAGCTGTAAGCGTGCACGGCAAAAATTATATACTTGCAACTTATACAGTCGATGGAGACGGCAATCTTAACACACACGAGGACCGTGAGCTCTTCTTAGCTGTAACCGACGTCGATTCAAAGACTGTCTATTATCCTATACCGATGACGAACGATTCTGTCAGCCAGTCAAATCCCGGTCTTACGAATATAGACGGTACTGTATATCTCACTTGGCTTGAAAACGGCGGTCTGTTCAATCTTTTTGACGTAAGCAGTATGCTTGACGCCATGTTCGATCCCGAATCACCGGCGTCGACCGTTTACTTGCAGAGTGCCGAGAACGGTGAAAAGGAATGGTACAGAAAAACAGCGGAAGAACTTGGAATAGATGAAGAGGCATACAGCCGCACTTTGTTTGAAGAGTTGTATTTCGGCGATATAAGCTCCGAAAAGGAAAATCTTCAGCAGGATGAATCCTCTGTGGTGAGCATTTCCGATTACCGCCTCGTAACAAACGGTGACGATATATACATATTCTACACGTCAGCGGATACTAAAGAGGGCGATAACGGCGTTGAACTGTTCGGTGCTCATTATCAGAGAGACGTCGTTGAAAATTCCGATACGTCCGATATAGATGACACAGACGCTTATGAAAAGTGGGGCTTCGGAAAGGCAGTTCAGATAACGGATTACGGTAAAGTGATAGATGAATTTGATATTGCCATGACTGAAGAAAACGATATATTCGTCGTTTCAAACCATTACGATCAGCGAATAGACGAAAACGGAAATGTTTGCAGAGGTAAAAATCAGCTTGTTGAAATCGAATTCACGCCTAAGGGCTCGGTAAACGTAAAACAGGGCAACGTATTACTCCCGTTGAGTTTTGTTAAAGGAAGTACGGAAAACATATCGTTTACGGTACATAACGAGGGACTTATCCCGACCTCAGGCTTTGACTATACGGTAAGTATGGTAAAGGACGGAGAGAAAACAGTCATCGCAAGTGATTCTGTTGACGTTAGCCTTGAAGCAACCCAAACGTATGAAATAACAGTTCCGTGGACTATCCCCGAGGATATTTCAAACGCTTATCTTGAGATAACCGTTAATGAACGCGACGTAAGCATTCCTTCTTCCAATACTTTTGAAGAAGAATTACCGTATGAGAGCGTTTTGAGCTTTACCGATTACGAGATAAAGAAGCAAAACGGAGAGCGTTTCGTATACGCAACGATCAAGAATATCGGCAATAAAGATGCGGAAAGCTGCACAGGCAAGCTTACAAGAACCGAAGAAGCGGAGGATGCAGAGCTTTACTGCGAATTCGATATTCCCGCACTTGCTTCCGGTGAAAGCTTTGATATCGTGCTTCCGTTCGTTCCCTCGGTCGATGATTTTACATCACTCGGATACATTGATGTGAAGCTTGCAACGTATAAAGGCGAGAAAGAACACTCCTCGGTATTAATGAAGTTTATTCCCGGTGTTCCCGTATGTGCCGAGATCAACGGCGGCAAAAAGGAAATCGAGCTTGCAGACGGAATGACGTACGGCGTCGACGTGAAAGCGGCACCGTGGGAAAAACTTGCAGGCGACGTTGTGTATATGACAGAGGATCCGACTGTTGCAACGGTTGACGAAAACGGTGTTGTCACAGCTAACGCAAGCGGAAAAACAATACTTCACGCTTATTATCCGTCATGCGGAATACGCACCACTGTTGAAATAAATGTAAAGGCAGATCCCACAGTTCCCGATCCCACCTATACGGTTTCGGTGAACGAAGCCGAACACGGTACAGTGACGGTAGATAAAAACGAATGCAAGGAAAATGACACCGTTACAATAACCGCAACTCCCGATTTCGGCTACAAAACGGAAAGAGTGACAGTAACGGATGCAAACGGAAACATTGTTACCGTTAAAGATAATAAAAACGGTACGTACAGCTTCGTTCAGCCTGTACATAATGTGACGGTCGACGTTGTGTTCGTTGTTGACAGCGAGGCGGATAACCCTCCGACGTTCGATGCAACAGCCATTACGGCACTTGTAACCGTTATATCCTTTGCTTCGACCGTGCTTTTGAATAAAAAGCTCAGAGGCAGATCTTAAGCTTGACTTTAACGGAAATCGTAAATTCAGTTCAACTGAATAAACGTGTATATGCACCTTCGGAATTTGACGATTCCGAAGGTGCATATCTCTTTTTTATCCAAATTTTTGCAAAACTTAATGTTTACATTATCTTTGTATAATTTAAAAAAGCCGTATGTTATTATATAAACAGAGTATCCATCATTTTTTTGGGGGGAAATTATGAATCTTAAAAAAGCTTTAGCTGTGATCCTTTCAGCTGCTACGGTCTACTCACCGATCATGTCCGTTTATGCGTACGATACGGAAACAGCAGTCGGTGATATCACTTCGGATGTGATCGAAGTACCGAACGTGAATTCTTCAACGGGTGCGTGCGGTGTAAATGCCGTGTGGACACTTAGTGATGACGGAACGCTTACAATAAGCGGTACGGGAGATATGGCGGATTATACGTCAGACTCATCCGCTCCGTGGGGTACTGACGGTGCATCCGTTAAGAAAGTTATCATAGGCGACGAAATTACAAGCGTGGGTGAATTTGCTTTCTACTCGCTTGAAAATCTCACGTCTGTTGTCATCGGCAAGAGTGTCGTAAACGTAGGCGACTGTGCGTTTTTGAATTGTTCAAAGCTTGCAACGATAACGGTTGATGCAGATAACGGATATTATTCAAGCGATGAGTACGGCGCATTGTTCAATAAGGACAAAACGGTGCTTATTCAATATCCTGCAGGCAATGAAAATAAAGCATATACCGTTCCCGACGGTGTTGAAAGTATCGGTAACGGCGCATTTACGTATGCGTTGAATCTTATAGCTGTCGATATTGCAGACAGCGTTACAAATATAAGCGAAGGTGCGTTTTTCGGTTGTGAAAGCCTGAGATCTGCCGATATCGGCACCGGTGTTGTAAGTATCGGATACGGTGCATTTGCGTTTTGCTCAAGCCTTCAGAGTATAAAAATACCGTCAAGCGTTACGAGTATAGGTGGCCGTGCATTTTCGGATTGCTACAGCCTTGTATCCGTGACGGTCCCCGACGGCGTTGAAATTATAGGAGAGGGAGCATTTTATTGGTGTGAAAATCTTACGTCCGTAACAGTTGGTGCAGGCGTTAAAACTATGGGCGACTATGCGTTTGCATACTGCTCAAACCTTGCTTCCGTTACAATACCGTCAAGCGTTACGAGTATAGGTGGATTTGCTTTTGAGGAATGCTCGAGTATTGAATACGTATGGTATGACGGATATCAGACCGATTGGGATAAGATCGATATAAAAGATAATAACGAATTTCTTTCAGCGTCTACAGTCGTGTACAGTGACGGCGATCCGAAAAAAGTAATAGAATCCGGTACAAGTGAACAAGGTCTGATGTACATACTTACTTTCGGCGGAACACTTGTTATAACCGGTGACGGCGGTATTGATGCTTCGGAATTCAGCTATATGAACAGTATCAGCCATATCGTGATCGAAGAAGGTGTCACGAGCATAGGCAAGGAAGCATTTCTCGGTTGCTCGAATGTCAAGACCGTGACGATCTCTGCGAGTGTGACAAGCATAGGAAACGATGCGTTTTCTGATTGTCCCTGTATTGAATCCGTAACGGTCGATGAAAATAACGGTTACTATTCAAGTGATGAATACGGCGTTCTGTTTGATAAAAATAAAACCAAGCTTATCCTTTTCCCTTCGTGCGGAGCAATGACAAGCTACACTGTTCCTGACGGTGTTTTAAGTGTTGAAAGCGGTGCTTTTGCCGGTTGTACAATAACGTCGATCACCGTTCCTTCAACTGTGACAAGCGTAGGAAACGGCGTGTTTAAAGGTTGTCTTGCCCTTTTGGATGTGTATTATGCAGGAAGCATAAACGATTGGAACAATATAACCGTCGGTACTGAAAACGAACCTCTTTTGAATGCAAACGTACATTTTGAGAAAATCGAAAGACTCATTTTGCAAACGGGTGTTTGCGGTGAAAACGTTTCGTTTACTTTGTACGGAGACGGGGAGCTCGTTATAAGCGGTACCGGAAATATGACGAATTATACCACAGCAACAGCTGTTCCGTGGTACAGCAACCGTACGATGATAGAAAAAGCGGTAATCGAAAACGGTGTTACAAGCATAGGCAATCTTGCGTTTCACTATTGTACGGCTCTTTCATCGGTAGATATCCCGAGCGGTGTCAAAACGATAGGAAACAGTGCGTTTGAGGTTTGTTCAAGTCTTACCTCAGTTACTCTTCCCGATGACGTTACAAGCATAGGCGATTATGCTTTTTGCGCATGTAAAGGCATTACGGAGATAACGATCCCCGAAGGCGTTACAAGTATCGGCGAAGGCGCATTTGAGGGTTGCTCTCAGCTTACGTCGATAATTCTGCCGAACGGAGTCAAAACTCTCGGAGAACGAGCATTCTATCAGTGCGAAAATCTTGAGTGTGTGACGTTAGGAAACGGCATTACGAATATAAATGAAAGTACGTTTTACCGTTGCTCAAGTCTTTCGTCCGTAACTTTTGGAAACAACGTCAAAGGTATAGGAAACCGTGCGTTTTATAACTGTGTAAGCCTTGTATCGATAACGATCCCCGATAGTGTTATACGAATCGGTAAGGAGGCGTTTTGCTGGTGTGGAAATCTCGCCTTTGCGGATATCGGAATAGGTGTTGCGATAGTAGACCAGAGTGCATTTTACCGTTGCTCAAGCCTTAAAGACGTTTATTACAAGGGAAGTGAAGAGCAGTGGAACGGCATTACGGTAGGAAGTAATAACTCCGCACTTACGAACGCTGACATAACATTCGGAACGGTAGAAATAAACGCTGTCGGTATACGTGTGGAAACACTGCCGAAAACACAGTACTATTACGGCGAAGAGCTTTCGGTCGAAGGCTTGACGGTGTATATGGTGTATTCAGACGGAAGCGCTGAAAAGATCGAAGATTATACAGTGTCCGGATACGATAAATACAGCTACGGAATTCAGTTTGTTACAATTACTTCAGGTACCTTCACATGTGAGTATAAAGTAAACGTAAGGATCTCGCCGACAACGTCGTGCACGGCTCCTCTGGCTGCGGGTATGACGGTAGGAGAGCTTTCGGCAGCTTATTCGGATTATACGGTGTTTATATTCGATAATGACAAAGAAACGCTGATGTCGGACGATGACGTTATTAAAACGGGTTGCCGTATCCAGCTTATCGAAAATAATATTGCAAAAGAAAGCATTTCGGTAATTGTCGGCGGTGACGTAACGGGAGACGGTATCGTAAACGGCAAAGACCTTATAAGAGTCAAAAAACAGATACTCGAAGGCGGTGCCGTTGAATATCCCGAATACGCAGATATAAACTGCGACGGTACAGTTGACGAAAACGACCTTTCTGCCCTTACAGCAATGATGTAAAGATCGGTTCAAACAGTTGAATTGAAAATGGGTGGGCATATCGCTCACCCGTTTCTGTTATGTAGAATTGCTTGGTCCGATTTTAAGACCCACAAAGTTCTTATCACATTATATAATGAAAATACGGAATATGTCGAAAAAGGAGAAGATAATGAAAGACGAATGTCTTATATGCGGTGAGCCGCTTGAATATTTGTCAAGCGATATACTTTTGGAGTGCGGACTTTGCCATAAAAAAGAAAAAAGCAATACGGTGTGTATAAAAGGTCATTACGTGTGTAACGACTGCCACACACAGGGAATGGACAGTATTATCGGTCTTTGCCTTAAAGAACAGTCGAAAGATCCTATAGAGATACTCGAAAAAATGATGGCGCTCCCGTTTTGCCATATGCACGGGCCGGAGCATCACGTTATGGTCGGATCCGCACTTCTGACGGCGTATAAAAATTCAGGCGGCGAATTAGATCTGCATAAAGCACTTTCGGAAATGCAATCACGAGGTAAAAAAGTTCCCGGCGGTGCGTGCGGTTATTGGGGAGCTTGCGGTGCGGGAATAAGTGCAGGTATGTTTATATCCATTATAACAAACTCAACACCGCTTAAAAAAGAGCCTTGGGGACTTTCAAATATGATGACAGCGGCGGCTTTGGAAGCTATAGGGAAGCTCGGCGGTCCGCGTTGCTGTAAACGCAATTCTTATACGGCTATCATTGAAGCTGCGGCGTTTGTAAAAGAACGTTTCGGCGTTGAAATGCAGTTGGATCCGTCAAGGATAAAATGCACACGTTCTTTACAGAACAATCAGTGCAAGAAAAAAGATTGTCCGTTTTATGAATAATAAAGATGAAGAGGTAGTACATATGTGGTTCGTTTTTGCACTGCTTTCCGCAGTATTTGCATCACTTACTTCAATATTGGCAAAGGTCGGTATTGATGGGGTGAATTCCAATCTTGCAACCGCCGTAAGAACGGTCGTTGTGGTGGTTATGTCATGGGGAATGGTATTTATTACAAACAGTCAGAACGGTATTTTTGATATAAGCAAAAAAAGCTGGTTGTTTTTGATACTGTCGGGCTTGGCAACGGGTGCTTCCTGGCTGTGCTATTACAAAGCGTTACAAATGGGGCAGGCGTCAAAGGTGGTTCCCGTTGATAAATTGAGTGTCATTATTACACTTGTGTTGGCGTTTGTATTTTTGCACGAACAATTTACACCAAAATCATTGCTCGGATGCGTTTTTATAGGAATAGGAACGCTTCTTATGGTGGTTTGAAAATGTTTTTGTAACCGCAAAACATTTATGGTGCGTATCACAAAAATTATAAGACTGATAATTACATGATAAATGCGAATTGCTTACACTTTTGAATTTATGTTTTAAGGCTATAGCACAAAATATTGAATTTTTTGTGTCATTACCCTCTTAAGGACTTGACGAAATAAGAAAAGTATGGTATGATTCAAAGGAATTGAACAGTCATAATTATATTAATGGATCCAGCTGTCTGCAGAGGAAGCTGGATCCGTTTTGCTTTTTAGCAGTAAATTCAACTAAATACAAAAAGGAGATAGAACTATGGAAGTTCAACTTCAGGAGCTTATTGAGCAGATCAAGAAGGATGGTGTCGCAACGGCTGAGGCAGAAGCCGAGGCTATAGTCGATAAGGCAAAGGCTGATGCCGAAAAGATCATTGCTGACGCACAGGCACAGGCAGATAAGATCTTAGCCGGCACAAAAACCGAAACCGAGCGAATGACGAGATCAAGTGAAGATGCTATTCGTCAGGCAGGCCGCAATTTGCTGATTTCTTTCAGAGAAAGTGTAACGAGAGAGCTTAAAGCTATCGTTGGTGAAAACGTTACTGCAGTATATTCATCGGATTCGTTAGCAAAATTGATCATCAGCATTGTTGAAAGCTGGGCAAATAAGCCTGATGCAGAGGATATTGCGGTGATCTTGAATACTCAAGATCTCGACAAATTGGAAGATACCCTTCTTGCAGCTCTTAAAGAAAAAATGTTAAAGGGTATCACTTTGAAGGCGAATGATAATTTTGACGGCGGATTCCGCATAGCTGTAAACAATGGCAGCGCATATTATGATTATTCGACAGAAGCGGTCGTGGAGATGCTTTCGAATTATCTTAGTCCTAAGGTTACCGAGCTTTTAAAAGAGGCGAAGTAATAACTATGGCTGAATATTATTTAATATCGCAGTTGCCGTCTTTGGATGGGATAAGTGAAAATACTCCGCTTCCGATCACCGAAGAACGATTTACAGAGCTTTGTAAACGCTTTTTGGGGAAAAAGGCACAGCGAAATATGGAAAAGCTCACTTTATCACCTTCCAAAAATATTGAGTTCTCGGATTCTGCTTTGATCGATGCCTGGAACGAAAGCGAGAGAAGTCTTCGATTTGCGCTCGGCAAAGTTCGGGCGGAGAAAATGAAGAAAACCTTTGATACGGAGAACAAAATTTTTCCCGTGGAATATATAAAGGCGGCAAGCAAGGCAACAGAAATCGAAAATCCAATGGAAGCAGAAAAATATTTAAACGGTTACCGTTTGAGTATCTTAGAAAACCTGAGACCTGCGGATATCTTCTCCGAGGATTACGTCTTCTATTACGGGCTTAAATTGAAATTGCTTCTTCGCATAAGACAGTTTGATACAAACAGCGGAGAAAAAGCATACAAAAATATATACGACTCCATTTTAAATGGAGATAGGTTGGAGGCAAAACAATGACCGAAAATAAAGGAAAGGTAGTAAGCATAAACGGAAACTTGGTGTCGGTAGAGTTTGACGGCAATGTTTCTATGAACGAAATATGCTATGTTTTTGTGGGCGGTACCGCCCTTAAAAGCGAGGTTATCCGTATAAAAGGCAACGTAGCGCAGGTGCAGGTTTATGAAATGACCGACGGTATTCAATGCGGGGATACGGTTGAATTCACAGGAGATATGCTTTCAGCAGATCTCGGTCCCGGATTGCTCGGTCAGATATATGACGGATTACAAAATCCGCTTCCCGTTTTAGCAAAGCAAGCGGGCTGGTTTTTGGAAAGAGGAATTTACGCAGACGGACTTAATACGGAAAAGAAATGGGAATTTACACCGACTGCGAAGGCAGGCGACGTTCTCCGTGCGGGCGAATACATCGGAACGGTTCCCGAAGGTCCGTTTACACATAAAATTTTCATACCCTTTTATCTGCTTGGAAACTATACGGTGAAATCCATTGCCGAAAAGGGCGAATATACCGTTAAGGAACCGATTGCGGTGGTAACTGATGAACGAGGCCGTGAAATACCCATATCCATGTCATTTAAGTGGCCTGTTAAACGTGCGGTAAAATGTTATGACGAGAGATTGGCGCCTGTTGAAACGATGGAAACAAAGGTGCGCCTTGTTGACTCTTTCTTCCCCGTAGCAAAAGGCGGAACCTATTGTACTCCCGGTCCGTTTGGCGCAGGTAAAACGGTACTGCAGCACACTACATCAAAATATGCGGATGTGGATATCGTTATTATCGCCGCCTGCGGTGAGCGTGCAGGTGAGGTCGTTGAAACGCTTACGGAGTTTCCTGAGCTTACCGACCCTAAAACCGGTCGTTCGCTCATGGAACGCACTATCATTATATGTAACACTTCTTCCATGCCTGTTGCATCCCGTGAGGCTTCGGTTTATACTGCGGTAACGCTTGCCGAATACTATCGCCAAATGGGACTTGACGTTCTTATGTTGGCTGACTCGACTTCGCGATGGGCACAAGCGATGCGTGAAATGTCGGGCAGACTTGAAGAAATTCCCGGCGAAGAGGCTTTCCCTGCATACTTGGAATCTTATATTGCGGCATTTTACGAAAGAGCGGGCTATGTACGTTTGCCTGACGGCAGTACCGGCTCCGTTACCATCGGCGGTACGGTATCCCCCGCAGGCGGTAACTTCGAAGAACCTGTAACACAGGCAACCTTGAAGGTCGTAGGCGCTTTCCACGGCCTTTCCCGTGAACGTTCGGACGCAAGAAAATATCCTGCTATTGATCCGCTTATTTCGTGGTCGAAATATAACAGTGTTATTGACAGTAAAAAGTTGGACTTTTGCAAGAGTGTTCTTCACCACGGAGATGAGATCGGTTCTATGATGAAGGTTATCGGTGAGGAAGGTACTACTCTTTTAGATTACATTACTTATTTGAAATCCGAAATGCTCGATGCCGTTTATCTTCAGCAGAACTCCTTCGACCTGGTTGAGGCGAACTGCGGAAAACAGCGTCAGCGCTACGTTACCGACAAGCTCGTATATATTTTGGGCAGTAATTACGCTCTTCAGAATAAAGACGATGCGAGAGGCTTCTTTAACCGTATGCGCCAGAAATTCATTGACTGGAATTATACAGAGTTTGAGAGCGAAGCGTTTAAAAAAGCAGAAGCCGAGATCGATGAATTGTATTACAAAGGCGGCGGCGAATTGGCCGCACCGACTGAAAAACTGATAAAGGACGGTGAATGAGAGTGAATAAAGTATATAATCGAATAGAATCTATTACCGGTAACGTTATCACTGTCCGAGCAAATGATGTTAAATATAAGGAATTGGCACAGATCAACACACGCTTCGGTAAGTCTTTGGCACAGGTCAACAAAATTGAGGGAGATATTGTTTCTCTGCAGGTTTTTGCCGGTGGCCAGGGCGTTTCTACAGGAGATGAAGTGCGTTTTCTCGGCCATGAAATGCGTGTATCTTTCAGCGAAGATCTGTTAGGACGTATATTCAACGGCTCAGGTGAGCCGAGAGATAAAGGCCCTGCACTTACGGAAAATATGAAATCCATCGGCGGTCCTTCCGTCAATCCCACAAAACGTATTCTTGCCAACCGAATGATGAGAACCAACATTCCTATGATCGATATGTTCAATACATTGGTCGTTTCTCAGAAGTTACCCATTTTCTCTATTTCGGGTGAGCCGTATAACCAGCTCCTTGCACGTATTGCAATGCAGGCTGAGGCGGATGTAATCGTTCTTGGCGGTATGGGTCTTAAATATGATGACTTCTTGTATTTCAAGGATGCACTCTCCAAAGGCGGGGCACTCAGCAAAACCGTTATGTTTATTCATACTGCATCCGATCCTACCGTTGAATGTATGATGATTCCCGATATGGTATTGGCAGTGGCAGAACAGTTTGCACTTCAGAATAAAGACGTATTGGTACTCCTTACCGATATGACCAACTTTGCCGATGCTATGAAGGAAATTGCCATTACTCAGGAACAGGTTCCTTCTAACCGCGGATATCCCGGCGACCTGTATTCCCAGCTTGCATCCCGTTACGAAAAGGCAGTTGACTTTGCTGATTCGGGTTCGGTTACCGTTTTAGCCGTTACCACAATGCCGGGCGATGACGTTACTCATCCCGTTCCCGATAATACAGGCTATATTACCGAAGGACAGTATTACCTTAAAGGCGGTCGTATAGAGCCGTTCGGCTCTCTTTCCCGACTGAAGCAAAACGTAAACGGTAGAACACGAAAAGACCATCGAGCGCTTATGGATGCGATGATCCGCCTTTATTCTTCTTATAAGGAAACGCTTGAAAAGAAAAACATGGGCTTTTCTATGAGCCGTTGGGATGAAAAATTGCTGAAATACGGTGAACTTTTTGAAAGTAAGCTGATGTCGCTATCCGTTAATCTTCCGCTTGAAGCTGCACTTGATTTAGGATGGGAGATTTTAGCGGATTGCTTTGAAAAAGATGAAACCGGAATTAAATCAGACCTTACTGATGAATTTTGGCCCAAAGGTTAAGGAGGTCTGTAGTTTTGGCAAAAATCAAACTAACTAAAAATGAGTTGAAGGTACAAAAGGACGCACTTAAAATGTACCGTAGATATTTGCCCACTCTGACACTGAAAAAGCAACAACTTCAGTCGGAGATCC
>JAZQBL010000026.1:0-8274 GCA_045545665.1 Eubacteriales bacterium
GAATCGATTCAAAAGAGAGGTGAGACTATGGAGGACAGTAAGTTACTTCGATTGCTACATAAAGACCCGAGCGCCGGAATGGAACAGTTAATGAATCAGTATGCAGGTCTTGTTTATGCCGTTGTCAAAGGCAAACTTGCAGAGTCTTTCTATGTTTCAACCGATATTGAAGATTGTGTGGCTGATGTATTCAGCGAGTTCTACACCGAGCTTGACAAGTATGACCCGAAGATCTCAAGCATTAAATCCTATCTCTGCGTATTGGCTCGATACCACGCGACAGATGTGGCTCGGAAACGCGAGAGACAACGCGGCGACGTTTCGCTTGACGATGAGGACAGCTTGCTTCAGATTGCTGACGATTTTACCGTAGAAGGAGATATTGCCGAGGACGAGCTTCGCCGCGAGGTGCTGTCTGCGGTCAAGGGGCTTGGCGAACCCGACTCAAGCGTTATCATACGGAAGTATTATTTCGGTGAGTCATCAAAGGAGATTGCGGATGCGCTGAAGCTGACGGTATCCAACGTTGATACGCGCACACACAGAGCCTTAAACAAATTACGAAAATTGTTTGGAGGTAAAGAGGTATGAAAAAGAAACTGAATGAAATATTCGACGAAGCAAAGCCGCAAGAGATCGATCAGTTCTCGGATGAGTTGAATGCTCCCGAATTGCCCGATGAGGTACTTGCTTCTGTCAAAGGCAAGGTCTATGCCAAAACAAACTTAAAGAAAGAGATGAAAACCAACAAAAACATATGGCTTCGCTTCGGAGCGATCGCGGCTTGCTTCTTGCTGATCGCAAGCGCTGTCATCGTCGTACCTATGTTGAGTGATCCAGACGATAATCCGATTATAAATCCTTCAAATCAAGAAGTTCCGTCAATATCTACAACCATAAGTGGCAACAAAATTACAGGCAAACAAGAGCTTCTTTATGGCGATCCTTCACCCGAAAGTGAAGGAGAAGCAGAAATGATTGTTCCGGGATTTTATATCAATACGGTTATACAAGCGAACGTGATTGAAGTGCTTCCCGACTACTATTATACGCCTGATTTGAGTATTCGCTATTTGGCAGCAAAACTGTCCGTCGTAGAGTCAATTCGTGGTAGTGGTTTGCCGAGTGAAATCCTAATAAGGTTCCCATATTATACTTCGGATATTTTCGATGGTTATGATACCTTTATCTTTTCATTACAGCAAGTTGGTGTTGAAAATTTTATGATGATCAACGATACCAAACGTGAAGTTACCTATTTCCCGCATATGTTCGAAGTTGAAATGGTAAATGACTTGGGATATGGATCAGTTATTGCCTTCAAAGATGGTAAGGTTGACACAAGCTTTTTTGATAAAGCAGACCACTTTAACGCTGGGGGGTATATTGCAAACTCGCTTCAAAATCCAACTTTGTACTTTTATCCCGTGAGCTTTGATACCACGTTGGAAGAAGCGAAAACAAATATAAAAGAGTTGTCGCAGAAAAGCAGTGAGGAAAGTATGTTTGTAAGCGACATACCTTACGATTACATTACAGTTGACAATATATTCATTTCCGATGAGGGAAAACAAATCAAAAGCTATCTTGAGCCATCGGAGATGAGCGTATTTATGCAAGATATATATCGGAGTGAAGACAGAGTTGTTGCCACCTATACTCGTGTGATAAATGGATTTGTTACAGAGGAACAGATAACAATAAATGGATATACAGGTGAAAATGGTAACGTAAGTCAAAGCGACACAAGATATAATGAAAACGATCTCTCAAAGATTCCTAACATCGGTGAAGCTCTCGCAAACATGAAACTATCTGAACTGAAACCATCACATATTGAAATTGTTGATGGAATGAATTTCGAATACTCATCCGCAATGGGAGTGTATCGTAAAGTCGGGGATAAAGTATACGGTATTGTTCGCATCATTTGGTACTATACCTTCTTCGAGAGGACGAATGGATATGTTATGGATGATTGTTATTATTTATACGATCAAGACGGAAACGGCTCCATTGTGGAGAGAGACGAGTTAAAAGAACTTATTGGTAACGATTATATTATTGCACGATTCTCCTATAATGAGCATATAGCATTTGAAGAATGACTTAAGGGCGAGCGTTGTGACGCTCCCCTTTTTCAAGGGAAATCGATCACGACAACACGGTCAGGATGATAAAAACGTAAAAATCACCGTGCAAGATCTTAATTTAACAGTAAAATATCCTCATCTTTTTAAGGTGAGGATATTTTTTTTCAAAAAACTATTGACAAAACTGTTATAACTGTATATAATGTGTATATACAGTAAAGCGGAGGTGATGATATGAACATATTTATTGATAACAAAAGCGGAATTCCGATATATGAACAGATATATTCGCAAATAAAAGATCAGATCATAAGCGGTGCTTTGAAGGAAGATGAGATGCTGCCGTCTATCAGAGCCCTTGCAAAAGATCTGCGTATCAGTTTTATTACGACGAAACGCGCATATGAGGAGCTTGAGCGCGACGGCTTCATATATACGGTTGCGGCAAAGGGATGCTACGTAGCACCGAAGAACGTAGAGCTTTTGCGCGAGGAAAATTTAAGAAAGATCGAAAAATATATAGATGAAATTGCAAGACTTGCCGCATCGTGTAATTTAAGCAAGCAGGATATCATCGAAATGATGAATTTCAGTCTGGAGGAAGAACAATGAATGCACTTGAAATAAAAAATCTTACGAAAAAATATAAAAATTTCACACTTGACGGTGTTGATCTTACCTTGCCAACGGGGTGCGTTATGGGTCTTGTCGGTGAAAACGGTTCGGGTAAAAGCACCATTTTCAAGCTTATACTTAATATAGCTAAAAAAGATGAAGGCAGTGTTGACATACTCGGATGTGATCACGTAAAAGACGGTGCCGTTACGAAAGAGGATGTAGGCGTCGTGTTTGACGAGCTTGGCATACCTAATGAAATGAGCGCCCCGCAGGTCGATAAAGTTATGAAGTACATATTCAAAAATTGGGACAGCGAAAAGTACAATGAACTTTTGAAAAAGCTTTCCGTGCCGACGAATATCAAGATACAGAAGTTTTCAAAGGGTATGAAAATGAAGCTCGGTATTGCCATAGCTCTTTCCCACGATGCAAAGCTTTTACTGCTTGACGAGCCGACAGCAGGGCTTGACCCCGTTGTACGTGACGAGCTTGTTGAAATGCTTTACGACTTCACACGTGACGAGTCACATTCGATATTAATATCCTCGCATATCGTCAGCGACCTTGAAAAGCTGTGCGACTATATTGCGTTTTTGCACGGCGGACGCTTGATGCTTTGCGAAGAAAAGGACGTTTTGCTTTCACGGTACGGAATACTCCGCTGTACGGAAGAAGAGCTTTCGGATATCCCCGAAGATGCCGTAAAGCACAAAAAAATAACGCCTTACGGTGCGGAAGCTATAGTCAAGCGCGATCTTTTGCCGGACGGTTATTCCATAAGTGCCGTAGGACTTGAAGAGTTGTTTGTGTCAATGATAAAGGAGAATAGAGAATGAAGATAAAGGGACTTTTATTAAAAGAAGTGTATGCGCAGAGATCCACAGTCATAATATATGCTGTAATGGTTGCCGCCTTTGCTGTCAGTACGTTTATATCGGATGCTTTGGGACCGATCATGTTGTTTCCTTGCTTTATATCAAGCAGCACGGGGCTTAACAGCTTCACGCTTGATGAAAGAGGCTGGGAAAAATATGCATACGCTTTGCCGTGCCGTGCAAATGAGATAATCTTGTCAAAATATATATTTGATTTTGTGTGTAAATTTACAGTCTTACTTTTGATGATAAGCGCAAGACTTATTGGCAGCTTTGTATTTGATTTTGAATTTATGTCGGGTGAATTCGCCTTTAACCTGGTGCTTGTTTTTGCTGTGTACACCGTAATGTACTGTCTTATACCGCTGTACTTCAAATTAGCAAACAAGGCGCTTGTGGCTTCTTGTGCGGCTATAGGCGGTGTGTCGGGAATAGCTGTTAATTTTTTGTTTTTCAAAGAGGATAAGGTTTTAAACGTTGGCTTGACGCCCGTTGTTATTTCGCTGTGCATACTTATTATTTCAATTCCCGTAACATATTATATTTCTGTAAGACAGTATAAAAAGCAAGATATTTAAATAACTGAGCGGTGCCGCTGTTTAAAAACTTCGGAGCACCGCTTATTTCTTTTAAAAATACGGTTGAATTTTTTATTATATTTGTGTATAATGTAACTCGATAATTGTGAACAGCTTCAGTATAACAATTTTTTCGATAAGAAGAACCGTAACGGCAAGCTGTTTCCTGTGCTGAATAAAGAATGAAAAGGGAATGATTTGATGAAGAGTATAAAACCCGGACGCGGACCGTCGATGATGGGCGGTATCGTGGGCATTATTATGATATGTATCGGCGTTGTGTGGACGGTGATCGCATTCAACGATTTTCCGCCTCTCGGCTTATTCGGTATATGCTGGACGTGTATTGCTGTAGTTACTACGGTGTATAATTTCAAAAATGCAACGGGTGAAAACAGATATTCGCAGTTCGATATAGTTGATTCCGATGAGGAATCAGACCCGTTGAACGACAAATACGGCAAGAAAACAACGGAAAGCAAAGACGGTAATTCAAAAAGCTATTGCCCGTATTGCGGAAATAAAGTGCAAAAAGACCACAAGTTTTGCAATAACTGCGGAAATAAACTTTGAAAAAATGCTTATCGCCCCGAAAGGTGATAAGCATTTTTTAAAGGATAATAGATTCAGTTAAAAGTACCGTAGCGCAAGCGCACAGAGCAACCCTGAAAAGATCCCATCCGCGCCAAGCGGCAATAATGCCGACGGCAAGCGCAAGCGCTCCCGAATAGGGGCTTTGCGTTGCGTTGATTATGGCAGGGAACGTCATCACGGCAAGCGTTACGTAAGGCACGTAATATAAAAATGAGCGGATAAACGTATTATTTATTTGCTTTCTTATAAGTGTAAGCGGTGTTACACGTATGATATACGTTACAAGCGCCATTATAAGTATGTAAATGTAGATGTTGTGTGTCATTTTATGTTTCCGGTTCCTTCTTAGGGCAGATGATAGCGGCGGCTGAGGATATGACGAGTGTGAGTATTACAGTCCTCATTCCTTCGGTAAGCTGAGATACAAACGGTGCGTAGGCTGCAGCAAAGCTCAATGCAAACGAAACGAGCACGGTTACAAATACAGCTCGATCCTCACGTGCTTTCGGTATGATGACTGCTAAAAACATACCGTAAAGCGCAACGCTGAAGGCACTGACAAGATTTAAAGGCAGAAGGCTTCCCACTATAACACCGAGCATCGTGCCGACAGCCCACGGCGGTGCGGCTGTAAGCGCGGCACCGAAATTATAATAAGGGTTTATTTCGCCTTTTCGTGATATGGCGATGCCGAAAAGTTCGTCCGTGAGGTGAAACGCAAGCAGAAGCCTGTGACGCAGAGGAGTTTTTCCGTCAAGTCTTTGCGACAGCGCGCATCCCATAAGCAAATATCTTATGTTTGCAACGAAGGTGGCAACGGCTATTTCAAAATAAGATGCGTTTGCGGCAATTACCGTAAAACCTGCGTATTCACCTGCCGAGGCACTGCATAAAAAGCTTGCCAAAAGTCCTTGAAACGGTGAAAGTCCTGCGTTTCTTGCGGCAATTCCCAGTGAAAACGATACTGCCAAGTAACCGAGTCCTATCGGTATTCCGTCTTTCATCCCTCGCGTGAAAGACGTTTTGTTGTTTTTAAGTCCCAATAAATACATTTTGCTTCTTCCGATATATGATGATCTATTATTATATTAAAATATTTGACAAAATTAAATCGGATATTGTAAATTTCACCTTGAAAAATAAGATACTTTGTGTTATACTCGTGTAAAATGTAGTTTTGGAGTAAAAATGTCGTATTATTCTGATATCATACTTGAAAAATACCAAGTGCGAAAGGGCAAAAAGAAAAAGAGTGCGTTTATTGATTTTGTAAAAACGGAAGCCGAAAAACACGGATACGGTGTGAATATTGAAAAAGGCTCGTTCGGCACACGTAATATCGTAATAGGTGATCCCGAAGGCGCAAAGGTCGTTTATACGGCGCATTATGACACGTGCTCAAGACTTCCCGTGCCCAATTTTATAACCCCGAAAAACTTTTTGATATATTTACTTTATCAATTTCTTTTAGTCGGAATGATGTTTGCCGTTATATTTGCGGCAATAAAGTTCGTTCCATTCGTACTTTCGTTCATTCCTGCGCTTAAAGATGCGGACGTTGCCCTCGTTAAGAGTATCGTATACGATGTGATGTATATAGTCTTTATCCTTCTTTTATTTGCAGGCCCTGCAAATAAGCAAACGGCAAATGATAACACCTCGGGAGTTGTGACCGTTATGGAGCTTATGGCATCAATGCCGGAAGAATATAAAAACGATGCGGCGTATATTCTTTTTGACTACGAGGAATCGGGACTTATAGGCTCTTCCTCGTATGCATCAAAGCACAAGGAACTGAAGAAAAACGGAAAGTTTGTAAACTTTGACTGCGTTTCCGACGGCGACACGATATTGTTTGCAATAAACAAAAGATCAGAAGATCTGAAGAGGTATATCGAAAGAGCATACGTTTCAAAGGACGGTTTTACGGTGGATATTCCCGAAAACGGAGATGCATTTTATCCGTCAGACCAAAAGAGTTTTAAAAACGGTGTCGGTGTTGCCGCGCTTAAAAAGACGAAAAAAGGCTTGCTTTATATGGACCGTATACATACGAGCAAGGATACCGTGTTTGAAGAAAAGAATATTGAGTTTCTTGTAAACGGCTCAATAGAGCTTACAAGGATAATCGAATAACTAAATAAAAAATTCCTGTTTCCGTAGGAAAACAGGAATTTTTATCAGCTAAAATTTAAATTATGCGCGGATCTTCTTGGAAACAACAACGCCTGCAAATGCAACAGCTGCAACTGTAAGAGCAACTACGATAAATGCATCGCCCGTGTTGGGGTTATCGGGTGTTTCGGGATCAGCGGGTGTGTCGGGTGTGTCAGGATCTGCAGGTGTGTCAGGATCTGCAGGTGTGTCGCCACCTTCGGGAGCTTCGTAGGAGTATGTGATGTCCTGAACCTTGTACTCGGGGCGGGAGTTGTGAGCTACGGGATCACTGAAAGTAACAGTAGCGCCTTCGCCGGCTACGATAACAGCATCAGCAGTACTGGTGAAGTTTTTGAGCATGATCTTGGTTGTTTCGAAAACGTTGTTTCCTGTAAGTGTGATCTTTTGGTCTTCTGTGAAGTTTCTGAGCTCGATTGCACAGTTTCTGCCGTCGCCGTCGTCAGAAGTAGCGAACGTTGTGTCAGAAATTGTAGCTACAACGGGAACGCCTGAAGATGAAGAACTGTTATCAGCATCAAGACCTGCTTTACCTGCTGTAAGTGTGCAGCCCTTGATCGTGATTTTACCGCCCTCTGCGTAGACAGCGTCACAACCGCCTGGACCACCGTCAACTGTGATGTTTTCGATGATAAGCGTACCGTTGGAGATGCCAAGAGCGTCAGCGCTTGAAGATACGATCTTACCTGTTTTAGCAGCGGAAGAGTCGTAAATCTTAGCAACGGAATCACCGCCTGTAACCCTCAAAACTACGTCTGAGAACGACCAAGTGTGGCCGTTAAGGTCAACTATGATTGACTGACCGGGATCGAGCTGAACAGTAGCGTTTGCATTGATATCAGCTGTGAGTTTGTTAACTGTTGTACCGTCGAGAATGAACTGGCTTGTCGATGTACAATCGTTAGCGCTTGCTGTCAGTGACATAGCACCGAAGATCATTGTTGCAATAACAAATAATGAGATAATCTTTTTCATGATAGTCCTCCTGTAAATTTTTTTGTTTTGCACTTTAACTATACAATAAATTGTCCATTTTGTCAAGTGATTATACATAATTTATTGTAAAAAAATATACATAATTTACTATAAAAAAGCAGACCCTGATTTTGAGCCTGCTTTTTGGTGATTTTCAAAAGGGTTGCCCTGTACAAATTATCGTATATTGTTTTTCAAACGTAAGTTATCTGCAATCATAGCAATAAATTCACTATTCGTCGGTGTTCCCATTGAGTAAAACCTCCGTTGTCGGTTTAACTCACGGAAAACCTCTGTAAGCGATATTATCGTATGTTGTTTTTCAAACGTAAGTTATCTGCAATCATAGCAATAAATTCACTATTT
>JAZQBL010000027.1:0-13617 GCA_045545665.1 Eubacteriales bacterium
GGGCGTAGATAAGATGACTCAGGATGAGTACCGCAAAGCAGCCGTTGACGCAGTTAAGAAACTTGCAGAGGATGTAGGCATTGACTGCTCATTAAAGGGTGTTGTTAAGGAAGAAGATGTTGATGCTTTGGCTCAGGATGCATTTAACGACGCTTGCCGTCCCGGTAACCCGAGAGATACGAGCGTTGAAGAAATAGCAGCTCTTTACAAAAAGCTTCTTTGATAATCGGAGCTTTAAATGAAGATAATAACAGGTACGGCAAGGGGCTGTTCGCTTCTTACTTTGGAAGGGGAGGAAACGACACGTCCGACACTTCAAAGAGCAAAGGAAACGGTGTTCAGCTCAATACAGTTTGAAATAGAAGGCAGAGCGGTGCTCGATCTCTTTGCAGGATCGGGACAGATGGGACTTGAAGCTTTGTCACGCGGTGCATCAAATGCGGTATTTTGCGATGCATCGGAACAGGCGGCAGAAATAGTCCGTCAGAATGCACTTAAAACGAAGCTGTATTCAAAATGCAAAATAATGCGTCTTGATTATAAGGAGTATATACGTGCGGCATCGAATTCGAAGCGTAAATTCGGAATTGTTTTTCTCGATCCGCCGTATAATGCCGATATTCTTTCGGATGCACTTGTAAGAATACACAAAGCGGACCTCCTTGAAGATGAAGCGATAGTTCTGTGCGAAACGGAAAACGCAAAATTCCTCGAGGAAAATCCCGACGTTTTGTCACTTTACGAAGAAGTAAAAACGTATAAGTGCGGAAGAATATACTATTTCAGACTCAGAAAGAAATAAAATCAAAAAGACAAATTTTATACGAAAGCACCCCGGCATACTTAAAATGCCGGGGTGTTTTATCATATCTTTAAAAGTTTTCGTGCCGTGTTGCCGAGGATATCGTCCTTTTCTTTATCTGTTAAAGGGAGGGACTTTATTTTTTCTATTTCCGTTTTGGCACAGCTCCAGGGACTGTCGGAGCCGAAGAGGATCTTTTCACTTGAATGATTGCGGACGATCCTTAAAAATTGCTCTGTCGGATAATATTCCGTACCCATTGACGTGTCAAGATAAATATCCGTGCCGACAAGATATTTTTCGACGTCGTCCCACTGTGCGTGGCCGCCGAGGTGCGCGGCGATGATAACGCCGCCTTTCATTTCATCAAGCACACGTCTGAATGCTTCGGGCGATGATCGGAAAGGAGGCTTGTATGCGGGATCTGCCCCTGCGTGAAACAAGATCATAAGATCTTTTGACAGTATATAGTCGTATATTTTCATCATTTCCGGATCGTCTACCCTGAAATCTTGATATTCGGGGTGCAGCTTTATTCCCGGAAGACCGAGGGATACGACGTAATCGACATCACGTTTGAAGTCGTCCGTGTGGGGATGAATACCGCCGAAGGAAATTATCCGTCCGTCCGTTGCTTCCTTTGCAAAATCATTCGTTTTTATATGCTGTGAAGGCTTCGTTATGACGGGCTGTGCAACGCAGACGTCTATTTCCCAGTCGTCCATTTTCTGCAAAAGCTCCGCTTTTGAACCCATCGTGACGGGCTTATAAAGATAATTTATCTCCTCGGCAAGGGTCGTTATTGCTTTTTTTGCTATTTTATCGGGGAATATGTGAGTGTGAAAATCTATTATCATTACTGCCTTTTCATCCAATTGACTGACATTTCAAGCCAACATTCGTTATCGGGTTCGATAAATCTGTCGTTGTCCGTTGCCGTTATTTCGTTACACAGCGCAAGACCGTGAACGCCCTTCTGGAATATGTGCATTTCAAACGGAACACTGTTTTCACGGAGTGCTTTCGCCATTATAAGCGAGTTTTCAACGGGAACACATTCGTCTTCAAACGTGTGCCAGATAAACGACGGTACGTTGTCAGCCGTTACGTGCTTTTCAACGGAATAACGGTCAAATTCCTCGATCGTCGGATTATCTACACCGAGTATTCCCATAAAGTTTCCGCGCCGTCCGTACGTGTCAGCTGAAATGACGGGGTACGCAAGTATCGTTCCGCGCACACGGTTTTCGCCTTTTTTCAGACCAAGCTCCTTTAAAAGCGACGGCGAGTTGTGGAACGTACCGAGGCAGGCACACAAGTGGCCGCCTGCGGAAAATCCTATCGCAAATATGCGGTCGGGGTCGATATTGAAGCGTTCGGCGTTGTCTTTGATAAACTTAACGGACAGCGACGCATCGTTGAGCGGACGGGGAAATACCGCCTTTTCTTTCAGAGAATAATTCAAAACGAATGCGTTAAGTCCGTATTTCATATATGCAAGCGCTATCGGTTCTGCTTCACGGTCGGAGCAGTCGGTGTAACCGCCGCCCGGCAGAACGAGTATAGAATCTCTCGGCGCTTTCGGCATTTCGGGTGATTCTGCGTGTAAATAGCACGTAAGGTGAACGGATCTGTCGTCTTCATAAGGAAAATAAACTTTTTCGCAGATCATTTTTTTATCCTTTCACTTGAACATAAATTTGAAGTATTTTATTGGCTCTTCATCCATTTTACGGACATTTCAAGCCAGCCTTCGTTGTCGTGCTCGATAAATCTGCCGTTGGTTGATGCTGTTATCTCGTTGCAGAGTGAAAGACCGTGAATTCCTTTTTTGAAGATGTGAAGCTCAAACGGGACGTTGTTTCGTCTCATTGCCGCCGCCAGCATCAGGGAGTTTTCAACGGGTACGCACGTGTCCTCATACGTGTGCCAGATGAAAGCAGGTACGGTATCAGCCGATACGTGCTTTTCAACGGAATAAAGCTCACGTTCTTCATCTGTTGGCGTAGGAGTTCCGAGCAGGTTCGTCATAGTTTCTATATGTGTAAATTCGCCCGTGGAAATAACGGGGTAGGAAAGTATCGTACCGCGTACACGGTTTTCGCCTTTTTCGATATTGAGTTCCTTTAAAAGGGAAGGCATACTGTGGAAAGTACCGAGGCTTGCACAAAGATGACCGCCTGCTGAAAATCCGACGGCGAAAACTCTGTCGGGGTTTATGTGAAATCTTTCCGCATTGTCCTTTATAAACTTGACGGACAGCGATGCTTCGTTAAGCGGACGGGGAAAAGCAGACTTTTTCTTCGTTGAATAACGCAAAACAAATGCGTTTAATCCGTACTGCATATACGCAAGAGCTATGGGTTCCGCTTCACGGTCGGAACAGGCGGTATATCCGCCGCCGGGAATAACGAGTATTGCATCTCTCGGCGCTTTGGGCATTTCGGGAGATTCTGCGTGCAAATAGCACGTGAGGTTGACAGACTTATCGTCTTCGTAAGGAAAAAATACTTTTTCGCAGATCATTTTTTTGTCCTTTCAGTTAAAAATATCAAGACACACTTCAAGCAGTGAGTCGTAAATAAAATCGGGTTTTGATTCTTCCGGTGCCGAGTCTGCATCTTCTTTTGTTGCCTCGCCCGTTAGAACGAGAACGGAGGTAATGCCGTTTGCTTTACCGAGTGCTATGTCCGTATAAAGTCTGTCACCGAAGATGCACATATCGTTTTTGTCAACGCCTGTTATCGAGCAGATCATCTCCGCCGTTTCGGCATAAGGCTTGCCGAAATATCTCGGCGTTTTGCCCGTTGATGCTGTGACAGCCGCGCATATAGCTCCGCTGTCGGGAATATAGCCGTCCTTTACAGGACAGTTGAAATCGGGATGGGTCGAAAGAAATTCAGCACCGTCTCTTATAAATCGGCAAGCGTTGTTCAGTTTTTCGTAAGTGAGCGTGGTGTCAAAGCTTACAACGACTATATCGGGATTTTCACCGTCTTTGCAAAGCGGTACGGAATGTTTTTCAAAATGTTCAAAAAGTGCGGGCGTGCCGAGCAGATACACACTTTTTCCGCGTCTGTATTTATTCAAAAAAGCAGTGCATACGTCGGCGGAGGAAAGTATCTCGTCCTCCGTTACACCAAAACCCATTCTGTTCAGTTTTTCAAAATAAACCGATACGTTTTTCGATGCATTGTTAGTGAAAAAAAGTATGCGCTTTCCTGCATTTTTGAGCTTATGTATGAAATCGACCGCAAATGGAAATACCGTATCTTCCATATATACCGTGCCGTCCATATCAAAGACGTACAGCTTTTTGTTTTTAAGTATTTCGTTCATTATCTTGTACCGTCAAGAAGTGCCGTGCCTATTACCGTGCCGTATTGGGCATTTACCGGTATTATGAAATTAACGTCAAACAGCTCCGACAAAACGGGGAATATCTGCATACCCTGCGGTATTCTCGTCATATGACCGGTGAGTACGATATCTTTTATGCCGTGCGTGCGAGCGGCAAAGATACTCATCATACCGACGGTTTCAAACACCAAGTTTATAAGACCTAAAGCTATATCGCCCTTCGTCGCAAGGTCGCTGAGCTTGCCGAAGTTTGCCGCCGTCATCGTTTCGGCAAGACCGATGTTTTTCACAGTCATATCCTTTACCCTAAGGTCGATATGTTCGATATTTCCTTCCTCAGCAAGCTTTACGACGGATTCAATGCTTCCGACGCCGAGCATCTGCTTTGAAAGACCCAAAAGCGTACCGCCGCCGACACCTGTACCGCCGAGGTAGCTAAACTCGTATTTTCCGTTTTTTATCGTTGCATGGGTTATCGACGTACCCGTGCCCATACTTACTATTATTGCATTGTCGAGCTTTGAAAGATAAAGTCCGCCAAGACCTACACTTTCAAACTCGGGAACGTGACAGCATTCAAGACCGTATATCGGCTTTGTTATGAAAGACGAGCCGACACCCGTTATCATTACTCTTGAAATGTCCGAAAGCTCAAGCGAATTATCCTGTGTGAATTTACCGAAAGCACCGTATACGGAGGTTATCGGGTCGGTTGCTTTTACGCACATCGGCTGTATAAGCTCTTTATTTTCATCAAATCCGACGATCTTCGTCGTGCTTCCGCCGACGTCTATTCCTATAACGACTTTCATGGCTTCTCCTTATGCGTTTAAATATTTTTCTTGTTCTTCTGAAAGAGCATCAATGGAAATACCGCAAGCTTCAAGCTTTGCTTTGGCAACGTATACGTCTATTTCACGGGGAACGCAGTAGAGCTTGTGTTCCATATTTTTGCCGTTTTTCGCAAGATATTCAAGTCCCTTTGCCTGTATTGCAAACGACATATCCATAATTTCGGCAGGGTGGCCGTTTCCTGCGGCAAGATTTACAAGTCTGCCTTCGGCAAGAAGATTTATAATTCTGCCGTCGCTCATTTCGTATCCCATTATGTTGGGCTTTCTTTCCCATACACGGACAGCCTTTGCACCGAGTGCCGTTTTATCTATTTCAACGTCAAAGTGTCCCGAATTGGCAAGCAGAACACCGTTTTTCATAACGTCGAAGTGTTCGCTGCTTATTACGTCCTTACAGCCTGTGAGTGTTACGAAAAGATCACCGAGCGGTGCTGCCTTTTCCATGGGCATAACGAGAAATCCGTCCATCGTTGCTTCGATCGCCTTTACGGGATCTATTTCCGTGACGATAACGACAGCGCCCATACCTTTGGCTCTCATGGCAAAGCCCTTGCCGCACCAGCCGTAACCTGCGACAACGACGGTCTTTCCTGCTATGCAGAGGTTCGTCGTGTTCATTATTCCGTCAAGAGTCGACTGCCCCGTGCCGTAGCGGTTGTCAAAAAGGTGCTTGCAGTCGGCATCGTTTACGTTTATCATCGTGTAATCAAGCTCGCCGCGCGCTTCACGTGCTTTGAGTCTGTGTATTCCCGTCGTCGTTTCCTCGCATCCGCCGATAAGCTCATCTCCGTACTGTCTGCACTTGCCGTGCAAAAGACCGATAAAGTCACCGCCGTCGTCTATGATGAGATGCGGACGGAAGGACAGCGTTTTTTCAAGATGCTTTTCGTATCCTTCCATATCAATGCCGTGAACGGCGTTTACTTCAAAGCCTTCGTGTGCAAGAGCGGCGGCAACGTCGTCCTGCGTTGACAGAGGGTTACAACCCGTTACAAAAACCTCGGCACCGCCTGCTTTAAGCGTTTTCGCAAGGTATGCTGTTTTTGCTTCGAGGTGTATGGACATTGATATTCTGAGTCCCTTGAAGGGTTTGTTTTTTTCAAAATCAGCTTTTATAAGGTTTAAAACAGGCATATACGACGATACCCAGTCGATCTTTTCTTTTCCCGATGCGTATAAGTTTATATCTTTTATATCCATTTTGTATTCTCCTATAGTTCAATATCTTCCGGATCGAAATCCGAGGGGGAATCGTTTTCTTCCGTTTTTTCCGGGGTAAGGGTTATGACGTTCGTTTTCAGGACCGATGCCGTGTCGGCTTCGGGGTTTTGCATCAAAATGTTCAAAAGCGTGATGTAATCACGGATTATCTCACGTGGTGTTATCATAACGTCAGCCCCTGCGCGTTTCAGACACAATTCAAGAAACGTACGCATTTCGTCCGCCGTTATGCGCTCGGTGATGCCGTAAAGCTGGGAGTGAAGGCGGGTTATTCTTGCGATCAGGGCAAACAGCTCGGCATCCGAAAGACGTTTAAGACGTATGACGGGGCCGATGAGGTTTTTATATCCCGTGTTTTCAAATCTTCCGTCAAAAAGACGGCTTCGGAGCGCTTCGTAGCTGTATATGCCGCGTCTTGAGTCCTCCAGAAATTGAGGCGTTCCGCCGAGTACAAGCTCAAGCCCTTCGGCTTTGCACTGCAACGTGTCGTTGAACATTGACAGTATTTTTTCGTAGTTGTTTTCACGTGATATTCTGTTTGATATCTTGTAAAGGTTTACACATTCGTCGATGAAAACGACGAACCCTTTATATCCGATAAGACGGAAAAATACGGCGTACAGCTTGATATATTCGTACCAGTTTTCGTCGTCTATGATACTGCCGACACAAAGGGAGGCTTTAGCTTCCGTCTTTGTTGCGTACTCACCTCTGAGCCATTTAAGACAGAGGGCGCACTCCTCGTCGTTTCCGTCGCGCTGTGCTTTGTAGTATTTTAAGAGGACCTGTGCAAAATCAAATCCGCCTACCTGCTGTTGAAGAACACGCAGTGAGGACATAAGCTTTGCCGTTACGGCACGTTCGAAACGGCTGTCGTCGGGCTGTATTCCTTCCGCAGTTACGTCATACTGAAGCTGTGAGAGCCATTTCGTTATTATGCCGTTCAAAGCACCGCCGTCGGGAGATGACTTCGAGGCGAGATTTTTCATTATTTCCTTAAACGTGGCACGTCCCGTTCCTTTTGCACCGCAAAGACGTCTTTCGGGGGAAAGGTCGGCGTCTGCCGTTATGAAGCCGTGTTCAAGTGCGTAGCCTCTCATAAGCTGTATCAAAAAGCTTTTTCCCGAACCGTATTTTCCGATGATGAAGCGCATACCCGCGCCGCCGTCGGCAACGGTCTCAAGATCACGGGCAAACGTTTTTATCTCTTCCTCTCTGCCTATTGCGATGAAAGGAGCGCCTGCCCTCGGCACAACACCTGCCGATATCGAGTTTATAAGAGACGTGAGTATTCTTTTCGGAATTTTTATTTCTTCCATTAACATTATCCCTTCTTGAAATTACTGTTCAGCGTTAAATGCGTCTGCCAAAAGGTCCAGATAATCGTCGATTATCTTTCCGTCTTCGATTATTATGTCATCCGTAAAGGATGCGGCGATATCGTTTATTTCGTCTACCGTGCCTTCAAAAAATGCACCGTGCTCAGAACATAGCGCTTCCGCACTCCTTTTGTCATTATTAAAAATGCAGTGAAGCACGGAATGAAGAAACGGCGAAAGCTGTGATAAAAATACTGAATAGGGGGAAGTATCATCGGGTGAAGGAGTCTGTATGACGGTTTCCTCTTCTTCTTCAAATTCCCAATCCGGCACAAGCTCTTTCGTTATTTCCCAGGATGATTCTTCTATTTTCAAAGCGTCGAGGGTCGAAAAATCAGACGTGTCCGTTTCGTAAAGAGCGTATCTTTTTTCTTCATCCTCCTTGCGCTTTTCAGTCTGCGTTTTGCACGGAGGCAGATTTTTTTCAAAATATTCGTCGGCGTACTTTTTAAGCTCGTCGGAAAGTCCCGTGCAAGACAGCCTGCTTTTTATCCCAAGGTGTGCGCGCACGCCGTTTTCGCAGTATTTGACAAGCATACCGAGCTGGTCTTTGTATTTTGAATCACGGTCTATGCTGTAATAATCTATATCTATTCTGCATTTTACTTCGCTTACGCAAAGCGCACCGCTGTAAATGTCACGGCTTATGCGTGTCAGATGCGGTTTTTCGACGTTTATTGCACTGTCAGCACACGACAGCGCATAGGATGCCGCAGGAATGATGTGTTTGTTGAATAACGCTTTGTTTTTCGGATTCTGACAGTAAACGGATCTTTCGTATTTGTACGGTGACTGTGACAAAATATACTTGTCGACCGCTGTGCTTGAAAAGTCCGAAACGTAAAATTCTTTAAGCGATGATAGGGGCGCAATATCGTATATAATGTCACCGAGCTTCTCTTTCGGAGCAGGGAGCTTGTGAAGCAAACAAAAGTCACATACCCAATTGCTTAATATACGGTCGAGCTTCGGGTAAATATCCCTGTACGCAAGCCAGACGGCGCAGAGGGCTGTAAGCCTTTTTTGCGGAGTCGATACGTTTTCCAGATTGAGCAGCTCGTAAATAAACAGAAGTATATAACTGAAATCGGCTTTTATGAATATTCCGTGGCGTATGCCCGAACGCCATTTCAGATAGTATCTCAACTGGCTTATGTTCAGCTGATTATACTGCGGCATATACGAAAAAAACGGAGTGTACTCACATTCTTTGCAAGCGGCACGGTAATATTTTTCACCGTCTGACACGAATTTTTCGTAAAACGGATATTTTGTGGGCCAGGCGTATATTTTTACTTCTTCAAACAAAGGTATGTCGGGCTTGTATGAAAAAAGCAAACGAGAGGTCTTTTTTTCAAAAGTCTCGATTATTGCCTTTGCGCGCAGGTGCCTTTCGGGAATCGGGGTAGAGCTTGAAGGGGTACCCTCGCCGAAAGAAATTTCAACGCTTTCCGCATCAACGTCGTCGAATCTTACACCGCTTTTCGGAGGAAGTATCTGTTCTATATCCCAAAAATCATCATTGTTTTCGTACATGGCTTCCTCCTTTTTTCATACTCTTTGTATCTTAATATTTTAGCACAAAAGCTTCGGTTTGTCAATTATAAAATGATGTTATCCGTTACTTATATTATTATTTATTTATAATATTAAAAGTTACCATATATTAATATTAAATTAATTTTATTGCGATATGATGATTGTATACATAATTTTGAATTTAAAAAAATATAGGAGGAGTTTTGCCATGGCAGAGCTTAAATTTGAGATCCAAAAGGAATTCGGTTGCATTTCCGATGAAAGAGGCGGATGGGCAAAGGAGCTTAATCTCGTAAGCTGGAACGGTAACGAAGCAAAGTACGATATCCGTTCGTGGGACGATGCACATGAAAAGATGGGCAAGGGTATCACGCTTTCCGCAGACGAGCTTAAGAGATTGAAAGATTTGCTTAACACTATCGAAATGTAAGCATGGCTTTAAAAAAACGCAAACCCTTTATACTTAACGATAAAGAAGCGGCACGCAAGGAGTATACCTTTTCAAAGCTGCTCACTTTGTCGCTCGTTTTTTCGGCATTTATAGTACCGCTTATAAACGACTGTGCGCTGTCTCTTTTTCACAGCCTGTTTATAAGCGGTGATTACACGCTTAAAGTATTTGACGTTTTTTTGTCGTACTTGATACCGCTTATAACGGTTTCAGCCGCTTATTTTTCGTATGCGGCAGTCGTTCTTTCCATCTACTGCTACGGTGTGTCGAAAAGTTCAGGGCGGATGGCCTGCCTTTTCGGGGGAGTTATTTTCCTGTATCTGATATCGTATATCTGTACGTGCATCGTAAACGGATACGTTATGTTTGACGTTGCGGACGAAGGAAGCTTTGTTTCACTTATTGCCGCAATAATAACGTGCATATTCGTACTTGCCAAAGACGCCGTTTTGGTCTTTTATACGCATATGAGGATCAAAAAATTCCGCAGGGATGAAAATGTAAGATGGCTCGGTGAAGTCAATGACGAAAACAAGACTTCGTTTATCAAAAGAGCGTTCGGTAAAAACGGTGTAAATCTGAAAATAGCCGTACACTTTTTCTCCGTAAGTCTTGCCTGCGACCTTATTGTAAGGACCGCATCGACGTATATGGATATCGCTTCCGCAGGCGCACCGGAGGAGTTTTCGCATTATCTTTATTTTGCCGAACAGTATGCGCTTGCTGTCGTAAATAACGTGTTCGGATTTGCCGTCATGGTCATCAGCGGTGCATTGCTCGGAAAATACGTCACGGAAAAAGAAGAAAAAGCGTATCCGTACAAGTTGGATCGGTAAAATTTATCTTAAAGACAAGAGGTTGGCTCGTTAAGAGCCGGGAATCAAAAAAGAATAAAAAATGGGGTTGGCTCAATTTTTTAACTTGAGCCAACCTCTTTTTATTATTGCAGTTTTCCGTCTGTTGAATAAATAAATTGTACCGTGTCACCGTCTTTTACGGAATACGCACCGCAACCTTCGGACGGTATTTCACCGTTTACGGTGTAGATCCATCCGGAAAGCTCGCCGTGTTGCTTTTCCGAAATGCCGTTTATGCTCTGTATGTACGCATATTCGCCGGTTCCGCTTTTGCCTATGACGAGTTTGTGAAGCTTTGCACACGATATCAAAACGTCGTACGCAGTGTCATTTTCGTGTATGGGAATACTTACGTTTGATATAATATCACCTTCGCCTATCGTCTCGGCGGATATAGAAAGCATAACGCTTCCCGTCACTTTTTCACCCGGAACGGTATCGCTGTAATAACTGTCGGGAGAAGAAAAATTTATCAAAAAAGACAGTACGATCAAAAGCACGCATAAAGCGGCAACGAACAAATAATTTTTGATATTGCCGTGCTTGTGTAACGTGAGGATAATACAGAAGATCATTCCAAATACCGATACGGCGCAAATAAAAACAATGCGCCAAAGCGGGATATTGCTTTTTTCATCTTTCGTGTCTACGTTTTGGGAAACGCCGTCGGACGTATCGGTAAGCGGAGAAGTGTCTGTTTTTTGAGGTATTTCTTCCGCTTTTTTTTCAAAAATATAGAAAGGTTTGCCTGATGAAGAATATTTTTCGTATGCGGCGTATGCACAGAAAGCCTGTGAAGTCGTAACGTCGTTTGTTTTTCCGCCGTGCAGGTGTGAATAGCCGTCGTCCGTTCTGAACGTTTCAAGTGAATCGAAGGCGGTCTTTCCGTTTTTAATAAATCTTTCGTCCGTTTTTGCATCAATTTGCAGACTTGACAGAGCGATTATTACCTGAGATGCACTTTCGGCATTTTCTTTTCCGTAGCTTTTAAAACCGCCGTTTTCCGTCTGACTTGATGAAAGAAAAACGAGTGCTTCGTTTATTGCGTCGCTTGACTTTTCTTTGTGCACGGCTAAAGACTGCAGTACCATCGCCGTGACGTCTGCGTCTGAATATTCACTCTTTACGACTGACCATCCGCCGTCACCGTTCTGCTGCTGTAAAATAAAATCAACGGCGTCGTCTTTTGAAAGACTCGTGCATATAGCACCGTTGTTCAACAGATGAAGTGAAAAAACGGAGTACATTATTCCGTTTTGTACGCTCAATTTTTCAGATATCTTTTGCGTGTAATCGTTTTCACACCCGAGCGCTTTGTAGACGAGAGCATATTTGAGTGACGTCACCGAGGACGGTTCATTATCCGAAAGATACTCGTCAAGTGCATTTACGTAATTGTTGAAATTACAACCGCTTTCCGCAAGTGCAAAAACGAACCATTCGGAAAAAGAAACGTTTTCGCAAACGTAAGAATCCAAAAAATCCTCTGCTGAATTTTTATCTTCAAGCACGGATATATCAACTGCTTTTGGCACGAGCGGAAAAGCCAGTGCCAAAAGCAATACCGTTACGATTATTCTGCGCATCTTACTCTTTTTGTAAATACGAAAGCGCAAAGCGATACTGTAAGTAAAGCAAATATAACGACAGCACGGTCGCTTGTTTGAGGGTTATCCGTTACGTTTACCGTGCATACGGGCGGTACTATCGTTTTTCCTTCGCATACGGCACTCACGGTTATTTTACCTGCGGTGTCCGTTTTTATTTTTACGTTACCGTTTTCATCTGTTTTGTATTCGGTCTTTTCACCGTTTACGGTTATTACAGCGTCTGAAAGAGGGGATGATCTATATTCCCAGTTTGCATCGTATCCGCCCTGCATAAGAGTGAGAGTTATCTCTTTACCTTTTGATGCGGAAACAAATGAGTTTTCAAAATAGCAATACGTGTCGGAAAATGAAACGGTATCCGTGTAAACGAACGCATATACGGTATCACCGTTTGATATTTCATCCGAAAGACTCATTGCAGGTGCGTTGTTGAGATAATATCCGTACGCACCTCCGTTTTCAACTCCGCACAGCTTCGTCATACTTATACCGTATTCGGTATTTTCGTATCCGTAGTCGTCGGGATTTGTGTGTGCTATGATAAGCGCATCGTTAATCGTTGTCTTCCCGTCGCCGTCGGCGTCCTTTAAAACAACTTCTTTGTTTGCAAATACAACGTCTTCGTTTGAAACGGTGACGTATGCCTTCTCCTCGGCAGCGCAAACGGAAATGCCGAGAATGAACGTAATGATAAATATGAAAACAACAGCCCTTTTCATTTCATTACCCTTCCTTTCTTTTTTCTTTCAGCCCCGCTCTTTCGAGCGCTCTCGGCCAAGGCCCCAGGTGTGCTTTTATTGCCATAACCTGCTCTTGCGTAAAGTCCGACCGTTTGGGAAAACGCACGATTCCTTCTTCGGTAAGCTCGTTTTGCTTCTTCGTCAGAAGCGAAATGCAGATATCCTTTGAATAAGTCATCATATCCTCCCAAAAATAAAAGTGCTTTTGCGTTTGCAAAAGCACGACAACAAGCTGCCGAAAAACACAGCCTCCGACAGTCTGCGGCCGCACTTTCCCTTGCCCGAAAATGTTCCCAAAACGGGTGCCGGCATAAAGGCTGAGTATTCCGACTTTGCAGGTAACTGACTTTACGGTAATGGCGGTTGCGACGGATTTTCACCGTACTTCCCCTGTCGGATTCATCAAAGTATCGCTTCTATAGATACTCTGCCTGCAGTCTAGCACAACACCGTGAAAAAGTCAAGAATGGGGCGGGGAGGGTATGAAAGTTTACAAACCAAAGTTGTTGGACTTTACAGGACAAAAGTATTGTTGAAATTTACCGGGGCTTGTGATAGAATAAGCAAAGAAATTTTATTTTTATGAGGTGAAACCATGGGCAAAGGTATTTGCGTAGCAGGCAACATGATCGTTGATATTATCTATCCTGTAAGAGGGTGGCCGAATCAGGGCGAACTTGTGCATATTCTCGATGGTATCGAGCGTTCCACCGGCGGTGCGGTCTGCAATACTATTATAAGCATGGCAAAGCTCGACCCCGAAATGCCGCTCTATGCCATGGGCAAAATCGGTCAGGACGCAGA
>JAZQBL010000028.1:0-28390 GCA_045545665.1 Eubacteriales bacterium
CATTCAACTCCTCTAAATGCCTCCTAGCCTTTTGACAAGTACTACACTTCCCATAACAAATAAACGTATACACACACATACCTCCCTTATACAATAAACAACCACCAGCCTAGCTGGTGGTTTTTCATCTTCGGGTATAACCCTAACTCTATTGGCGGCACACACGTGTGCTTCTTAAACGCCTGACAGCATGCATTGATTACCTGCTACCCTTTAAAAGGGTCTCTTGGGTCAAACAATGACAATTGATCTGTCTTTCTATCCACTTCTAATTGATTTGCTATATACTCCTTGATCGCTTTGGTGTTCTTTCCTACTGTATCTACATAATATCCTCTACACCAAAATTCTCTATTTCCATATCTATATTTTAAATTTGCATGTTTATCAAATATCATTAAACTGCTTTTTCCTTTCAAATACCCCATAAAACTCGATACACTTATTTTGGGTGGTATTTGCACCAACATATGTATATGGTCTGGACAGGCTTCTGCTTCTATTATTTCTACGCCTTTCCACTCACATAATTTTCTTAATATATTCCCTATATCTCCCTTTATTTTCCCATATATTACTTGCCTTCGGTATTTCGGTGCAAATACTATATGGTACTTGAAATTCCACGTAGTATGTGATAAACTGTTGCTTGTATCAATCTTCATTGATATTACCTCCTTTTGTTACTCTTACGGCTGGCTAGACCGTTTCTATTGTAATATAGGAGGTATTTTTTCTCAACGGCAAAAGCCTCTACGGAACCACCAGCTTAGCTGGTGGTTTTCGTTATACAAAAAGATGCTCTGCCGTAAAAAGCAGAGCATCCGAAAAAACTAATTGTAGTCAATGTGTAGTCACTGACGAAAACAGGAACTCAAAAAGCCCGTAAAATCAAGGGTTTTCGAGGTTTCCAACTTATTCCCACTCGATAGTTCCGCAGGGTTTGGGAGTGAGGTCGTAGAGGACGCGGTTGATACCTTCGACCTCTGCTGTAATACGGTCTGTTACTTTATGTAACACATCATACGGGATCTCCTCTATTGTAGCTGCCATAGCATCCGTTGTATTGACAGCACGGATAATAGCGGGCCATCCCTCGTAGCGCTTACCGTCGCGTACGCCTACAGACTTGAGATCCGGCACAGCGATGAAATACTGCCAAACCTTACCTGCAAGGCCTGCTATATCAAATTCTTCTCTCAAGATCGCATCAGCTTCGCGAAGTGCGTTCAATCTGTCACGTGTTATAGCGCCCAGGCAACGCACACCGAGTCCGGGACCGGGGAACGGCTGGCGGTACACCATCTTGTGAGGCAAGCCGAGTGCATCACCGACAACACGTACTTCATCTTTATAAAGAAGCTTGACGGGTTCTACAAGTTCCATCTTCATATCTTCGGGCAAGCCGCCTACATTGTGGTGAGCCTTTACGCCGTCCGACTCCAGAATATCGGGGTATATCGTACCCTGAGCCAAAAACTCTATTCCTTCAAGTTTTGCCGCCTCTTCATCAAAGACCTTTATAAACTCTCCGCCTATGATCTTGCGTTTCTTTTCGGGTTCGGCAACGCCTGCCAAAAGATTCAAAAAGCGGTCTGTAGCATCAATGTATATAAGGTTTGCGTCAAGTGTTTTTCCGAAAACGTCAATAACCATTTCGCTTTCGCCTTTACGCATAAGCCCGTGATTGACGTGTACACAGACGAGCTGTTTGCCTATCGCTTTTATAAGCAATGCGGCAACAACAGAGCTGTCAACACCGCCCGACAAAGCGAGCAATACCTTTTTGTTACCTACCTGTTTTTGCACCTGCGCGACCTGCTCGTCGATAAATTTCTTTGCAAGCTCAGGTGTCGTGATGCGTTCCATAGTTTCGGGTCTTTTGTTTGAATCCATTTTTGAATCCTCCGATTTATATAAATAAAATTTTAAACTTAATTAAATACTTCGCCGAGATATTTCTGCTGTTCAGACGATGAAAGATCGAAATAATCTATCATATGTTCTATCGTCTGACGGCGTTTATCAAGCACGATATCTCTCAAGCGGCTTACGTTTCTTTCCCAGGACTCATAGCTGTACGGAGAAGAAAGCTTATTTGCATCATCCTGATAGTTCCAGCGTTCGATATGATACGTCATTTCGTCCTTTATTTCGTCGATCATTTTATCGTAGAGCACGACGAGATTATCGGGTGCGAACACACCGTTTAAATACTCTCCGCACTTTGTCAAAAACTTATCCTTGAAGTCTGCATTTTTCATAAAAGAGCGAAGCACGAGTGTTGAAAAGCTGTTTCCGACACCGTGTCCTTCGGGATTAAGCACCTCGGAAAACATATTATATTCAAGATACGTGGACGGGAACATTCCCCAGTCAATATCGTAGAATATCCAACGCCATTTTGCGTCTTCCGTTCTTTCTTTATAATACTTTATATTTCCCGAGTCTGTATTCGAGAAGAATATAACGCATATCCAATAATTTATAAGCTCGTCAACGTCTACCATTTCACAAGCTTTTTTGTAATTATCCTCGTATTTGAGAGAATTATTTTTCAGAAAATCGACAAGCTCTTTATATTCGTCTATAGTTCCTTCGAGAATGTTATAGCTTGTGTCCTTATAGTTACCGCCTTTTATGAGGTCGACGTTATCGGGATCGGCACCCGTATGGTGTGCTATATAATCCTCGTTTATTCTTTCTCTCAGATCGTACAAGCCGAAATATTCGCCGTTTATATAGACAGCGACGGGGCGGTACGCCATAACGTCAACGTCGATGATGCCTCTTACGGCTTCTGCGGCAAATGCATCACGTATATGCGCATATTTGCCGTCCTGTCCTGAGGAACGGAGTGCAAGAGATGAAAAGACGTTTACGTAATCGTCACCGAAAAACGGATAGGAAACTTCCTTCGGACCGTATTTATCGCGCAGATATATTGAAACGCTTTTCTGATCCTTTGCGCGGCTGTACTGACCGAATACTTTTATTCCCGCATTGAAGGACAGTATCTGTTCGCCGTTTTCGTCGATATAGTCAAATCTTATCGGGCGTTCCCAATCCTCCCAATAGTTTGCATCTGCATACTTATAGGGGAAGGCTGCGGATTCATCGAAATTGATTCCGTCGACAAGTATGCCGTATTCGTCCGAAAAGAGGTTATCTGACTCCGTTGTAAGGCAGACGACGGGAATCGTATGCTTTCTGCCGACGACGTAGGAGGCTGAAACGTCCTCACTTTGCAGATATCCGTCACGGTAGGCAACAGCCCTGACGGTAACGGTCTTATCGAGCGTTATCGGTGCGGAATAGAGCTTTGAGGACTCATTCGGAAGCGAACCGTCGGTAGTATAATAAACTTTACATCCTCCGGGGACGTTTATGACGCACTGTGTGCCGGAGCTTACGTATCCGCCGTCATTTTCAAACGTAGGCGTGGGAACGGATGCACCGAGCTTTTCTTTGCTGTTTTCCTTTCCCGGCGTAGGTGTTCTGTAATAATAAACCGTATCGTCTTTGCCGTCTGTGCGTCCGGCGCTCGTTTGGTCGAGCAGGGATGAATATTCAAGACTGTCGGTGCAAATGCCGTCAGAGTCGAATATATACACTGTTTCGCCGTAGCGGTTAAGACCCGAATCGACGTATATTTCGTCTTTTTTCGTACTGTAATACGTTTCGTTGCCAAAATAAATTATTCTGTACTCACCGTGTGAAAGCTCAACTTCGGGAAGTTGTATAGCTTTTGAAAAATCACGGCTGTCCCCGATATAATAATCCGAGAGTGTTACGGTGTCGCCATGAAGATTACATATTTCAACGTAATCGTACAACTCGTAATAATCATACAACTGACCAACAGAGTGCTTTTTACCGTCGGGGGCGGTATCGAGCGTTCTGTTGACGGCAACAATCTCATTCAGAAAAACCGATTTGTTTTCGGGGTATCTTGCGCTTTCAATACTGTCAAAGCCTGCTATGGTATTTGCCTTGCCCGGTGTTGCTTTGGGGAAGAATTTAAACGTGGTGTTGTCTTCCGACGGGCGTCCGTAGGTGAGGTTTGAAACGAGCTTGTGGACGTTTACACAGTCTATTTCGTCTGCCTTACCGTTGTAGATGCAAAGCGTTTGTTCATCGCCCGAAAGTCCGAACGATGCGTGAATTTCACCGCCCTCTGCATACTCCTTCGTTTTGCCCGACATAAATACTACCAAATATTCTCCCGCTTTCACCGTAACGTCGGGAAATGCCCATTTTTCGGGATCCTCGGGGTTATCCGAGAGGAAAAGTCCGAAAAGACTTACGTCGGCTGTGCCGTGGTTATATATCTCGGCCCAGGATGAAAGCTCACCGTCTTCGTCGGTAAACGTGATAGAGTCGTTCGTTGCGTATTCGGTTATATAAAGTGTATTTACGTCCTTTCCGCCTGTATTGAGCGGAACGTCGGGAGTTTGCGGAACGTATACGCTTGTTACGTTCTTTTCTCCCGGTGTAGGTTCAGAAAAAATAACCGTCTTTCCCTTAACGTCGGGACCGCAGGAATAGTCTGCCGGAACGTCGTTTACGGTTATTCTGCCGATCTCGACACCGTCAGCGGAGAAAAGGCACACGACCTCACTTACGTAATTTATCTTGAACGGCAGATGCACTATGCGGTTTTCTTCATCCGTTTCGTTTCTTCCGCTTGCGTAAACTACGAGATATTCGTGAGCTTTGACCGTAATATCCTTAAACACGAACTTTTCGGGTTTGGAAGGATCGTCGGTAAGCATATAGTTTAGCAGATTTACGTCTTTGTCTGAATTATTGTAAAGCTCTATCCAGTCACAGCTTTCGCCGTAATTGTCAACGAGCGTATTCTTATTTGAAGGCATAAGCTCGTTTAAGATCATTCCGTCTTCGTTTGGAGGAATGATCGTTTCGGACGAATCACCCGAGTCCGTATCGAGAATACTTCCCGAGCAGGAAACGAGTGCCTGCAAAAGAAGGCAGACCGTAAGCGATAAAGAAAGCAGTTTTTTCAATTTTATTCTCCTTAAATATACTCACCCGAGCACTTTACAAGTGTCATGGATGAAATCGTGGGGTAAACACTCATCTTATTCAGGAATTTTGTTGAATTTCCTTTAAGCTTCACTTCGTAAGCTATTTCGGAAACACCGTTTATTATTGACTTTGATTTAAGCTTTGATTTAGCCGTGCTTTTTGCGATATATTTGCTTACGGCTTCCTCGTCCTGTTCTTCAACGGATACCATAAGTATATACGCTTCCTCGGAATGGGGAAGTCTGCCTGCGGCAATAAGTACGGCACCGATGATAATGACGCCGGCAACGGCAAGCCAGATAAGTCCTGCGCCTGTCATTATACCCGCGCATATTGCAAAATACAAAAACGCAATATCCATCGGATCTTTTATAGCCGTTCTGAAACGTACTATTGAAAGCGCACCGACCATACCCAAAGAAAGGATGACGTTTGAAGTAACGGTCATTATTATGAACGTCGTTATAAGCTCCATTGCAAGCAAGGAAAGGCAGAAGTTTGCCGAAAAAAGCACTCCTCTGTACGTAAGCTTATAAATAAAGCAAATGAGTGCGCCGAGTATCAAGGACGTTACGATAACTCCGATAGCTGCGGGCACGGTGAGCGCACTTGCGCCCGACTCCGTTAAAAAGCTGTTTTTAAAAATATCCGAAAAATTACTTGCAAGGTACTGCATTTTACATCTCCTTATTTATATGCGGCTTATTTGTATGTTCTGCCGAAAACGTATTTACACACCGACGTTTGCTTCGTTATCTGCGTATGCGGTATGACGTTTCTGATAAAATCGGGCAGAAATTCGTTGTATTTGATCTCAAGCACTGCCGTAACCGGTGATACTGTGGGAGCAAACGTATCTCCGTCACGGAAGATATCGACACCGACGCTTGAGCCTTTTATGTTCGTGTCGATCGTTATTCTGACATCAGACACGGGGTAAACGAACACACGTCTTTCGTATTCAACGACCGTCACGGGTCTGAAGCCTTCCGCTTTTATGGCACAGTAAAGCTCGTTTGCGACCTCGTTTTCAAGAGTCAGCAGGCTTTTGCCGTCACCGTACAGTATATTGTCGTATATCTCACGGTCTATCCTTACGGATCTTTTTCGGCAAAGATCTCTTATTTTTTCTTTTTTCTCAAGCTTTATATATCCGTCAGATCTGTTATAGGCACGTATTCTGAATTTTTCACGTCTGGGCACGCCCCATTCCGACGCTTTGAGAGCTTTGTTTTCAAAATTGTCGAAATACACGCTCGATATCGTGTATTTGCCTTGGCTGTCCGCGTTCGGGTCGAGCTTCATTACGCCTTTCAGTCTTGATGCAATTTCAAGACCTTCGTCAACGGATATCAGAAATTTATTCTCGTGTCTGTATCCGCTCGGTGTTTTTTCGTTTTTCTTCACGTACGCACCCCCTTTTTTGTATTTTATCACATTACATCGTACATAACAAACCGATATTGTTAATTTTTATCTTAATCTGCGTCTTCTTTTTTTCGTTTTGTGCTTTACCGCAGCAGATATCAGGACGTACGCTATGAGGAGAAGAATGAATATCAAAACGGTAACGATAAACCGTCTGCTCGTCGTAAATTCCTCTATGCGGTAAAGTCCGTAAAGTATATTGTTTCTTGAAACGGGATCCTTCGTCACCAGATCGGCACGGCATAACTCCTGGCCTTCGTACGACACGATCACCTGCCCTTCCGGATGTCCTTCTTCAACAGGCGCGAAAAGCTCTTTATTATATACAACTATAGAGTATTCAAGATCGTTTTTCACGTCAAGAGAAAGCGGAAGGTAAAGTGTCACGTCCGCCTCGGGAACGAGTCCCACGGTATCCGTCGTCGAATTATATTTTACCCCTACCTCGCTCATCAGCTTTTTCGTGCTGAGAACGTCGACAAAGCCGAAGCCTTCCTCTGCATATTCAAGCATCGAAACGGCATCGTAGCAGACCTCTATCTCATCGCTTTCCGACACTCCTCCGCCGTAAAACGCCATATAGTACGTCATACCGCCGCGCTGTGCGGAAACGAGTAAAACGTCACCGCTTTCATCGGTCGAGCCGTAGCAAAGCCCCGTAACACCTTCCGTTTTATATCTCGTATCTCTGTAAGTGCTTACGAGGTGGTTTCTTGAAAGGACCGTTCTCGTCGTCGTGTATTTCGTTTTTGGAATTATATATTTGTCTTTACCCGTTATGTCCGTAAGCCCTTCAACACCTGCGGCATATCTTGCTATCTTTATCTGGTCGTAAAGGGTCGTCGTCATTCCGTCGGCGTAGAGTCCCGTGACGTTCTTATACGTCGTGTTTACAGCGCCTGCCTCTTTCGCCTTTTCGTTCATAAGGTCGATAAAGTCGTTTATATTACCCGTGTAAAGTCTTGCCAAAACCATTGCCGCATCGTTTGCACCGCCCATGAGGGCTGCGTGAAGCAGATCGTTTACGGTAACCGTTTCACCGACTTCGAGATATATGACGAGTCCGTCAACACCCTCAAGCAATTCCCTTGTCATCGTGACTTCTTCATTCAGCCTGTCACGGTAAAGCTCAAGTGCAACGGCACCTGCCATAAGCTTTGCAAGAGCCGACACGTGGATCTGTTCGTTTGCACCCTTTGCGTACATATACTGCTGTCTGTCCTCGCAGTACAGAACCGCATTCGGTGACAGAGCCTGAACGCTTTCATCGGCAGGAATGACGTAGTCCTTTACCTCAACCTTGGCAATACACGCCAAAGCCGAGGTAAATATCATACAGACGCACAAATAAACTGCAAATATTGATTTGAAATATCTCATTTTAATTAAGACTGAACAACAGCTTTCCGTACGTGGGATACGTAAGAACGTCAGCAGGGATCAAAGGCTCGATCTCATCGACTGCCGCACGGAGATTTTGCATTGCAGGGAACACGTTTGTGCGGTAGTACATCGCTTTTTCGGATTTTGCTGAAAATTCTTTCGTCTTTCTGAGTTCAAAAAGTAACACGTCGCAACACTTTGCAATAGTGTCGGTAGCGGAAGAAAGCTTCTTTATCATATCCGTTTCGGCAGAGCATTCAAGCTCGGGGATAACCGTTCTTTTTGCAATTACCGTTTCCGAAAGGATACGTGTGTATCTGAGTGCGCAGGGCATGATCTCACGCTTTATCATATCAAGCATGGTGTAGCCCTCTATCTTTATCGTCTTTCTGTAATTTTCGTACATTATCTCAAGTCGGGAATTTATTTCCGCGCGGGAGAATACGCCGAATTTTTCAAACAGTGCGACGTTCTTTTCGCAGTTGAGCATCTTTATTGCTTCGGGAGTGGAGGCAAGGTTCAAAAGACCTCTCTTTTCAGCCTCTTCTATCCATTCGTTTGAATAGTTGTTTCCGTTGAATATGATGCGTTTATGTGCTTTTATCGTTTCTCTGAGCATATCAAGAACCGCACTTTCAAAGTCCTCACCCGATCTCATTTTTGCTTCGATGGAATCCGACATACAGCACAGCGCATCGGATACTGCCGTGTTTATTGCGATGTTCGGTTCGGCAACGGAATCGGCAGATCCGGGCATACGGAATTCAAATTTATTACCCGTAAAAGCAAACGGGGATGTACGGTTTCTGTCTGTCGTATCCTTTTTGAAGTGGGGGATTATATGAACGCCCGATTCAAAATCGACACGGTCGCGCTCGTTGTACAGTGCATCGTTTTCAACGGCTTCGAGTATTTCGTAAAGCTCGTCGCCGAGGAATATGGAAACGATTGCGGGAGGCGCTTCGGCAGCGCCGAGACGGTGGTCGTTTCCTGCTGTTGCAACGGATATACGCAAAAGATCCTGATGGTCATCAACCGCTTTAATGACTGCAACGAGGAAAACCAAAAACTGTATGTTATCCTTCGGAGATTTACCGGGCTTGAGCAGATTTATTCCCGTATCCGTGTTAAGTCCCCAGTTGTTGTGCTTACCTGAACCCGACACACCCATAAAAGGCTTTTCATGAAGCAGGCACGCAAGATCGTGACGCGCGGCAACCTTCTTCATCGTTTCCATCATAAGCTGGTTTTGGTCTGTTGCGATGTTTGCCGTAGTGAACACGGGCGCAAGCTCGTGCTGTGAGGGGGCTGCCTCGTTATGCTCCGTTTTTGCAACGACGCCGAGACGCCACAGCTCCTCGTCAAGATCACGCATAAAACGCTTTACTCTGTCCTTGATCGTACCGAAATAGTGGTCGTCAAGCTCCTGACCTTTGGGAGGACGTGCGCCGAACAGCGTTCTTCCCGTGAATACGAGGTCACGTCTCTGATCGTAAAGCGACTTATCGACAAGGAAGTACTCCTGCTCTGCTCCGAGGTTGGGCGTTACGCGTTTTACGTCCGTTCCGAACAGCTTGAGCATACGTGTAGCTTCTTTGTTTATTGCCTCCATCGAACGCAAAAGCGGAGTTTTTTTATCAAGCGCTTCGCCGCCGAAGGAGCAGAATGCTGTGGGAATACACAGCGTATCATCCTTTATAAAAGCGTAAGACGAGGGGTCCCACGCCGTATAACCTCTTGCTTCAAACGTGGCGCGCAGACCGCCCGAAGGGAAAGATGACGCATCGGGCTCGCCTTTTATAAGCTCCTTGCCCGAGAACTCCATAATAACGCCGCCGTCCTTTGTGGGGGATATGAAGCTGTCGTGCTTTTCGGCAGTCATTCCCGTCATGGGCTGGAACCAGTGTGTAAAATGAGTCGCTCCTTTTTCGATAGCCCAATCCTTCATTGCGGAAGCTATGACGTTTGCAACGGCAGGATCGAGCGCACGGCCGTCATCTATAGTTTTTCGAAGTGATCTATAAGTTTCCTCGGGAAGTCTTTCCCTCATAACAGAGTCATTGAAAACCATGCATCCGAATATTTCGGGTATGTTTGAAACAGACATATCAATATTCCTTTCGGTAAATTAATTATTCTTTTCTTTCGTACGTGTACATCGTTTCGTACGCTCTTTGTAAAAGCTCTTCGGTATTTATGCGTTGCTCCTGAGCTATTACCTTTTCGATCTCGGGTCTTGTTTTCGGGTGTCTGGGCGTAAAGACCGTACAGCAGTCCTCGTAAGGAAGCACCGAGGTTTCATAAGTATTTATCTTTCTTGAAATTTCAACTATTTCTTCCTTGTCAAGACCTATGCAGGGACGGAAAACGGGCATCGTCACAACGCTGTCGGTGACGCACAGAGCATCCATCGTCTGCGATGCGACCTGTCCTATGCTCTCCCCGGTTATAAGGGCGGAGCATTTGAACTCTTCTGCGCATCTTTGTGCAAGCTTCATCATAAAGCGGCGCAGAAGCAAGGTGAAGTATTCCTCATCGCATTTGTCACGCAGCTCTTCCTGTATCTCCTTGACGTTTATAACGTGGAGCGTCGTATGACCGTTATATTCGGAAACGAGCTCGGCAAGCTTTGCAACTTTATCGAGCGCTCTTTCGCTCGTATACGGATACGATTCAAAGTGAAGCGCTTCTATTTTTACGCCTCTTTTGCATATCATATGACCTGCAACGGGGCTGTCGATACCGCCTGACAGAAGAAGCAATGCACGTCCGTTCGTTCCGACGGGCATACCGCCTGCACCCTTTTCCTGATTGGGGTGTATGTACGCCTCGTCGTCTCTTATTTCGACTCTTATTATCTCATCGGGGTGTCTTACGTCGACTTTTATTCCCTTTACCGTTTCAAGCACGGCGCCGCCACACTCGTCGCATATCTGCGGAGACGTAAGAGGAAAACGCTTGTCCGCACGCTTTGCCTCGACTTTAAACGTCCTGCAGCCTTCAAGCATATCAGGCGCACAGCTTTTAAGTGTGGAGATTATGCTTTCCATATTCTTTTCGCACGTTACCGCACGGCTCACTCCGACGATGCCGAATATTTTCTTGCACGCATCGTATGCGCCGTCAATATCGCACTCGTCGTTTTTCGGTGTTACGGTGACCGTACTCTGTGCGCGTGTCACTTCAAAGTCACCGAATTTTTTCATACGTATTCTTATGTGTTTTGCCAAGGTCGCCTCGAAGGTGCTCTTGTTTGCTCCTTTAAGTGCGATCTCGCCGTATTTAAGCAGTATCTTTTCCATCATGCGTTATTCTTCTTGCTCTGCGCTTTAAGTCTTAACGAGTTATCGAGTATCTTCTTACGCAGTCTTATCGTTTTCGGTGTTATTTCTATAAGCTCGTCGTCGGCAATAAATTCTATCGCTTCTTCAAGGGACATGATTATGGGCGTTACGAGCTTCAAGGCTTCATCAGCTCCCGTTGAACGTACGGCGGTAAGGTGCTTTTTCTTACATACGTTTACGGCAATATCGCCTATTTTCGGTGACTGACCGACGATCATACCCTCGTATACGGGTGTCTGTACGGGAATGAACATATCGCCTCTGTCCTGAGCGTTGAAAAGTCCGTACGACGTAGCCTCGCCCGTTTCGGATGCTATGAGCGATCCTGTGTATCTTCTTACTATCTCGCCCTTGTACGGCTCGTATCCGTCAAATAAAGTATTGAGTATTCCCTCGCCTCTTGTATCCGTCATAAGCTGTGAGCGGTAACCGATGAGACATCTTGACGGTATTCTGTAGTTTATTTTCGTACGGCTTCCCTGCGTTGACATTTCAAGCAGCTCGCCCTTTCTTGCACCGAGCTTTTCAATAACGACACCCACGTATTCGGCAGGCACGTCGATCTGTGCAAATTCCATGGGCTCACACTTTACGCCGTCTATTTCCTTAAAGAGGACCTTAGGTGTCGAGCAGCATATTTCATATCCTTCGCGGCGCATCGTTTCAATAAGGATGGACAGGTGCATCTCACCTCTGCCCATTACTCTGAAGGAGTCGGTCGTTTCGCCGTCTTCAACGCGGAGCGATACGTCCTTCAAAAGCTCACGGTAAAGTCTTTCTCTTATCTGGCGGCTCGTTACGAACTTGCCTTCTCTGCCTGCAAACGGGCTGTCGTTTACGGAAAACGTCATTTCTATCGTCGGCTCGCTTACCTTTACGAATTCGAGCGGTTCGACACACGACGTGGACGTTACCGTGTCGCCTATGGTGATATCCTCAGCGCCCGAGAAGCACACGATATCGCCCATGGTCGCTTTTTCAACGCCGACACGGTTAAGACCGTCTATCAGCATCAGCTTCACTATCTTACTTTTCTTTGGAGCGGCACCGCTGTGGAAGTTGGAGATCATTATCTCCTGTCCTTGCTTTATACATCCTCGTTCAATTCTTCCGATACCTATTCTTCCGACGTATTCGTTGTAGTCAATAGAGGAAACGAGAAGCTGTAATTCACCGTTTTCATCTCCTTCGGGGCACGGAATGTGATTTATTATCGCCTCAAACAGTACTCTGAGGTCGGGATCCTGCGAATGGGGATTGAGCGATGCCGTGCCTGCACGGCCGTTGCAGAATATTATCGGCGAATCGAGCTGTTCGTCCGTTGCGTCAAGGTCGATAAAGAGTTCAAGCACCTCGTCGGGCACTTCGTCAACTCTTGCGTCCGCTCTGTCTATCTTGTTTATAACTATTATTACTTTGTGTCCCATACCGAGAGCCTTTTCAAGCACGAATCTCGTCTGGGGCATAGGTCCTTCGGCAGCGTCTACGAGCAAAACGACACCGTTTACCATTTTGAGTATACGCTCGACCTCTCCGCCGAAGTCAGCGTGTCCGGGAGTGTCTATAAGGTTTATTTTGATATCGCCGTAGTGAACAGCCGTGTTTTTTGCAAGTATCGTTATTCCTCTTTCTTTTTCGAGGTCGTTTGAGTCCATGACTCTTTCTTCCGTTACCTGATTGTCTCTGAAAACACCGCCCTGCTTGAGCATTTCGTCAACGAGGGTCGTTTTACCGTGGTCGACGTGGGCGATTATTGCGACGTTTCTTAAATCTTCTCTTTTCAAATCTATCATCCTTTCTCAAAGCCGCCGGCTTTGATCCTTATTTTACGAAATCGCATTTAACGTTTTATAATAACATACGCACACGTAATTTAAAATATTATAAATAAAATTTATTTATGAACGCGATGTAAATTTTCGAAGATCGTATCTTCGTTCGGTCTTTTCATAGGGGGCGGCACGTTTCGCATATGCGAAACAGGCAGTGCGCATATGCGTGCGGATATACTTCTTTGATACTTTGTGCGCACTGTCGAATTCACGCAGGCGTGAATTGTGCCGCCCCCCAACTCAAGCCCGTTTAATAAGATATCCTTCCGTGGGACAAAAGCACGGAGCCGTTTTTTACGTTCATTATACCGTAGCTGCACCCGCCGTCGTCATACTTTGAAATACTGCCCGGGTTAAATAGATAAAGTCCGTCACGGTAAAGTAAAAATTTTCTGTGAGTATGACCGAAAAGTGCGACCTTAACGCCCTTTTCACGTGCATACGCTTCATATGCGGACGTTCCCTCTTTTACAAAATATCTGTTGCCGTGGCTTATTAAAACAGGCACTGTGTCAAACTTTTCGATAAGCTCAAAAGGGTATGACGAAAACATATCGCAATTACCTCTTACGGCTATGTATACGGCTTTTTCAAAATGTGTCACGTCGTCTGCTCCGTCACCGAGATGAACTATATATTCGGCATCGGGATGGAGGCTTGCGGCTTTTATTATATTTTCGCTTTTTCCGTGCGAATCGGAGAAAATAAGTATTTTCACGGTTTTAATTCCTTTCTTTTTACGGATCTTGTATATGTCAGTAAACAAAAGCAGATCGTTTGCATATAATTGCCGTGTAACGATATTTAAAGGAGTGTATCTATGAACATCGACAAAAGCTCTTTAAACAAGCTTTCGGAAATGAGTGACAGCGAACTGAGAATGAAGGTCTTGCAAATCGCCTCCGCCTGCGGTGCGGACACCAAAAAAATAGCAAAAAAACTTGATACCTCAAGGCTTCGTGAAAACATCAGCACGATGTCGCAGGAGGATATCGACCGCATAATGAAGGCTGTCGGAAACGAAAAAGCGCAGATAATAAAAAACAGCATCGAAAGCGGTAACACGTAATGGATACCGATATTTCAAATAAGCTTAACGCGCTTTTAGCCGATCCCGAAATGCTGAAAACCGTTATGTCCGCCGTGTCCGGATTGGCAGGGCAAAGTGAGGCGACAACCCAAAAACCGGAAGCCGCGCCGCCTGTCATACATTCGGGAAAAAGTGACGAAAGAAGCGAGCTTTTACGCGCGCTCAAGCCGTTTTTGTCAAAGGAAAAATGCTCACGCATCGACAAAATGCTCCGTGTTATGACGTTTGCCGAGCTTGCGGGGCTGCTTTCGGGCAGCGACGGAAAATAGGAGGATATATGTACAGCAGAAATTTTGACAGTACCTCCGTACCGAACAATTACAAGGGAACTTTTTATCAGTTTGACGGTCAGGATAAGCAAGAAGAGAAACCCGAAGAGCCGGTCTTGAAGGAAGAAGAAAGTCCTGTATTTAAAAGCACCGAGAAGCCGCAGTCTCTGCTGTCAAAAGGCTTCAGTATAAGCCTTGATACAGAGGATCTGTTACTCCTCGGTCTGGTCTTTTTACTTATTGCAAACGGTGAACAGAGCGATATGCTTTTAATTCTCGCTTTGCTGTTTGCCACGGGACTTTTTCAGTTCTGAACAAAGCCGACCTTACGGTACACCTTTGAAAGCGTCTTTCTCGCAAGGTAAGACGCTTTTTCGGAATTATCCCTGAAGATGCCTTCAAGGTACGCCTTATCCTTCATAAGGCGTTCAAATTCCTCTCTGACGGGTGCCAGGCTTTCGGCGCAAACTTCGCCTACGGCTAATTTGAAATCGCCGTAGCCCTTACCTGCAAATTCTTTTTCTATCTCTTCGTCGGACTTGCCTGTAAAGCAGGAATATATCGTCATAAGATTGTTTATGCCGTCCTTGCCGTCCGCTCTGCAAACACACGTGTCGCTGTCCGTTACGGCACGCTTGAATTTTCTTATGATATCGTCCTTTTTATCAAGGATGGAAACGTATGCGTTTGCGTTTTCATCAGACTTGCTCATCTTCTTTGAAGGCTCTGCAAGTGAATATATCTTTGCGCCCTTCGTTATATACGGTTCGGGAACCGTGAACGTATCGCCGTACACGGAATTGAAGCGGATGGCGATATCACGAGTAAGCTCGATATGCTGTCTTTGATCGGCACCTACGGGCACGAGATCCGTCTGATACAAAAGTATATCGGATGCCATAAGCGTAGGATACGTGAAAAGTCCCGCATTTATATTATCTGCATTTTTCGCACTTTTATCCTTGAACTGTGTCATTCTCGACAGCTCGCCGAACATCGTGTAGCAGTTGAGCACCCACGAAAGCTGAACGTGTGCGGGCACGTGGCTCTGCACGTACATTATATTTTTTACGGGATCAAGTCCACAGGCGATATATATTGCCATTATCTCGTACGTTCTGCGTCTGAGGTCTGCAGGTGTCTGGCGTACGGTTATTGCGTGCTGGTCAACGACGCAGAAAAGGCACTCGTAATCGTCCTGGAGCGTCGTCCAGTTCTTTATTGCACCGAGGTAGTTTCCTATCGTGAGATTTCCCGACGGCTGAACGCCCGAAAAAATTCTTTTTTTAGCTTCTGTTTTTTCCATTATTTCAAATTCCTTTTTGCAACCTCTGCAAGTATATTTACGCCCTTTACTATCTGTTCGTCGGACGGTGTTGAGTAGTTCATTCTGAAGCCGTGGCACACAGCCTCGCCGTCGCACATAAACGTAGCGCCGGGAACGACTGCAAGCTTATTGTCCGCAAGCTCTTTTATGAACGCTTTGGGGTCCTCTATCGTCTTCGGCATATCGCCCCAGATGAAAAGTCCTCCGTCAGGACGTGTATACGTAAAGCCCTCGGGCATATTTTCATCAAGACATTTGAGCATAAGGGATGCTTTATGACCGTACAGCTTCTTTATCTTTGCTATATGACCGTCAAGGTCGTATTCCGTTAAAAATTTGTGGCACATCATCTGGAAAAAGATGTTCGTATGAACGTCCGACACCTGCTTGATGATGGCGATTTTTGCCGCAACGTCCTCGTGAAGGAGCAAAAATCCGACACGCATACCTGCAGACAGTATCTTTGAAAACGAACTGCAGTAAATTACACGGCCTTCTTCGTCCATACTCTTTATCGTGGGGACGTCGTCGCCCGAAAAACGAAGCTCGCCGTAGGGGTTGTCTTCAAGTATGAAAAGGTCGTATTTTTTAGCTATTTCAAGACAAGCCTTTCTTTTTTCAAGGGACATCGTTTTACCCGTCGGGTTCTGGAACGTGGGTATAAGATAAAGAATTTTAGCATTGGGGTTAGCCTTTGCAACATCTTCAAGCTTTTCTATGTTTATTCCGTCATCATCCATCGGAACGCCCGCAAGCTTACAGCCGTAGGAACGGAACGCGTTGAGCGCACCTATGAACGTAGGCTCCTCGCATATTACCGTATCGCCTTCGTTGCAAAGGACCTTACACGTATGCTCGATTCCCTGCTGGCCGCCCGTCATAACGAGGACTGTGTCAAAGTCCTTGCCGATACCGAACTTATTTTTCTGTCTTTTGAGTATCTCCTCACGCAAGGGTATATATCCTTCCGTGATGCTGTACTGAAGTGCTGTCGTTGCCTGCTTTTCAAATATATCGTTTGCGAATTTCTGCATTGCATCAACGGGGAAGCTTTCAGGTGAAGGATTGCCTGCGGCAAAAGAGATGACCGTAGGGTCCGTAAGTGATTTGAATATCTCTCTTATAGCCGAGGGCTTGAGCGTTGATACACGGTTTGAAACATTTATCTGCATAATTCAATTCCTTTCGTAAACACTATTTTGTTTATTATATCATTATCTGTTTCCGTTTTCAATAGAAAAGAGAAAAAAATTTGTTTTATCACTTAAAAAACAAGCTACAGCAATAACGCTGCAGCTTGGCTTTCTGTATGTATTTTCAACCGCCTTTTCCTCCCAATTCATAAACCGCTTCATATGCAATACCGTTTTCATCAAAGCTTACAATCAGGTATTCCTCTTCATACGTTCCGAGAAAGCCGACGCGCCTCGGCTTGGCTATATATGTACCTGTGAGATATCCTCCGTCAGAATCCCTGAATGTGCGTCTGTCAAACTCGCCGTAGCGTTTGATTATCTCTTCAGCGCTCCGCCCTATATAATTTTCTGCATCGTATCGGTGTTTGTATTTGTAAATTCCGTATACCGACGATGCACCTATAATAACCAAAACTGTTAATAAAGACAAAAATTTTCTGACTTGTGTTCTTCGTTTGCCCTAGGTCGCGTCATCCATAATTTCATATACGCCAAGTAGTATCCACGAACAAACCTCACAGACGATCCATATTATTCCCGGAAGAAAGATATTATCATCATCACTTCTGAAGAAAACTTCTCCCGTGAAATGCGCCGTGAACAATTGCAAATAAAACAGAGCTGTTGATAAACCGGAAAAGGAAAGTACGGATATATTAATTATTTTCGTATCGGTAACAGACTTTAACAAAACGGTGCGCATTGACAAAAACAACTTGAGTGCGCTGAATATTCCGGGTATTCCGGTTAAAGCAAATAACATGAAGATACCGCTTATATCCATTAATTTTGAACCCGTGTGCAGTGTCAGTGTTCTGCAAATATACACAAATAACACCGCCGATACGGTAAACAGTAACACCCACAGGGCAAGGTGCACAGCCGATATAATTACCATCGTTTTCTTCGTTTTCATTGTTCCCTCTTGTAATTATTATTTTCAGACAACACTCGACTGCAAAACTCATTTCGTTCGGGTTGTCGAGGCGCCAACCCCTACAGGTGTCCGTAATATTCCGAATTCGCTTATTTTATTCAACGCAATTCATGTTTGCAACCCATTTTCGCAAATATTATTCAGATTGTATTTTACCGCTTTTTACACTTCCTAAAATGAATGACAAAAAAACCACCGGCCATTCAGTCAATAAAACCAACATCATCAAGCGAGACCCTTCATCTCCCGGTCCTTCCGGAAGTATATTGGGAGTTATGACTCCTGTGAATACCAACAATTGAAAAACCAAAGCAGCAAAGGCTATGACAGCTGAAATAATATAACAGATTTTAGCTAAGGTTTTGGGACTAAAGCATATAAGCCTATATACGCTTCTAAACAAGGACAGTTCTTCCAGAATTATCGGAAAAACAAAGAAAAAATAATCAACGGCAGCTTCCATTGTTGGGTTCTTATAAAAACTGACGTGCGTAGTTTTGATTTCATAGACAAAACTAATGACAATTACGATGCACGTAATTAGAATTAATGTGTATCCAATGGATTTCACAAGTTTTTTTCGTTTTTCCATACAGTTCTCCTTTGATCTGCACTTGTGTAAAAAACTTCGTGCGGCAGTCGATAGATCTTACAGTTAAGGTTTAAGATTTGTCATTTAAAAAATAAGATACTCAATCAGTTTGATGTTTCATAAAATAACCGACGGCGGAAAAAGCAAAGATCACAAGCGACGATATTATCAAAACAACTGCCGATACCGCGTCGTATACGGGCAAAGTACGCGGTGTTCCCAAAAGATACAAAGAAACGAAAACAGACGAAAAAACACTTAAAAACCACAGAAACAATTTTATCTTTGCATATTTTTGTTTCATCCGATATCCCCAAAAATAAGAAAATACGGAAAGGAGCAAAGCAAAAGCGGGAAGAAGCAACAGTTCAATACCGTCTGCCGTCGGCATAAGGAACGACGATACAAAATACGTTCCGAATGCATTCAAAAGCAACATCAAAACGGCAAGCAAAACCTTAAAAAATAATGACACGTAATGCAAAAACATTTTTTCCTCTCTTTCATTTTTCACTTATTTTTTATCATTCGGGTAATGTGAAAGATTTTTTTCTCCACGCCGTGAGGTCCTCTTTGGGCAGATCGCTTAAATGGTAGGAAATATCCACATCGTTTCCGTTTTGGATTATCTTATAATTACCTTCTTTAAAAGGGCAGTAACCGTCGTCACCGCAGGAAATATTCCCAAGATGCACCGTTTTTCCGTCTTTATATTCGTAGTATATTTCCGCACCGCTTCCGAGCAAAAAGCTCCATTCTTTTATTACCAAAACGCCCTCTTTGTCTTGAAGCTCTACGACTATATCATCATAATATTCTCTTTCCGATGAAAAGCCGCAAGCGCAAAAGCTGACGAGCATAATGACGGCAAGGCTTGTTAAAATTATTCTTTTCGGCATTTATCCTTCTCCGCTGCATTAAAATTCATCAAAACATCTCTCACTTTGATTATACGACCTGTTTGTGAATATTTCTTTGATATTATCAAAATTTTACCGTTTTTCGATATATTATACTGTGTTTTCTTCACGATAGTGTATAGTAGATACACGGACACAATTTGCTGCAATATGTTTTTTATGCATCTGTTCTCTGTTACGCGGATAGGACGCCTGTCCCTGCTACCTTGTTTCATCTAAGCTTTACACGATAGATTTCCAAAGGAAATCAGCGCCCTTGCCTGCAGGCAGCTCGCTTGTAGTTCATAAAGTGAACTACAAGCGAGCTGTGGGGGGTGCAGGCGGGCGCTTTTCTTTCCACCGCGGGGTGCAAAAAATGATCCCAAATGTAAACTTTCAGTTGAAACAAGGTACTACACAACTCCCCGGATAAAGCGGTTATAAAAACGGAATTGTCATATTCTTTTTCAATTTTTACTTTTCCACTTGAATATCGCATAATATTGTAGTATAATTATAATATCTGTTTATTATCGAAAGGAAAAATTATGACTGCAGAAGAATATAAAATTAAGATAAAGGGTAAACGCGTAGGCGTTCTCGGTCTTGGGGTAAGCAATATGCCCCTGGTCGATTTTTTGCTGTCGGCAGGCGCTGTCGTTACCGCAAGAGATAAAAAAGACGAAGCTTTCGCTCTTTCAAAATACGAGGATCTTGAAAAAAAAGGTGTACGCATCGTATGCGGAGACGGTTATCTTGACGGACTTGACGACGAGATCATCTTCCGTTCTCCCGGAATCCGCCCCGACACACCGCAAATAGCCAAAGCCGTTGCAAACGGTGCCGTTCTTACTTCCGAAATGGAGCTTTTCTTCGATCTCTGTCCTTGCAATATAATTGCAATAACGGGAAGCGACGGCAAAACGACGACGACGACCATAACCTCCGAGCTGTTGCGCGCCGAGGGTAAGACCGTATATATAGGCGGAAATATCGGAACGCCGCTTCTGCCGCTCGTTCATCTTATGAAAGAAGACGATTACGCCGTCGTTGAGCTTTCATCCTTCCAGCTTCAGACGATGAAAAAGTCCCCGTCAAGATGTATCATCACGAACATAACTCCGAACCACCTCAACTGGCACACGGGAATGGATGAATACGCCTTAGCAAAGCACAACGTATTTTTACATCAGGACGATAACGGATATCTCGTTACGAACTATCTTTGCGACAGCGTTAAAAATTTACGTTCAAAAGGTAAAACGGCGCTGTTTTCATCAAACGGAAAGCCCGACACGAAAACGGGCGTTTATCTCAAAGACGGATATATAACGTACTACGACGAGTCGGGTGAGTATCCCGTTTTGAATACGGAGGATATAATTCTTCCCGGACGTCACAACGTCGAAAACTACATGGCGGCGTACTGTGTAACGCACGATATAGTAAGTGCCGAAACGCTTAAAAAAGTCGCAACCACATTCGGCGGTGTAAAGCACAGATGTGAATTCGTAAGAGAGTACGAGGGTGTAAAATACTACAATTCATCAATAGATTCAAGCCCTACGAGAACCATTGCCGCCCTTTCGAGCTTTAAAGAAAAGGTCGTGGTAATTCTCGGCGGATACGATAAAAACATCCCTTACGAGCCGCTTGTTCCCCACCTTTTTGAACACGCTCACACAGCCGTGCTTACAGGTGCGACGGCTGAAAAAATATACAGTGCCATCACGCAAAACGAAAACTTTGAAGTATCAAAACTCAAAATATTCAAAGAACCCGATTTCAAATCGGCTGTATACCGTGCAAAGGCTGCCGCAAACAGCGGTGACAACGTAATTCTCTCCCCTGCGGCTGCAAGCTTTGATGCGTTTGAAAACTTTGAAGTAAGAGGGGATACGTTCAAAGCCATCGTAAACGGTTTTGGAAAGGACGATGAATGATGAACGATATAAAAGATCTGATCTCTGCCCTGACGCGCCCTGTGACCGTTTCCGGACACGAGTCGTCAGCTGAGAACATTATCGAAGAAATACGCTCGCTTTATTTTGACAAGCTTGAATACGACAACGCCGACAACTACAGACTTATAAAGCTTGCAAAAAGCGAAAATGCAAAAAAAATACTGATAGACGTGCATATGGACGAGGTCGGTATGCTCGTATCGGATATCCTCGACGGCGGTTTTTTACGCGTTATAAACGTCGGCGGTATCGACTGCAAGATACTTCAGCCGTGTGAGGTAACGGTACACGGCAAAGAGGAGATATACGGCATAGTCACGGCAACCCCTCCTCATCTTAAAACGAAGGATACTCCCCCCTCTTTCGACGATCTGTACGTAGATACGGGATATACGAAAGAGGAGCTTGAAGAAAAGGGTGTACGCATAGGCTCTGCCATATCGTTTAAATATCATCTGACACAGCTTTGCAACAACAGACTGTGCGGAAAAGGCTTTGACGATAAAATATGCATATGCGCCGCGATCGAAGCTGTAAAACAGCTTAAAGACTGCGACTGTGAGATAATTCTCCAGCTTTCCTCACGTGAGGAAATAGGCAAATGTGCCGCCTCGGGTGCGTATAACGCATCACCCGACTATGCTATAGTGCTTGACGTAACGGGTGCGGCGATCCCCGAAGAAAAGTACAGCGTTTACACCTCCTCCGTTATGGGACAGGGACCTGAAATATCCCTTTCCGTTTTAACGGATGCGTCCCTTACAAAAAAGCTTATCGAATGTGCGGATAAAAATTCAATACCGTATCAGCTGACGGTTGACGGTACGAACACGGGAACGAACGCAAACGACATACCGACAGTCGGTGAGGGAATAAAAACGGTGCTTTTCAGTATACCGCTTATGAATATGCACACGTATGCTGAAATAATAAGCCTTGATGACGTATCGTACACGTCGTCGCTTCTTTGTCACTTTATAAAGGAACTTGCAGAAACGGAGGCGGAAAGATGAACGAAAAATTCAACAAAGAGCTTCTTGAAAAGCTTTCTTCAGCTTTCGGCCCGTCGGGATGCGAAGCGGAGGTAGTATCGCTTATAAAAGACACCGTCGGAAAATATGCAGATGAAATCATAGAAGATACGCTCGGAAATCTTATAATAAAAATCAACGGTAAGACGGACAAAAAGCTGATGATGTGCGCCCACACGGACGAGGTCGGCTTTATGGTACGTGCCTTTGACGATCACGGATGTATATATTTCCACACGGTTGGGGGTATATCGTGCGGCGCACTCTGTGCAAGAAGTGTAACGGTAAAGGGCAAAGACGGCAAAAAGTATCCCGGCGTCATCGACTCAAAGGCGATACACAGCCAAAGCGCAAAAGAAAGAAAAGAATATATACCGACAGACAAAATGCACATAAACATAGGCGCAAAGGATGAAAAAGAGGTAAGAGAGCTTGTGTCTCTCGGTGATTTTGCCGTTTTTGATTCCGATTTCGTCCTTTTCGGAAACGGTTTCGTAAAGGGAAAAGCGCTTGACGACAGAGTCGGCTGTGCAGTTATGTGCGATATCATCAAAAAGTTAAAGGAAGAAAACAAAACTCCCGAATCAACCGTATATTTCGCATTCACAACGAAAGAAGAAGTAGGCCGTTCGGGTGCGCTTACGGCAACGGAGCTTATAAAGCCCGACTTTGCCTTGATACTTGAATGTACAGCCGTGTCGGATATGCCCGACACACCCGCACACAAAACGGTGTCAAAGCTGGGAGACGGCGTCAGCCTTTCGCTTATGGACAATTCGACGGTTTACCGCAAGGAAGTAATAGAAAAGATGATGGCAACAGCCGAAAAAGAAAACGTAAAATACCAGATAAAAACGTTCGTTTCGGGCGGAAACGATGCAGGTCACATACACAAAACATCAGGCGGGGTAAGATGCGCCACGCTTTCCGTACCTTCAAGGTATATCCATTCTGCGTGCTGCGTCATACACGAGGACGACTATGCATCAATGCTTGATTTTGCATATGCAACGCTTTTTTCAAACGAACTTACTAATATGGAGAGTATGTAAAAATGACTGAATTTCTCAAAAAACTTATGCTCACACACGGAGTTACCTCCGACGAAGGCAGAGTAACGAAGCTTATAGAAGACGAGATACGCCCGTACGTGGATGAAATATCATACGACGCTTTGGGAAATCTTACGGCACTTAAAAAGTCGTCATCGCCCGATGCAAAAAAAATGATGCTTTGCGCTCACGCAGACGAAATAGGCTTTATTTCGATGTTTATACAGGACGACGGACTTATAAGAGTAGCGCCCGTCGGCGGTATTGATTTTATTGCATACGCATACTGCACAGTTATTTCATCAAAAGGTGTAAAAGGCGTAATAGCACCCGAGGAAGGCACGAAGCCCGAGGAGCTTAAAGCTGACAAATTCTTTATTGATATAGGTGCAAAAACGAAAAAAGAAGCCGAAAAGAAGGTATCTCTCGGCGATATGTTCACAGTCATACCGCATATGACGAAGCTTTCGTGCACAAGATACTGCGGCCGTCCGTTCGACAACAGAGTCGGCTGTGCCGTTATGGTCGAAATTGCAAAAAATCTTAAAAACTGCGTAAACGACGTTTATTTCGTCTTTTCTTCAATGGAAGAGGTAGGACTGCGCGGAGCAAAGGCGGCGGCGTATAACGTATCCCCCGATTACGGCATAGCGTTTGACGTTACGGATACGGGAGATCTTCCGGGCTGTAAGCCTATGGCAGTAAAGCTCGGCGGCGGTGCGGCTGTAAAGATCAAGGACAGCTCCGTTTTATGCGATATAAAGCTCGTTTCGGCACTTTCCGACATAGCAAAAGAAAACAAGATAAAATTCCAGTATGAGATACTCCGTGCAGGCGGAACCGATACGGCAGTAATGCAGACGGAAGCAGGCGGGGCAAGAGTCGGCTGCATATCCGTACCCACAAGATACATCCATACACAAAACGAAATGATCGATATGAAGGACGTGGCAGAATGTGTCAAGCTCGGCACAGCCGCATGTGATATAAGATTATGATAACTAATGAAAAAATACTCGCTTTAACTGAAGAAGCTGAAGAAAAGCTTGATAAAATATTCAGAAAATTCGACAAAACGTCGTACAAAAACACAGTAAAGATAATGGAGGCGTTTGCACGCCACCGTGTCGATGAATCGTGCTTTGCAGGCACGAGCGGTTACGGATACGGAGATAAAGGACGTGACACGCTTGACGAGATCTGGGCAGAGGTGTTTGGGGCTGAACGTGCATTCGTGCGTCACAACATCGTAAGCGGTACGCACGCACTCGCCATTGCGCTTTTCGGTATCCTTCGTCCCGGTGATATTATGCTTTCGGTAACGGGCAAGCCGTACGACACGCTTGACGAGGTCATCGGTATAAACGGTAAAAACGGTGACGGCTCACTTGCCGATTTCGGCGTTGAATATATGCAGACGGATATGAAAAACGGTACGATAGATCTCGAAGCTCTGAAAGAAAAGCTCGAAGAAAACAAGGACCGTGTGAAGATGGTCTTTATACAGCGTTCAAAGGGCTATATGAACAGAAAAACGCTGTCGTGCGACGAGATCGGAGAAGCTGTAAAAACGGTAAGATCAATATGCGGCGCTTACGTTGTCGTTGACAACTGCTACGGCGAATTCGTCGAAGAAAAAGAACCGACAGCCTGCGGTGCAGACCTCGTAATAGGTTCGCTTATAAAGAACCCCGGCGGCGGTATGGCAGAGTCGGGCGGATATATTGCAGGCACGTCCCGTGCAGTTGAGCTTTGTTCGTACAGACTCACCTCCCCCGGTGTCGGACTTGAATGCGGCGCAAGCCTTAATCAGAACAAAAATATGTACAGAGGGCTTTTCTATGCACCTCACACGGTTGCATCGGCTTTGAAAACGGCGGCACTTGCTTCCTATATTTTTGAAAAGCTCGGATACGGTGTAAGTCCTTCATACGATGAAGAACGCCACGATATAATACAGACGATAAGCTTCGGCGCAAAAGAGCCGCTTTGCGCTTTTTGCAGAGGTATTCAGGCAGGCTCGCCCGTTGAAGCGTACGTAACGCCCGAACCGTGGGATATGCCCGGTTACAGCGACGAGGTCATAATGGCGGCAGGAACGTTCGTTTCGGGCGCGTCCGTTGAGCTTTCGGCAGATGCACCCATAAGAGAGCCTTACACGGCGTTTTTCCAGGGCGGTCTTACATACGAGTCGGGCAAATACGGCATAATGACGGCGGCAGAGTATCTTTTAAAGGAGCTTGAAAAATAATGAAAAAACCGCTTATTGCCATATTCGGCACGCTTGAAAACGATTACTGTATGCTCCGTACGAGATACAGCCGTGCGGTAACGGCTCACGGCGGTGTTCCGTTTCTCGTTATGATGTACCAGCCCGATGATAATTTACAGCAGATAATCGACACAGCCGACGGCTTTCTGTTTGCAGGCGGTATTGATTTAGCACCCGAGCTTTACGGTGAAAAACCGCTTAACGACACGGTAAAGGTAGATCCCGAACGTGACAGAACGGAGCTTACGGCACTTCCTTTGATACTGAAAACGTCAAAGCCCGTGCTTTCTATATGCCGTGGTATACAGTCAAATAACGTAGCACTCGGCGGAACGCTTTATCAGGATATTCCCTCACAGCTTGAAAAAAGCCTTCCACACAGCCAGACGGTATCGGGAGATGAGGAAACGCACGAGGTCTTTATAGAAAAAGACTCAAAGCTTTACGAAATACTCGGTGAAGAAAATATAATGACTAACAGCTTTCACCATCAATCAGTAAAAGCACCCGCTGACGGACTTTACGTGTCTGCTCGTTCGTCCGACGGCGTGATAGAGGCTTTGGAAAACAAAAACCACCCGTATCACATAATGGTACAGTGGCACCCCGAATTTACTCACAGCACGAGCGAAATATCAAAGAAACTTTTTTCCTCTTTTATTAAAGCTTGTAATAAAAAATAGAACGTAACTGCCACCGGGTAGGAGATGCAAAGCATCCGTTTACACATCGTTAGGTCTTTGAAGATGTGTTTGCGGATGCTTTTTTCAGGAGATCAATATGAAAAAAATTACAAATTACTTTTCAAAAACGGAGCTTATACTGTGGTTCGGTTCTGTATTTTTTTCACTTTTATCGTTTTTTATATTCAACGGGGAGGACTTTTTAACACTTGCCGCTTCCCTTATCGGCGTGACGTCCCTCATATTTAACGCAAAGGGAAACCCGGCAGGACAGGTACTTATGATAATTTTCAGCATACTGTACGGTATAATTTCGTATTCGTTCCGCTATTACGGTGAGATGATAACGTATCTTGCCATGACGATGCCTATGGCGTTTTTCGCTTTGATATCTTGGCTTAAAAACCCATACAAGGGTAAAAGATCGCAGGTAACGGTCGGAGAAGTAAGCCGTTTTGCGTTTATTTCTATGTGTATTTCGTGTGCTGTTATAACTGTTGTTTTTTATTTTATTTTAAAATATTTCTACACAGCCAACCTCTTTTTCAGCACTGTATCCGTCACCACAAGCTATATTGCGGCATATCTTACGTTTTTAAGAAGTCCGTATTTTGCCGTAGCGTACGCCGCAAACGACGTCGTGCTTATCGTACTGTGGACTTTGGCAAGCTTTTCTCAAACGCGGTACGTGAGTGTCATTATATGCTTTATTGCCTTTTTATTCAACGACGTATACGGTTATATAAATTGGCGCAGGATGCAAAAAACGCAGTCGCGTAAATTATAATTGCAAAAAGCTTGATGTTCTCTGTGTTCTTGATGTAAAATTGAAAAGTAACACAAAAGTAACACCGTTTTTCCGAAAATTCTGTTATAATAGCATTATTCGGAGGTATGTGTATGGAATTCAAAGATAATCTGAAACAGTTACGAAAAGAGCGGGGGATGACGCAGGCACAGCTTGCAGAAAAGCTGTTTGTAAGCCGAAGCACCGTTGCAAAATGGGAAAACGGACTCGGCTTGCCGAATCCCGAATCAATGACGGCACTGCACGATCTGTTCGGTATTACGTCGGAGGATATCTCGACTGAAGAGCCTGAGTGCGTGATCGTAACAAAAAACCGCCGACTGCATCTTATAGGGCAGATCGTCGGCTGGTCGTGCATTATTGCCTTACTTGCCGTTATTAGTATTCTTCCCTTTGCGATCAACCGCGGCACGTACGGTTTTACACCCGATATGGCTGCAGGTACTTATTCCGATGAAAAATATATTGACACGGGCGACTGCCGGATATACTACTTTACCTTTGAGGGTGAGTCGGAAGACGGTCAGCCGTGGAGCGATCTGCAAGGCTGGAAGATCGTTGAAAAGCATTTTTGGGGATGCACGGTTGACTATGACAGAGTAAAGATGAACGTGATCACAAAAAACAACTACGTCGTCGGTCAAATTTACTCTGTAAAAGGCAAAAACGGATATTACAATTTACTCAACAAAGCGGGGCACTACAAGAAAGAAGCACCGGAAGGACCCCTTCTCTGGGATATTCCGTCGGAATTGATATATGCCGGATCCATCAATATAAGCGGCATAGAATATGAGCTTCAAGACGGTTTTTTCTTCATTACGGAAGAACCCGTAAGGTGGTTCAAGATAGGTGACGTATGGTACGACGTCATCGGATAACACAACGCCGTCATGTGCCTGTTACCGTTTGATATATCCAATATATCACCCCATATACAGCACTTGCCACCGTACCGTAGACGATGACGGGACCTGCGACGGTAAACATCTTTGCCCCGACGCCCATAATGAAGCCCTCTGCTTGCGGGCAAGTAGGACCCATTCGTTTGTAAAAATATTTACATTACATTGGCGGTGTGCTATAATGAAATAAAGTGAGGTGTAATATGATGACTTATAGCATTGATGAATTATATAATCTATTCATGTGGGATAATCAATTATCTAATGAAGAAAACGAAAACAAGGCACAAATAGGAATTGAGGCAGCCAAGCAAATTAAGAATCTGTTT
>JAZQBL010000029.1:0-35985 GCA_045545665.1 Eubacteriales bacterium
TTCAATGCATATCTCGCATCGACGTTCGAGAGTATAGCACTTTTCATTTCAAATGTCAATACAAAATTTGTAGAATTAAATAAATATATGAATATTATTCACATAATATTCTCAAATGATAGTTTTGCGATTTTTTTTACCCTTTCGACCGAATATAAAAATTCTCCCCTGGATATCAAAAATTCCTCATAGCTTTCAGTTATTAAGCAATTTTGCATACGTAAAAGCGATAGTTGCACCTTTTCTATTTCTTGATAATCGTACAAACAGGTAAGTTTTCTGTATTCTTTGTTCCAAAGCTCGTTTACGGAATTAAATATTTTCCTTCCTTCTTCGGTCATTATATTTTCTTTATTTATAAGAGAAGCTTCTTGTATAAGAATGTCTGCAACGTTTGCGGTGTATATTGCGTTTGCGGTAACTCCCGCTATTACTCCAAGTAATAACATAATGGATATAATAAAAGTTTTCATTATTTCCTTTCAATTATATATACTTCATCGGCATCGTTACAAGTAAAGAGCAGTATGCTTTTATAAGAAGATATATTTCTGGTTTTTAATTCTTCTTTTATGAATTCCAAAGTTTTATTTGATGCTTTCAGATTTTCGTAATTGATTTCGCCGTCAACGATCAAGGCGTGCTGTATTCCCGTTTCTTTGCATTTGATATTAAGATCTTTACGTGTGAGCGGTTGGTCTTCTGCTTTGAGAACTGCCGATATCCGTCCGTTCTTTTCCATAATTGCGTACTGTACGCTTGAAATATCCGGTATATCTTTAAGTCTTAACTCCGCCGCTATTTCTTCAAGAGATATCCTGTTTTTTTCCATTTCCTTTAAATTGAGCTTTCCTTTTTCGATCAGGACACTTGGGTTGCCCGTCATTATTTTTTTAAGCCGCTTGCTTTTTGTTATCAAAAAAGAAAGTATTACTTCAAATGAAAGTATTGCAATGACCGGCACCAATCCATACACGAGCGGTATGTTATTGTCTGTTACCGCCTGCGATGCGACCTCCGACAAAAGCAGTGTCGTAACAAGCTCCGATGGCTGTAATTCGCCGATCTGCCTTTTTCCCATAAGCCGTAAAACGGTAAGCAGTAAAAGATACGTTATAAATGAACGGAAAAGCATAACCGTCAAACTGATCACCCCGATGGGATTTTTTCCGTATATCCACACAAATATACATAAAAGTAAAGTAAATATATAAATTATATTTCTATTTAACACAATGTTTTAAAGAAGTTAATATTTGTGTGCTAAACTCAAAAAAGTGAATATGCGACAATGTCGCTTAAATAGGAGAAAAATATGAAAATAAGCAAGATTATGTGCGAGCATATGCTCTGCGATGAAGTGTCTTACAAAAAAACTCCGTTTTGTATCGATAACGAAACCCCCGTGTTTTCTTTCGTTATAGACGGTGATGAGTACGATGCGAAGGTAAAATGCTGGAAGCTTCTTGTTTCCACAAGCAAGGAAAAGCTTTCTGAAAAAGAAGGCGATATGTGGGATTCCGGTATCGTTTATGACGATAACATTTCGACAATAACGTACGAGGGTGAAGAGCTCAAGTCGAAGACCACGTATTATTTCAGATTTTTTGCTCTTTGCGGCACTACAAAGCTCATCAGCAAAATAGGAGTATTTACAACAGGTATTTTACTTCCTTCCGAATGGAACTGCGGATTTATCGGTATACCTGCTGAGGCAACACCTAAATTTGAGTGTCCCGAAAGCGAAAAGGTAGGTCTGCCTTCGCCGTATCTGCGCCGCAGCTTTACGGTAAGCAAGCCCGTTGTATCCGCAAAAGCATACGCTACCGCATGCGGTGTGTATGAGCTCTACGTAAACGGCGAAAAGGATGAAACGTATGTCCTTGCGCCCGAATGGACAGATTACACAAAGAGCATTCAGTATCAGTATTACGATCTTACCGATAAAATACAGCAGGGTGAAAACGTAATCGGTGCTGTTCTCGGTGACGGCTGGTTCTGCGGTAATATTTCATTGGTCGGCAGAAATCAGTACGGCTTTGCTCCTTTGGGACTTATGCTCAATCTTACAATAGAATATGAGGATGGCTCACAGGATCTCATACTCACCGACAGTAACTGGAAGGGTCATGACGGCGCTATCCGCTATAATGATAACCAGACAGGTGAATACTACGACGCACGTCTTGAAAATGACGGTTGGTGCGCTCCCGGCTTTGATGATTCAAGCTGGTGCAATATAATAAACGTAAATCCCGAAAGATTTACCGGAACAAGATTCAAGGCATCCCTGGGTCCTCAGGTCAAGGTTATGGAATACGTGTCTCCCATTGACATAACCACGGACAAAAACGGCGCTTATATCGTCGATATGGGACAAAATATGGTCGGTGTTGCCGAAGTTAAGCTCAAGGGTAAGGAAGGTCAGAAGGTCGTTTTCCGCTTCGGTGAAATGCTCAATCTTGACGGAACGCTTTATACAACTAACCTCCGTACGGCGCTCCAGACCGATACGTATATAATGAAGGGAGACAAAAACGGTGAAACGTTCTGTCCTCACTTCACGTTCCACGGTTTCAGATATATCGAGATCACAGGTCTTGATTATATTCCCGAGCTTTCCGATATTACAGGCCGCGTAATGTACTCAGCCTGCGAACGCACAGGATATATAGAAACATCAAACGCTATGGTCAATCAGCTGTTCTCGAATGCACTTTGGGGACAGAAGGGTAACTTTGTAGGTGTTCCCACTGACTGCCCTCAGCGCGACGAACGCTTGGGCTGGACGGGTGACGCTCAGGTATTCTGCCGCACAGCTTGCTATAATATGGATTGCTACGGCTTCTATGATAAATACGGCGAGGACGTTATAGAATCGCAGAAACCGAACGGTGCAATAACGGATATCACACCGCAGGTAAGATGGAACAACGGCATCGGCGGCGACCTTGTAGGAAATGCAAACGCAGCCTGGGGCGACGTAATGTTCGTAATGCCTTATACCGTTTATACGATGTACGGCGATATAAACATCCTTTATAAATACTACGATTCGATGGAAAAATACTTCAAATGCCTGCTCGGTACAACGAAGGGACTTCTTCGTCCCAATTTCGGCTACGGCGACTGGCTCTCCATTGATGACGATACACCGAAGGACGTTCTTTCAACAGCATATTTCGCATACGATGCGTACATTATGTTCAAGGTCTCCGAAATTCTCGGAAAAGACTACGAAAGAATTTACTACGCACGTATGTTCGAAAAGATAAGTGCGGCTTGGCGTGAGGCTTATATGGACGAAGAGGGTATGATAAAGGGCGATACCCAGTGCTGCTATCTGTTGGCTCTCAAAATGAAGCTCATCCCCGACGATATGAGAAAGCGTGCCGCAAAGCACCTCGTACGTACGATAGAAAGAAAGAATTATCACCTTTCTACGGGATTTGTCGGCGTATCGTATCTGTTGCCTATCCTTTGCGACTGCGGATACAGCGATATCGCATACAGACTCTTGCTCAACGATACGTATCCTTCTTGGGGCTATTCGATCAAAAACGGTGCGACGACCATATGGGAAAGATGGAATTCCTATACGAAGGAAAACGGCTTCGGCGATGCGGGCATGAACTCCTTTAACCATTATTCTCTCGGTTCCGTATCGGAATGGATGTACTCATATATGGGCGGTATTAAACCCGCTAAACCCGGATTTAAGGAATTTTTCGTTAAACCGTGTTTCACGGACAGACTTGATTTCGTAAATGTCAAGTACGAAAGTATCTGCGGTACGATATGCTCCGAATGGAAGAAAACAAGTTTCGGTTACGAGCTTACCGTAACGGTTCCCGTCAATACAACAGCATATATTGCTCTTGATCCCGAAAAGACAACTGCTATGACAGCAGGAAAGATCAAGACACGTAAAAAAGGCTTTATTGTTCCTTCCGGTAAATACTCATTTGCATACAATAAATAATAAGTGATCATAAGCAGTGCTTCCGAATTCACAGAAGCACTGCTTTCTTTGTCAGAGAAAGAATATTCTTTACAGTTTATTAACATATAAGTCCATATATCTATGGTTTATATAATGTATAATTAATTAACAAATATAATAAAAGAAATGCAAGATATAAACATGAAACAAAAAAATAAAAGATTAATCGTTATATCAGCACTTGCTGTAGTGATTGCCGTTACGTGCATTATATGTTACTTCATATTCAAAGAAGATGAGGTGTACGAGCTCGATGTTGAACTGTACGAAACGGAAAGCATCCCTCTCGGCTCGGGTCTTGTTATAACCGATATAGGCAAATATACGGGGATCTTTGTGGAAGACGGAAGTGATGAACCCGTATCGGGAATCATGATGATAATTTTGAAAAATATATCGGGTAAGGATCTGCAGTACGGCCAGATCTACGTCGAATATCCGTCTCATACAGCTGAATTTACCGTTTCCAATCTGCCGAATAACGGCTCCGTTGTGTTGCTTGAAAAAAACAAAAAGAAGCCTACACAGAAGGAACTTGTTTCAGCAAGGTACGAAAACTGCGTGTTTTTTGCGTCGGCGATGGATAAAATGGAAGAAACTTTTGAAATTTCAGGCAACAACGGTGCAATGAACGTAAAGAATATTTCAAAAACCGATATAGATTCACCGATAGAGGTTTACTATAAAAACAGCAGCACGTCGCTGTTTTACGGCGGAATAACGTATAAGATCACCATTCCCACGGGAGTCAAAGCAGGCAAGACGGCACAGCTTTATTCTCCTCACTACGATCTGTCGAACTGTAAGGTGGTCGATATCGTTATCAAAGAAAACTGATATGGAGCTTTACTATAATTTTGCGGATATTTCTTTTAAAGTATCTGTTGCAGAAGGACTTGCCGTTACGCAGAACGGTATCCTTTCGGAATTTCAAACAGATCCACGTGAATATGATTATTCGGTGAATATTTCCGAAAACGGTACTTTTCCACCTCCCGAGGGGGAATGCGTTTTTTCTTCGGAAAACAGAATAGTTTATTTCAAAGACCAAACCGAATATATTTACATAGGTTCGGTATCAAGCGGAATATCGGGTGCATATATGTATATCCGTTGCTTTGAAAATGAAAATACTGTTTTGGTAAGAGGGCTGCTTAACGGTGAAATACCGCAGCGCATATTGATAAATTCATTGACGGCTGTTCACGCTGTTTGTGATAACGGCGGCGTTCTGTTTCACTCGTCATTTATAAAAATCGGTAAAAATGCGATACTTTTCACCGCGCCGTCCGGTGTCGGTAAATCCACACAGGCACAGCTTTGGTGCGATTTTGAAGGCGCAGAGCTTATAAACGGTGACAGATCCGTACTGTATCCCGGACGTGCATGCGGTGTACCGTACTGCGGAAGCTCGGGGGTAAGTAAAAAAGCCGACCTGCCGTTACGTGCAATAGTTTATCTTTCCCAAGCACCGACGGATTCCGTAAAAAGACTTTACGGCGTTTCAGCTTTCAGAAAAATATGGGAAGGCTGCAGCGTAAACGTTTGGAATAAAAATGACGTTGAAAAAGCGGTACAGGCGGTAAGCAGTATTGTATCGGATGTGCCTGTATATCATCTTTCGTGTACAAAACAGAAGAGCGCTGTTGATATATTAAAAAGAGAGTTAGGACTTGAAAATGAATAAAAGACCTACAGAACCGTATTTAGCAACTTATTTCCATAAGCTCGGCAGAGAAAAGGGTCTTCCGATAGCGGGAAATTTTGAGCTTACGGGAAGATGTAATTTCAATTGCCCGATGTGCTACGTACATACATCGGACCCTGAAAATATCAAAAAAGAGCTAACGGCTGAGCAGTGGATATCGCTTGCTGAAAGTGCTGTGAAAAACGGTATGATATTTTGCCTTTTGACAGGCGGTGAGCCGTTTGTCAGAAAGGATTTCTTCGAAATATACGGAGCACTGAAAAAAATGGGTGTTCTCGTATCCATAAACAGTAACGGCTCGTTGCTTGACGGGGAAATAAGACAAAGACTTTTGGATGATCCGCCGTTAAGGCTCAACGTTTCAATTTACGGAAGCAGTAACGATACGTATAAGAATATGTGCGGTACGCCGTCATTTGATAAGGTTATAGAAAATGTAAAGGCGCTGAAAAAAGGCGGTATTGACGTCCGCGCAAATCTTTCGATAACTCCTTATAACGTTGATGATATTGAGGAAATTATTAAAATCTGTAACGAAAATAATATTTTGATAAAGGCGTCGAGCTATATGTATCCGCCAATAAGGATAGGTGACGGCGAGTGTGACAGATTTTCGCGTCTTACAGCAGAGCAGTCGGCGGCGGCAACTCTCAAATGGGATCTTTCGCGCTTTACCCCTGAGGAGTTTAAGCTTCGTGCCGAAAGTATGATAAAGTTCGGAAAACGTCCCGACAGCGATTGCCCGACAGAGCTTGACTCGGGAGTATCATGTCGTGCGGGAAGTACGTCGTTCTGGGTAACGTACGACGGAAAAATGACTCCGTGCGGAATGATGCCCACCCCTGTGACCGAGCCTATGAAAACGGGCTTCGAAGAAGCTTGGCGCACTTTGACAAAGGCAACTTCCGAAATACGCTTGCCGGGTAAATGTGCAGGTTGCAAATTTAAAGAAATGTGCGGTGTATGTGCTGCGATCTGTTTTTCCGAAACGGGAAGCTTCGATAAGGCTCCCGAATATTCGTGCAAGCAAACAGAACACCTTTACCGTCTTACACTTGAAAAATACGAAAGGCTTAAGGAAGAAGAAAGTGAAAATAAAAAAGGAACTGATTAAAAGAGAAATAGGCGGAGAGACGATACTTGTTCCCGTCGGAAAGACTGTTTACGATTCCAAAGGCCTTTTTGTTATAAACGAGCTTGGAACATTCATCTGGGAAATGCTTCCGAAGGCTGGAACGGAAGAGGATATTTTAAATGCCATTCTTTCGGAATACGACGTTTCCGAAGATGAAGCCAAAAAAGATCTTGAGGAATTTTTAGACACACTCAGAAAAATGGAAATAATATAAAAAACGTGTCCGACAGCTGTCGGAGTCACTTTTTATATTTATTTGCCCTCTATTTCTTTTCGCAATTCCTGCATTTTCGTGTCAAGTAAGTTGCTTATTTCAGCACACTGCAAAAGCTCGTCGGCAGTTTTTTTCAAAAGCTCTTCACTGAGATTCTTTTTATATCTCATTCTGTGTTCAAGCCTTGCCCACGTTTCCATGGCTATCGTGCGAAGCTGTACTTCAACTTTTACAAAGCGTTTTTCGTCACAGAGAAATATAGGTATCTCAACGATAAGATGCAGGCTTCTGTATCCGTTCGGTTTCGGTTCTTTGATATAATCCTTTATCTGTATAAGCTTTACGTCATCCTGCTTTATAAGACAGTCTGCAAGCAAATATATATCATCCAAAAAACTGCAAATTACACGAACGCCCGCAATATCGTTTAAATTTTCTTCTATAGCTGCAATATTTAAAGGCAGATTCTTTTTGCTTAACTTGTGACGTATGCTCGGAAAAGATTTAAGTCTTGATTTTATGCTTTCGATAGGATTTCTTTCGTGTTGTAAGGAAAACTGCTCGTCAAGCACACGGAATTTAGTTTCTATTTCAAGCATAGCGCAGCGATAATACGACATAAAAAGATTAATATTATCCATCATCTGTGCTAATTCATCATCGTTTCTTTCGGATAACAGCTCTATTATTTCACGTCTTTTTTTACTTGTTTCCGCCATTGTATGTACACCTCGGTATTATAGTTTTTCTGTATTTATTTGAGTTTTGCAACACAGCGTTTTATCGGTATACCCTGTTTTGTAAAATTCGCTTCGTATTCGGTCATCACGTTGTCGGAATTGTAAATGCTTGAGTGAAGATCACGTGTAACATCCTCAAGTATAAAACCGTTTTGAGGGAGCTCTTCAAGCGAAAAATCGAAAAGGGAATCGTTGTCCGTTTTGATGGCAATACTTCCGTCAAAGGTCAGTATCTGCTTGTATACATCAAGGAAAACAGCGTGCGTCAGCCTGCGCTTTTTGTGTCCCGCTTTGGGCCACGGATCGGAAAAATTAAGATATATCCTTTCAATGGAATTGTGCGGTATTACCTCAGCAAGTGTTTTTGCATCCGCGCAAAGGATACGTACGTTTTCAAGCTGTTCTGTATATATTTTTTCTGCACAGCAAACCATAACGTCAGTTATCTTTTCAACCGCAATAAAGTTTATGCCGGGATATTTTTTTGCCATATCTCTTATAAACGTTCCCTTGCCGCAACCTATTTCAATATGAACGGGATTTGAATTCCCAAAGACATTTTTGATGTTATCTGTTGCCGGAAAAAAATATTTTTCGCATGCGGCAAGCCTTTCCGCACCGTGCTTTTTCTTTCTTACTCTCATAAATATATCCTTTTTTATGTAAATATTTTTTAAAAAGTTAAAAATTATATATTATTTAACTAAAAAATGATGCTATAATTAATACGTATATGATTATAACATATATTTTTTAATAAATCAATCATATTTTATTATGATAAAGGAGGCTACGGTTTGGAAAAAGATGTGTTTTTAACACTGCTTTCGCTCCATCTTTCGGAAGGCGATATGCCAAAAGATGAAGTTGATAAGAGAGTGAAGTATTTTGACAATCATTTGTCTGAGCTTTCCAAAAACGAATGTGAGAAAAAAATAGATGAACTCGGAGGGGACAAAAAAGTTGCCGCAAAGCTTTTAAGCGATTACCGTAAATCAAAAGGAATATCGCAAAAGCCCGATGAAGAATTGGTGCAGCAGACGGCCGACATTCCCAAAACCGAACCTGTTGAAGAAAAAAAGCAAAATATCAGCGAGCTTCTTGATGAAGATGATGATTCGGACGTAAAGACGGAGTTGCCCAAAAAGGCAAAAAATACGGTTAAGCCGGTTCCTCATCCCGCAAATGAAAAAAAAGCAAAACCTTCGAACAATGGAGGTACAGAGAAGAAAGGCGATAAAAAGAGTATGTTCAACGTCGGTCTTATCTTACTTTCTCCGATAATTTTGATCTGTTTGTTGATCATTGCCTGCGCTCTTGCTTCGCTGTTCGTTGCGGTTGCGGCGGCTGTCGTTTTATGTGCTGCGGCTTTGGTTTTGCTTACAGCGCTTGGAACAGCGTTTTCAGTAGTAGCGATCATTTACGGTATTACCCAGATAGGTACGCTCACGCCTGCAGGTATTTACGAAATAGGTATCGGTATACTGTGCGGCGGAGTTACAATGCTCGTCGGAATTCTTCTTTACAATTTGATCGTAAGACTTGCGCCGTTTGTTTATAAGAAGCTTGTCGTTCTTGTCAAATTTGTTATTAAACAGCTTAAACGCTTGTATGAATATGCGAAAGGAGTGTTTGATAAATAATGAAGCCGGTATCGATCGTATTTATTATCATTTCTGTTTTGCTTATAATACTCGGCGCTATAACGTGTTCAGTCGGTGTTGTACAGGCAAAGACGCAGAATGTTCAGCTTTTTGATATAAAAAACGAAAACGATGAAATAGTCAACACTTTTGATTTCTCCTCCGAGGATATCGGGAAGATAGAGATCAACGCAGGCGATGCTGACGTAAAAATTGTTTGCGGTGCAGAAAGCAATAAAATAGAAGTTAAAAACTATTCCTCAACGAATTACGTTTGCCAGGTTGAAAACAAAGCTCTTGTAATGGAAAGCGGATTTAACATTCTTTCCCTTACCGATCTTGCGCAGGGTGAGATCAGATTTAAAGGATTCAGATATTATTTAAATGATTTTCTTCACGGCAAGAATATAGGGCCGAAAAGCGTTACCGTATACGTATCCGATACGAAAGATATCAAAGTTTTTGATATAAGCGTCGGAGACGGAAACGTTGAAATATCAAAGTCAAATTACGATTCGGATTTTACCGTTAATGTTGAAAACGGTGACGTTACGCTTTCGGAAATAATTACGAATTCTTCTGTAAGTGTTAACGTAAAAGAAAAAGGTGACGTAACTATCGAAGGTGTCGTTTCTAACGTCCTTTCAGTAAAAACAGAAGACGGTAGCGTTAAGGCTGATGCATCCGCAAATGAAATTACTGTAAGCGCAGGAAAAAATGCAGAGCTTTCATGCGGTTATGACCTCGAAACGTATAACTTTGAACTTGAAGCTCCGGAAGGAAAAATAACGCTTGCAGGCACAAATATTCCCACGCCTTATAAAGCATACAATCCCAATTTCCAAAAACGCATGAAAGTAACCTCGTTGAACGGAAAGATCAGTATATCTCAATCGGAAATAATTACTGCTGAATAATTCGACAATTTCGGCATACAATAATGATGCGGCAACGAAAACCGCTGCCGTTCATTATTTCTGAAAGGGATTTTAGATAAAACAAGGATTACTGAACGTGTTAGACAGAATAGCACTTATTCTCGTTATTATCGGCGCACTGAATTGGGGCAGTATCGGTATATTCAATTTTGACGTAGTCGGATGGATATTCGGCGGACAGACGGCGGTCGTAAGCCGTATCATATTTGCCGTTGTTGCTCTGGCAGGTCTTTGGTGTATCTCGCTGTTGTTCAGACACGGCGATGAGCTCGAAAGTGCCGATAATATGTAAAAAAACGGAGTTGTTGCATAATCAACAACTCCTGTTTCTTGACGTGAAGTTGCACCCGGCAATAAATTAGCAACAACAATTCACGCCTTGAAATTTAAATTAAAATGGGCCCGTCTCATTTTTGTTTGGAAGTCAAATATATTTAAATTGCACAAAATAGTTTACCGTCGCAAAAACGGCGGAATGGAGCATGTATGGAACAAATAATTAAAGTAATTTCTTCCTGTATTGAAAACGGAACTTTGAAAAAGATCGTTCTTTCAAAGCCGAATGATAAAAATATATCTAAAAACGTATCAAAGCTCGTTATGATACGCGACGAGGTGATGCTCCAAACGGAGATACAGTACGCAAAGGGCGGAGCAAAGCACGTAAATACACATTCAAGTGATGCCGCAAGGTACATAGCCGATGAATTTAAAACGTCATATATGCAAATAAATATTGTTGACGTTGGGGGAATAGCGGAAGGGAAAATGTCAAAGTCGGGCAAATTCACTTTTTTGAATAAGATCAAAAAAGCCGACAAAACCGTTGATGTTTCTTCTCAAAACAGAGAAAAAGACTATATTCTTTCTCCAAACAAAAAGTACGATTTTCTCGTTGAACTCGGAATACAGGATCAAAACGGACGAATACACGATAAAAAACAAAGTAAATTCAGACAGATAAATAAATTTCTTGAGATAATAAAGAATACCGTTAAATATCTTCCAAATGATAAGGTCGTCATATGGGATCTTTGCTGCGGCAAAAGCTATCTTTCTTTTGCAACATACTATTATTTTAACAACATATTGAATATTGATACTACGATATACGGAGTAGATCTTAAAAAAGACGTTATCGAATACTGCAGTTCGGTCTCGAAAAAGCTTTCCTTTGACAAGCTTATTTTTCTCCACGGTGATATCAACGAAGTTCCGCTTCCGAAAAAGCCCGACATGGTGATGTCACTGCATGCGTGCGACGTTGCCACGGATATCGTTTTGAATAACGCCGTTAAAAACGATGCCCCCGTCATTCTTTCAACTCCGTGTTGCCAGCACGAATTGTCTGAAAAAATAACTCCGAACGAGCTTTCTTTTGTTACCGAATATCCGATATTGAAGCAAAAGCTTTCAGCACTTCTGACAGATTCCATCAGATGCCGGGGACTCGAAGCTTGCGGCTATGATGTTATGTGCCTCGAATTTATCGATCCCGAAGAAACACCTAAAAATATAATGATAAAGGCTATTAAAACAGCGGAAAGAAGTAGCGAAAAAATGGACAAATACGTTGCTGTTTGCGAAAAATATAACGCAACACCGTATTTTAAACAAATATAAAATTGAACTGATAATAAACCTCCTTTGGCAGTATTTTACTCTGCCGAAGGAGGTTTTCTGTCTTTAAGCGTATTTTTATATACGTGTGCAATTTAAATGATTTTCCATTAAATTATACAATTTATCTTCTTTTGATTCTTGTTTTGGATCGGGCTTTTTTAATATTTTTCGTATAACCCAAGAAAAGAAAGAGTAAATTGTAAAGATGAGAAAAACGGGAAACAGAAATATGAAAAGAAGAATTTCTTCAATTTTGTTTACAACTTTTTTAATACCTTTGTCGCTTGTATATGGATCGATATATTGAATTGTACCGCAAAATGTGGTTTTGCCGTCAAGCTCTGTTATCGTTGGTATGAACCAATATCCGCCCGAATGACCTCCGCGGGCAACGCCAAAACGGATTTCGTTTTCGGAAAGCTCAACAATATAATCATCAAAGTAGAAAAATTTTTGATTGTTGTTAGGGAATTTAATTAATTGGCTTAAAAACATTTCTTTTGTTCCCGGATATTCAAATAAATAGCTCTTTGACACAAGATCACCGCCTTAGTCGGTTAATTTGTTATTCTTGACTTTCGTGAACATCAAGTGAGTCTGAATATCTTTTTGCCTGAGTTGTAAACAGTTCGCAATATTTGCCGTGAGCTTCCATAAGCTCGCTGTGACTGCCCATTTCCTCAAGCTTTCCGTCTTCAAGCACTATTATGCAGTTTGCAGTTGTTGCACTTGAAAGTCTGTGAGAAACGAATACGGACGTTTTTCCTGCTGTAAGCTCATCAAATTTATTGAATATTTCAGCTTCTGCCAACGGATCGAGAGAAGCTGTCGGCTCGTCAAGCACGAGTATATCCGAATCACTGTAAAATGCTCTTGCAATTGCGAGCTTCTGCCATTGACCGCCCGAAAGCTCGATACCGTTATCCTCAAAATAACGCATAAGAGGGGTGTCATATTCGTTCGGAAGCTCTTTTATGAATCCGTCAGCACCGCTTTTTTCGGCAGCGGTCTTTATTTTTGAATAATCCGCTTCCGCTGATATATTTCCGAATGTGATATTTTCATTTACCGATACGGCGTATTTTCCGTAATCCTGGAATATTATGCCGAATATATCGTAAAGCGCCTTTGTATCGTATTCACGCAGATCGTATCCGTCAAGAAGTATTCTGCCTTCCGTGGGGTCGTAAAGTCTTGTCAGAAGCTTAACAAGCGTTGTTTTGCCTGCACCGTTAAGACCGACAAGCACGACCGTGTCACCGGGTTTTATTGTAAGGGAAATATTTTTGATAACGTCCTTTTCCGTTCCCGGATATCTGAAAGAAACGTTTTCGAATGTAATTTCGTGCGCTATGCGGCGTTTCGGTATTCTGGGAGGATCCAACGTCGGTTTTATGTGTGTTTCTTCACCCATAAAAGCTATCATATTGTTTATAAACAGAGTTCCTTCATATACCGATGCCGTCGTCGCTATCATAATCGAAAGACGGGCCGATATAGTATTGAGAGCGCCTGTATAAAGGGAATAATCACCGACTTCGAATTTTCCTTCATATACACCCTTTGCAATATATGCAAACAGTAAACAGTTTACGATAATACCTAAAATGCCCGATAAAAGATTAAGTCTGAATTCACCGAATATGAGCTTTTTAAGCCCCTTGAAATACTTATCGAAAACGGACTTATATTTTTCTTTGAACGTATCTGCAAGACCGTATATCCTTATTTCCTTTGCAAGATCCTTGTTGACGATGATATCGGAATAGTACGACATCTGGCGGCGTTCCTTGCTTCTTCTGGACATAAATTCAACGTTCTTTCTGCGGTAGACGAAGCTTATTACAGTTGACGGCAGGGAAACGAGGATCATTATAAACGGCGCCCAGGGACTTACTTTGAACAGGATGATAATAAAGCTTACAACGCTTATAAGAGAGCTGAATATCGAGAAAAAGGAAGACAATACCGATATCGGTCTTGATCCCGCTTCGCGGTTCGCATTTTCCATTTTGGCGTAAAATTCGGGATCGTCATAGTTTGAAATGTCAATTTCCTTCGATTTGTCGATTATCTTGAGCTTAATGTGATTCGATACTATCTCGGCACATATTCTCGTTATCAGATTGGAAATCCTGCCGACTATATCCGATACGAACAAGTACGCAAATTGAAGAATAAGCAACGATAAAATTACAGTAAATGCCGTTATTTGACCGTTATATGCCCGAGCAAGTGTGTTCAGTAATTCCTTACCGATAAGCGAGGATAAAACCGGCATAACACCGCTGAATACGGACATAAATACCATAACGAAAAGTATTGGAGGATTTGCTTCCCACACGAGCTTGAATATGTAAAACAGCCTGAAGAAGAAAGCGGATATCATTTTTTTAAGATATGCAGGAACTTCCTTTATACTTTTTGGATGTGGTATTCTGTACGCATCGTTCACTTTGTTTTGGTTATGATGCGGGGGAGGCATATTCATAAAAAGGACCTCCGATTAAAATTTATCGTATTCTCCGACGTTTATTTCAAGCTTATAGTCAACTGACTGTCCGGGTGCTATAGTTTGAAGCTTTCCTTCTTCACGCGCCGTGCGGCGTCCGCAAACAGGTGAGTTTCCGGGTTCGAGACCGCAAACGTATTCGTCAGTTCCTATCATCTTCCACTGCAAGAAGTAGGGAAGATTTTTGTTTTCATATGAGATCTTAACGGAAAGGTCCGACACTTTATTCTTCATACCGAACGTAACTATGCCGTTTTCCGCTTTCATTCCTTCGTGGTAGTAGCATCTTTCATTGTATCCGAAAACAGGGGGAGTGAATTTATCCCAAAGATCTATTTCTTTTGCTGCTATTTCGGTTCTGGGGGTGCGCTTGGAGGAGGGAATTACGACCTCTGCGTTTTCATCAAGAAGCGGATAACCGAGGTTGAAATGATAAAGTATCATTTCGGCAGCTTCTCTTGCTGAACCGTTTGTTACGACGTCTTCTACCTTAATTTTATTTTCCATATATTTGCACGTGATCTTTCTTGTAAGGGTGAGCTGTGTACCGAAAAGAACAGTCTGCATCATATCTCCCGTAAGCGTTACGTAAGGGGTGCCTTCATCAAAGCCTCTTTCGATTCTGAAATTTTCCGCAGGGATATTTGACATTCTTCCGTGACAGGGGAAATTTTCACCGTTGTCAACGCAGTCACCGCCGATGTTGTCAAGTCCGCACGTTACGAAAAATCCGCCGCCGAAGCTGTGCATCCAACCGTCACCGAGCGCATCGAAATACTGGGGAGCTTTTACGCCCACAGGTGTCTGATAACAAAGGTTTTTGCCCTTGTACGACATATTGAAAATATCCATCGCTCTGTCAACCAAAACGGTAAACGTAAGTCCTGCGCCGTTTGAAATGTCAACCGCGCGCACGCCGTCTGCCCAACCGCCGCAGAATCTGTATTCACGCACGTTAAAAAGCTGGTTTATGTGTCCTATGTAAGGTTTCTGTTCGCTGTATGTCATTTTATTTTCCTCTCTTATTCTGCTGTTATTATTTCAACACCCGCATCGTTTGCCGCTTTCATGAATTCTTCCGATACAGGCCCGTTTGTGATTATTATGTCTATTTGAGAAAGCTTTGCGAATGTGTAAGGAAGGCTTCTGTCGAGCTTTGAAGTATCCGCTAAAATTATAGTTCTGCGCGCCTTTTCGCATATAAGGCTCTTAAGCTCGGATTCGCTGTAATTACCGCTTGTAAAGCCGTTATCGAGGGAGAAACCGGACGGTACAAGAAATGCTGTATCTATATTTATACCCTCGATAAAAGATATAGCCTGATTACCTGATATTGAAATGTTATCTCTGTTTATCATTCCTCCGACGAGGTTGATGATAGGGAGGTTTTTCTTTACAAGCTCAAGAGCTATATTAGGTCCCGTCGTAAGTATGGAAAGCCTCTCGTCGGGCATTATGGATGCCATTTTAAGTATCGTCGTTCCCGAGTCGAGAAATATCGAACGTCCCGTTTCGATATAGTTTACAGCAGCAGCGGCAATTCGTTCCTTCGCTGTCATATTTGAGTTAAGACGAAGACTGAAAGCGTCCTCCATTGACGTTGTGATAAACTTCATACTTCTTGCGCCGCCGCGTACCTTTATGGCTTCGCCCGATTTTTCAAAATATTCGATGTCTCGCCTCAGCGTCATACTTGACACGTCGGGAAATACTTCCTCAAGCTCGTGCAAGGAAACGAAGGGCTTTGACTGAAGAATACGTCTTATGACATCACGCCTTGATGTGTTCATTTGTTATATCCTTTCAAAAAAAGAGTTGTTAAAAATGCTTTAAATGTGATATTTTGTAACACAAATGATGTTATAAAATCACATTTATATGCATTATATCATCCTTTTTTATCATCGTCAAGTGAATATTTACTTGAAATTGTTAATTATTTTTTATTTTTTACAAAGACGGAAATTGAAGTGATCATCAAAAAAATACCGAATAAAAGTTTCAAATATCTTTCAGTGACAGCCCCTGCAATAACGCATCCGAGACATGCGCCGATACATCCGCATACTGCAAGAAAAATACATAAACGGTAATTAATGTTCCGCTTTTTTAAATTTACGATAACTGAAGAAAGGGAACACGCAGTGAATATAATAAGAGTTATACCCTGTGAGGTAAGCTGCGGAAGATCTTTCAAAACGGTAAAATAAACCGTCAAAAGACCCCCGCCGCCGATTCCCATACCCGAAAAAGTGCAGAATAAAAATGTGGCTATTATATCGATCATAATGCCCTCCATATCATTATTATTCCCGATATACCCGTCAGTACGGCGAATATTTTGACAAGCGTCCCGTTTTTGATCTTATCGAGAAGATGCGCACCGCAAAGCCCTCCCAAAGCCGCCGAAGGTATGATAAATAGCATTTCCTTGCTTAATGAAAAAAAGCTTTTTGCATATATGAACGAGGAGATGAGACTGACCGGAAGAGTAGTTAAAAGGCAGGAAGCAAAAACGTCCTTTTTTTGTTTCTTTTCATCTCTTTGGTACAAAACAGAAAAGAGAAAAACGTAAATAATTCCCGCACCGGTTCCGATAAGTCCGTTGAGAATACCGCCGAGAACGGATATTATTCCGCATATAGGTATTACCGCGTCATTTTTTATTTTCATAATTTTCTTTTTAACCCCTTGAAATATTACTTACTATATGATAATATAATTAAAATAATAATTTTTATACTGAGGTTTTTTGCTTTATGTTTTATTACATAATAATGGGAATAATTCAGGGAGTAGGTGAATTTCTTCCGATATCGTCATCGGGACATCTTGCACTTGCATCATCCTTTTTCGGATTTTCGCAGGAAGAGATGCCTGCATTTGACGTGTTGCTTCATTTAGCAACGCTGCTCGCTGTCTTCATAGTTTACAGACGTGATATTTTTCCGCTTGTTCCCGCATTTTTCACGATGATGAAAAAAGTGTTCAAGGGTAAATTCAAGCTTTCTGAGTACAGTGTTACCGAAAGGTTTGTTATTTGTATAATCGTTGCAACGCTTCCCCTTGTCATAATTGCTGTTTTGGGACTTGAAGATAAAATAGATATGGTCAAGAATTACCCTGCAGCTGTCGGCGGGATTCTTATATTCAACGGTATAGTCCTTATGATAAGCGACAGACTTTCGCAGGGAAATGTAAACGGCGAAAACGCAAAGCCGAAAAGTGCATTCATCGTCGGTATATGTCAGATGTTTGCAACACTGCCGGGACTTTCACGTTCAGGCTCAACGATAACGGGCGGTCTGCTTTGTAATTACGACAGACAGTACGCAGTTAAATTCTCGTTTATTCTTTCCATACCTGCGATACTCGGCTCCGCTGTTATGAAAATAGACGATCTTGCTTCCTCGTCGATATCTGCCGATCAATGGCTCAACTACGGCGTCGGCATGGTATTTGCCGCTGTGTTCGGCTTTATGGCAATGAAGCTTCTTATATACATATCGAAAAAATCCAATTTTACATATTTTGCGTACTACTGTTTTGCAGTGGGACTCGGTGCGATAATCTATTCTGTCGCACGCTGACTTTTATTAAATCCGCAACGGAAGGTGTGAAACTTTAATGGCTAATGAAAAATCAACGGTGAAAACGAAAAAAGAAAATACAAAGAAAAAGACTGCAGCAAAGAAAGCGCCGTCGAAAAACGGAGAAAAGAAACCTTCGGAAAAGCTTATTTCCGGCAAAAGACCGCCGTATATATACGATAAGATACTTCCTTTTGTAATAGTCACTGTCGGTGCATTTTTTGTACTCTGCTTTCTGTTTCCCGGTGCTTGCGGCGTTGTCGGACGTTCGGTCAGAGATGCAATATTCGGCACGTTCGGAGCAGGAGCTTTGCCGATACCGTTTTTTATGATCGCTCTCGGTGCGTTCTATCTCAAACTCATTGATCCTTTGAGCAAATATCCGAGAAAAACGATATACATACGTATTGCACTCGGCGTCGTAACCGTTTTGTCACTTTCATCGTTTTTGTCCGTCGTGTTCTTCGGAACTGATGCCGAAATGACAGCCGGACTTATGTTTGAAAAGGGTAAATCGTTTCTCGGCGGCGGTGTTATAGGTGGAATGATAGCAAAGTTTCTTTGTAAATATATCGGTGTATTTTCCGTGTTTTTGCTGTTTTTGGCGGCGTTTATATGCGGAATACTCGCATTCGGTATAACTCCGTACAAGCTGTATGACATAATTAAAGAAAAACGCAACTCTGCTAAAGCATACGACGATGACGAGTTCGAGGGCTTCGATCCCGACGATATAAGAAACAGCTTCAATTATTCCGATGAGGAATGTGAGGATATACCGGTAAAGGTTAAGAAAAATAAAAAAACGAAGCCTGAACAAAAAGACGTAAAAAAACGCAAAAACCCGCTTGACCATTCTCTTGACGTTGAAGAAGAACCGAAAGAGGAAGATGACGCGCCGATAGACAATTCACGCAGAATAGATCTTGAGGATAACAGCGGTAAAAAGATATCCTTCACTCACAGCACGCAGAAGAAGCAAGATGATAATGACAAAAAATCGGCTTTCGATTACGAAAAGCACAACAGTCAAAATCGCACGGAAAATGCAGAAAAGACGGAAAAGGTTTCTGTAAAAGAAAAAAATCCCGACTCCGACTTCGACCTTGAAAAGATATTTACCGATGCTTCTTATTCCACGGTTCCTGTGAGCAAGGAAGAAAAAGAAGATGAGGAAGAAATTAAGGTCGAGAAAACTCCCATCGGAACGGCTCCAGAGGAAATGCCGAAACCCGATGCTCCCGTTTACCGCCTGCCCCCGATGTCATTGCTTAAACTTGATACAAGCCAACAGTCGGCAGACGTCACATCGGAGCTTGAAAAGAATTCCAAAAAGCTCATAAGCACGCTTGCAAGCTTTAATGTCGATGCGAATGTCGTGCATATTTCAAGAGGACCTACCATAACGAGATACGAGCTGAAGCTTGCCCCCGGTATCCGTGTTACGGCAATATCAAAACTTGTTGATGATATCGCCATGGCTTTTGCTTCCACGGGCGTCCGTATAGAAGCACCTATTCCGGGTAAGGATGCAGTGGGCGTTGAAGTCCCGAATAAGGATATAAGAACTGTCCGAATAAGAGAATTGCTTGACACTGATTATTTCAGAAGATCAGAAAGCAAGCTTACGTGCGCTCTCGGTGTTGATGTTGTCGGAGAGCCCGTCTATCTTGATATAGCAAAAATGCCTCATATGCTCGTTGCGGGTGCTACCGGTATGGGTAAATCCGTTTGTATCAACAGCTTGCTCATAAGCCTTCTTTGTAAAGCATCACCGAACGACGTTAAAATAATGCTTATAGACCCCAAAAAGGTCGAATTCGTTCCGTACAGCGGAATACCGCATCTTATCGTTCCCGTTGTGACCGATCCCAAAAAAGCGGCAGGTGCGCTCCATTGGGCGGTCGAAGAGATGGAAAGACGCTACAGTCTTATTGAAAGCGTTGGCTGCCGTAACATATTCGGTTATAATGAAGCTACGGCAAACGATCCGGAAAAAGAGCATCTTTCGCAGGTCGTTATTGTTATCGATGAGCTTGCCGATCTTATGATGACCGCTAAAAACGACGTTGAAACGTCTATCTGCCGAATCGCTCAGAAGGCACGTGCGGCGGGTATGCACCTTATCGTCGGTACACAAAGACCTTCAGTTGATATAGTAACGGGAAGTATCAAGGCGAATATTCCGTCAAGAATTGCCTGCAAGACTTCATCACAGGTCGATTCAAGAACGATAATTGATATTGCAGGTGCTGAAAAACTCATAGGCCGCGGTGATATGCTGTTTGCTCCTGTCGGTATCTCAAAGCCGAGAAGATTGCAGGGAGCGTTTGTAAGCGATTCAGAGGTTGAAGCCGTTACGTCGTTTATAAAGAAAACGTACGGAAAGGTAGAGTATGACGAGGGAATAAAGGAAAAGATCGAAAGGGAAGCTCAACAGCTTTCCTCGGGCAAGCAAGCCTTATTTGATGACGGCGATTCCTCGGAGGAAGAAGACGAGATGCTTCGCCCTGCGATAGAATTCGCCTTTGAGTCCGGTAAGGTATCGACCTCGCTTTTCCAACGTAAACTCTCGATAGGATACGGACGCGCCGCGAAGATAATCGACCGCATGGAAGAACTCGGAATATGCAGTGCGGCATCGGGCAATAAGCCCAGAGAGCTCCTTATATCAAAGGAGCAATATTACGAAATGGTTGAAGGAGATAATTGATAAAGTGAGTCTTTCAATAGAATATTGCAAAACACCCGAAGAAATAAAGTCAGCAAAAAAGTTGTTCGGTGAAATATTTTCCGTGAGTGAATACGCTGAAAAATTTTATAAGATAATCGAAAACAGTGCTGACACGGAAATAATACTCGGCAAATATAACGGTGAGCCGGTAAGTGTCGTACACGTTATAAGAGACGGCAGTGTATCGTATCTCTACGGTGCAGGCGTGCTCAGTAAATACCGATTAAAAGGCGTTTTCCGTGTTCTTATTGCCGAAACGGTGAAGCTCTGTACGCAAAAAGGCGATAAGATAATATTTATCGTGCCTCAGGAAAGCTTCCATTATGACATCTATAAAAAGTTTGATATAACAAAAGAAGTTTGCAAAAATCTCTACAGGATAAACGAAGATACATCGTTTACACTTGAAAAAGCGGACGATATCCGTACTCTTTATTCGCTTTATCTTGAAAGCGGTAAAAGTCCCCTGACGCTTCCTTATGAGCTTTTTGAACTTTATATATCAGAAAATGATAAAGACGTGATGTTTATCAAAGACGGCAGTGCCGTTTGCGGTTACGCTTTCCTTGAAAAAGACGGAACACCGTACGAAATATACTGCAAAAAAGAAGGCTTTCACACCGTTTGCGGTAAAGAAGTATTTGCACTGGCGGTTGAGAACGGTGATGTAACTGACGAAATATACGAAGCACTCTATCTTGATTAAAACAGTTTGGCGAAAGGAATAACGATATGGTTTATATGTTTTGTGCTGACGGACTTGAAGAATGTGAAGCACTTGTAACGCTTGATATGCTCAGACGCGCGGGAGTTGATATTAAGACTGTCGGCGTCAACGGCAAAAACGTCAAGGGCGCACACGGTATAAATTTTGATGCCGATATGCTCAAAGAAGAACTTTCGGAAGATGATGCCGTAAACGCGGAATGTCTCATATTGCCCGGCGGCGGTGTAGGAACAAAGACCTTGTCTTCCGATAAAGAAATTGCAGAATACCTTAAAAAAGCAAACGAAAAAGGTATTTTATTAGCGGCAATATGTGCCGCCCCATCAGTTTTAGGTATAAACGGTCTGCTTAAAGGAAAAAAAGCCACGTGTTATCCCGGATTTGAAAAATACCTTGACGGGTGCGAATATACAGGGCAAAGCGTCACCGTTTGCGGTAACACAATTACTGCAAAGGGGATGGGATGTGCCATAGAATTTTCTGCGGCAATAACAGAAGCACTGAGGAGCAAGGCCGCTGCTCTTAAAATTCTTGAGGAAATAATGTATGCAGGTGTTTGAATTACGTGAAGAAAAGATAAAGATCAGGGAAAAATACAAAAAACTCCGCCGTGATATAAGCGGAGAAGATAAAAAAGAATTTGACCGCAGAATATGCGAAAGATTTCTTAGCTGTGTGTCGTACAGATACTGCGATACCGTGCTTATGTATTCTCCCATACGTGATGAAATAAACGTCGATGCAATAGCGGAAGCGGCATTCAGAGACGGTAAAAAAGTTGCATATCCGAGATGTGTTCCGGGAACCAACAAAATGAATTTTTACTTTGTCAAGTCGCTTAACGAGCTTCAAAAAGGCTCGTACGGTATCCCCGAACCGCCCGAGACGAACGAAAAATACAATAAAAAGGATGCAGGCAGTGCTGTTTGTCTGGTGCCTGCCGTTGTGTACGATAAAAGCGGTTACCGCCTCGGTTACGGAAAAGGGTATTACGACAGATATCTCGGTAATTTCAGCGGTTCTGTGATAGGTATAATATATAAGGAGCTTATAACAGACTCACTCCCGAAAGGAAAGTTTGACGTACGTGCCAACGCCCTCATAACAGAGGAAGGGGTATGTTCAGTTGTTTAAGCTCAAAACGTATCACCGCATTCCGTTGCTCGTATTAACGATCTATATTTTGACGTCACTTTCATCTTCCGTCGAATTTGACGGCGAAAACAGCGGAGCGAATATGTTTTTTGCAGTTCTGATACTGCAGATAATCACGTTCGTATTGCCGGGACTGTTTTACTGCCGCATAAACGGAACAGACCATATAAGTCAACTGAATTTAAAGCGCTTCAATTTTCCGTCGCTTATATTCATAATACCGTCAACTCTGCTTTTGTTTTTATCTACGGCGTTTATACGCTTGACGGGTATATATTTTTCAAATGCACAGTATACACCGAGTGTGTCCGTTGACGGAATATCGTTTTCAAATACCGTATTCATCTTACTTGTTTACTGCGTGTGCCCCGCGGTATGCGAAGAATTTGTTTTCAGAGGAATAGTACTGTCCTCATATAAAAAATACGGAGCTTTGTGCAGTATCATATTTTCTTCGGCGTTGTTTTCGATGTTGCATTTTTCAATAAACGATTTTGTTCTTTACTTTGTGTCGGGTGTTATTTTATCGGGTACGGCACTTATAACGAGATCTGTTTTCCCGTGTATGGTAATTCATTTCCTGCATAACGCTTTCACGATATTTTTTGAAGGCTTTTTGTGGAAAATAATAAAGATACCCGACAATCCTTCGCTTTTTATGTTCGTTATAGGTTCGTTGTTGCTTTTGCTTCTCTTTGTGTACTTTTCTCATGCGGAGTACATACTTTACAAGTACTCATTTACAGTACCGGAAAGCAAAAATCCGCAAAAAAGGGATTGGCAGGCAACAGCACACGATTTTATGATATCGTTTTTGTCACCATCTTTTTTGATGTGCGTGGCGTATTATGCGATAGCATCGGTCGTAAAACTCAGATAGTTTACAAGAAAGGCTAAACAATGTTTGAATTTATTAAGAAAAACAGTAAGAAAAAAACAAAGGAAGAGAAAAAAACACAAAAGAATAAGAATTCAAACGTAAAAACAGACGAGCTCGGACGCCCATACGTTGAAAAAACGGCAAATTCGATGTACAGCGTTGTTATGGCGATAATATACATCGTCTTTGTTCTCATAATTTCGGGTGTCTGCAGTTTCTTCGTTATTTCCATAGCAAACGACCTGTTTGCTTTTCAGAAAAAGGAAGTGACAGCCGAGATATCGCTCGGTAATTACGTTACCGTTAACGAGCTTGCGGAAATGCTCGGCGATGAGGGCGTTATAAAATATCCGACCGTGTTTAAATATTACGCCAGACTCAAAGAGGAAACGGACGGATTTATGCCCGGAAAGTACCGGGTGTCATCGGATATGAATTATGATGCACTGCTCGACTTTTTCAGGAAAAAGAGCGAGGTACGTGAAAAAATAACCCTCACCATTCCCGAAGGATATACGGTTGACGATATAATAGACCTTTTCATTTCCAACGGTATGGGCACGGAAGAAGGATTCGTCGATGCAATACAAAACGGTGATTACAGCGAGTATAAGTTTATACAGCTTCTTGAAGAGGAAGAGTTGTCCTCCGACCGTAAATACCGACTTGAGGGATATCTTTTCCCCGACACGTACGAGTTTTTCAAGGACTGGAGCGAAACGAGAATAATAGCAACGCTTCTCGACGGTTTTGATGCAAAATTCAGTGAAGAATATTATGCGGCGATAGAAAAATCCGACTTTTCACTTGATGAATATATAATCATTGCTTCGATGATACAGGCAGAGGCAAAGTATTCGACTGACTTTGAGCTTGTCTCAAGTGTCTTCCATAACAGGCTTGCACGCCCCGATGATTATCCGTATCTTGAAAGCGATGCAACTATACAGTACGCTTTTAAAACGCACAAAAACGATATAACACCCGAAGACCTCAAGCTTGAACATCCCTATAATACCTATCTTAATAAAGGGCTTACGCCGGGCGCTGTCTGCAATCCGGGTGCTACGGCGATACTTACAGCTCTTCAGCCCGCCGAAACGAATTATTATTATTTCGTTTCACGTAAAAACGGCGAAATGCTTTACGGAAAAAATCTTTCCGAGCACAATAAGAATATAGCCGAAATAAAAAATGAAAATCAGTAAATTATAATTGGAGAAACAATATGGAGCTTTTGTCACCTGCGGGTAATTTTGAAAAATTGAAAGCCGCCATTCTTTACGGCGCCGACGCCGTATATCTTGCAGGTCATATGTTCGGTATGCGTTCTGCAGCAGACAATTTTGACAACGACGAATTGAAACTCGCTTGCGAATATGCGCACGAAAGAGGGGTACGTGTTTATCTTACCCTTAACACAATGCCCCGCGATAATGAATTTCCGCTGCTTGAAAAGTTTTTAAATGAAATAAGATCTTTCGGAATAGATGCCTTTATCGTTGCCGACCTCGGTGTAATGTCCTTGCTTAAGCGAGTCATTCCCGATGCCGAAATACATATATCGACCCAGGCAAGCGTTGTAAACAGCGAAGCGTGCCGTGCGTATATGGAACTCGGTGCAAAAAGGATAGTTTTAAGCCGTGAGCTTAATATCGAGCAAATAAAGGAGATACGCAAAAATATCCCGAAAGAGCTTGAGCTTGAAGTGTTTATCCACGGTTCTATGTGTATTTCATACAGCGGCAGATGCCTTATATCAAATCATTTTGTAAAGCGGGATGCAAACAGAGGCGCGTGCACTCAGCCTTGCCGCTGGAACTATAAGCTTTACAGAATGGAAGAAGAAAAACGTCCCGACGACGTTCCCGATATTATGCAAACGGACGAAGGCACGTTTATATTTTCTTCAAAGGATATGTGCATGATAGAGCATATCCCGGAGCTTTTTGAAATAGGTGTTGACTCACTTAAAATAGAAGGCAGAATGAAGAGCGCATATTATACGGCAGTCGTTACGAATACGTACAGAATGGCTTGCGACAGATATATAAATTCCCCTGAAAATTACGTTTACGATCCTGTTTGGGGATATGAGCTTTCATCCGTAAGCCACAGAGAATATGATACAGGTTATTTTTTTGATGATCCTATGCAGGACGCAAAAACAGTAACACAAAGCGGTTACCTCCGTGAAAAGTCATATATCGCCACAGCACTTTCATACGATCCCGAAACAAAAACTGCGACGTTTATGCAAAAGAATAAGGTCGTAAGCGGTCAGCTTGCAGAGCTTATGTCCCCCGGATTTCCGGGAAAACAGTTTACCGTCGGTGAAATGTTCAATGAAGAGGGCGAAAAAATAGAATCTGCACCGCATCCCGAGATGATATTCAGCCTCGTTATGCCGTTTGAGGTGAAAAAAGGCGATATTATCAGAGGCGCATAAATACGTAAAAGGAAATCTGTTATGCTTAAAATTAAAAATATTTTTCTTGATCACAGTATTATAAACGAAACAAATAATATTACCAAGAACGACACACCCGTTATCGGATGGTCACTTGCAAGCGATAAAAATGACGATGAGCAAATATCATACCGTGCTGTTTTTTCAACAGACGACGGTGACTTTTTCGATACGGGAATAGTTGCAACGGCTGAGCAGTCATTTGAATATAACGGACCTGCTTTGCCACAAGGCGAGATGATTTTCGTTGATCTTACTGTAGAAACGAAAAACGACGATTCGGCGTCTGAAGAGTTTATGATATACAGCGGTGTTACCGATTTTACGGCACCGTTTATCACCATGCCCGAGGATACTGGCAGATCTGTACTTCACTTCAAAAAAAAGATAAAAGCAAAAAGAAACATTGCTTTTGCAACTCTTTACACGTGCGGTATCGGTTATCAGAGAATAGAAGTTGACGGAGAAGTCGTAAGCGATTCAATGCTCGATCCCGTTTTCTCCGATTACTCTCAGGTGTGCTATTATACCGTGTCACCCGATTTTTACGAATTTTTCGAAAACGGTCACTCTCCCACACTTGATATATACGTTGCCCCCGGCTGGCGAAACACAGACAGCGAACATATAAAGGCAAACACGAGAAGAAAAATAGGTTTTGAAGGTAAAACACAGCTTGCGGCAATTCTTTATATAAAATATGAAAACGGCACGGAAGAAAGAATAACAACGGGTGAAGACTGGCTCGTTTCATATGCAAATACAGTGTCGGCACATATTTTCGACGGTGAAACGTACGATGCACGCTATGTTGAACATTTTACAAAACCCGTAATATGCGATGCTCCCGGCGGTAAGTTCGAACCTATGACGGTGCAGCCGATAACTATGAACGATGTTTTTTATCCCGTTTCTATGTTTAAAACGGCAGATGATACGTACGTGTTTGACTTCGGACAGAATATAGCAGGCTTTTGTCCGCTTCCGCTTTATTACGGAATGAAAAAAGGTCAAAATGTAAAAATGAAATTTGCGGAAATACTCAACGACGAAACCGGTGAGCTGTTTATGGCACCTCTCAGAGGTGCGAAGGCAACCGATACGTATATAGCAAACGGAAAAGAAGTTAACGGAGAAAAGTGGTCGCCTTCATATTCGTACCACGGCTTTAGATATATGCAGCTTGAAGGATACGGCACGATCCCCAATAAGAAGGATTTCGTTGCTATTGCTATTTATTCCGACGTTGATAATTCGTCTGATTTCAGATGCGGATCTCCTATGGTCGACCGTATACATAAAAACTCCGTTATGACGGAAAGAGCCAATATCCACGGTATACTTACAGACTGCCCGCAGAGAGACGAAAGAATGGGCTGGCTCAACGATGCAACGGTAAGATTTGAGGTAACACCGTATAATTTTGATATGGGACGGCTGTTTCCGAAAATAGTAAAGGATATTTATGAAAATCAGCAGGTAAGGGGAGCTGTAACGTGTACCGTTCCGTACGTGTTCGGCGGCAATCCGGGTGATCCTGTCTGCTCTGCATATCTTATAGCCGCATATCAGTCCTTCTTGCATTATAACGATACAAAGGTAATAGACGAGTATTTTGACGGTTTTGCGAAATGGGAAGACGTGCTTTTGAGCCGTTCTGAAGATCATATCGTAAATTATTCATACTACGGAGATTGGGCATCCCCCGTATACGCTTGTAAAGCGGAAGAAGATGCAGGCTCTGCCGTAACACCCGGAATACTTATGTCAACGGGATATTCGTATTATAACTGCAAACTTTTAAGTGAGTTTGCAAGTATCACCGGCAGAGAAGATAAAGTTGCATATTATAATCAGCTTTCAGAAAAAATAAAAGAGGCGTTCAATAAAAAGTGGGTAGATCAGGAAACGGGAATCGTAGCAACCGGCTCGCAAGGCGCACACGCTTTTGCTCTTTGGCTTGATATCCTCCCGGAGGGCGTAAAAGAAAAGACCGCAAAACATATGAGAGATGACCTCGTTAATAATGATTATAAAATAACGACAGGTAACCTTACAACGAAATATCTCTTCGATATGCTTGCGAAATACGGATACGTAAACGAAGCCTGGACACTCTTGAACAGAAGTGAATATCCGTCGATCGGTTTTGAAATAAATCACGAAGCGACGACCGTGTGGGAAAGATTTGAACTTAAAAAGAACCCCGGAATGAACTCACACAACCACCCTATGTACGGAGCGCTTGATTATTTTCTTCACGCATATATAGCAGGTATAAAACCGACTGATGGCGGATTCAAGCAAGTTGAGATCAACCCGTATATGCCCGACACACTTCTTTCTTGCAGTGATACTGTGTCAACTCCTTACGGCGACATTGAAGTGAAATGGGTAAGAAGATACGGAAAGAAAACGCTGTATCTTACGGTTCCTTTCGGAGTCACCGCGCACGTTGACTTCTGCGGTGAGAAAAAGACGGTAAAATACGGCTCGTACATATTCGCATCGGAGGAATAAGCGTGGAAAGAAAAGAACTTATCTTATCAAGCGTTGAAAAGTATAAAGAATTGATGCTTGATGCGGAAAAATATCTCTGGTGTCATCCTCAAACGGGATTTAATGAGTGGCAGGCGCACGAATATCTGAAAGAAAAATTTGAGTCTTTGGGATATGAATTGACTGAGGCAGGAAATATCCCGGGATTTTATACGGATATTGATACAGGTATCCCCGGACCTACTTTGTATATTATGGGTGAACTTGATGCACTTGACATCGCAAACCATCCGCAAAGTATTGACGGCGTAACGCATTGTTGCGGACACCACGCACAAGGAGCAACGCTTCTCGGAATAGCCGCCGCGCTTAAAGAAAAGGGAATGCTTGACGGTATGGCAGGTAAAATAAGACTTATCGCAACACCTGCTGAAGAAATGATACAGCTTTCATACCGCGACGAGCTTCGTAAAAAAGGCGTAATATCGTATATCACAGGAAAAGTTGAGCTGATGAAAAGAGGCTTCTTTGACGAAAGAGGGCTTTCACTTATGATACATACAAATACGAATGATGACGGTCTTGAATTCAAAGCAGGACCGGGTTCAAACGGATGTATCATAAAGATATTGAAATATAAGGGCAAGGCGACCCACGCAGGAGCTGCTCCTCACCTCGGTATCAATGCACAGTATGCGGCAACGCTCGGGCTTCAAGCGTGTAACGACCTTCGAGAGACGTTCAAAGAAAGCGATTTTATAAAATTTCATCCGATATTGAAAGGCGTAAATTGCGCTGTGAATATCATTCCCGATGAAATGGAGATCGAAAGTTACGTAAGAGGTAAGACCATTGAGGCTATAAGCTGTGAAAATAAAAAAATAAACAGGGCACTTGCAGGAGCGGCGGTATCAATGGGCGCAATGCTTGAAATACACGACCGTCATTCAGCTGCCCCCGAGCTTCACAGTAAAGAATTTATGCAACTGGCTGAAAAATGCTGTTCGGATCTTGTCGGAAAAGATAAAGTTGAATTTCTTTATGAAGGATGGGGAACTGCCTGTTCCGATTTTGGTGATCTTACGGCAGTTATGCCGGGACTTCAATTTAACGCCGCAGGCGGTAAAGGTGTTTGTCACAGCATTGATTTTGAAATAAACGAGCCTTGGAGATATTGCAAAAACTCGGCATCAGCACAGCTTCTTATAGCGTATGAGCTTCTTTGCAATAACTGTGCAAATGCGGAAAATATTATCAAAAAGTATACCCCGCCGTTTTCTTCCATTGACGAGTATTTTAAATTCATAGATACTCTGATGCTCGACTGTGAGGCGGTCACATACGCCCCCGACGGAACGGTTACGGTTAAATATATGTAAGATTAAATACATTAATAAATAAAAAATCAAGGCCTCGAAATAAAGCCTTGATTTTTTATTTAAAAGAATTATTAATAATTTTCGCTTTTGATTTCGAAATATGCTCTCGGGTGAGCGCATACGGGGCATACTTCGGGTGCCTGCTTGCCAACGTGGATATGACCGCAGTTACGGCACTTCCAGATAACGACGTCATCCTTTATGAATACTTTGTCGGAATTTACGTTGTCGAGAAGCTTGCGGTATCTTTCTTCGTGTTCCTTTTCAACCTTTGCAACACCTTCGAAAAGTGCGGCAATGTAGTCAAAGCCTTCTTCTTTTGCGTCCTTTGCAAACTGAGCGTACATATCTACCCATTCGTAGTTTTCGCCTTCTGCAGCTGCAAGGAGATTTTCAGCAGTTTTACCAACACCGCCGTTGAGAAGCTTGTACCACATTTTTGCGTGTTCTTTTTCGTTGTCTGCTGTTTCTGTGAAAATTGCCGCTATTTGTTCATAGCCTTCTTTTTTTGCAGCAGACGCAAAGTAAGTGTATTTGTTTCGCGCCATGCTTTCACCGGCAAATGCTGCCTGAAGGTTAGCTTCTGTTTTTGTACCTTTGAGTTCTTTCATTTTAATCTCTCCTTTGAAATATTATTTGTACATTGATTATGTACTTAATTTTATTTTTTACACACGCCAATATTTTCTGTCAAGAGAACGCATATTTATTGCAACAGCCATATGGTATTCGTTGATCATCTCGCTTTTGTCAATGTCGGCAACGCTTCTGGCGACTCTCTGTATTCTGTCGTAAGCTCTTGCTGAAAATCCCATTTTTTCAAATGCGTCCTTCATAAGCTTTTTCGCTTCATCAGTCAGTATACAGCATTTGCGTATCTGCATGGGCGAAAGCTGAGAATTTGAAAATATTCCGAGTTCTTTATATCTGTCCTTTGCAAATTCTCTTGCTTGACGTACACGCTCGCGTATTACAGCCGACGACTCACCGGAACTGCTTGAAGAAAGCTCGTCGTATTTTACCTCCGGCATTTCAACCTGAATATCTATTCTGTCGAGCAACGGCCCCGATATTTTTGCAAGATATTTTCTTATCTCGCCGTCACCGCACGTGCATTGCTTCGTGCGTGAACCGAAATATCCGCATTTGCACGGATTCATCGCACATACGAGCATAAATTTGCAAGGATACGTAAGCTTGCCGTTTACACGTGTTATCGTGACCTTACCGTCTTCAAGCGGTTGGCGCAGAACTTCGAGCGCTTCGCGTCTGAACTCGGGTAATTCATCGAGAAAAAGTACGCCGTTATTGGCAAGTGATATTTCACCCGGCAATGGTATCCTGCCGCCGCCGGACAGACCGACACTTGACATCGTGTGATGAGGTGAGCGGAAGGGCCTTTGCGTTATAAGCGATTCTCCGTGAGAAAGCATTCCCGCCACCGAATGAATTTTTGTCGTTTCTATTGCTTCTTCAAACGAAAGCGTCGGCATAATGGTCGGCAGTCGCTTTGCAAGCATACTTTTACCCGAACCGGGAGGACCGATAAGCAGTACGTTATGTGAACCGACAGCGGCTATTTCAAGTGCCGCTTTTGCTTTTTGCTGTCCCTTGACGTCGGCAAAATCGACTGCGTACGTCGAAAAAGCTGTCAAAAATTTTTCTTTGTCAAATGATTCCGGGACGATCTTTTCTTTACCGTTTAAGTGTGAGATAAGCTGCCGCAACGATCTTACGGGATAAATGTTGACTCCTTCAACAACAGCAGCCTCCGGTGCATTGTCAGCAGGAACAAATATTTCCGTTTTACCTTCGTTTTTAGCGGCAACGCACATCGAAAGAATACCGCGCGCGGCGCGTACCTCGCCCGACAAAGAAAGCTCACCTATAAAACAGCATTTATTGTAATTTTCCGTCGTGCGTATCATCTCACACGCCGAAAGGATCGAAACAGCTATTGCAAGGTCGTATGCAGAGCCTTCTTTCTTTTTATCAGCAGGTGCAAGATTGACCGTCAGAAGCATAGAAGGGAACATCATACCGCTGTTTGCAACAGCGGCTTTTATTCTTTCTTTTGACTCTTTTATGGAAGCGTCGGGAAGTCCGACTATCTCAAAACCCGGTATCGTATTTGCCGAGTTACATTCAACCGTTACGGCATAACCGTCTATACCGAATAGTCCTGCGGCATAAACAACCGAAAGCATTAGTACGCTTTACCCCAATAAAGCATCTTTGTTGCGGGCTTACCGCAGCAGATACACTTATCGCCGCACGGCTCTTCGCCGAAGGGCATACAACGGGATGTAACGTCCGCGATCTCCTTCATTTTAAGCTCACATTCAAGATCGCCGCACCACATTGCACGGATAAATCCGGGCTTTGATTTTGCCGTTTCTATGAATGAGTCAAGCTCAGTTTCGGTATATGTCATTTTTTCTCTGCGCTCATACGCTTTCTGATAAAGAGCTTCCGTGTACTTCTTGAGCTCTTCAACAAGTGCCTGTTCCACGTTGTCAAGGCTTACAAACGTCTTTTCTCTGTTATCGCGGCGTGCGAATACGCATTTGTTTTCTTCGATATCTTTAGGCCCGATCTCTATTCTTATCGGAACACCCTTCATTTCATATTCGGCAAACTTCCAACCGGGGGAATTGTCGGAATCATCCATTTTGACTCTTGCAACGGAGGAAAGCTTTTCAAGAAGCTCGCCTGCTTTTTCAAGTACGCCTTCCTTATGCTGTGCAATAGGAACGATAACTGCCTGAATAGGAGCGATAGCCGCAGGGAGAACAAGACCGGAATCATCGCCGTGCGCCATAATGATAGCACCGATCATTCTCGTCGATACGCCCCACGATGTCTGGTAGCAAGGCTTGAGCTGATTGTCTTTATCAAGATACTGAATTCCGAAAGCTTTTGCAAAATCGCATCCGAAATTATGTGACGTTCCGCCCTGAAGAGCTTTACCGTCGTGCATAAGTGCCTCAACCGTATATGTAGCCGCCGCACCTGCAAACTTTTCTTTGTCTGTTTTCTTTCCTTTTACAACGGGAATAGCAAGCTGTTTTTCGTAAAAATCAGCGTAAATATTGAGCATACGGAGCGTTTCCTGCTCTGCATCTTCCGCTGTTGCGTGCATTGTGTGACCTTCCTGCCAAAGGAACTCTCTCGTTCTCAAAAAAGGTCTTGTTGTTTTTTCCCATCTTACAACGCTGCACCATTGGTTGTAAAGCTTGGGAAGATCTCTGTAGGATTTTATTATGTCCTTGTAGTGGTCGCAGAAGAGAACTTCTGACGTCGGACGTACGCACATTCTTTCTGTAAGCTTTTCACCGCCGCCGTGTGTGACCCAGGCAACTTCGGGAGCAAATCCTTCAATGTGTGCCTTTTCCTTATTGAGAAGGGATTCGGGAATGAACATAGGCATATAGATATTTTCGTGTCCCGTTTTCTTGAATTCGGCATCGAGGAGCTTCTGTACATTTTCCCAGATAGCGTAACCGTACGGTCTTATTATCATACAGCCCTTTACGCCGGAATAGTCAACGAGGTCTGCTTTTTTTACAACGTCAGTGTACCACTTCGCAAAGTCTACGTCCATAGCTGTTATTTGTTCTACGAGTTTTTTTTCTTTAGCCATTTTTATCTGTCCTTTATATGATATTAAAATATAATTTACCAAACTACATTCTACTAAATATTTGTATCATAATTAAATACAATTCGTAAACATTGTTTGTATTTGACAGAAAACAGACTTGCTTTTCGGCAAGTCTGCTTCAATTAAAGAATTATACAAATAAGTCCGCCAGAGCCTTCGTTGATTATTTTTTCGAGTGTTTCGGAAAGACGGACTCTTGCATCGGACGGCATATGAGAAAGCTTTGTATTAAGACCCTCGTTTACAAGCTCATACAAGGACTTTCCGAACATGTTGGTATCCCATATTTTTGCGGGATCCTCTTCAAATTCTCTCAAAAGAAATTTAACAAGATCCTCCGATTGCTGTTCTGTTCCGACTATCGGATTTACTTCCGTCTGTATATCCGCTTTTATCATATGTATTGACGGAGCAGAAGCGCGGAGCTTTACACCGTATCCACCCGGCTGCTTCACGATTTGCGGTTCTTCAAGTGCAAGGTCGGACACGTCCGGGGATATTATTCCGTATCCCGTTGCAAGAACTTCATCGTAGGCATTTGAAATTTTATCAAATTTCTTTTTTGATGATGACAGATCCTTTAAAAGTCTTAGCAGATCTTCGTCTGAGCTTATATCAAAACCTGTTTCTTCCGATAATATTCTGTGAAACAGTCCGCTTTCAAGCTTTGCATTTATTACCGCTTTGCCGCTTCCGAGATCAATTTTTTCGATCTGTACGTCGGTTACGTTTCCGTTTTCGTTAAGCTTGGAAAATACGGGTATTATGTCCTTTATCTTTTCAGCTTTCGATGCAAGGGAATAAACAGATGAAGAAAGAGAAGAGTATACAGGGTGTTCTTTCGGCAACGCCGTTATATAATCGGGCACGTTTACCGATATTTCCGTTATCGGAAATTCAAGCAAAACAAGCTCAAGTATGCGTTTGATATCCTCGGCGTTAAGCTCAAGACAGTTTATCAAAGCAACGGGTGCCTGATACTTTTCTTCAAGCTCCAAAGCAAGCTCAACGCTTTGCTGCGAGTTCGGATATGCAGAGTTTAGTATGATAACAAACGGTTTGTTCATTTCTTTCAATTCTTTTACCGTTCGTTCTTCGGCACTTTCGTAGCTTTCTCTCGGTATCTCTCCAAATGTGCCGTCGCAGGTGACGATCATTCCGATGGTGCAGTGGTCCGTTATTACTTTTTGCGTTCCCATTTCGGCGGCTTCATCAAACGGCATAGGTTCGTCGCTCCACGGCGTGTGAACCATTCTCGGTTGACCGTTTTCTATATGTCCCAACGCTTCGGGAACGATAAATCCGACGCAGTCGATCATTTTTACTTTAAAGTCAGCGTTCCCGTCAAGACTTACGGTTACGGCTTCGTCGGGGATAAACTTGGGTTCGGTCGTCATAACGGTCTTTCCCGAGGATGACTGCGGAAGTTCGTCCCTTGTTCTTTCCTTGTCGTATTCTCCCTTTATATTAGGTAAAACGAGTGTTTCCATAAAGCGCTTTATAAACGTAGATTTGCCGGTTCTCACAGGTCCTACGACACCTACGTATATGTCACCGCCTGTTCTTTGTGAAATGTCCTTGTATATTCCTTTCTCAGTCATCGTGATCCTCCCGAGTTTTTTTACTACATTGTATTGCGAAAACGGATCAAATATTCCGATATTATTTTGTAGCAAATTTTGAAAAAGGTATTGCAATTTCAGAAAAAGTGTGATATAATATACAGGTAAGGAAGCATAGCTCAGCTGGTTAGAGCATCCGCTTGACGTGCGGAAGGTCTTGGGTTCGAATCCCACTGCTTCCACCAGAAAAACCGACAAGTTTCGACTTGTCGGTTTTTCAACTAAATCCACCCTTGCGGGTGGGTGAAATCGTCTTCGACGATGAAATCCAACTTCGTTGGATGAAATCCGGCTCGACGCCGGATGGGTGGATTTAATTTCATCTGAGGCGTAGCCGAAGATTTCATCAGCGTTAGCTGATTTCGTCCTTGCACAAGCAAGGATTTCATTTTTATGTGAGGGTTCGAATTCATACGCAAAACCAGCAAAAATATCTTTTTTGTAGCCCATAGACAAAGAACACAGAGGGAGCAGCTAGCTCCAGCTGTGTTCTTTTTGATAAGTTAATACAGGACTTGAACCGAAGTAAATGGGAGGTTCACTGATGGCAGGGCAGTATTATTCCCTTACGGTTTCTGATTGGACATTTGCTTACAGACGTGGTCGATAAACAGGTTGGTGGCGCTGGTAAGACGGGTATTTTTGGAGGTGGCAATGCCAATGTCCCGGTACTGTCCCTGATCAAAGGGTTTCCATACCACATTATATCGGGGATTTGCAGCAATCAGAGAGTGGCAGATGCTGATGCC
>JAZQBL010000030.1:0-44850 GCA_045545665.1 Eubacteriales bacterium
CTCTAAGGTTCTTCGCGACGGCAAGGTTCAGATAATTCACAGCGAGGATCTCGTTGTTGGTGACGTTATTCTTCTCGAGGCAGGCGATGCAGTTCCTGCAGATGCGCGTATTCTTGAAAACGCAAGCCTTAAGGTAGAAGAGGCGGCATTGACGGGTGAATCCGTTCCCGTTACTAAGTTTATTGATATAATCAATCTCAAGGAAGGCGAGAAGGACGTTCCTCTCGGCGACCGTAAGAATATGCTTTATATGGGCTCTACCGTTGTATACGGCAGAGGTATTGCCGTCGTTACCGATACGGGTATGAACACCGAAATGGGTAAGATCGCAGATGCACTTGCAAATGCAAAAGAGGGAAAAACACCTTTACAGCAGAAGCTTGCGGAGCTTTCAAAGATACTCACCTATCTCGTTATAGGAATAAGTGTCTTCATATTCCTTTTTGGATTTTTTACAACGGAAAACGCATGGCAGGAGCTTATGGACGGCAAGCTTGATATATTGCTTGATTCGTTTATGGTTGCCGTATCTTTGGCTGTTGCGGCTATCCCCGAAGGACTTGCAACAGTCGTTACGATCGTTTTGTCGATGGGCGTTACGAAAATGTCAAAGCGCAACGCAGTTATCAGAAAGCTTACGGCAGTTGAAACTCTCGGCTGTACGCAGATAATCTGCTCGGATAAAACGGGAACGCTTACGCAGAACAAAATGACTGTCGTTAAAGAAGAAACGAAAAACACGTCTCTTTTGGCAAAATGTATGTCACTTTGCTCCGACGCAGTACTTGACGAAACGAAGAACGCAACGGGAGAACCCACTGAATGTGCGCTTGTAAATTACGCATATTCACTCGGACTTGATAAAAAAGACCTTGAAGATGAAATGCCGAGAGTCTCCGAGCTTCCGTTTGATTCAAACAGAAAGATGATGTCCACCGTGCATAAGTACGGAGACAAATATATTCAGTTCACAAAAGGCGCGCCCGATGAGATACTCAAACGCTGTAAATACTATCTCGACGGAGAAAATACAGAGCCTCTGACGGACAGTATTTCCGAAAGACTCAATTCGGAAAACAAAAATATGGCAGACTCCGCTTTGCGCGTACTGTCGGGAGCATACAGAATATACGATACGCTTCCTGAGGAGCTTTCAAGCGAAAGTAACGAAAACGAGCTTGTGTTTATCGGTCATTACGGAATGATCGACCCCGTCCGTCCCGAAGTAAAAGCGGCGATAGTTCAGTGTAAAGCTGCAGGTGTACGCCCCGTTATGATAACGGGCGACCATATAAGCACGGCAGTTGCCATAGCTAAAGAACTCGGAATAGTAACCTCCGCCGATGAAGCGATAACGGGAGCAATGCTCGACGGTTATACGGATGAAGAATTTGCAAAGATCGTAGATAAATATTCAGTTTACGCAAGAGTACAGCCCGAACATAAGGTAAAGATCGTAAACGCTTGGCGTACAAGAGGCTGTATAACCGCAATGACGGGCGACGGTGTAAACGACGCACCCTCAATAAAGAGTGCGGATATCGGTATCGGTATGGGTATAACGGGTACTGACGTTACGAAAAACGTTGCGGATATGGTCTTGGCGGATGATAACTTTGCAACTATCGTTACCGCTGTCGAAGAGGGAAGACGTATATACGACAATATCAGAAAGTCAATACAGTTCTTGCTTTCTTCAAACCTCAGCGAGGTCGTTGCGATATTTACGGCAACACTTCTCGGATTTACGCTTCTTAAACCTATCCACCTTCTTTGGATAAATCTTATCACCGACTGTTTCCCCGCACTTGCACTCGGTATGGAAAAAGGCGAAGCCGACGTTATGAAGAGAAAGCCGAGAGATCCCAAAGACGGTATATTCTCGGGCGGTGTCGGCGTCGACGTCGTTTATCAGGGTGTAATGGTAGCCGCTATTACAGTCATAGCATATCTTGTAGGACACTATATGGAAGCAGGAGTCTGGAAGTTTGAAACGAGTGCCGACGGAATGACGATGGCGTTTTTAACGATGTCAATGGCTGAAATATTCCACTCGTTCAATATGCGTTCGGCACGTGCGTCAATATTCTCAATAAAGAACCACAATATGTTCCTGTACGGTGCGGGAGTACTTTCCTTGATACTCACAACGGCTGTTATCTACCTCCCCGGTATAAGCACGGCGTTCGGATTTGAACACATCAGCCTTTCCGAATATGCCGTTTCCATGGGCCTTGCGGTCACAGTTATACCGATAGTTGAAATAACAAAATTCATACAGAGAAGAATAAGAAAATGAAAAAATACGATTGTGTAATAGTTGGCGGCGGTCCTGCAGGTATCAGTGCCGCTGTCTACACGGCGCGCGCGGGATTTAACTGCGCTGTCATCGACGACGGAAATTCGACACTTCTTAAAACAGATAAGATAGAAAACTATTACGGTTTTGCCTCCGTAAGCGGCAAAGAGCTTTACGAAAAAGGAAAAGAGCAGGCGCAAAAGCTCGGTGTTGATATTATCCGGCAGAAAGTTTTTTCTATCGGATATGAAGATACGTTCGCACTTGAAACGAACAAGGAAACATTTTACGCCGACAGTATCGTCATAGCGACAGGAAGCGGTATCAAGGGTAAAAAAATAAAAGGCGAAGACCTTTTTGAAGGCAAAGGTGTGAGTAAATGCGCCGTTTGCGACGGATTTTTCTTCAAAGAAAAAAACGTCGCCGTGATAGGAGACGGCGAGTTTGCCCTTCACGAAGCGGAAGTGCTTGCAAATATTTGCTCATCCGTCACAGTTCTTACCGACGGTGGACCTTCACCCGATTGTCAGTATAATGTCATCACGGATAAAATATCCCACATTACGGGAGAAAACAAGGTAAGCGGTGTTGTTTTTGAAAACGGAATATCCATCGACACAGACGGCGTTTTTATTGCAAACGGTACGCCGGGTGCGGCGGATCTTGCTTTGAGGGCGGGCATCTACACAGAAAACGGTATCATCGTAACGGATGATAAAATGAAAACGTCAACCCCCGGCATCTTTGCCGCAGGGGACTGTACAAAACAGCCGAAACAAATTGCAACAGCCGTGTATACGGGAATGATCGCGGCGTTTTCGGTGATCGAATACTTGAAGAAAAAATAAAAAATACGGCTCATTTTGAAAAAACTTTTCAAAATGAGCCGTTATTTTATTCAAAAACGTATTCTTTTACCGTGCAGTTTTCAACGAAGAAAGATGAAAATTCTTCGTTTGTCATATCGTAAAAATACGAATTTATGTGACGGATGACGCCGCCGTGTGTCACGATCAGCAAAGTTTTGTCACGGTAAACGTCTTTTATATCGTTCAGAAAATCATATACCCTTGCGGTGACTTGAAGCATAGATTCGCCTTTTGGATATTTTTTTGCAAATTGGCGCTTGTTTTCAAGAAAATCGGGGTTATCCCTTGAGTGCGTTTCGTATATTCCATAGCACTGCTCGATTATTCTTTCGTCTGTAATAACCGGAATGTTTCCGCATATTTTTGACACGGTGTCGGCTGTCATTTTTGTGCGTATCATAGGCGATGAAATAATAAGATCAATGTGCAGATCTTTTGCACTTTCACCGAGTGATACGGCTTGTTCCATGCCCACATCCGTCAAGGGAATATCCGTTCTGCCGCACACTCTGTTTTCTTTATTTAACGACACCTGCCCGTGTCTTGCAACGTATATTTTCATTATATGCTCCCAAGCTTTTTTTAGATTTTATCACATATTTTTCACAAGGTCAAGTAAAAAAAGTATATTTCGTAAATTTTTTATTATTAATAAAATTGTGTTGAACGGTAATTGATATTGTAGTATAATGTACTCTGTAGTTTTATTTGTTTCACAGCTTAGTGCGCTTGTTATCGGTACGGTAAATGCGTAACGGTGCGTGAAAGATCACTTCAATTTAAGAAAGGGGGTATCGGTATGCCGCAGAATCAGTACGACGATGACGAGTTTTCCTTTATGACGGAACACCGCCGTTATTTGCAAAAGCAAGAGGAAGAAAAGCTCGCAGAACAGGCAGAAAAAGAAAAAAAGATACCGAAAAGCAGCGAAACGCAGACCGCTGCAAAGACGCATCCGCCATACGGTAAGCCGTACGGCGCCGACAGGAAAATAAAGGTACCCGCGACAACGGGCACAAAAGGTCCCAATACTAAAACGAAAAATAACGTAAAAAGAACAAATACACAGCAGCCTACACCCGAGGAAATAAAACGCCGTGAGGAAATAAGAAAAAAACGTATCGCACAGCAAAAAGCTCTTGAAGAAAAACAAAAAAGAGAAAGGGAGGCAAAGCTTAAAGAAGAAAAGGAAAGAAAAGCCCGCCTCCGTCTGAAAAAAGAACAGGAAAAGAAAAGATATAAAACAGCAAAAAAAGAAAATTCAAAGACGTACAGAAATAATATGATAAGCGTTTTAACAGCTTACCTTATATGTATGGTCGTTGTGGGTGCAGTTCTTTTTGCAATATCATACACAGCATTCAGACTTATATTTGCGTATAATCCTTCCGATTCGGGTGACGGATATACGTATACGATCGGCAAGGAAGAGAAGTATCTGAAGGATGATATTGCGTGCAAAAACGGAAACGTATATATTTGCGGTGACGATATTGCAAGTTTCTGCAATCTCACAGTTGCAGGCGATGAATCTACCGTCAAATACATTTCTCCCGGAAAAGGAAACGAAACGGCATCGTTTATTGTCGGCACAAGACGTGCTTTTGTCAATAAAACAGAGGTGCGCTTAACAGGTGAAACGTTCTTTGAAAAAGAAAGATTTTATATTCCCGTTGACTTTTTCCAGAATTATATGCAGGGTGTAAATGTCGTGCATAACGCCCTTGACAGAACGGTTGCGGTATCACGTGTCGTTATAAATGAATCGGATGTCAGTATTCTCGGCGCAAACGCTGTATATGCAGACGTGACGTACAAGATAAAATCTGCGGATACGATCCTTGCAATAGACGAAAATATAGTTGATGAAGCTGTCGGAAATTTCAATTACAAGATAAATATAACGGAATATGAAAAGTACATAAATCCTCAAAGCCTCGTCGAATATGCGGCAATAATAAATAAAAATACACCTGCAGATGGAGATTATGCGTATACAGATCTTGTGGACGTGTACAAAAAAAGCGACAGGGTGTCAGCAAACATCACAATGAGAGAATGTGCGGCAAAGGCTCTTGAAGCGATGCTTAAGGAAGCTGAAGCGGAAGGATATAAAAGAGCGTACGTTTTCAGAGGATACGTTTCACGTGATTTTCTTGCGGAAAATGCAGAGGATAAAGAATATACGGATAAATACGGTGAAATGGCATACGACGAGCATCTTCTCGGACTCAGTGCCGAAATATACTATAAGTACAGAGACGTGTCTTTTGCTGAAACGGAAGCGTATACGTGGCTCAGACAAAACGCACATAAATTCGGATTCGTTTTAAGATACCCCGAAGGAAAGTCCTCGTACACGGGTATCGAAGACCGTCCGTGGACGTTCCGCTTCGTCGGCAGGTACAACGCCGTTAAAATGTACGAAGACGGACTTTGTCTTGAAGAATACGTTTCAAAACATCTGTCCGCACAGTGATCGCTTTTAATTTTTAGGAGAACAAATATGCTTGAGATCTCAAAATACAATCAAGGATTTGACGGTGTAATAAGCAACTTAAAATTGAATAAAAGCGATATTCTTATGTATGCGGTAACGGATATGCGCTGTGAATGTGTCAGAGGAAACACGGTACTGTTTCTTACCGAAAAGGAGCTTTACGTGATAAACGGTACTTTTGCCGTTGAAGGTGATGTAACAAAGCCTCACGGAAAAAGAACCTCGTCTGTTTTCAATGTTTCCGAAAGTAATGCTTACAGTATCGAAAAGCTCGGTAAATTGAAGCTTGAAAGCTATATTTCGGGCGCTGTCGTAAGCGCTGAATATGACGCCGAGATACTTCCCGTTGCATTTTTGAGCAATACCGTGAAGGATGAAATACGTCTTTTCATAAAGTATTTTTCACAGTTTAAAGAAAAGGGAATCATCACCCCTGACGAAAACGATTTTAAAAACGACCGCTTTTGTCCCAAATGCAACAACAGATACCCCGATGCAAACCGTGCGGTATGCCCGCATTGTATGGACAGGAAAAAGCTGTTTTTCCGTCTTTACGATTTTACAAAAGGGTATAGAGGATATATTGCGGTAATACTTGTTACGCTCGTTATGACGAGTGCGCTTGCGGTCATCTCACCTTACATTTCTTCATCATTCCTTTATAATAAGGTGCTTGAAGAGGGAGGCCCGTTTTACGGAAATATAACTCTTGTCGTGTCCCTTGTCGTGCTTACGACAATTCTCAAAATGGCGGTAAATACCGTAACGGGAATAGCTACTGCAAGAATATCCGGTAAGGTAATATATCTGCTTAAAAAGACGATATTCAAGGCAATCGGAAGACTTTCGATGTCGTTTTTCACCTCCCGTCAGACAGGCGGACTCATGGCGCAGATAAACAGCGATGCAAACAGTATATATTGGCTGTTCGTTGACGGTGTTCCGTATTTTCTTATAAACATCATACAAGTCGTGACCATAGCGATCATTATGCTGTTTATGAATACACCGCTTGCACTTTACTCAATAATCACCCTGCCTTTGTTTTTGTATCTTCTTACGAAGGTCCAGGCGAAGCTCAGAACACTTCAGTTCAAAAGATATTCTTCAAACAGGGCGCTCAACTCAACTCTTTCCGATTCGCTTTCGGGCGTACGTGTCGTAAAAGCATTTGCAAGAGAGGACGTTGAAAGCGAAAGATTTGATACAAGATCGAAAAATCTTGCAAAATCATTAAGAAAGCTTTCGTATTTCCATAACTCTGTCTTGCCTGCTGTCAACATCGTTATGTATCTCAGTAACATAATAGTCTGGGGCGTTGGCGGCTGGATGATAATTTCATCAAGCGGTGATATGGATTACGGAACACTCGTTACGTTTGTATCGTACGTCGGAATGCTTACGTCCCCGCTGTTCTCATTTGTCAATATGTCACATTCACTTTCCGAATGTACAAATGCTATGCAGCGTTTGTTTGAAATAGCCGATACCGAGCCTGACGTAAAAGAAGATGAAGATCCTGTTTATCCCGAGGAAATAAAGGGCGGAGTTGAATTCAGAAACGTCGAGTTTTCATATACGAAGGAAAGAAAGATAATCGACGGAATAAGCTTCGAGATTTCCCCCGGCGGCGTTATAGGTATAGTCGGTCATACAGGTGCCGGAAAAAGCACGCTTGCAAACCTCTTGATACGTCTTTATGACGTCACAGACGGTGAAATACTTATAGATGGAATAAACGTCAAAAAACTGCCGTTTCAGGTGTTAAGAGATAATATAGCGATAGTATCGCAGGAAACGTATCTGTTCGTCGGATCTATACTCGACAACATAAGATACGCAAAGCCCGATGCTACGTACGACGACGTCGTAAGTGCGGCAAAGATAGCCGGCGCACATGATTTTATTATCAAACTCCCCGATGCTTATGAAACGAAGATAGGCTTCGGCTTCAAGGATCTTTCAGGTGGTGAAAGACAGCGAATATCAATTGCGAGAGCGGTTTTGAAGGACCCCAAAATATTGATAATGGACGAAGCAACGGCGGCTATGGATACGGAAACCGAACGCAGGATACAGTACGCTTTGGGGCTTCTTACAAAGGGAAGAACGACGATAATGATAGCTCACCGACTTTCAACGCTGAGAGATGCGGACAAGCTCATCGTTATTGAAAACGGAAAAATGCCCGAATTCGGTACACATACTGAGCTTTTGAAGCAAAAAGGCGTCTACCATAAGCTTTATAAGCTTCAGATGGATGCACTGAAAAACATCGGAATTGAAGAATGATGAGAAAGGAAGGTCAAACAATGGAAAAAACAAGAGAAAAGGTTGACTTGAAGGACGTAGTAAAAATTACGTATCTTACGCCCGAAAATGCTTCCTTCAGCGAGAAAAACAGCTTTATATCATTCAAAGGAAAAATACTTAAGCCCGATGAAAACTACGTGTATACGGAAACGGAAGCAGAGTATAAAAGAGTATTTTTGCAAAGAATATTCCCGCACGATATGTTTTACAAATATATTTCCGTGCTTGATGAAGACAATGCCGAAATAGGTATTATATCGGATATTTCACTGTTCGATGAGGAAACGGTGAAGATACTAAAAAGGGAGCTTGACAGAAAATATTACATAGTCAAGCTGAAAAAGATAATATCGGTTAAGGAAAAATACGGATTTTCATATTGGAAGGCGGAAACCGAGGACGGTGAAATATCCTTTACACTTCACGATACGTCGAGAAGTATAACGAAAGTCGGAGAAGATAAGCTCTTTATTTCGGATGTTGATGCAAACAGATATGAAATAGAATCGTATAATGCACTTGATAAAAAGAGCCGTAAGAGCCTGGAGCTTTATATTTGATATGATTAAACAAAAACTTCTTAAAGTTTACAGAAAAATAAGAAAAAAGCCCGTGCCGATATCGGCAGAGCAGCGCAGGGCAGCAGCTATTTCAAAAATACCGAAGGATAAAGTCGATCTTGAAAAGGATATCCCGATAACTGTCTTTACGTATGGAATGACAGCCGAAAACGAAAAGTGCGACGGAGTTTTTCTGTTTACGGAAAACCGTGTGCGTACGTTTGAAAACGGTAATGCAGTCGTTGATGTGACCTTTGACGGTGTTGATGAGTTCTGCAGAAATACATACGTCGGCGTATGTGCGCTCGAATATAAAAAAGACGGAGAATATCACTGCATATGCCGCAGTAAGATGTCCTCGGCGGAGCTGTTCGGAAACGTTTGCAAATTTCTCAATAATTGCAAAGAGTCAGAAATTTGCCCCGACGAATACAAGGATATGCAACAAAAGCTTTGTCCGAAATGCGGTCAGCCTATACCGAAGAATACAGGCGTCTGTATGAACTGCTTTGATAAAAAGTCCATGTTCAAACAGCTTTGGCAGATCATAAAGCCGTTCCGCTTTAAGCTTTTGTTTGCATCGTTTATGTTCCTTGTGACCATCGGTGTAAACCTCCTTTTCCCTTATATCAACCAGATACTTGTAGACGGATATATTGAAAATACGGAGATCAAAAACTCCGTTGCGGCAGGAAAGGGCAGAGAAGTGTTCTTTATGTTCGTTCTCGTCGTTCTTTCAATGCTCGGTGCGTATATTTTACAGTATGCTGTCGGCGTTATCAGAAATATAACGATGCTGCATATCGGTACGGATCTTATAGTAAAGCTCCGCGGTATGGTCTTTGATAAGGTTCAGGAAATGTCGCTTGCATCAATTTCAAAAAGAACTACCGGAGAGCTTATACGCCGTGTCGTTACCGATACCTCACAGGTCGAAAACTTTATTTCAGGTCAGCTTCCGAATATGCTCAACCAGGTCCTGCTTCTGTTTTTTGTCGGCGGAATACTGTTTGCATACGACTGGCGCCTGGCTTTGGCTATAATCATTCCCGTTCCGATAGCCGCTGTTTCTATGCGGAGATTCTGGGCTTATACACATAAGATATACCATAAGCAATGGGAAGCGGATTCAAAGGCATCAAGCGTACTGTTTGATATCTTTTCGGGTATACGTGTCGTAAAATCATACGGCACGGAAGAAAAAGAATATGACAGATACGATGAAGCGATAAAAAAAGAAATGGATCTGCAGATCAAAAACGAGACGTTTTACGCACTCGTTCACCCTCTTTTGGGCTTCGTTTTAAATATCGGTACGTTCTTTTTGCTTTATTATACGGCAACGCATATGTTGAGCGGTGAAATGTCATACGGTGAAGCATCGAAATTTTCGTCATACGTGTCACTCATTTACGGTCCTATCGGCTGGCTTGCAGGTTTGCCGCGAATACTTGTAAGAACGTATACTTCGCTTGTAAAGCTTTTTGATATTCTCGGTGATAAACCTGACGTTGCAGACTCCGAACAGGCACTCGATCTCAAAATTGACGGTGAAATAGTGTTTGATAACGTCTCCTTCGGTTACGATGAAATGGGCGACGTTTTAAAACGTGTCAATTTGACGGTAAAACCGGGTGAAATGGTAGGTATTGTCGGTAAATCGGGTGTCGGTAAATCAACGCTTATAAACCTCGTTATGCGTCTTTATGATGTGAGCAGCGGCGAAATTATGATAGATGGGGTAAATATAAAAGATATTTCCCAGCACTCCCTGCGTTCGCAGATAGGTGCAGTCCTTCAGGAAACGTTTCTGTTTTCGGGAACTGTGTACAATAATATAGCATATGCAAAACCCGGATGTACGTACGAGGAAGTAATTGAAGCATCAAAGCTTGCAGGAGCACACGATTTTATCGTAAAGCTTCCCGATGCTTACAATACAAAGGTCGGCGAGAAAGGACATACGCTGTCGGGCGGTGAACGTCAGAGAGTTGCAATAGCGAGGGCGCTTCTCCGTGATCCGAGAATACTTATACTTGACGAGGCCACGTCGTCACTCGATACCGAAACGGAAAAGAGCATCCAGGATTCACTCAACGTCCTTATTAAAGACAGAACTACGATTGCAATAGCACATAGACTTTCAACTTTGCGTAACGCAACAAAGCTCGTCGTTCTTGATAAAGGAACGGTTGCCGAAGTCGGCACACACGAGGAGCTGTTGCAGAAAAAGGGAATCTACTACGGTCTTGTAATGGCACAGCGTCAAATGTCAAAAATCTCGTAAAAAAAGATAATTTTTTTGAAAAAGGTATTGCATTTTCAAAAGTTTTGTGGTATACTGCTTGATACAGACGGCCCGTTGGTCAAGCGGTTAAGACTCCGCCCTCTCACGGCGGCGACAGGGGTTCGATTCCCCTACGGGTCACCAGAAAAAGCGACAAGAAATTCTTGTCGCTTTTTCAATGAAATTCGTTCTTCGAACGAGTGAAATATTGCTTCGCAATATGAAATACGCTTCGCGTATGAAATGTGGCTTCGCCACGTTAAGGAACGAATTTTATTTCATCTGAAGCCTGCGGCGAAAGATTTCATCTGAGTTTACTCGGATTTCATCCTGCAACGCAGGATTTCATTATTTGAAATATTATTATTGCAATATCGACAGATCAAAGTCGCACCAAGGAGATGATGACGCATTGGGCAGACTTTTGCACGTGATCCGCTCGTTTGTAAAAGGGTGCGTAAATGAAAGACGGTGCGACCACAGAGCAATATTTTGACATTTCATACGGCTTCCGTACTTTCCGTCACCGAAAAGGGGAGTGCCCCTTGAAGAAAACTGCGCTCTTATCTGATGTGTTCTGCCGGTTAATAAAGTTACGGAAATAAGAGTGTTACCGCTTGAATTTACAGCAAGCTTTTTCCATATAAGCTTTGCTTCTTTTACTCCGTTTCTTTTTCTGTCGGCCGGGAAAGATCTGTTTTTTATTTTATCGTGAAAAAGAAGATCAAAAAGCGATCCTTCTTCAAAATCAGGTTCTGAGTCGAGAACGGCAATATACGTCTTGGCCATACCTTCGATCCCGGCGGAATCGTGGAGCGAAACAAGGTGTGAAAGCTTACCTGCGGTATTCTGATCTTTTGCGTATACCATAACACCGCCCGTCGGTATGTCAAGTCTGTGCACGAGCTTTAGGTTTTTATATTTTTTCTGCAAATGAGAAAGGCAATCATCCTGTCCTGTCATATCGGGCTGTGACGGTACGCCTGCCGGCTTTTGACAGACGATCAGATATTTGTCTTCATATAAGATCGGTATTTCCATTTTAATCTCCATTCATCCGACATTGCTGCTTTGTGAAATTTAAATGTGTTTGCAATGCAAACAAAAATGGGACGGGACCCATTTTTATTTTAAATTTCAAGGCGTGAATTGTTATATTGAGGTTATGCTGAATGAGGTTTCACGCCATTATCCTAATAAGAAATCAAAAACAAGCATAAGGCAAAAGCCTGCCAAAAGTGAGTACGTAGCACCTGTTTCAGCACCGTGTGAGTGTGTTTCGGGTATCATTTCATCGCTTATTACGTAAAGCATCGTACCGCCAGCAAAAGCAAGGGCAAACGGCAATATCGCAGAAGAAATGCTTATTGCAAAATATCCGATGAACGTTCCTATAACTTCCACGATCCCCGTCATCAGAGCAATAATAAACGTTCGCTGCTTGCTTATTCCCGATGATACCATAGGGGCAATTATCACCATACCCTCGGGTATGTTTTGTAGTGCTATACCGCCTGCAACCGTAAGTGCCTGCGACATATCGCCCGAACCGAAACTGACACCTGCGGCAATTCCCTCGGGAAGGTTATGTATTGCAATAGCTATGACAAAAAGCAAAACTTTGTTTATTTGTGATGTTTTATCCGGATGAAGCTCCGATTCGATTCCCGTAAGCTTATGTAAATGAGGAACAAGCTTATCTATAAGGTTGAGACAGAATGCACCGCAAAAAATCCCAAAAACAGTAATTATTATCGAAAATTTTCCGCCCGCTTCAAGCGAGGGAAGGATAAGACCTATCACAGCTGCCGCAAGCATAACGCCTGCCGCAAAAGAAAGAATTATATCGTTGAGTCTGTGTGACGGCTTTTTAATTATAAAACCCAAAAGTGCGCCTATGACGGTAGCACCGCCGACACCGAGCGCGGTTAAAAGTACGTATTCCATAATATTGAACCTCCGTAACAGAATGATATCATATTTTTATTTGAAATTCAATACATATTTACTTTCATTTGAAAGTTTTTAAATGCTTAAATGTTGACATGATTCCAAATTTAGTGTATACTCAAAGCAGTATATGTATTATGTGCGATCGGTTGCAAAAGTGATGGGTAATAATAAAAAGAATTATAAAAATAATACTTCCGAAGAAGCTGTACTTCAAGCACGCTTTTTTTCATACTATAAAGGCGCATTTGTTTTAAAACTCCCGATAGGTAAAAATGCGGCATCGTTCGGTATATTGTTTATAGGGAGAAAGGTGACGGATATAAACGTCGTGAAACACGAATACGGTCACCGCATACAACTGAAAAAAATGGGTTTTTTTAAATATTTTTCCCGTGTTGCCATACCGTCTGTTACAGCTAATCTTCTTCACAAAATGAAGAAATTGCCGTACGATTATTACGGATCGCCTTGGGAACGTGCGGCGGATTTTTTCGGAGGCGTTAACAGAAAAAAAGGCGGAAGGATCTGGCCTGCCGGTGCATATAGTTCATATTCCGATCTTTTAAAACTGTTTTGAGGTGTATATGCACTCGTATAAAGAAAGACGTGAAAGACTTATCGCTGTTTACAGCGACAAAATAAAAAAGATGCGCAGTTATGCGTCAAAAAACAGCAGGGCGTGTTTTGAGCAGATCGACAGGATCGAGAAAAACTGTACTAAACGGGAACACAGTGAGATAAAGGGCAGAACGCTTTACCGAGGATATTACCATCCGAACGTGCTTGATGATCTTTTAACAGGGTATTGGACGCGCGGTAAGCTTTTTAAAAGACCGTATGATCCCGAGCAAAAAAAGAAATATCTGAATTTTGTATATACGTATAATACCGACGGCAAACTCGGCGTTATACACCAGTATTACGCATCGAAAAATATAAATGACGAGGTGCTTCTTTATATCGGAAACACAGTTGAAGGATATACCTTTTACGGTAATGTTTTATCGCACTTCACAAAAGAAGAGTACGATGAAAAGGGAAGACTTGTATCTGTTCAAAGACTGACACTTGAACCGTATGAGCACAAATGGAAATCAAGTATGTATGACGAGCATACTCTCGTGTATTCGGACGATGGACTTGAAAAAGCTGTTTATATTCATTATTCCGAATTTATAAACGGTGAGTGTGATCTCGTCGAAAGCAGATATAAATTTGAACGTGACGAAGACGGAAATATATCATCGTATAAAGTCATTTATCCGACGGATGAATATGCAAATGATGCAATACGTCAGTTTGACGTTTTGAAAAAGATGAAGCTGTGAGGTAAAAAAATGCCTTTTTATATAATAAACGGTGATATAACAAAATTAAAAACGGATGCTATCGTGAATGCCGCAAACGAATCTCTGCTCGGTGGCGGAGGTGTTGACGGTTGTATTCACCGTGCGGCAGGTGTGGGACTTCTCAAGGAATGCAGAAAACTTGGCGGCTGTAAGACTGGAAAGGCGAAGATCACAGGCGGGTATGATCTTCCTGCAAAGCACGTAATTCATACCGTCGGCCCTGTCTATAACGACGGTAAACACGGTGAAAAGGCGCTGCTTGAATCCTGCTACCGTGAGTCTTTGATCCTCGCAAAGTCTTACAGGTGTGAGAGCGTGGCTTTTCCTCTTATATCTTCGGGTGCGTATGGATATCCCAAAGATCAAGCCCTGAAGGTCGCTGTTGACGTTATCGGTGATTTTCTTCTTGAAAACGAAATGACGGTCTATATCGTCATATTCGACAAGACGTCGTATAATATCGGTGAAAAACTATTTTCGGACATTGCCGAATACATAGATGATAATTACACGGATTTGCGTACCGATCACTGTCGTGAAAGTGTTAAACTGAATGTAACGATGCCGACTGTGCGGGCAAAGAGAAAGAAAGCAGATGCTGCCCTTCTTGAGGTTTGTGATTGCAATGCTGTGGCTGATAAAGACTTAGAGGCAAAGCTCCGACAGATCGACGAGAGCTTTTCGCAAATGCTTCTTCGTAAGATAGACGAAAAAGGAATGACCGATGCCGAGTGCTACAAAAAGGCAAACATTGACCGTAAGCTGTTTTCTAAGATCCGCAACGACGTTAATTATAAACCGAGTAAATCTACCGCACTTGCATTTGCGATCTCCTTGGAGCTTTCACTTGAGGAAACCGAAGATATGCTCCGCAAGGCGGGTTTTGCGTTATCTCACAGCAATAAGTTTGATATTATTATTGAATATTTTATAAGCCGTGGTAATTATAATATTTTTGAAATCAACGAGGCTCTGTTTGCTTTTGATCAGAGTCTGTTAGGAGCGTGAAACGATGCTGAAATTTATATGCTATCCCAAATGTACTACTTGTCAAAAGGCAAAAAAGTGGCTTGATAATAACAAGATCCAATACGAACTTCGGGATATTAAACTCGATAATCCTGCACTTGATGAGTTGACAGAATGGTATAAGAAAAGCACTTTGCCCCTTAAAAAGTTCTTTAACACAAGCGGTCTGCTTTATAAATCCCTCGACCTTAAAAATAAACTTCCCGATATGACCGAGGGCGAAATGCTGAATCTTCTTGCAAGTGACGGTATGCTCGTAAAGCGTCCGTTGCTTATAGGAGATGAATTTATTCTCGTCGGCTTTAAGGAAGCCGAATGGAGTGCGGCTTTGAGTAAATAATTGTCGCTTGCTATGCGACCAAATCTCTCTTTTATTGATGTATAATACAGACATCAAATGAAAGAGAGGTTTTCTATTATGAAAAACAACATTACAGAACTCGTATTTATTTTGGACAAAAGCGGCTCAATGGCGGGGCTTGAAAGCGACACGGTCGGCGGTTTCAACTCTTTGATAGAAAAACAAAAGAAGGAAGAGGGAGATGCATACGTCACAGCAGTGCTTTTTGACAATGACTCTGAATTTCTTTACGACAGAGTCGAGCTTAAAAAAGTGTCAAAAATGGAAGACAAGGATTACGTTCCCGGCGGATGCACAGCACTTCTTGATGCGTTGGGTGACACTGTCAAGCACATAAAAAACATCCATAAATATGCAAGAAAAGAGGATGTACCCGAGCATACGATGTTCGTTATAATAACGGACGGGGCGGAAAATGCAAGTAAAAAATATTCCTCGGATCAAGTCAAAAAGGAAATTGAGAAGAGAAAGAAAGACGGCTGGGAGTTTCTTTTCTTGGGTGCTAACATTGATGCTGTCGAGGTTGCGGGTAATATCGGAATATCAAGAGAACGTGCAGTTGAATACAAATGCGACAGCCGCGGAACAAAGCTCAACTACAGCGTATTGAGCCGCGCCATATCATCCGTGAGGGAATGTTCTGCTATAAGTGACAATTGGAAAGACGAGATCGAAGAAGATCTTAAAAGAGGAAAATTCTGAATACTGTAATAAAAAACATCTCCTGCCAAACAGATTTTGTTAGCAGGAGATGTCTTATGTTACTGTTATTTCTTGGAAAATTTTTGTTTAAGTTTATTTTTCTTTTGTCGCATCAACCATTTGAAATGACCGAATTTGTGCAAAAGCTTTCTTATACAGTAATACGCAACGGGAGAAATGTTAAAAAGTTTTTTCTTGAGAGTTTTGCAGAAAAGATTTTTTTTATAAAGTTCATCGACCTTTTTTTCGATTTCTTTAGAAGCGTTACGATATTCTGGTATCTTTCTGTTTTCATAACAAAGACAGAAAACTGTGTAATATGAATCATAATACAAACTATCTGTATATTCGGATATTTTTGCAAGACGATCGTCTGTTTTGAGATGTTCCTTGAAAAAATCCGAAACACTTTTATGAGCATCAATTGAGGATAAATCTTTGATGTTGAATTTGCTTCTTGACAGAGAATTAGGACGAATGTTAAAGTTGTACCAGTTGGAATTGATTTTTACGATTTTTTCACAGCTGTACAATATTTTGGGCATAATTTCGGAGTCTTCTGATATTGAAGCACTCATAAATCTCAAAGATGAAAAAACTTTTCTTTTATACAATTTATTCCATAAAACAATTGAAATTCCACCCCAAATTTGATCTCCAAAATACAATGCCTCAAGCGAACTTATATTTGTATATTCTTTTATTTCGCCTGTATTTTCTTTATCGACAATCAAGGTGCCTTCATTTTTTATGTATCTGTATCCGCATTCGGTGATATCTGAATCGTATTTTAATGATATGTCAAGCAGATCTGAATACATATTGTTATCAAGCCAATCGTCACTGTCAACAAATGCAATATATTCACCTGTCGCAAGCTCTAAACCTGCATTGCGGGAAGCTGAGACGCCACTGTTTTCTTTGTGGATAACAATTATACGAGAGTCTTTTTTTGCGTAGTCGTCACACATTTTTGCAGAAGAATCAGTGCTGCCGTCGTCTATCAGAATTATTTCAAGATTTTGATAAGTTTGACCTATAATACTCTCTATACATCTTTGAAAGTATTTTTCAACGTTATATACAGGTACTATTACACTAATCTTGTACATTTTTTCTCCCCGCTTATAATTATTTATGGGTTAACTATTTTTTCTTTGTAAGCGCAATGACCGACAGGTACACCGAGCTCGCACGGTGCTGCCCATCTGACGGCGTTTACAAGTATCTTTCTTACGTACTGATTGTGGAACGAATGGCATAATTCGTGTCCGGGCTGAAAATAGAATACTTTTCCGAGTCCTCTGTAAAAACAGCATCCCGAGCGGAAGACGTTTCCGTGCTTATACCAGCTCATAAACACAAGCTCATCGGGCTGAGGAATAAAGAACGGTTCGCCGTACATTTCCTCAAGATCAAGCTGAAAGTATTCGGGAATACCGCTTGCGATCGGATGCGAGGGAAGTACGTTCCATACGATCTCTTGCTGATCGTCTCCCCAGGAAAGAAATCCGTTCGTTCCGACGATTCGGTGAAACGGCTTTGACATATGTGCCGAATGAAGCGGAATAAATCCCATACCGTAACGCAATACTCTCGTTACTACTTTATCGACTACACTGTCCGGTACTTCGCTGTGATGCATATGACCCCACCACATAAGAACATCCGTGTTATTCAGAACTTCATCTGTAAGTCCGCATTCCGGATCGTCAAGACAGGCAAGAGTTACCTCAAATTCGGGTGCATCCTCTGCAAAATATTTTGCGATCGTTGCGTGTATTCCATCGGGATATATCGCTTTGACAGCTTCTTCAGACCTTTCGTGTCTGAATTCGTTCCATATGGTTACTTTAATTTTTTTCATAAGAAAATCCTTTTCAAATCAACCGTTCCAGTTGTGCCAAACGTCAACTACGTCTTCGTTGTCTTCAAGATGCTCAAGCAAAAGATTCATTTTCTTTATAGAATCGTCGTCCGTAAGATCTACGTAAACAGAGGGTACTTTTTCAACCTCAGCCGATGCAAATTTGAAGCCTTCAGCTTCGATAGCTTCTCTGACTGCCGAAAGATCTTCGGGCTCTGTTGTTATTTCAAACGTCTCGTCCGTTGCTTCAAAATCGGAAGCGCCTGCTTCAAGGGCACATTCCATAAGCTTTTCTTCGTCAACGTCACCGTCGTTTTCAACGACGATTATACCCTTGTCGGAGAAAAGGTATCCTACACATCCCGTCTGTCCGAGATTACCGCCGAATTTATCGAAGTAATGGCGAACCTCACCGCCTGTGCGGTTACGGTTGTCTGTTGCGGCTTCGACGATCACGGCAACGCCGCAAGGACCGTATCCTTCGTACGTTATTTCTTCGTAGTCAACGCTGTCGTCACTGCTTGCTTTCTTGATTACACGTTCTATGTTATCGTTGGGGACGTTGTTTGCTTTTGCCTTCGCGATAAGGTCTTTAAGCTTGCTGTTTGATTCGGGGTTGGGACCTGCCGCCTTTACGGCAACGGCGATCTCTTTGCCTATCTTTGTGAAGATCTTAGCACGCTGTGCGTCCGTCTTCTCCTTTTTGTGCATTATATTTTTCCATTTGCTGTGTCCTGACATGATACGTTATCCTTTCGCTTTGTTTAAATTTTTTCAGGGTGCTTCATACAAATAAGCTCAAGAGCTGAAGCAAGGGTATATTTTGTGCATATAGTGAGCGCCAGACGGCGTGCCTTTGTTTCCTCGTCTTCCGATGAAAGTATCTGGCAGTTATGATAAAATCTGTTGAAATCGGCGCAGATATCGAGAATATATCTTGTTATAACTGACGGCTCGTATTCTTTTATCGCATCTGAAATAACGTCGGGGAATATCGACAGAGTTTTGATAAGAGTGAACTCGTCTTCGCATACGTCACCCGATATCGTGGGCTTTATGCCCATTTCTTCCGCTTTTGATGCAATACTGCACGTTCTTGCGTACGTGTACTGTGCGTAAGGTCCTGTGTTGCCGTCAAAATTGAGGGCGTCCTTCATTATAAAGTTTATATCTCTGATCTTGTTCGCTGAAAGGTAGTAGAATATTACAGCACCTATACCGACAGCTTCAGCAGTTTCTTTGTTTCCTGCAAGTGCGGGGTTTTTCTCAGCCATAATGTCAGCGGCTTTTTCCGTTGCATTTGCAAAAAGATCCTTCAAAAGAACGACGTTACCTGTTCTTGTTGCAAGCTTTTCTCCGTTGATGCTTACCGTACCGTAAGGAACGTGTACGAGATCTTCATACCAGTCGTAGCCCATAAGAGCCATAACTCTGAACCACTGTGCAAAATGCAGACTCTGTGCCGCAGACGTTACGTATATGCATTTATGGAAATCAAACGTCTTTTTCCTGTAAAGAGCGGCGGATATATCACGTGTCGGGTAAAGCGTTGCGCCGTCCGTCTTGAGTATAAGACAGGGAGGCATACCGTATTCTTCAAGCTCGACAACCGATGCGCCTTCGTTGAGGGTAAGAAGGTTCTTTTCCTTCATCTCTTCGATGACTGCGGGCATTTTGTCCGAGTAGAAGCTTTCGCCCGTGTAATAATCAAATTCTATACCGAGCTGTTCGTAGGTCTGTTTGTATTCTTTTATACTGATGTCGATGAATTTTTCCCAAAGAGCGATCTGCTCGGGCTCTTTGCGTTCAAGCGCGGCAAACTGTGCACGTGCTTCATCGGAAAGGGCGGGGTCTTTTTCCGCTTCCTCGTGAAATTTAACGTACAGAGCAACAAGCTCGTCAATACCGCCTTCTTCGACTTTCTTTTCGTTGCCCCATTTCTTATATGCAACTATGAGCTTGCCGAACTGTGTGCCCCAGTCGCCGAGGTGGTTTACACCGATACAGTTGTATCCTGCAGCTTCAAAAAGCTTTTTCAACGAGTGACCGATAACAGTCGTTCCCAAATGTCCTACGTGGAAAGGCTTTGCGACGTTAGGAGAGGAATAGTCAAGAACGATGGTCTTTCCTTGTCCTTCGTTTGTTTTTCCGTAGTTTTCTTTTTGAGTAAGTATTTTTTCAACGGTTTTTTTGAAAAACGCGTTTCTGTCGATAAAGACGTTTAAGTATCCGTTTACGGATTCCACCTTTATACCGTCGATATTCTGAAGTGACTGCGCAAGAGTGTTCGAAATATTGACAGGCGAGGTGCGCAAAAGCTTTGCAAATTTAAAGCAAGGCATTGCAAGATCTCCCATTGCTTTATCGGGGGGAGAGGTGAGAAGCGAGAGTATCTCATCCTTTTCGGGATGATTTTCGGGAAAGGATGATACGAAAGCCGAATGTATCTTTTCGGCAAGAGAAATTTTAGTACTAAGCATAGATCTAACCCATTTCATTAATATTCTATCTTACATTATAATACAATGCTTTGATTTTTACAAGAGCTATCGGGAATTTTATTTAAAAAAGTGATTGTAATTTTACAAAAATTATGATATATTTTTTACAGTACGGAAAGAAAGGTGAAAAAACAATGATAAATAAGATGGTAGAAGCAATCAAAGAAAAAGGATTCAATCTTTTTTCACTTACCGTTATCGAAGACGGTGAAGAAAAAACGGTATCGTTTCAACCGGTAAACCCGTGTAACGATATATATTCCGTTTCAAAAGCGTTTATCGTAACGGGAATAGGTCTTTTATATGATGACGGACTTATAGACGTTGACGAAAAGGTAGTTGATATTTTTGCAGATTCGCTTCCCGATGAATATGATGAAAGATGGAACAAAGTAACGGTTCATCATCTTTTGACGCATTCTGCGGGATTGCCTTTGGGATATCTCGATATTGACTGCTATAACATCCACGAATTCTATACGGACGATTTTCTTGAATATCTGTTTAAAACGAAGCTTGAATTTGAACCCGGTGAAAAAGGACAGTACAGCGACGGGGCATTCTATATGCTTTCACGTGTCATAACTGCAAAATGCGGTATGAAAGCGGATGATCTTTTGATGAAACGCGTATTTTATCCTTTGGGTTTTCGCGAAGCGGCATGGAGCAAATGTCCGCACGGATATCCGATAGGCGCTACGGGACTTTACATACGCTCCTCGGATATAGCAAGACACGCCGCCGTATATCTTAACGACGGTATGTACGAAGGAAAGAGAATACTGTCAGAGGAATGGGTAAATATCGTTCTCACAAGAGGATACGAGCTTTGCCGTGTGCGTGATAACGTCTATGCAAAGGGCGGAATGGCAGGTCAGATGACGATCGTCGATAAAAAGAGAAATATTGCCGTAGGCTGGACGGGATACGAAGTCAACAAAGACGTCGGAGCTTTGTTCGATCTCTTTAACTGATACGCAAAATACGGTGTGGATCAAGGGAGGATACTATATGAAAGGTTACGGAAAAACTAAAAAAATATTTGCGTTTCTTACGGTGTTAGCTTTAATTTCATCAGCATCGTGTACGGGAAATAACAGTCAGCAAACGGACAGCGGTACTGATGCGCCGTCGACTGCAGAACCGTCGCAAAAAACAGATATAAAGGATGAACTCGGACTCAATACCGAAACGAAGGGTGCATCCGAGCATACTGTAAAGGTAAACTCTGCAGTGTATTCGTTCCTTGATTTTGAAAACACCGAGGAATATGAAAATGCAACAAGAGGACTTATAGATGCTCCCGAAGCTCTTGAATTGAAGAATGAAAACGGCGACGTTATCTGGAGCCAGAAAGCATACAGCTTTCTTGACGATCATGACAAAGCACCCGATACGGTAAATCCCAGCTTGTGGGAGAATACAAGAAACAATCACGCTTACGGATTGTTTGAAGTCTGTGAGGGGATCTATCAGGTGCGCGGATACGATATGGCTAATCTGACTTTGATACAGGGCGATACGGGCTGGATAGTGTTCGATCCGTTAATGAGCGTTGAGTGTACGCAGGCGGCGATGGAGCTTGTTGAAAAAAATCTCGGAAAACGCCCGATAAAGGCTGTCGTGATATCCCATACCCACGTAGATCACTACGGCGGAATAAAGGGAATTATGCAAGAGGAAGATAAAGCGGAAGGAATACTCACGATAGAAGAGCAGCTCGCAAGCGGTAAAATTCCGATAATAGCTCCCGAAGGCTTTACAGAGCATGCCGTGATCGAAAACGTATATGCAGGCAGAGCAATGGCTCGCCGTGCAAACTATCAGTACGGCGTACTGCTTGAGCCGGGTGTAACAGGTAAAATGGCTATGGGCATAGGCGTCGGGCAGTCAACGGGAACTATCAGCTTTATTGCTCCGACGTACGAGATAAAGAACACGTGCGAAGCTATAACGATCGACGGTATTGAAATGGAATTCCAATTGACACCGGGTACCGAAGCACCTGCTGAAATGAATACGTGGCTTCCCGAATTCAATGCACTCTGGATGGCTGAAAACTGTACGGGAACACTTCATAATCTCTACACTCTGCGCGGTGCACAGGTGAGAGACGGTGCGGCGTGGGCAAAATATATAACCGAAGCGATAACGCTCTACGGCGCCGAAACGGAAGTCGTATTTCAATCACACAACTGGCCGCACTGGGGCAATGAAAAAATAAACGAATACCTTTCAAATACAGCTGCGGTGTATAAATATATAAACGATCAGACGCTGACTTATATAAATCAAGGCTTTACCTCGGATGAAATATCAAATATGATAGAGCTTCCCGAAGCACTCGCCAAGAATTGGTATACACGTCAGTATTACGGAACGGTGGCGCATAACTCAAAAGCCGTATATCAGAAATATATGGGTTGGTACGATGCTAACCCTGTTAATCTCGATCCTTTGTCTCCGTCCGAAAGCGCGGCTAAATGGGTAGAATATATCGGAGACGTTGATGAAGTGCTTCGCAAGGCAAAAATTGATTTTGACAACGGAGAATACAGATGGGTCGCCGAGCTTACAAATACGATCGTGTTCGCAGATCCCACAAATGAAGCCGCGCGGCTTCTTTGTGCCGATGCACTTGAACAGCTCGGTTATATGGCTGAGTCGGGTACGTGGCGAAACGCTTATCTGACAGCGGCAAAAGAGCTTCGATTCGGTAACACCTCCTCATCACAAATGCAGGTGTCTGCAAACAACGAGGTCCAAAGAGAAATGACGGCGCAAATGCTGTTTGATTATATGGGAATTTTGCTTGATAAACAGGCTTTGGCAGATAAAAACTTTACGATCGCATTCACTCTTAACAATACGGATGAACAGCATACCGTGGAAATAAAGAACGGTGTCGTTCTGTTGTACGAGAATACTTTGCTCGACGGTGCCGACGTGTCTGTAAAATGCCCGAAAAATGCTTTGATGCTCCTCATACAAAGAAATATCGATGAATTTGCAAAATTTGCCGAGATCGAAGGCGATGTTGAGCTTTTAAAACTGTTTTCAAACAATCTTAATCAGTTAAGCGCTTCGGCGGTATCGGCCTTCAATATCGTTGAACCGTAAAATTTGAAATCTTGAAATAAACAAAACAGAGCAGGGATGAAAGGAAACGCTCCTTTCGTTCTTGCTCTGTTTGCGTTTTACGTTTGAATTGCGCCGAATGTTATGTTGCTTAACCTATTATTCTCATAAGATATGAGTCGTTCATAAACGTCTCCATATTATAAAGAATGAGTATTTTTGATACGTTTTCGTCGTTTGCGTATTGAAGGACGGTTTTGTTCGTACTGCCGTCGGGGGTGTAATATCTCATATCAAGTATGATAAGGTCGTAGTGATATGCAAGAAACGGCACTACACTGTGTGCAAAGCTGTCTTTTATAAGTACGAGAGTCTGTCTGTTTTCTTCACCGTCTTTTTTTACGTACGTTATCGGATTGTTTCCGCCGTATTCGAAATTATCATGTCCGATAAATGCACTGTATTTGTCGGCTGAATCGAGGTATACTCTGTTGTAAAAGCCCTTGTATTCGGTTATATCATCCCCGACGGGGATCGTCGTTGTGAAATTCTCATCACCTTCAAACCTGAAAAAGGTTACCGTGTCTTTGCCGCCGGGGGAAACACCCGACTTTGCGTAGACCGTTCCCAAAAAGCTTTCACTTGCAACCTCTTTTGTAAAGCTTTCTATCGGAAGCGGTTCGTCTCCCAAGCTTTTCATTATTTCGACGTAAGCGTAGTAAGCACCGAGAGTGGTCCAGTGGTGGTCCGTCTTATAGTACACGTATTCACCGCTTTCGGCATGGGATCTTAAAGGTGTAAGCAGATCTATCGAATTTATACCCGCTTTTCCGACACTGTCGTTATAAGTCTGCCACAAAGAACGGTTGTCTTCTTTTGGGAACAAGCAGGGAAGACTGTTTTCGTAAACGTCAGTCGTCCTTCCCGCCAAAGCCGTGTGAATCGAAACATCCGTGTCTTTCAGCATTTTATCAAGATATGCAATGAAGCTTACGTTTTTTGTTACGGTATTCTTTGCATCGTCTGTCGTTCTGTCTGTTTTGTTGCCGTTTTCGTCGGTCGTGCTTCCCGTTACGGTGTCGGGGTCGATAAGCATACCGTCGGATATTATGATGCCGTTTGACTGACCTTTGCAGAGAAGCATCTCTGTATATCCTTTAAGTGCACGCAGAGCGTTTCTTGCAGGAAACTGATCTGCATAGTATTCTGATATTTCATCTGATAAGCTTTCGCTTTTTTCAAGTGCTTGCTTTTCTTCGTTTGTCATGAAGATCTCATCGAGTTCTGTTTTGAAGTCTTTTATAAATCTGCTGACGGATATCTCCGGCATCTGTTTGAGCGCTCTTTTTTCTTCGCCCGAGTATTCGCTGTCGGGCAGTATCCAGAAAAGGACGGCTGTTATCAGAATTACAGCGGCGAAGGATACGGAGGTTATGACGTTTGCTTTTTTTGTTTTCGATGAAAATTCAAGCTGTTTATCAAGAAGCACTTCAGCTTCGGGCTTTTGGTTACTCACAGTCATTGTCCTCCTATCTTAAAATCTGAAATATAAAAACGGGTTGAAGCTTGAATCAACGAGGTATGCCGTTGATATCGCAAGAAATATAAGACAGCAAGCGGGTACAGCGTATCTGTATACGTTTGCAAATTTTCTTTCCGAAAAATAAAGCTTGTAAAACAGCTTTTTGGGCAAGGGAGTGCAAGCGATGCAGAGAATGATGACAAATACGATGTTTCTCGTTATTTCGTATGCATCGGCTGAATTTATAAATCCCGAGCCGTTTATTCCGAACATATTCTTCAAATATTCAAAGCCTGCGCCGATATCTTCAAATACGAACAGAAGCCAGCCGAATAAGACGATCAAAAGCGTGTACGCGTGCCTGAAAAACGAAGGTATCTTTTCAAGAGCTTTGAGAAGAAAGCCTTTTTCAAGCATAAGTATTATTCCGTAGTAAAGCCCCCACAGAATGTAATTCCAATACGCTCCGTGCCAGATACCTGTAAGAAGCCATACGATAAACAGGTTGCGGTACGTTTTGAATTTGCCTTTACGCGATCCGCCCAAGGGGAAGTAAACGTTGTCGCGGAACCAGGTGGAAAGGGACATATGCCACCTTCTCCAGAATTCCGTAATGCTCTTTGAAATGTACGGATAATTGAAGTTTTCAAGGAAACGGAAGCCGAGCATTTTGCCGAGACCTATCGCCATATCGGAATATGCGGAAAAGTCAAAATAGAGCTGTAAAGAATAGCACATAACACCGAACCAGGCGGCAAGGATCGATCTTTCATCCGTCGGCATATCACGGAAATGATACCATATTTCACCGACTGCATTTGCAAAAATTATCTTTTTTCCGAGGCCTGCAGTAAATGTTCTGACACCCGAAGCGAAAAGGTCTATTGACTCTTTGCGTTCATTAAGCTGGTCATCAACATCCTTGTAACGGACGATAGGACCTGCGATGAGCTGAGGAAAAAGCGTTACGTACGCACCGAAGGAAGTTATCTTTTTCTGTACGTTTGCATCCCCTCTGTATACGTCTATAACGTAGGAAAGCGCTTGGAAGGTATAGAAGGATATACCGATGGGAAGCTCAAGCCCGAGTAAAGGAATGTTGACACCGGGTATAAGATTCAGCACGCTTCCGACGATAAAGTCGTAATATTTGAAAAATCCGAGAACGGCAAGATTTATTACTACACTTAAAACAAGTACTTTCTTTGCCTTTTTTCTGTCATCACGGTATTTATCCACGAAATATCCGCAAGCATAATCAATGATTATGGTGAATACCATCAGCAGTATGTAAACGTATTCATCCCATCCGTAAAATATCAGGCTTGCGATCAGAAGAAAAACGTTTCGCCATTTGTGCGGAATGAGAAAATATATTCCGAGTGTCAGCGGCAGATAAAGAAATAAAAATTCCGGACTTGAAAAAACCATAATTACCTCAAACTAAATATTTATGGAAATTATACATTAGACAGGGGCAAATTTCAAGAACGTTTTGTGTATTATGTGAAAACAAAATCAAGTAAAAAAACGAAAAAAATCTGTACATATTTGTCGAAAATATACAAAAAAAGTTTTCTGAAGTTGCGAAAAATATATATTATGTCAATAGATTTTTTTTGAATGCGGTGGTAGAATATACGTAAACAGAGTAGGATATAAAGCGTTTGTGGTGAACCCACAGTGTCGGCAGGACGGGGAGTTGTCTGCCGAACGAATTGCTTAAAGCTGCGATTTTATATCCGCATCCCGCTGATAATACAGTTTTTTTTGCGGGAGGATATTATATTCTTCCGTTTTTATTTTAACTGCATACGGGAATTTCCATCTGTTTGGAAGGGAAATGCCAATGTTGAAATTCAAAAACAATCACCGCCTTTTTATGTGCGGTACCGTACTGCTGATAATGCAGTTCGTCATTTTTGCCGTGAGAATGCTCTCGTATTCAGCGGTAAAGCAGACGGATCTTACACTGAAGGCTGTAATTCCTACCTCGTTTGAAAGATTTATTCTTTTCTGGGGTGCAGGCGTTGCAGGTGTTATAGCAGTTCTTGTCGCTTGTATTTTTAAACTCGGCGGCGAGGTGAGGGACGACACGAAGATATCGGCGAGAAAACGAACGTTGAAGCTCGTTATGTGTGCGTTGCTTTTGTCGCTTGCGGGTGTCGTTTCTCTCGTTGAAATAATGCCGATACAGGAAATGAAAATAACCTTTACGTACGTTTTCATCGCTTTGTGCGGTTACCTCTACGGACCGATAACGGGAATGGCGTTCGGCGCATCCGCCGATATTATAGGTTATATAGTAAACCCCGCAGGCGGTATGCTTTTTCCGGGCTTTACACTTACTGCACTCATAAGCGGATTTTTCTACGGACTGCTTCTTGACAGAGAACGACTTGCAGGTGAAAAGCTTCCGCTGTGGAGGATGATAGCGGCTAAAACGGCAGACACCGTTATATGCAATATCGTTTTGAATACGTTCTGTTGCAGTGTTCTTTACAGCAATACGTTTATGGCACTTTTGCCCGCAAGACTGACAAAGAATCTTATTATGCTTCCGTTTGAGATAATTTTACTTGTACTTGTGATTAAGTTCGTTGAAACACATATACGCAAATATAACGTCAAGATATGAATAAAATCGGCAAAGCTTACACAAAGTGTGTAAACTTTGCTGATTTTTTACTATAAAATAAATAATATTAACATTTTACACTTTACATTTGGTTGATACTTGTGGTATAATTCAAAAGGCGAGGTATCGTTTTACAGCATACCTCTTTGAAATTGATAAAAGCCAAACGGCGGAATGGAGATAATTATGGAAATATCCAATCTTAAACAGATAGGCGAAAGACTTGCCGACCTTCGTGATATCCTCGGCTTTACAACTGCTGATATGGCGAAGTTTACAGATACGACGGAAGAAGAGTATATACAGTGCGAGCAGGGTAAATGCGATATGTCGATATCGTTTTTGTGCAAGGCGGCACAGAGACTCCGTGTTGACCTTACGGATCTCATAATGGGAGAAGCTCCCAAGCTTTCCGTTTATACGGTTACAAAAAAAGGAGAAGGTCTTCCCGTTGAAAGACGTGCAGGCTTTGATTATCAGAACATGGCGTATCTTTTCAGCGACAGAAAGATAGAGCCCTTCACGGTAACCGTTCCTTACAGCGACGAGGCACTCAACGCTCCCGTTCATATGTGTGTTCACGACGGACACGAGTTCGATATGATAATCAAGGGAACGCTTAAAATGATCGTAAACGACAAAGTTGAGATACTTCACGAGGGCGACTGCATCTACCTCAATTCGAAATGGCCCCACGGAATGATAGCGATAGACGGAGAGGACTGCAAATTCCTTGCTATCGTAATTCCCGAAGCTTCCAAAGAGTAATGAGATTCTTTCTTTCTTCGGAAAATATAACGTCGGACAGCGTCGTCATTGAAGGCGACGACTGTGTGCATATAGGCGTTTCCCTCCGTTCAAGACCCGGGGACGTTATTACGGTCTGCGACGAAGAAAAAAGGGAATATACGTGCGTCATTACGTCTATTACGCCGGAAAAGGTTATAGCGAAAATAACGGACGTTACGGTTTCTTCAGCTGAACCGAATGTAAAATTGCATCTGTATCAGTCGGTTGCAAAGGGTGACAAGCTCGATCTTATTATTCAAAAAGCGACCGAGATCGGCGTTTGCGATATAACGCTTGTTGACAGTAAGCGCTGTGTTGCAAAGTACGATGCAAAGGACTGTAAAAGAAAAACGGAGAGGTTTTCAAAAATTGCCGAGTCTGCCGCAAAGCAAAGCGGAAGGGCTGTTATACCTTGCGTGTTTCCTCCCGTGGATTTTAAAACGGCTGTCAGAGAGGCAAAGGGTAAAAAGCTTTTTTGCTACGAGCTTGAAGATTCTTTGACACTGAAGCAGGCACTTTCCCGTAATGACTGTAATGAAATATCCGTGTTTGTCGGTCCTGAGGGCGGATATACGGAAGATGAAGCGGTATTTGCTAAGGAAAACGGTGCCGTTGCAGTAACGCTCGGCAAACGTATACTCAGATGCGAAACAGCACCTCTGTTTGTGCTTTCGTGCTTGATATACGAATATGAGCTGTAAATATGTTTTATGACAAATTTTATGAAAATGTGACATAAAAAGTCGGAAAATTTATATAAAATTTTTAAATACTTGTTGAAATGTTACAAAAAACAGTGTATAATCACTGATGTGTGTCAAAAAAAGACACATAAGCGATACAAATGTTTTTGGAGGTGTATATGTCAAACAGATTATTCCAGGGTGTTATCCATCAAATGAAGGATGCTGTCGACCGTGTGATAGGTGTTATAGACGATAACGGTGTAATAATATCCTGCTCGGAGCTTGGTAAGATAGGAGAAACTTACCAGGGTATAAAAGACGAGCTTGCCTATGCCGCTGACGTTGTCTATTCAAACGGCTTTACGTACAGACCTATAGGAAATTCAAATAAAGCAGAATATATAGTTTTCGTTGAAGGAGATGACAAGATAGCAGACAGCATTTCGTCCGTGCTTGCCGTTTCGCTTTCAAATATCAAAAATCTGTACGATGAGAAATACGACAAGGCCTCGTTTATAAAAAATATAATCCTCGATAACATTCTTCCGAGTGATATCTACATAAAATCAAAGGAGCTTCATTTTTCAACCGAGGTTACACGTGTTGCGATACTCGTTAAGTTCCTTTCACCGACCGAGGCAGTTCCTTTTGATATGATAACGAGCATGTATCCCGATAAGAGCAGGGATTACGTAATAAGTGTCGGAGAAAACGATATAGTTCTTGTAAAAGAGATGAAGCCCGGATATGAATCCGAGGAGATAATGAAGATCGCGCAGTCGATATACGATATGCTCTCAACGGAATTTTTTGCGAAGGTTGCAATCGGCATCGGCTCTGCGGCGGATAACGTACGTGACCTTGCACGTTCCTATAAAGAAGCGCAGGTCGCCCTTGAAGTCGGTAAGGTCTTTGATACCGAAAAGGATATAATAGCATATGAAAATCTCGGTATAGGCAGACTTATTTATCAGCTTCCCACAACGCTTTGCGAAATGTTCCTCAATGAGGTATTCAAAAAAGGTTCGTTTGAAAACATTGACAGGGAAACGCTTATGACGATACAGGCGTTCTTTGAAAATAACCTCAACGTCTCGGAAACTTCGAGAAAACTTTTTGTACACAGAAACACACTCGTTTACAGACTTGATAAGATCAAAAAGATAACGGGACTTGATCTGCGTGAATTCGAACACGCTATAACCTTTAAGGTGGCGCTTATGGTTCAGAAGTATCTCACGAGCAAGCCGGCAAAATTCTGATCATCCGAATTTATAAAGGACAAACAATGATAAAATTCGATAATGTATCCAAGGTGTACCCAAACGGAACGGTTGCACTAAAAAATATAAATTTGACCATTGAAGATGAAAGCTTTGTTTTTATCGTAGGACGTTCGGGTGCGGGTAAATCAACACTTTTGAAGCTTTTGCTCGGCGAGGAAGAACCGACGGAAGGTTCAATACACGTTGACGACTACGACCTTAACACCCTCAAAAGCCGCAAGATACCGTATTACAGACGCAATCTCGGTATTGTTTTCCAGGATTTTAAACTATTTGAAAAGAATACGGTATACGAAAACGTCGCTTTTGCTATGCGTGTTATCGGTGAACCGAACAGCGTTATAAAAAAACGTGTTCCGAAGCTTCTTTCACTTCTCAACCTCGAACACAGAAAGGACAGCTATCCGTCACAGCTTTCCGGTGGTGAACAACAGCGAGTTTCTCTTGCCCGTGCCATGGCAAATAACCCCCGAATTATAATCGCGGACGAGCCCACGGCAAATATTGACCCGCAAATGAGTATGGATGTTATGAATATGCTTGTTCAACTTAATCAAGGCGGCAGAACTGTCATAGTCATAACACACGATAAAGAACTTGTCGACTTCTTTAAAAAACGTGTCGTCGTTATTTCCGACGGCGTTATAACAGAAGATAGAATGGGAGGTATGTTCCATGCGTAAATACAGCTTTTCATACCTCACACAAAGAAGCTTTCACAGTCTTGTGAGAAACGGATTTATGACACTTGCATCCGTTTTGATACTCTCGTCGTGTCTGCTTGTAACAGGTTCTTTCGGTTTGCTTATATACAATTTGTATGTCAACCTTAACGATCTTGACGGCCTTAATGAAATCGTATGTATGTGTGACTACGATCTTCCCGATGGTGAAGAAAAACGTATAGAAGAGACCATAAAAGGACTTAATAACGTAGAGAGCGTTACGTTTATTTCAAAAGAAGCTGCTTTTGAAGAACAGAAAAAACAGTACGCTTCTTTCCCGGCTATACTTGATTATTTTGAAAACAAGGGCGAAGAAACGGAAGAGGTAACGCAGACTCAGCCCGTCGATACAGACGCACCGACAGAAGATATCCCCAATATCACAGTAGATGGCAAAAAGCTTGTAGCGGATGCTGTTGCGAAAAGAGCTGATTACAAAAGTTACGTATATTCTTCGAGTATCATTATGAAGATGCTTGAAAATGAGATCGGCATTGAAGGTGTGGAAAAACTCATTCGTGATAATAAAAACACTCAGTTTTTATCAGAAAGCTATCTCGGAGGACAGCTTGCTGATGCTAAATACTACAAAGACGGTGTATTTTATCTCAGCGGTGAGACACCGAGCTGCGGAGAGCTGAAAGCTGAAGATTTTTATACTCTTGATTATATTGAGCTTGAGAAAATGAATTGGTTAGCCGAGTTTTCTGAGTACACCGTACTTGAGACCGACGATGGTTATGCCGTTACGATGAACGGAATACCGCCTGAAACGATAATCGAAGCGTTCGATCTTTCAGATGTTATACCGACTGAAGAAGCACCGAAGATCTCGGGCTATGCCACCGTTGCAATTGATAAAAACGGCGATATCACAAACGAAAGTTTCAATATTAAAATTACCGTATCGGCAGAAGACGTGCCGTTTGAAATGGAGATCAAGTACGATTCCGAAATAACCGATATAGACTCACTTGAGTCTGTTTCCTTCAACGAAGAGCTGCTTGCAAATTTTGAACAAACGGACGATGTTTTGGCGCTGATTCCCGAAAAGGATTTCAAAGATGAAGAAACACCTTTGGATACGGATGCCGTTACGGACTCACAGACTCAGGAAAGCGTTGTGACGGAAGATACGACCGGATCAGATACCGTTACAGCGGATACTTATTCTGAAACGGAACAGTCCGGAACGGTCGTATATGTGGACAAGAATCCTCTTTCTGACGCATTCAAAGTCGTATATAAAGATATAAACGGAATAACCGAGCTTCGTGACAGACTTTCTGCAATAGACGGTATAAGAAGCGTAAAAGATGCTGCTGATGCCGCTCGCACACTGCAGAATCTCAAGGATACGATAATGATCATCTTTTTGGTGTTTATGGTAGTTCTTGTGTTTATTTCCGTGGTAATAATCATGAATACTGTCAGCATTGCGATATCAACGAGAGAAAAAGAAATCCTCGTTATGCGATACGTTGGTGCAACAAGCTTCTTTATATCTTTCCCGTTCTTGCTTGAATCTGTTATTATAGGACTTATATCTACGGCTGTTGCTTATTTTGTACAGTATGTTGTATACGGTTATCTTTGCAGTATATTGATGAATTCGGGACAGGAAATATCAACGTTTTTAAGTATCGCACCTTTTTCCGAAATATGGTTGCCGACACTTATAGGATATTTGATAATCGCACTTTTAACGTGTATCATAGGAAGCAAGATATCATTGGCAAGAAATGTAAAGGTGTAAAAACAGGAGAAATATATGGTAAATAAGTTTAAGAAATTAATCGTCTTGCTTTTGGCATCGGTTATGCTCTTGTCGCCTGTATCAGTGAATGCGGCTAAGGTTTCGCAGGGCGATATAAACAAGATCGAATCGGAGATCGCAAGTACTCAAGCTGAAATAAACAGGCTTAAGGGCGATCGTGACGATCTTTACAAAAAGCAGAAGGAAATCGAAGAACAGCTTAAACAGCTTGCTGCTGATACGGCTTCTGCTCAAAAACGTAAGGAACTGCTTGATTTGCAGCTTGAATATCTTGTGAGCCAGGTGCTTGCAACTGAAGATATGATAAGAGCATGTGAGGAGGATATAAAACTCAAAACTCAAATGGTCGAGTCAACAAAAACGCAGCTGCAAGAGCAGGAAGCGGTATTTATTGAATTTTTCAGAAACAATTATGAGCAGGGCTCGACAAAGCTGAAATACATTGAGATACTTTTGACATCCCGCTCTATATCGGACTTTATTCTTAACATTCAATATATCGGCAGTATACTTGATTATGAGCAGTATTTGCTTGACAGTACGGAAAATCTTATAGTCACCTATGAAAGCCAGATATCGGATCTTGAAGATATGAAAACTCTTCAAAGTCAGAATATGACGGACCTTACCGAAACAAAAGAAACCGTCGATGCGCTTTCCGAAGAAGCAATACAGTTGCTTGAGGATTTGAAAAAGGATAAAGAAACGGCACTTGAGATGGAAGAAGAGTATCAACAGTATGAAATGGATATTCTCGATGAGATCCAGTCACTCGTTGATAAAAAGAACAATCAGGTGTTGACGAAAGAAGATCTTGAAAAGCAGTATCAGGAACAGCTAAGAGCTGAAGAAGAGGCAAAAAAAGAGCAAAATAAAAAGCCTGTTTCTTCTTCAGACAAGCAGGATATCGTAAAAGAGGGCGACTGGATATGGCCTGTCGATTACAGTAAAGGTAAATGGACAAGTCCTTTCGGTACGAGAGACGACCCGTTTGGCGGTTCCAGCTTTATAAACCACCACGGCGTTGACCTTGCACTTCCTGCAGGTAATAATATATATGCAGTTGATGACGGTACAGTCATTATTGCAACGACACACAGAACACTCGGTAATTACGTTGTTGTTCTTCACGATAACGGTTACAGAACGCTTTATGCTCACGCATCAAAGCTTTTGGTAAGCGTCGGTGACAGAGTAGCGCAGGGAAAAGTCATCGCTCTTGTCGGAACAACGGGCGCTTCGACCGGTAACCACTTGCATTTTGCGGTTATCAATCTCAAGGGAAATTACGTAAATCCCGTTGACTTTTACCCGACACTGTTCTCTAAATTAAAGAAGTATTTTTAATACATAATTATATACGAGGCTATCGCTTATGCGGCAGCCTCGGTAAGTTTGTTATAACATTTAGAAAGAACGGTGCATATGGAAGAAAATAATAGCGTAAATAATACTGAAGAAATAATTGAAAAAGTCGATACGGCAAACGAGTGTAAGAAGAAAAAACGCTCGGTATCCTATTTCACACTCGCCATATCTCTTATACTCGTAGCGATTTTGGTGTTTCAAATAACGTATCTCGCAGTCGGACAAATGTATAAAAGACAGATGAACAGCCTGCTTTCAAATACGTTTTCCAATGCTAAAATAAACGAGATCAGTCAGATATATAAAGAGAATTTTATATACGATTTTACTGATGAGGATATACTGAACGGCCTTATTCAGGGTTATATCTACGGCACGGGTGACAGATACGGCCACTATTATACAGCTGAAGAATACAAAGCGTACACCGAACAGCTCAACGACAGATCCGTCGGAATAGGAATCATCGTCGGCTTCAACGGAGAAGCAAATGCGATAGAGGTGTACAGAGTTTACGAAAACAGTCCTGCAAGCAAAGCGGGAATCGAGCAGGGAGATCTCGTATTCTCAGTTGACGGCTCAAAGGTCTCCGACGTCGGTTACGCGACCGCAACTGATATGATACTCGGTGAGATCGGCGAAAACGTTGTTTTGACAGTCCAGAAAAAGGACACGATGACAACAAAGGACATTACAGTCACTCGAAATGAGTATACCGCAACTACCGTCGAATATAAGCTTGTAAGCGGAATTGCTTATATAAAAATAACCAATTTCTATAAAAATACGGCAACAGAACTTAAAAACGCCATAATAGATCTGAAAGGTCAGGGCGCTGAAAGCATAATATTTGATGTCAGAGATAACGGAGGCGGCTCCTTAACGTCTATAGTTGAAACGCTTGATTATCTTTTACCTGAAGGGATTATGTTCACGATAAAAGATAAAAAAGGGAAGACGGAGGAGTATAGATCCGATAAAGCATCCGTTGATATGCCGATGGCAGTTCTTGTCAACGGCAATACGGCTTCTGCTGCCGAGCTTTTCACATCCGCACTTTCCGATTACGGAAAGGCTGTTTCGATAGGGGAAAAGACGCACGGCAAGGGTTCCGTTTCGACCCCGTTTGCTTTAAGTGACGGATCACATATTTATATTTCGACAGCATTGTATTATCCCCCTAAATCGGATAATTTCGACGGGGAGGGAATAATACCCGACCACAAGGTAAGCCTTTCGCACGAAGCTTCTCAAATAAGCCTGTATAAGCTTCCCGTGGAGGACGACGACCAGCTCAAATTTGCAATTGAACTTTTAAAATAATTAATGATATAAAGTGAGGATAAACCAATGGCAGATAACATTATTACAATAACAGAAGAAGGATATAAAAAGCTTACGGAAGAGCTTGAGTATCTTCGCACAACAAAAAGAAATGAAGTAAGAGAGAGCGTCAAGGTTGCACGTTCTTTCGGTGACTTGTCGGAAAATGCAGAATACGACGCAGCAAGAACAGAGCAGGCACAGGTAGAAGCGCAGATAGCAGAGCTTGAAGACAAGATTTCAAGAATGAAGGTCGTTTCCGATGATGATATAACGACTGACAGAGTAAGTGTCGGTGCAAAAGTAAAGATACACAACCTTAATTTTGATGATATCATCGAATATTATCTCGTCGGTTCAACGGAAGCAGACCCGTTCCAGAATAAGATCTCCGACAGCTCGCCTATCGGTAAAGCAATTATCGGTGCAAAGGTCGGCGACAACGTAACGGTGCGCCTTCCTAAAGGAGATCTGCAAATAGTTATTCTCGATATCAGCAAATAATTACAGTCTTAACGTGGAAAGGATCTGAATAAAATGAGCGAAGAATTGAACAACGTTGAGCAAACGGAAGAAATTGACGTTTCCTCCGAGCTTGCTATACGCAGAGCAAAGCTCGATGCGTTAAAGAATGACGGAAAGAATCCATTCGAAGTAACAAAGTACGACGTTACGGCAGAAGCGGCTGTCATTAAAGAAAAGTTTGAAGAATATGAAAATCAGACGGTAAGAATAGCCGGCAGAATAATGTCAAGACGTGATATGGGTAAAGCCAACTTTATCGATATTGCGGATTCTACAGGAAGAATACAGGCGTATATTAAGATAGACGACGTCGGAGCAGACGTTTTTGATGCCTATAAAAAGTGGGATATCGGTGATATTATAGGACTTGAAGGCTTTGTGTTCAGAACGAGAAGAGGAGAAATATCCATTCACGCTCAAAAGCTTGAGCTTTTGACAAAATCCTTGCTCCCGCTTCCCGAAAAGTGGCACGGCCTCAAGGATCAGGACACACGTTACCGCCGCCGTTACGTCGATCTTATTGTAAATCCCGAAGTAAAGGATACGTTTGTAAAGCGTTCACAGATAATAAGAGAGCTTCGTGCATTCCTTGACGAAAAAGGCTTTCTTGAAGTCGATACACCTGTTTTGCATACACTTGAGATAGGTGCATCCGCTCGTCCTTTCGTTACACATCATAATGCACTTGATATAGATATGTATCTCCGTATCGAAACAGAGCTTTATTTGAAGCGACTTATCGTAGGCGGATTCAATAAGGTGTACGAAGTAGGCAGAATTTTCCGTAACGAAGGTATGGATATCAAACATAACCCCGAGTTTACTTCCATTGAGCTTTACCAGGCATATGCGGATTATCACGAGATAATGGACCTCGTTGAAGAGCTTTACGTCCATATAACGAAGAAGATATGCGGAAGCGACGTTATAACGTATCAGGGAACAGAGATCAATATGGCATCCCCCTGGAAGCGCCTTACAATGGTTGAGGCTGTTAAGATGTATTCGGGCGAAGATTATTACGAATGGACGTCTGACGAGGACGCGCGTAACAGAGCAAAAGCACGCGGTGTAGAGGTTGAAGCTAACGCCGCAAAGGGCGACGTTCTTGCGGCATTCTTTGACGAATACGTTGAAGATAAGCTTATACAGCCTACGTTTATTTATGATTATCCCGTTGAAATTTCTCCCCTTGCAAAGAGAAAACCCGAAGATCCCGCGTTTACAGAACGTTTTGAGTTCTTTATTTACGCAAGAGAAATGGGTAACGCTTTCTCCGAGCTTAACGACCCGATAGATCAGCGTGACAGATTCGAACGCCAGGTAGCGGCAAAACGTGCAACCGGAGCAAATGCTGAGGTCGATGAAGACTTCCTCATGGCGCTTGAATACGGTATGCCCCCCACAGGTGGACTCGGCTTCGGTGTTGACCGTCTCGTTATGCTTCTTACAGATAGCTATTCCATACGCGACGTTCTCCTTTTCCCGACAATGAAGCCAATCGACTAAAAAAAGTCCAAAAAAGCCTTATTTTATGCGAGTTTCCCCGAAACTGCATATCTCAAAAAACGCTAACTTACGCCAAATTTACGCCAAACGATATCAGCTTACGGGGGTCTCGTTATTGTCCGTAAGTCTCCCGAAGTTAATTTTGGCAAAATAGGGCGATGTTTTCAAAAAATATCAAGCCTTTACCACTCCAACGGTAAGGGCTTGCTCTTTTTTGGAGGACTTTTATGAAGAAAACCTACTTTACTTCATTGTTGGAATCGCCCTGAATTTGTAGGAATGAACGAGTTACAGAAAAAAAGAAAGCCGCATCTCGAAGGTTGCAGCTTTGACTTTCGCACATTTTTTGAGTTTTTTTAAAAAATGTGTTGAATTTTTAAAAATTCGTGATATAATATACTTGCATCTAAGTGGTGTGCTTTAGCATATCACACGCACCAAGAAGCTATTGGCGTAGCTTCTTGGTGCTTTTTTGTGAGAATATCATTTGGTTATAGAATATCAATAGATCTGGAGCATTCTGCTGTTATACCGATATCCCAATCGCTTTCAACAAAATTGTTTGTGGAAGCAAATTTTTTGATTAGATCATACCCTTTTTGGATGTAAATTTCCTCTGAAAACCAAATGGCTTTTTCAAAAGATATTTGCCTGTCTCCAAAATCGATTATGATACCTCGTGTTACCCAAACGTCATAGATTTGAATTCCATTTTTAAATAGACGTTGATTCTCTTGAATCAGCTGAATGGAGCAAACTTTTTGATTGATTGGCGAATTAACAAGGATTTTTGAATTGAGCAAGGGATACCTTGTATCTTCGACACTCCATATAGCTACGTCTTCGGTTGTTCCGTAATAATCCTGTGGCTCGGTAAAGCTATATAGATAGAAGTTTGCTGTAGCAGTTTCAAAGCCGACAACTTGGGAGGATGAATTTACGAAATTAAACTCATCATGATATATTGCTTTGAGTTCGTTTCCAATGAGACTACGAAGAAACTGAATCTCATCTTCTTTGAGACGAATATCTATTCTTTTCATATTATTTCTCCTTTACAAAATGAATTTTTTGCTGTTTAACCCCACCGTTTGAAGTACTTTGCTCGATATTTATTTCAACGGCAGGAGTTCCGTCGGAAGAAGAAACATCACGCCAAGAAATTATACTTCCATCAGCCAATTTTGTTTTTTGACCGATGACCTCTCCGGTCTTTTTATTGTAAATATCGCTTTCTATACCACCGTATGCGGCTTTGTTATAAAATTCTTTTGCTGTTGCATGGGGATCCGCTGATTCGATATTGCGAACGCGAGAATTTGTGCTGCTTTCACCCTTTCTCCCGAAGTAACCGTCCGAGAAAGTATAATTATTTTTTAAGGCAGTAACATTTTCGCCGATGCTTCGAAAAGTTGGGGAATTACCTTTATATGAAGTGCCCATCAATCGTCACCCGCCTTTTCGTGAGTTCTTTCAAATTCACTTGGATAACGGTGAAAGCGTGTTAAGTGCTTATATTCGGAGAAAATATAATCGGGCATTTTCCCGTGAACGATCACGTCGGTTGGATGAAGGACTTCTATCATCTTTGAAAGTCCTTTTTTGAACACTTCCTTCTGTTCTCGTGTGTGTATGCATCCGTGCGTGCTTACTGAAACGATAGATTCCTTAGGTACTCCGGTAAAACAGTAAGCAAAGCTGCTCTCGTCGCTCCATCTTACGTTTGGAATAACAGGGATTCCGTTCTTTTGTAGATAAAACGCAACAGCACGATTAAGATAGGTATTGGTTTGCTGAAGGTAATCCTGCTGACCTATCAGTAACGTAGGGTCGGGCGAAATAACACCATCAAATTGTTTTAATAGGTCAAGATATTTTGATGTGCATTGCAACACTGATTGGAATTTTGTGTCGTGTAGATAAAAGTGCACATAAGCCCTTTTGTTTGGCGCACGTTTTGCCTTATCAAAAGGGATTATATCTTTAGGAATTTGAGTGTTTTTAAGCTCCATAAGAGCTGGCATAGAAGGATTTCCAATAAAGGTGGCTCCTTCTACAAGATACGATTGAAAACCGTCATCATAAATTGTTTTATACATAAGTGTTTTGCGCTTTCTCCTCTTAACGAGGTAATGTGATTTTGCCAAAAAAGGCAACAGTTAAGAAAGGGTAGGCTAAAACACTCATCTTTGCATCTAAGTGGCATGCTTTAGCATATCCTTCTTTTAGTTGTTTTTGAAGTCATCAAGCGTTGTTGGCGCAACCCTTGATGTTACGGTAAATCATAGAGCATCACTCCTTTTTACAGCATTTATTATACTGCCTCGTTAAAAAGTCGAAGCAATCGTAATTCATAGTCGGTATAGTCTTTTCCACCAAAAGCCAGCCATTTTCGATAGTACTTATAAGCATAACGGGCAGCCTCAATGCTGATATCAAAATGCTCGTAAACCTCAAGTGCGTCTTTGAGACCGAGCTTGTGGATAAGAACGGGAGGTGCAAGAGCGTACTTGGCAAAGAATTTTACCTCTTTTTCAGCAAGCTCACTATCTTCACTGTGGTCCAAAACGATATGCCCGATTTCGTGCATAATGGTATTGTTGACTCTTCCGTATTCCTTTTGGTCGTTATAATAGATATACCATTCTCCTTCAGTTTTTTCTACCACAAACCCATCTTCGCTTTCCATGTAAAGAAGATGGCGCTTGTTTTCCGGTATTGCTGAGTAGGGGATGACAGGAACTCCCATTTTCGTTGCCACCTCAAAGGCGCTGACAGGAATACAGCGAATATCGTACTGAACAAAGAGATCAACGATTATCTGTTTGATTTTTTCGTACCGTGCGTGTGATAAAGAAATTCCCAATATTATTCCTCCCCGAATAATGCGTCGATCAGTTCTTTTCTTTCTTTTTCCGTCATTTTTGAGGCATTTCTTGCAATCATACGGCGGATTCTCGGGTGATCAAATTCTTCCTTTTCAATGCCAAGTAAATAATCCGACGTAGTATTGAGTGCGGTTGCGATGTTTGCCAAAGCTTCCGGCTTAGGATCTCTGTCTCCGGATATATATCTCGAGACAACAGCTTCGGTCACTCCAATGCGCAATGCCAACTCCTTTTGGGTCATTCCTCGTTTTTGCAAAGTTTCCGTTATTCGCAAACCTAAATCCTTTCCCATAGTACCTCTCTCCTTTCTCCGCTATCTTAAATAGCAATTATAGTATATCATCAACTTGCCAATTTGTCAAGTTGTATTGCTGGATATTCGTTGAAATAGAGGATTTTTAATACAAAATATCGTTTATTCGGCAGTAAATCGGAGTTTGAGCGCCTTTGTCTCGATCTCGTGACCAAATTAAAAGAAAAATATCCACACGTAAAACGAATCTACGTGCGGGCCGAATTTCCGTATATTAACGATTCCTACTTGACCTATTTGCTAAAATCCTATATTACTCCGAAAAATTTATTGCGCAAGCCGTGCCGCTCAAAATTTTCTGTTGATCGATTTTGATGACTATGAATATTAATGACGTTAGAAAGAAAAACCTCTTTGCCGTCTTTTTGTTTTACATCGATTTTACACGGATATGATTACCGATTTTACACCCGCCTTGTAAAATAACCGTAAAATGCAAGTAAAATGCATTCAGTAAAACAGATCATAAAGATATGAGGTTGTGAAAATGGATATTTTTGACGTACTTACGCTTATAGGCGGACTTTCTTTGTTCCTCTTCGGAATGAATCTTATGGGCGGTGCTCTGGAACGAAGCGCAGGCAGTAAACTTGAGATCATGATCGGCAAGCTGACCTCCGGAAAGATTGCCGGATTGCTTACCGGTCTCGGTGTTACAGCGGTTATTCAGAGCTCGTCTGCTACAACAGTTATGGTCGTTGGCTTTGTTAATTCAAGACTTATGAATCTGAAACAGGCCATTCACGTTATTATGGGTGCTAATATCGGTACTACCGTTACAGCGTGGATCTTGAGTCTTAGCGGTATTTCAGGCAGTAATATGTTCTTGAAGCTGCTGAAGCCTTCTTCTTTTACACCTATCCTTGCGCTCATCGGTATCGTGCTTTTTATGTTCACCAAGAGCAACAAGAAGAAAGACATAGGTATGGTGCTTCTCGGATTTGCAACTCTTATGTTCGGTATGGAAACGATGACCGGTGCAGTTTCGGGACTCAGAGACGTTCCCGCGTTTGGGGAATTGTTTATCATGTTCAAGAATCCTATTCTCGGTGTTCTTGCAGGAGCGATCCTCACTGCCATTATCCAGTCCAGCTCCGCATCAGTCGGTATTTTGCAGGCACTTGCGGCTACCGGTGCCGTTTCCTACGGCGCGGCGATTCCGATCATTATGGGACAGAACATCGGTACATGTGTTACCGCAATGATTTCTTCTGTCGGTACGACAAAGAACGCTAAACGTGCGGCACTTGTGCATTTATCATTCAATATTATAGGAACTGCTGTGTGTCTTGTTGCATTCTCGCTCGTCAACGTACTGTTTGCACCGGCGTTACTGAACGAATCCGCTTCCTTTGCAGGCATTGCAACAGTACACTCAATTTTTAATATCGTATGCACCTTGCTTTTGTTGCCTATGTCGGGACTCCTTGAAAAATTGGCGTATAAGCTCGTTCCCGATTCCAAGATGCCTGAAAAAGTTTCCGAGCTTGACGAAAGACTTCTCTCAACTCCCGCGATCGCACTCGAATGTGCGTACAACCTTACCTGCGAGATGGCAAAGGTTGCGACCGATGCTTTGACAATGGGTGTGGATTGTCTTGCTGTTTATGACAAAACAAAAGCCGAAGCAATTCGTGAAGCGGAAGACAAAACGGACCACCTTGAAGATGTTATCGGCAGTTATCTTGTAAAGCTCAGTATGAAACAGCTTAATGAAAACGAAGGTGCAATGGCATCAATGCTGCTGAAAGCGATCGGCGACTTTGAGCGCATATCCGACCACGCCGTAAATATTCTTGAATCCGCAGAGGAAATGCGTGAAAAAGGAATCGTGTTCTCTGAAGGTGCAAAAGCGGAAATGGATTCGCTGTGTGCGGCAACTACTGAAATCGTAACGCTCTCGTATGGCGCATTTGCAGAGAACAACGCTGAACAGGCAAATCTTGTAGAACCGTTAGAACAGGTCATCGACAGAATGAAAGAGCTTCTCCGTACCCGTCATATCGACCGCTTACGTGTAGGTGAGTGCGGTATTGAAGCAGGCTTTGTGTGGAGCGACCTCATTACAAATATGGAAAGAGTATCCGATCACTGTTCCAACATCGCAGGTTGCGTTATGGACACCAAAGAACAGAATATGAATCTGCACGAGTCCTTGAAACTGCTCAGAAGCGACAGCGAGTTCTACAGAGAAAAATACACCGAATATACCAAAAAGTATCTTTCCTTTGTATAAAATACTTTGATGTGAAAGCCAATATTGATGGCGTCGCTCGTATTACGGCGGCGCTTTTCTTTTACTCCGATTTTACACCTGTTTGATTACGGATTTTACAGCGAACGGTTAAAATATAACCGCAGTCGAGAAAAACGACGGATAAAATGCCAATAATAAAACAAAAGGAGAATTTAAAAATGAAAAAGATCATTAGTTTACTCACAACAGTAATGCTTATCGCAGGTGCGCTCGTCGGTTGCGGGGGTAACAAAGAAGCAGTTGCAACAGATGGATCCACCTCCATGAACAAGGTTATCGGTGCTTTGGGTGAAGCGTTTGAAGCAGACACCGGTATTACAGTAACCTACAACGCTACCGGCTCCGGCGCAGGTATTCAGGCAGTGCAGGAAGGCAGATGCGACATCGGTCTTGCAAGCCGTGATCTCAAGGATGAAGAAAAAGCAAAAGGTCTTGAAGGTACGGTACTCGCTTATGACGGTATTGCAATTATAGTAAACCCCGACAATCCCGTTTCCGATCTTGATGTTGAAACTATCGCAAAGATCTACACGGGTGAAATCAAGAACTGGAAAGAAGTCGGCGGTGATGATGCTGAGATCGTACTCGTCGGTCGTGAAGCAGGCAGCGGTACAAGAGACGGTTTTGAGGATATTACAGGCACGAAAGATAAATGTGATTACCGACAGGAACTTACCTCTACAGGCGACGTTATCACAACTGTTGCAAGCAATCCCGGTGCAATCGGCTATGCTTCTCTTGCATCTGTCAAGGATACTGTAAAGGCTCTTACGGTTGACGGTGTTGCGGCAAGCGAGCAAACCATCAAGGACGGTAGCTACGTCGTACAGCGTCCCTTCGTTCTTGTAACCAAGAAGGATGCAACACTCTCCGAGAGTGCTCAGAAATTCTTTGATTACATTACATCCTCCGCGGCAAACGAGATCATCAGCGGCGCAGGTGTAGTTGCTGCAAACTAATTATAACAAAGCGACGACCGTTAAAGCCGTCGCTTTAAGAGGTTAATTATGAAGAAAAACAGATTATTTGAGAATATCGTACACGGCATATTTCTCATACTCGGTTTGATAACCGTCGGCTGTGTTCTGCTCATAACGGTATATCTGATCATATCGGGTATTCCTGCAATTCGGGAGATCGGACTTTTTGAATTTCTTTTCGGCAAAGAGTGGGCATCGACCGCCGCCGAGCCGAAGTACGGTATATTGCCGTTTATATTGACAAGCGTGTACGGAACATCAGGCGCAATATTGATTGGTGTTCCGATCGGCTTCTTTACCGCCGTGTATCTTTCAAAGGTAGCAAACAAGAAGGTCAGAGCCGTTATTGAAGCCGCAGTCAACCTGCTTGCAGGTATTCCTTCGGTTGTGTACGGCCTTGTCGGTATGCTCGTACTCGTGCCGGCGATTCGTGAGATTTTTAATGTGCCTGACGGAGCAAGCTTGCTTGCGGCAATTATCGTGCTTGCCATAATGATACTACCGAACATCATAAAGGTGTCTATCACATCACTGGATGCTGTACCGAAGGAATATGAAGATGCTTCTCTTGCTCTTGGCGCAACACCTACCGAAAC
>JAZQBL010000031.1:0-55011 GCA_045545665.1 Eubacteriales bacterium
GTCGACCCCTACATTCAGCCTTCTCCAGTGGGAGAAGGTGGCATCCGTTAGGATGACGGATGAGGTGTTCGAAGTGATAACTAAATTAACTATCGTAACACCAATCAACACAGCTCTTTTAAAAATTATGCTTTACCTTCCCCGGTGAAGTGAATGACGGATGAGGTGTCGATTCATCATTCATCGGATTTTTTCGAAACGGTGGGAGCAAGCCCCCGCCCTACGTTGATACGGGTCGCCGAGGACGTCGACCCCTACATTCAGCCTTCTCCAGTGGGAGAAGGTGGCATCCGTTAGGATGACGGATGAGGTGTTCGAAGTGATAACTAAATTAACTATCGTAACACCAATCAACGCAGCTCTTTTTAAAATTACACCTTGCCTTCTCCCACCGGAGAAGGCTTGGTTATGCGATAATCTTCAAATATCACTTTAAAGGCTTTAAATCTTTATATTCAAGTCCGAATTTTTTTAATATATCATCCGTGACGTAAATAAAGTTATTTCTTATACTTTCATTTGAATATCGCAGTACGGTAATACCCCATTTTTTCAATTCTTCATCTCTTTTTTTATCTGCTTCCTTGTTTTCGGGCGATGTATGCTGACGTCCGTCAACTTCAATTACCGTCTTTTTATCCGCAATATAAAAGTCAACTATATAATTTTCAATATTATGCTGACGCCTTACGTTAAGCGGTAGTCTTTTCAAAAAATCATACCACAGATGCTTTTCCTCGGGTGTCATATTTTTGCGAAGCTCTTTTGCATTTGATACGAGATCTTTATTGTACGGTATCATATCAATACTTCAAATTATCACGTGTCCGTCTTTTATACGGACTTTGTTTTTGATATCAAACGGTGAGAAAAGCTCCTCGTTGCAGGATGTGATTATCACCTGTTTATTTTCAAGCTTTGACAATAGGTACGACGTACGCTTCGAATCAAGCTCCGATAAGACGTCGTCGAAAAGGTACACGGGGTATTCTCCCGTTTCCTCGTTCGATATTTCTCCTTCTGCAAGCTTTGCACAAAGCGACAGCGACCTTTGCTGTCCCTGCGAGCAGTAAAATCTCGACGATCTGCCGTTTACCGTTATTTCCATATCGTCCCTTTGCGGACCGTAAAGACTCGTTTTATACTGTATTTCACGGCTTAAAAAGTCAAGATACATATTTTTTGCGCCTTCAAGCGTTATTTCATCTTCAAAGCAGCTCTCGTAGCTTATGTTTACGGTCTCCCGTCCTTCGCTCATTTCAGCCATCGAATTTTTCATATAAAAGTCAAGCCTTCCGCAGTACTGTACGCGTTTTTCGGTTATGTATCTGCAGGGTTCTGCTATCTGCTCGGCAAACGCTTCAAAAACCGCTGAATTTGCACCGTCAAGACTTATGCAGTCTTTGAGCAGTGCCGTTCTCTGCATCAGCAGCTTGTTGTACTTTTTGAGCATATAGACGTATTTTTTATCAGTCTGCGATATTGCAATATCGAGAAAATTACGTCTTTGACCGGGTGAATCCTTTATTATTGACAAATGCTCCGGGCAGAACAGAACGGCTTTGAAATTACCGATAAATTCAGCCGCCTTCGTTATTTCTCCGCCCGATATCTTCATCCGTCTTTTTTGATTTTTGAAATACTCCACGGACATTTCCGTGTCGTGTCCGTATGAGGAATATAATATTTCAACGCTCGATGCGTTTTTACCGAACGGTACGACGTCCGATTCCTTTTTCATTCTGTAAGGCTTACCCCTGGCGAATATGTACACCGCTTCAAGCAGATTCGTTTTGCCCTGTGCGTTATCGCCCCAAATGACGTTTATTCCGTCTTCAAAGCAAACGGATACGTCGGATAAATTTCTGTAAGCCTTTATTTCAGCTTTTTTAAGTATCAAATCAGTTGTTCTGCTGAGGTCTTACGGGGAATACGAAATACATATAGGACTTGTCATCCTCGTCAACGGGTGTTATCAGCATGCTTGACAAAGGCGTTGAAAGCTGAAGTCTTACGGTATCCGTATCTATCGCTCTGAAGCTGTCAAGCAGGAAACGGCAGTTAAAGCTTATTTCAAGATCCTCGCCTTCGTGCTTGCACGGTATCTCGTCGTATACTTTATTTACGACCGATACGCACGATATCTTGAGCTTATCGCCGTATACGTTCAGCATAACGCTGCTCTTTACTCTGCCTGCGTCGCTGTCCTCGGTTACAAGAAGGGCTCTTTCAAGGCTTTCCGTAAGGCTGTGAGTCGATATTTCAAGCGATATCGGGCAATCCTTCGGTATAAATCTTTCGTATTCTATATAATCGCCGTCTATCTGTCTTGTGTAAAATACCATTCCGTCACGCATAAACATTATGTGTTTAAGACCTTTGACGACCTTTATTTTATCATCCGTATCAAGTAAGAACTTCTGTATTTCGGGAAGTGCACGTCTTGCTATTATAAAATTAAGGTTCATATAAGAGCCGTCGACGTTGAAATTTTCCATTTCACAGTCTTCGTATCTTTGAGCAAAGCGGAAGCCGTCAAGTGCAGTTACTTTGATATTTTCATCTCTTATCTGGAAGTATGCGCCGTTGAGCTGTAATTTCTGGTGATTGTCCGCAACAGCAAAAGACGTTTGTGAAATTATCCTTTTAAGCGTTTTCTGGCTTATTGAAAAGGAGTAGTCACCCGAAAGCTCGGGAAGTCCCGGGAAAAGGTTTCCTTCCATACATACGACTTCGAATTTACTGTTTCCGGATGATATCTTGGCGATATTTTTTTCACTCACGTCTATAAGTATATCGTCGGGCATATTCTTCGTGATGTTCAGAAGCTTCTGTGCGTTTATTATATAACAGCCGGGCTTTTGCACGTCGGCATCAATTTCCGTCTGGAAGCCTTTTTCAACGTCAAACGACGATATAAGGCATCTGTCCGAGCCTATCGTTTTGAGTCTTATGCCCTGTATTATTTTATTTTCGCCTCTTGTCGATACGGCACCCATTGCAGGTATCAAGGCGTTCAGCAGTACGTGTTTATCAAATAATATCCTCATTGGTTCTCCTTATGATATGGATAGATATGAATAGTTATGAAAAATAGTAGTAGTAGTAGGGGGTGTTGAAAATGTGGATATCCTTCAAAACCCTCTGAAACACAGTATTTTTTCGGTTTTGCGTGTGTTGATTTACTGTTTATTCCGTCTTGATGAAATGTTGAGTATATTCTTTGACCTTTTTCTTTTTCATCCGACGTTTTTTTATCAACACGGTATCAAAATTTTATCAACACGGAAATCCCAAAGTTTTCAACAGGGTTGTAAACAGGGTTTTATATCAACCGTTTTTTCTGCTTTTTAACCCGGAAATGTGGAAAACTATGTGGAAAATGTGTAAAACTATGTGACATTTTATGTGGTTTACAGCTTGATTTCGCTTTCGATTTCCGAAATTTCCCTCTCAAACAGCGGTTCTGACTTGATTTTGTTTTCCACAACGTCAACGGAGTTGATAATTGTGGAATGATCACGTCCGAAAAGCGAGCCGATCTGTTTAAGTGAGTACGGAGTGTATTTTCTTATGAGATAGATCACGATGTGACGTGCGTTCGTTATCTCCTTGCGCTTCGACTTGCTCTTTATCTCATTTTCTTCAATGTTGAGACGGCGGGAGACGATCTTGAATATTCTGTCCACCAATACCTGCGGTGAAACGTCGATATTCATCATGTCGGCGATCGTCTTTTTAGCCATGTCGTACGTTATCGGAACGCCGTAAAGCGAGCTTTTTGCGGCTATTCGCTTAAGCGAGCCTTCTATCTGACGGATGTTACGGCTCAGACTTTCAGCCAAAAGCGTTACAACGTCTGCAGGTACGTCCATATTGTAGGATTCCGCCTTGCTTCTTATAATTGCGGCACGCAGCTCGTAGTCCGGCGGCTGAATGTCGGCAATAAGTCCCATTTCGAATCTGTTTTGCAAACGGTCCTCAAGCGTTTCGATGTCACGCGGCGACTTGTCCGAGGTGAGGATTATCTGCTTGTGCTCCTCGTAAAGAGCGTTGAAGGTGTGGAAGAATTCCTCCTGAACGCTCACCTTGCCTGCGATAAACTGTATGTCGTCGATAAGAAGAACGTCGACGGAACGGTATTTGTTTCTGAATATAACGGGGCCGTTCTTCGTTCTCAAGCTTTCTATAAGCTGATTTGTGAATTCTTCGCCCTTGACGTAAATTATTTTGAGTGTCGGGTCTTTCGTTAAAAGCTCGTTTGTAATGGCATACAAAAGATGCGTCTTGCCGAGTCCCGACGGACCGTATACGAAAAGCGGGTTCCATGCCGTTGACGGATTCGTTGCAACGGCGTAGCAAGCATTATATACGAATCTGTTTGACGAGCCGACTATGTAGTTGTCAAAGGTGTAATCCTTGTTTATCGTCGTTTTGAAGTTGATCTTTGAAGAAAGAATGGCTTCTTCCGTTTCTTCTTCCTTTTCCTTCGGCTTCGTATCGCTTGTAAAGAAATCAAGCTCACGGCTGTCGTTTATTATCGGCATTCCGATGTTGCTTATTTCTTTTTTGCCCGTTCTCGGTGACGGACGCTGATAAACGTCGCCGTTGAATTCGGGATTCTGCAGATCGTACTCTATATCTTCTTTTATTTGACGCAGATTTTTCGAATCCTTGTCGAGTGCATAAATGTAAATAACTTTAAATTCACCGAGGACGCTGTACAAAACTCTTTCAAGCACTCTCGTTTCGCTTCTTACGAAATCCACGGTGGCGGCAGTCGGTGTCATAAGGATAGCGTATTCGGATTCGATATCAACTATCTGCATACCCGAAAACCAGGAATTTATCTTTATCTCCGAAAATTCCTTCCTCAGCTCCTTTAAAACACCTTCCCATATATCTTCATATGTGTTCATTAATTGTTTCCTTTGTTAAGCAATATTATATCGAGTATATTATACCACAAAATAAGTAAAATTACAATAACTTTTATAAAATAATTTAATTATATATATAACTATCTATTATAGTATAGTAGTACTTTGTTTCAACCAAAAATTTACATTCGGAATTGTTTCTTGCACCCGACGGTAGAAGTAAAGCGCCCGCCTGCACCCCCCACAGTGCGCTGATTTCCTTTGGAAATCTATCGTGTAAAGTTTTAAATGAAACAAGTATCAAAAAAGTGATGTTTACCTGCGGTAAGTGATGTGTGGCTTTTTCACGTGAAGTTCGCCACAGGCGAGTTGTGCTTCGCACACTCCCTCAGTCTTTTGCTTCGCAAAATCCAGCTCCCTCCCGGAGGGAGCCTAAATGTAGGGGTCGGCGCCCACGACGACCCATATGATGTATGGGGGCAAAAATGAGATAATAGATAATACATAAGAGATAAGAGATAAAATAGATGTTTTCCATAATACGCTCTCTTTTCTCGTAAAGAGCATATTCCGCATCGGCTAAAAGGTAAGATCTGCGGGCAAAAAAAGCTCACAGAAATTTTCTGTGAGCCTTTATGAAGCAATTATTCAACCGTTACGGATTTTGCAAGGTTTCTCGGCATATCGGGGTCGAGGTCCTTTATTGTCGTTACACAGTATGAGAAATACTGGAATCTCGGTGCAACGATGAACGGTGCAAATATTTTTTCGGGTATTTCGCACGGGATAATATCGTAATTTTTATCCGTTTTCAGCTTATTGTCGCAAAGGAGGATAACGTCGCCGCCGCGTGCGGATGCTTCCTCTACGTTGCCGAGCGTTTTTGCAAACAGCTCGTCATCCGTTGCGATAGCAAACACTCCGACGCCCTCCGTAATAAGGGAGATCGTTCCGTGCTTAAGCTCACCTGACGGGTAAGCTTCGCTGTGGATGTACGATATTTCCTTAAGCTTAAGCGATGCTTCGCTGCAAAGTACGCTGTCGATGCCGCGTCCTATATAGAAGAAGTCGCTGTATGAAGCATATTTTTCGGAAATGCTGTAAATATTGTTCTTTTCTGTATCTGTAAGGCGCGCAAGCGTGGGTATTTCGTACGTGAGGACAGCGCACAGACGGCGTACCTCCTCTTCGGAAAGCGCACCCTTTACGAGAGCCGTTTTCAAAACGATGAGATAAAGAACAGCAAGCTGTGTTACGTAAGCCTTCGTACTTGCAACTGCGATCTCGCTTCCTGCGTGTGTCAGGATAACTCCGTCGCACTCCTCAGCCGCAGTTGACGACGGTACGTTTATAACTCCGAGCGTGTATGCGCCCTTCTGCTTGCACATTCTTACGCAAGCAAGCGTGTCGGCAGTTTCACCCGACTGGGATATAAATATAACACATTCGCCTTCTTTGATGATCTGTCTTGTATATCTGTATTCAGATGCGATGTATACTCCACCTTCGATTCCCGCAATGCTTCTGAGAAGATGCTCTGCAACGAGTCCTGCGTGGTATGCCGTTCCGCATCCGACTATACGAAGGAAATTGATATTCTTGAACACCTCGTCGTCGATTCCTTCAAAATAAGGAAGTCCGTCCTTGAGGTTTGCCGTTACGGTCTTTTTGAGAACTGTCGGGATCTCTTCTATCTCCTTGAGCATAAAGTGAGGATATCCGCACTTATCGGGAGATGCAAAACGTGTTTTGGGAGCAAGCGCTTCCTTCTGTATCTCGCAACCGTTCTTGTCATAGAACGTGACGCCCTGCTTCGTTATTTTTGAGATTTCACCGTCGAAAAGCTTGTAATACTTTGTAAAATCGCAAGCTGCAACGTCAGAGCAAGCGGCAAATCCTTCGTTTGCTTCACCGACAGACAAAGGACAGCCGTTTTTAACAGCGTAAATTACGTCGGGCTCTGTTTCAAACATAACGAGAAAAGCGTAAAAGCCGTTGAATTTTTCGCAAGCCTTCTTTACAGCTTCGATGCCGTTATTCGTTTCTTCGTAAAAATGGTTGAACACAGCACACGCGCGTTCAGTATCCGTCGTGCTTTCAAACGGAGCGCTTGCAAAGCTTTCAAGCGAAGCATAGTTTTCGATGATACCGTTATGAACGATGACCGTTTTGCCCATACGGTGGGGGTGAGCATTACATTCAGATACCTCGCCGTGTGTTGCCCAGCGTGTGTGGCCTATTCCGCACTCGCCGTCAAGAATACCGTCGTTAAGCGTATTTTTGAGATTTTCAAGCTTACCCGTTCTTCTTATACGGTTTATTCTGCCGCGGCAGAATGTAGCCGCACCGGCAGAGTCGTAGCCTCTGTATTCAAGAGCCGAAAGGCTTTGTAAGATTACGGGAACAGCGTTGTTTTTTCCCGTGTAACCGATTATTCCGCACATAATAAAATTTCTCCTTAAAAATATTACTATATAGAATTATATTTTGTTTTCAGCGGATAACGCCTCCGCTTATTATTTCATCGCCTATATGAAATATGGCACTTTGCATGACATAGTGTCAAAGTCCGTATCGGCGGATGATCCCTCCGCCTATTACTTCATCGTCTATATAAAACACGGCACTCTGTCCCGGAGCGGGTGCTCTGACAGAGTCGAAAAACGTGCATTTTACGCCGTTTTCAGTCTTTTCTATTACGGCACGCTCTCCGCTTTTTTTATACCTTACCTTGACCTCGGCGGTTATGGGATACGGTACGTCACGGATAAAATTAACGTCCGTGCAGTATATTTCTTTCTTGTAAAGCTCTTCCTCGTCACCGAGTATGACCGTATTTTCTTCAGTGTTTTTGCCTAAAACAAAGATCCTTTTGCCTGCCGAAACACCGAGTCCGCGCCTTTGTCCTATCGTATAGCAGTGGCGTCCGAGATGCTCACCGAGTATTTCGCCCTTAGTGTTTACAAACTTCCCCTTCGGGCAAAAATATCCGTTTTTTGAAAGGTATGAGGCATAATCACCGTCGGGAATAAAGCAGATATCCTGCGATTCGGGACGGTCGGCACACGGAAGGCAAAGTTCCTTTACGTATTTTCTTACCTCGTCCTTCGTGCTGAAATCACCCAAGGGAAAAAGCGTATGCTCAAGCGCATATCTGCTTATTCCGTAAAGGACGTAGCTTTGGTCTTTTGCTTCGTTTTTTGCCTTTAAAAGTCTGCCGTTTTCAATTCTTGCATAGTGACCCGTTGCAATTCCGTCGGCGCCGTCGGACAGTGCTCTTTGCAAAAATGCGCCGAATTTCAGCCGTATATTGCAGTTTATACACGGATTCGGAGTGAGATCCGAAACGTAGCTTTCGCAAAACGGAGTTATCACATCACGCAAAAACTCGTGTGTAAAGTCGTACACTTCAAAATCAATACCGAGAGCTTTGCAGACGTTCTGCGCCGCTTCTATATCGTTGTCGTTTTCGACACCGAGGCGCATCGTCGCCCCTTTTATATCGTAGCCTTTTTCTTTAAGCACGGCACATGCGGCGGCACTGTCAACGCCTCCGCTCATAGCCACGGTTATTTTTTTCATATTCATATTTCGCAAACTGTAAGCCCTTCGTAAAGCCGGGTGTAAAGTGCCTTGTCGAAATCTTTGCCTGCAGGTGTCGATACGCGGCACGAGCCTGCGGCAACACCGCTTTTTAAGCAGTCGGCAAGCGGTCTTCCGTCATTATATGCGTAAATGAAGCCTGCAAGCAGACTGTCGCCCGCACCGACTGTGTTTTCAGCATCTATCTTCGGTGCTTTGCAGAAATACCGCGCGTTTTTACCTATAAGATATGCACCGTCGGCACCTGTCGAAACGCACACAAGCTCAGCTCCCATATCACACAGCTTTTCCGCTGACGATACGGTATCGCCTTCAAAAAGCTCACGAAGCTCATCCTCGTTGGGTTTTATAAGAAACGCTCCGTTTTTTACAGCCTGCAAAAGATCTTCACCCGTTGTGTCGGCAACGACCACAGCGCCTTTTTTTACGGCGTACGAGGTGATCTCGCCGTAAAGACAACGCTTGCAGGCGGGCGTACTTCCCGATATTATAACGGTGTCGCCTTTGCCGATTGGCGAAAGCTTTTCAAAAAGAGCGTTCACAGCATCATCAGAAAGCTCACCGCCGCGGGCGTTAAGCTCGTAGACTGTGTCAATACAGCCTGCCTTTACGTTTATCCTCGTTTCACAGCCCGTGTCGATAAACACGCAGTCAAGAGGACTTTTTTCAAGCAGTGACTTGTAAAAATCACCTATTTTACCGCCGACAGGGGCAACGGATATGCTTTTTACGCCGAGGGCGCAAAGCACACCGCTTACGTTTATTCCTTTGCCGCCGGGAACGAACGTGCAAGACGATATTTTATTCGGTACGGATGAAGAAAGAGTACCGTTTACCCTCATATAATAATCGACGGAAGGGTTTAAAGTAACCGTATATATCATAGTTATAAGGACGGCGGCAGAGATTCTTATTAAAACTCCGCCGCCTTCAAAAGTATTTCAGTTGTGACGTTTACTCGCCGTCTTCGTCTTCGTCGTCGCAGTGGCAACAGCCGCACTCACACTCGTCATCCTCGCACTCGTCGTAGATGCAGGAAAATTCCTCACCGCACGCAGGGCAGATAACGTGTGCAAGATCTATAGTGGAAGGAAGACAGATAGTTTCCTCACATGAAGGGCAGTTCACTTCAAAGACCATACCGTCATCGTCGTCAAGCTCGTAGTCATCATCGTCGTCAAACTCGTCGTACTCATCGTCATCGTACTCGTCGTATTCGTCGTCGTCATCGTCGTCATCGCAGTCGCAATCACAGCCGCAACCGCAGTCGCATTCGTCGTCTACTTCGTAGAAATCTCTTTCAAGCTCTCCGAGGTCCTCGTCAAGCTCCTCTGCGTATGCTTCGAGAGTGTCGGTCTTTTCTTCAAGATCGCCGACTGTAAGTGCAACGTCATCAAGAACCTCGATGATCTTACGGATCACAAGTGCGTAATCGTCGTTTTCTTCGAGCTTGAGGCCGTCAGCCAAGCCTTTGAGATAGGCAGTTTTTTCACTTAATGTCATAGTTTTTCCTTTTCTTCAGAAATCATTTCGCTCTTTCAAGATATTCGCCCGTTCTCGTGTCGATACGGAGAACGTCGCCTTCGTTGATAAACAACGGAACCTTGATGGAAACGCCTGTTTCAAGCGTTGCGGGCTTTGTTGTACCCTGTGCTGTATCTCCCTTGAAGCCGGGGTCTGTCTGTGTTACGACAAGTTCTACGAACATGGGGGGTTCTACGTTGAACACGTTGCCCTTGTAGGAAACGATCTTGCAGATCATTTCTTCCTTAACGAACTTGAAGTTGTCGCTGAGCTTGTCAGAGTTGAGCGGGAGCATATCGTACGTTTCAAGATCCATGAAGTAGTAGATATCGCCGTCGTTGTAGGAGTACTGCATATCTTTTCTTTCAACGATAGCTTCCTCGAATTTATCTGTAGGAGAGAAGGATCTTTCGATCACAGCACCTGTAATTACGTTTTTCATCTTAGTACGTACAAAAGCCGCGCCCTTGCCGGGTTTAACGTGCTGGAATTCAATTACCTGCATTACGTTTCCGTCAAGTTCAAATGTTTTGCCGTTTCTGAAATCGCCTGCCATAAGCATAGTATATGTACCTCCAAAAAATGATCATATTAATACGGAATTATTATATATCACATCTGCTCTATTTTCAAGATTATACGATAATGTTTTAAAAAAATTCTTAGAATATTAACAAATTTCTATAAGCTCTTTGGGGCATTTTGTTATATTTTCGGTATGATCTTCGTATACTACTATCATATCCTCTATGCGCACGCCCATTTGCGAGAGAATGTATATCCCCGGCTCTACCGTTACTATGTGCCCCTTTTGCAGAAATTCGCCCTTTGCTCCCTGTGAAAGACGTGGGGATTCGTGTATTTCAAGTCCGACCCCGTGACCGAGGCTGTGGCCGAAGGTGCCGTTATACTTTTCATTTATAATGCTTCTTGCGACGGTGTCGGCTTCACAGCAGTCACGCCCGCACTTTAAATAATCAAGTGCTGCAAGCTGTGCGTTCAAAACGGTAAGGTATATATCCTTCATTTTTTCGCTTGCTTTTCCAAAGCACACGGTTCTTGTCATATCGCTTTTATAACCCTTGTACGATGCGCCGAAATCCATCGTGATAAAGCCTTTTTCAAGCGGAACGTCTCTCGGAGTGCCGTGCGGCATCGACGTCTGTTTTCCGCTTATGCAGATGGTTTTGAACGCTTCTGCATCTGCTCCGTTTTTACGCATAAAGAATTCAAGCTCCAGTGCAAGCTCTTTTTCCGTAACGCCTTCTTTGATGAAGGATAAAACGCGGTCGAACGCTTTTTCCGCTATGCGCTGTGCTTTGACTGTGTATTCTATCTCATCGTCGTCCTTGAACTGACGGAGCGATGATACAAGCCCAGATGAGAGAATAAATTCGACAAAATTATATTTTGTTTTCAAGCTTTCAAGGCGTCCGACACTTAGGGTATCCTCTTCGAACATAAGCTTTTTTATTTCAAGGTCGGAAAGGATGGATAAAAGCTCTCCTCTTTCGCATATTTCGGCATCTTTTACTTCTTTTTTTGCCGCCTCGGTGTATCTGAAATCACATAAAAGATACGTTTTGTCCTTTGTGACGAGAACGTAACCGTCTTCAAAATCAAACCCGCAGGCGTAATATTGGCTTACGTAGGAGGTGAGCAGTATTGCATCCGCTCCGTCGGGCAATGCGTTTTTTATTTTTTCGTGTTTTCCTGTCATGACCGTTATCCTTTTTTTATTTGTACGTTAATTATATACCCGATAATGGGTATAATTATGAATATAATTTAAATTTTGAAGGTGCGTATGAATCTTCCCGAAAAAAATCCCGCAAAAATTCTCACTGTGCTGTTTTACTCTGCGCTTGCTGTCCTCGGTGTATTTGTTTTCTTTAAATATCTGCTTTTTCCGACGGCGCCGTTTGCGCTCGGCTTGCTTTTGTCCTTTGCGTTAAGACCCGCATTCAAGTTGATAAGATTCAGAACGAAGCTGTCGTGCAGATTATGTGCTTCGCTTCTTGTGAGCGTTTGCGGTGCGTTTATTATTTTTCTGCTGTATATTCTTTCGGTAAAGCTGTATTATCAGGCACAGTCGTTCGTTGAAAACTTTTCAAACGGATTTATCGGGGATATCATTTACAGCGTGCCGATACTGCCCGAAATAATGAAATATGCGGAAGCTGTCGGCGTCGATATTATAACGGCTTTCGGCGATCTTCTTGCAGAAAAAATGCCGTCTTTGATAGGATCTGCGGCAGAGCTTTTCCCGAAGCTTCTTTTCTTTTTCACGGCGTTCGTTTTTTCGGCAGTCTACTTTCTTTCCGATTACGAAGAAATAAAGGAATTTTGCCGAAAAAAACTCAATAATTCGACGTATTTCGGTATATCGTCAGTCAAAAAAAAGACGCTTGAAACGGCATACAGCTTTTTAAAAGGATATTTTATCATAATGCTTCTGACCTTCGGAGAGCTTCTTTTGGGATTCTTCATCTTAAAGGTAAACTATGCGCTTCTGATAGCGGCACTGACGGCGGTAGTCGATATCCTGCCCGTTTTGGGGGTGGGAAGCGTTTTACTGCCCTGGGCGCTGTTTGCTTTTGCACAGGGGAACGTGACAAGAGCTTTGGGACTTTGCATTATGTTCGTCGTGATAAACGGGGTAAGAAGATTTGCAGAGCCTGCAATACTCGGTAAAAAAGCAGGTCTTCACCCGCTTTTGTCGATGTTTTGCATGTACCTCGGTTACAGCCTTTTCGGTATCCCCGGCTTGCTCCTTTTCCCGCCGCTTGCCTGCCTCGGCAGGGAGATAATGGGAAACAAAGATAAGATATAAGCACGAACAGTTCCTGCGATCAGCCTTCTCTGCAGAAAACAGAGTTTTCTACGCAGGGGAGTTACAAAGCAACTACGTGGATGAGGTGTCCGTTATTCATCATTCATCAATTCCCCCTGAAAGGCGGAAAAAGGCGCACTTTTCCAAAGTGCGCCTTTGAGTTTATGTAAATTTATTTACAAAGCTGTTCTTTTATCGTGTTTGCGACTTTTTCGGCTACTTCGGAGATGAGCTCCTCATTTTCGCCCTCTGCCATTACACGGATAAGGGGTTCCGTACCCGAAGGACGGATAACGACTCTGCCCGTTTTGCCGAGCGTTGCTTTTGCTTCATCTATCGACTTTTTGACTTCTCTGTTCGTATAGAACTGGAGCTTTCCTTCTGCCGTTATCTTTATATTTATCATGATCTGAGGATATTTTGTCATAACGCTTGCAAGCTCGGAGAGCTTTTTGCCGCTTCTCTTCATATGAGAAAGAAGCTGTACTGCCGTAAGCTGACCGTCGCCCGTCGTTGCAAAGTCACGGAATATGATATGTCCCGACTGTTCTCCGCCGAAGTCGTACTCTTCAAGGAGCATTTCTTCGAGCACGAATCTGTCTCCGACCTTCGTCGAAACGAAGCGCAAGCCGTTAGCCTCGCAGAACTTACCGAAACCGAAGTTCGTCATAACCGTACCGACGACCGTATTTTTGTTGAGCTTTCCTCTTTGAGAAAGGTCAACGGCGCATATTGCCATTATCATATCGCCGTCAACGAGATCTCCGTTTTCGTCAACGCAAAGGCATCTGTCAGCATCTCCGTCGAAGGCAACGCCTGCGTCGAGTCCGTTTTCTTTAACGCACTTTGCAAGTGCTTCTATATGAGTCGAGCCGCAATCTCTGTTTATATTTTCGCCGTCAGGTGTATTTGACAAGAATATGCACTCGGCACCGAGAGACGTAAGGAGCTTTTCAGCCGTCATGGACGCCGAACCGTTAGCGCAGTCAACAGCTATTTTAAGTCCGTCAAGAGAGTTGGGCACGGATGATTTCACATGATCTACGTAGTCCTTTACAGCATTATATCCGCTGTAAAGCTTACCGACCTCTCCTCCTTCGGGAAGCGAAGGAAGCTCGTCTTCGTCCTCATCAAGAACGAGCGATTCTATCTGCTCCTCGATCATATCGGGCAATTTGTAGCCGTCGCCCGAAAACAGCTTTATTCCGTTAAATTCAGCGGGGTTGTGCGATGCGGATATCATAACTCCGGCATCCGCCTTATACTTTCCTACGAGGTATGCCACAGCAGGTGTCGGCACGACACCGAGATTTATAACGTCTGCGCCGTAGGAGCAAAGTCCCGCGGCAACAGCACAGCTGAGCATATCCGATGACATTCTCGTGTCACATCCGATCACGAAAACAGGTCTTCTTCTCGTTCCGTTCGATAATACCGATGCTGCCGCTCTTCCTATATTAAGTGCAAGCTCACACGTAAGCTCTCTGTTAGCTATTCCGCGCACGCCGTCTGTTCCGAATAAACGTCCCATAAACTAAGAACCTCTCACCATATTATTTGTTTGTTTTTTTGATAATTACGTTTTTACCGCTCTTGCAGATACAGTCCTCGGGTATTACGCCTCGCACTCGGCTTCCGGGGTATACTGTTGAATTACGTCCTATCACCGTACCGGGGTTAAGAACGCTGTTACAGCCGACTTCAACGAAGTCACCGACCATAGCTCCGAACTTGCGAAGCCCCGTTTCGATACGTGTATCGCCCTCTCTTACGACGATATTCGTTTTATCGCTCTTTACGTTCGATATTACCGCACCTGCGCCGAGATGTGAACAATATCCGAGTATCGAATCTCCCACGTAATTGAAGTGCGGCACTGCCGTTTTATCGAAAAGTATGCAGTTTTTAAGCTCTGTTGAGTTTCCGACAACGCAGTTTTTGCCGACTAGCACAGCACCTCTTATATAGGCGCAGTGGCGTATTTCAGCCCCTTCAAATATCACCGCAGGTCCGTTTATACACGCCGTTGGTGCGACCGTCGCCTTCTTCGATATCATAACTCCTTCAGACGGCGAATAAAATTCGTCCTCGGACAACGTCATAATAAGCGACTTTATAAAGTCTTTTATATGAGGCAGTGCCTCATAAGGATACTCAAAGCCCGAAAGAAACTGTGCTGCCGCAGTGTGTGACAGATCGAACAATTCTTCTGTTTTAAACATAATTTCTCCTTTTATCTTTTATCGAACAAAGCCCTTTTCGTAAGCTTTGCGTAATGGCTTGCCGTACCGTATATCACCTTGCCGAGGCTCTGGCGTTCGTAATATTCGGTATCACATTCATATTCACCGTGGAGATACTTCTCCATCGTTCCAGTGTAGATACGGTAATGCTCAAGCACTTTTTCAAGCTCGCCTACCGTGTTTACATCCTTTATATCGAGTAGTTCCGATATAAATTCAACGCTCGTGTAAGCATCCTTGATCTTTTTCTTTTTTCCGAAGGATGATGCCCAATCTCCGTAGGTGTTATATATTTTTTTGTCTTTCGTGTCGATAAACGTCCGTAATTTCCGTCTTATCGCATTGTAATCACCGTTGTCGGCAGGAAGCATATAAAGCTTCATCGGCGTCGGTTCCTCGCTTGAAAGATACCTTTCGGGTCTTTCCACGACGAAGCCGCCCGCAAGCGGAGTATTCACGTAATATCTCGAAAATGAGTACATTTTCGAAAGACTGTCCGTAAATGCTATGGAAGCGTGATTGTAATACCCTTTCGAAAACAGCCTTGAAAGTCCGCCCATTGAAGTATTTGTATGCGTCAGTATAACAAATATTGCCTTTTCCATCAAGCTCTCCGAAAATCTGTCAGCTTATTACCGTAACGGATACGCTGTACTGCACGTTGTAGACGCTTCCGTCGTTAAGTGTTATCGTAAATTCAGCGGTATTTGCAAAGGATACAAGCTCATCGTACTTATCTATGACCGATACGCCTTCAAAAACCTTGACGTCCACTTTTTCCACATCTTCATACGTTATCTCATTTTCAAGGCAGGAATTGACCTTGTCGAAAAGATAATAGATGGCATCGTCCGTTATCGTGTATTCGAACGTCCTTTTGCCTGCTTCCTTCGTTTCCTCTATTTCTTCAATTTCGGAAGCGTAGCCGAAGGTGTATTCGACGCTTTCGGTGAGCAACTCCCAGACGATCTCGTCGTCATACGGTATCGTGTAGCCCTCTTCGTTGATCTTCATTGCAATATTCTTGCCGTCAGTTGCAAAGTCAAGCGACATGGGAGCGCCGTTAAGGCTTCCCTTGGCCGCCATATCGACTGTAAGTGTATCATCGTTGTTGTAGTGATAGGACATTTCGCCCGTGGATATATCCTCGACATTTTCTGCGCCGCTTATCACGATCTTTGAATCGAATTCAAATCCCATGCCCGTATTGGCGATCATCTCGTATACTTGCGATGCGTTTGTCAGGCGGTAAAGTCCTTCAAGGCAGTTGGTCGTTTTGTATCCGTCAAACGAGGGGAAATCGACCTTTGTAAGCGAGTTTACCTTTTCCGTTTTTCCGGTCACCTTTACTGTGGCAGTATAAGATACGCCGGCGACACTTACTTTTATGCTTATGGAAAAGCTTTCATCGTAAACGTAGCCTTCCTTGTCGATCTTGACGAAGCCTTCCGCTTTTTCGACAGTTATCTTCCCGCCGAAGCTTTCAATATACTCGACGTCTATTTCCGCAAAATCTTCAATATCGATACCGAAAAACGTAACGGTCGCACCGTTTTTATCCTTCGACGTTTCAAATCTTTCAAACGATCTCAGATAATCTTCGGCGGCATTTTCTTCGCCGAGAATATAATTCAGAAAATCGCCTTCGGGCATCGTCTGCTTCAGATCAATGCCGTCAATGGTCTGATATGCGCAGCCGTCCTTGTAGTATACGCCTTCGGAAACGTCACCGTCGTAAACGACTTCGAGTGCATACTGCAAGCCCGAAGAAGATTCCAAATACGTCTCTCGGTTCGTCGACTTCATATATTCCTCGTCGGTCATCTTCTCGACAGTTGACGTGTATACGTAGCTTTTAAGGTCCTTCATCTTGTCGTATGCGGCGTAAATAAGCTCTTCACCTTCAAGAGTGTCAAGGGGATTTCCTTCTATCGGAAACGTCGTTGTCTCTTCAAATCTGTCCTCTGTTTCCGTATCTTTTGCCTGTGTGGATGCGTCTGTATCCTCATCGGGGGAGTCCTTTTCATCATCTGTCGGCGCCTGCGGTATTTCGATTACCGATGTTTCACCGTTTTCATCGGTGACGATCTCCGTTTGTAACTGTTCGGTCTCTGCGTCGGTTTGTGATGACTCTTTGTTTGTCGTTTTATCTTTTGATGAGGTTACTTCACCGTCGCCTGCGCAGGATGCAAACGACAAAACAAGTACTGCGGAAAGTAAAAGTGAAATTAATTTTTTCATAAGTCTTTCTCCTTATTATGCTATCATATTATTTCGGCAAACAAAACAAATGTTTCGGCCGAGGTTATTCTTACGTTTACAAATTCGCCCGTAAGATCGTTTTTCGATGAAAAGTGGACGAGCTTGTTGCCCGGTGTCCGTGCCGTGTACATACCGGGATCGTTTTTGCTTACGCCGTCGCAAAGGACGCGGAAGGTCTTGCCGACGAGCGCTTTGTTCTTTTCGTATGCAATACTGTTCTGAAGCTCCAGCAAGCGCGAAAAACGTGCGCTTTTGACGTTTTGCGGCACTTGGTCTTCGTATTCAGATGCAGGAGTTCCCGGTCGTTTGGAGTATATAAACGAATATATCATATCGTATTTTGCTTCTTTTATAACGGAAAGAGTCTTTTCAAAATCCTCCTCCGTTTCTCCCGGAAAGCCCGTTATTATATCGCTTGTAACGCAGATATCGGGAGTTTTTTCCCTCATATACGAAAGCAGCTCAAGATATGATGCGGCGGTATAATGGCGGTTCATTCTTTTAAGTATCTCATCGCTTCCCGACTGCAAGGGCAGATGGAAGTGCGGGGCTGCCTTTTTAAGCGACGCAAGTGTATCTATGAGCCTTTTGCTTGCATCCTTCGGGTGCGACGTCATAAAACGTATGATGAAATCGCCTTCGATCTTGTCGATATCGCAAAGAAGCGATGCAAAATCGTACTGCCCCTTGTATTCCTCTATATCCTTACCGTAGGAGTTTACGTTCTGTCCGAGCAGGGTTATCTCGTGACAGCCGTTTTCGGCAAGCTGTTTTATCTCGGCTAAAATATCCTCTCGGCGGCGGCTTCTTTCTCTGCCGCGCACGTACGGAACGATGCAGTACGTGCAGAAATTGTTACAGCCGTACATAACGGATACCCACGCCTTGTATTTATGGGCACGCTTGACGGGCAAGCCCTCTGCAAGACTGCCTGCGCCGAAATCGGAATAAAATCCTCTTTTTCCGCCGTTCAACCTTTTGAAAAGTATCTCCGGCATACGGTAAAGCATCGAGGTACCGAAAAGAAAATCGACGTACGGATAGCTGTGTTTTATATTTTCGCATCTGTGCTGTTGGGATACCATACAGCCGCATATTCCGATGGTGAGGTTTTGATTTTTTTCTTTCAGGTGCTTGAACTGTCCCGTTATCGAAAGAGCTTTAAGCTCCGCATGCTCACGCACAGCACACGTGTTTACAAGTATAAGATCTGCCTTTTTTTCGTCCTCGGTGAGGGTGTAGCCCATAGCTTCAGCCATTCCCGAAAGTATCTCGCTGTCCGCCTCGTTTTGCTGACAGCCGTACGTTTTGACGCACGCAAAGACCTCGCGTTTTTCATCCTGCGCTCTTTGTGTGATGATCTTTTTCACACGTTCGATATACTCGTACTGTGTTTCTATTTCTTCTTTTGAGATCTTTTTTATCTCACTTCTTTTATCTGTCATTTGTCCTTTTTCCGCATATATAGTAATATCTGATTGTATTATAGCATAAATTATATTTATTTCAATATTTGTGTCGTAAAATTTACAATTGTAACTATTTACAATATTTTTCAACCAAGATAGATTATATACCTACGGCGGACACGATCACTTTTTATCCTGCTCCTCATCACACACCCCCAAACGGGGGAGGTGCATCACCGCTTTGCGGTGATTTTAAAAACACGATATCCCGTAACGCCAAAATCAAAAGAGCCTCGCGAAAGGCTCTTTTACCGTTTTATTTATGATACCCCGTTTGTGATTCTATCGTACAGGCACGGTAGATCTGTTCTGCAAGGATAACTCGCATAAGTCTGTGCGGAAAAGTCATATCCGATATGGAAAGACGGAAATGGCAGGCGTTTTTCACGCTGTCGGAAAGTCCGTGCGACGATCCTATGATAAACACAGCCTCCGAATATCCGTCGTGCGGAAGACGGCATAAAAGGGATGAAAAGCTCTCGCTTGACATCTTTTTACCTTCAACGCACAGCGCTATTTTATAAGAGTCCTTCGGCAGTGCCGAAAGTATCTTTTCGCCTTCTTCCTCAAGCAGTGCCTTTATCTGTGATGCATTCGGGTCCTCCGGCGGTCTTTTTTCTTTTATTTCAATACTTTTTATCTTGCAATAGCCTTTTATGCGTTTTTCGTATTCCGCTACGGCATCTGCAAAAAATTTGTCCTTGATATTGCCGACGTGTACGACTGTGATATTTATCATAATTTGCCCTTCGGAAGGAAGAAAAGCATTATAAAATCAAGTGCAAGCACTGCCGAAAGCGGTACTATGAAATACACAAGTATTTTTGACTTTTCTTTTCTTTTATTGTATTTTTCGCAAAGCTCCACCCTTTTTTCATAGGGATATTTTGACGAAAGCTCGTTCGGCGTAACGGTGCTTTTCGGATCGCCTCTGTTCATTATAAGATACGTGATAAAAAGCACGCCGAGGACTGTAAAAAGCACGTATATCGACACGGGAAACAGTGGGAAATAAACACTTTCCGCATATAAAAGTCCCTGGTAAAGAAGCTCGAACAAAACGAACAGTCCGAGCATTATAAGCAGTTTTTTACCGTTATTCCGCCGTCTTTTTCGTTCGTTCAAAAATGAGTCGTCCTTTACTCTTTTTTGCTTTTTCTTCTTTTTTTTACTCACTTAATTCCTCCTGCAAAAGGCGGCAAACGCATTTAAGCACCGTATTTCGTACACCCTCTCGTCCGTTTTTATCCGATGCTGAAAGTCTGTACGTTTTCGTTTTTTCCTGTGTTGAAATTCCGATATAAACAAGTCCTACGGGCTTTTCTTCGCTTCCCCCTCCGGGACCTGCAATACCCGTAACGGATACGGCTATATCGCTTGAAAACAAAAGCCTTGCGCCCTTTGCCATTTCGTATGCCGTCTGCTTTGAAACGGCACCGTAATTCCGAAGTGTTTTTTCGTCAACGCCCAAAAACTTCTGTTTTGCATCGTTTGAGTACGTGACGACGCTTCCGAAAAAGACCTCCGACACACCGGGTATATCCGTAAACGACTTTGCCAGAAGCCCACCCGTACAGCTTTCGGCAAACGTAAGGGTCATATTTTTGCGTATCAGTATTTTTGCAATATTTTCAAACGGATTCATTTGCCTCTCCTTTATCTTATGCCGAGGTATATAAGAAGCACGGATACGTCGGCAGGTGATACGCCGCTTATTCTCGATGCTTCGCCGACCGTGTCGGGACGGAGCTTTGATAATTTCTGCATTGCCTCGATCCTCAGCCCCTTTATCTTTTCGTAATCTATATCACAGGGAAGCTTTACTCCCTCAAGCCTTCTTGCCGCCTTTACTGCCGAAAGCTGTTTTTTTATGTAGCCTTCGTATTTTATCTTTACCTCTGCTTCGTACATAACAGCCTCGTCAGTCTCTTCCCTTGTTATATCAAGCATCTCAAGAAGCTTATACGTTATGCCGGGGCGGCGCAAAAGATCAGCAAGCTTCACCGTGTTTGTAACACGTTCCGTTTCGATACTGTCGGTTATTTCGTCAAGCTTTTCGCACGGACGGATGTTTACCTTTGACGCTCTTTGGATTTCAGCATCTATCCGCCTTTGCTTTTCCAAAAATTTCGCGTATCTTTCCTCGCTTATAAGTCCGAGCTTGTAGCCGTACGGGGTGAGTCTTTCGTCGGCGTTATCCTGGCGCAAAAGGAGTCTGTATTCCGAACGTGACGTCATCATTCTGTACGGCTCGTTCGTTCCCTTTACGACAAGGTCGTCTATAAGCGTTCCTATGTAGCTTTCGTCACGTCTTAATACAAATTCTTCCTTTCCCGAGAGCTTGAGTGCGGCGTTTATTCCCGCAATAAGCCCCTGTGCGGCGGCTTCCTCGTATCCCGAGGTGCCGTTGAACTGACCTGCACCGTACAGATACGGAATATCCTTGAATTCAAGTGTGTGTTTAAGCTGTGTCGGGTCGATGCAGTCGTATTCGATGGCGTATGCGTGGCGCATTATCTGTGCGTTTTCAAAGCCTTTGAGTGAATGAAGCATCTGCACCTGAACGTCGGCAGGAAGCGACGAGGAAAATCCCTGAACGTAAAGCTCCTCCGTTTCAAGCCCCATAGGCTCTACGAAAAGCTGATGACGTTCCTTGTCGGCAAAGCGTACTATCTTATCTTCGATACTCGGGCAGTATCTCGGTCCCGTTCCCTTTATCATACCGCCGTAAAGGGGTGAACGGTGGAGGTTTGATTTGATTATCTCGTGCGTTTTTTCATTCGTATACACGATGTGGCACGGTATTTCGGGACGTTCTGCAAGCTCCTCTTTCGTCGTTCTCGATGAAAACGGCACGTCGCTGTCGCTGTGCTGCTCGTCAAGGATCGAAAGATCAACACTGCTTTTCAGAACTCTTGCAGGCGTTCCCGTTTTAAATCTCATAAGGCGTATGCCGAGCTTTTCGAGATTTTCCGAAAGTCCGAGCGACGGAAGCATACCGTCAGGACCCGACTGCACACTGCTTTCACCGATTATGACCTTTCCGCCGAGATACGTGCCCGCGCAGATGATGGCGGCTTTACAGCGGAAGACGGCGCCGAGCGCCGTAACGACACCGCATATGGCACCGTTGTCAAGCAAAATGTCGCACACCTCCGCTTGGTAAAGCAGAAGATTCTCCGTATTTTCGAGCGTGTGCTTCATGTACGTGTGGTATTTGGCTCTGTCCGCCTGTATTCTTTTTGAATGTACCGCAGGACCTTTACCGCGGTTAAGCATCCTGTTCTGGAGCGTTACCATATCCGCCCCTCTGCCCATTTCACCGCCGAGGGCATCAATTTCAAAAACGAGATGCCCCTTGCCCGTACCGCCTATTGACGGATTGCACGGCATATTTCCGACGGAATCGAGGTTCATTGTAAACAGTATTACCTTAAATCCCATTCTTGCACAGGCAAGTGCGGCTTCGATTCCCGCATGTCCTGCGCCCACTACGGCTATATCTGTTTGTCCGAGTTCAAAATTCATAATAAAATCCATTCTATTACATCCCTTCAAGCCGGAACTGATTTTCCGGTGCATCAAGGCGCGAAGGGCAATAAGCTTTTATGCCATTTCTTTAAGTGCTTTACTGCACACAGTTACCAATTTTTTTATTGCTTCTTCCATATTCTGTGCCGTAACCGTACAGCCGGAGGCGCGGATATGTCCGCCGCCGCCGAATACCGCGGCGATCTTCGTACAGTCTACGTTTCTTGTGCGCAGCGAGACCTTGTATTCGTTGTTTTCCTTCTCCTTTACGGATGCGGCTATTTCAACGCCTTCGATACATCTCGGTATATCGACGATGTTTCCTATATCGTCCCAGGATGCTTCTATACTTTTCACAAAAGCATCGTCGGCATACGCTACGGCGATCATTCCTTCGTTGTAAAAAAGCATTCGCTTCGTTACCTCAGCGTTGACAAGGAGGGTCTTCATAGGCGTTCTTATGTGAAGCATCTCGTCAATATACGGCGTGTCAATGCCGTACTGCATAAGAAACGCCGCAAGTGAGTGCGTTTTTGCCGTCGTGTTCGAATAACGGAAGCAGCCCGTGTCAGCCGATATCGCACAGTACAAAAACCAGGCGGTATTGTAAGAAAGGTCTTTGCCGTATTTTTCTTTGAAATATATGGCAAGCTCTGTTATTATTTCGCCGCACGCACTGCTTTGGGGGCTTACGTAATTGTATTTTGCAAAATCAACGCCTGCGGCGTGATGGTCTATTTTTATATCTATACCGCCGTAAAGGGAGTCAAGGCCTCCTGTCAGGCGCGGTTCTGCTACGTCAACGCTTATTACACATTCTCTTTTTTCCGTGTATCCGATATCCTCGCCGTCTGTTAAAAACATAAGCCTCTCGGGAACTTTGTCGGTGCAGACGATGTCTGCCGTTTTGTCAAGATCCCAGAGTATTTCACGCAGTGCAAACGCCGAGCCGAGGGTGTCCCCGTCGGGGTTTATGTGCGTTACTATCGTAAACGAGGAATAATTCAAAATAAGCTCGCCGAGCTGTTCTATGGTGTCAAGCTTGTTCATCATCGTTTATTTCTTTCAGTATTTTCGATATCTTTGCGCCGTATTCAACTGACGTGTCGGGAATGAACACAAGGTCGGGCGTTATGCGAAGGTTGAGCGTTTGTGCAAGCTCACGTCTGATAAAGCCTTTCGCGCTTTCAAGTCCTTTCTTTATCTCTTTTCTTTTCATCTCGGCTTCTTCTTCGTTTGCGTCGTCAAGAAATGAGAAAAACACCTTTGCATATTTCAAATCGGGGGTTACGTCACACCCCGTGACAGTCGTAAGAGAACCCGAAACGCGGGGGTCTTTTACGTTTCTTATTATTCTGCAAAGCTCACGTGTCATTTCGTCGTTTATTCGGCGTCTTCTGTAATTCGGCATATATATTCCCTTCAAATAATTATTATATTCGTCCCTCTATTTTACAACATATTCTCGTCTTTGTCAATAATTTTTTATACTGTGATTAAAACGAAAGACACGTGCAAATAATACTGAAAAACAAAGGAGATCAAATATGCAGCTTACACAAAAAGAAACGATGCTTTTAAAAGACTTGAAGGACGAGGAGATGCTTTGTGCGGATAAATACGCAAAGCATTCGTCGTGCGCTGTCGATCCTCAGCTCAAAAATCTGTTTTCGATGATAAGCGGAATAGAAAGAGGGCACTATGACACGCTTACCTCAATAGAATCGGGCACCGTGCCTCAGATGTCGGGTTCGTCTTCAAACAAACCGTCATTCACGGCAACGTACGCAGGAGGAAATACACCCGATAAACAGACGGACGCGTATCTCTGTACAGACCTGCTTGCATCTGAAAAGCACGCATCCCACCTCTACGACACGTGCGTTTTTGAATTTAACGACGACAATATAAGAAACGTCCTCAACCATATCCAAAAGGAAGAGCAGGAACACGGAAAAATGCTCTACGACTATATGAAGACGAACGGTATGTATTCGTAAAATATCTTGCATTTAAAATCGTTTTGCTCCCGCGGCGGGAGCGAAGCCGTCCGCCCTGCGTATCAAATAAAACAGCGGGGATTTTTTCAATCGGGCGATTCGTGAATCGCCCATACGTTGATTGAAAGACAGGTTATTTTCCCGAAAAATCAAAATGATATCCCGTTAAAAAAGGATATCATTTTTATTTTTATTCTTCTTTCAAGGAATAATCCACGTGAATGGAATATGCGTTTACGCCTTCTTTCGGGTGGATAAGAGTTGATGTACATTGATATTCGGGGTAAAGCAGTTCAAAATGACGGTAGACGTAATTTTCCACCTCGCTTGAGTCGGGCGTATAATCGCAAAACACCTCAATACACTGTTTTTTATACTTTACAAAATTTATAAGCTGTTCGTCGATCAGTTTTTCGGTCATACTCGCATTCGTCGAAATAAGACCTTTGAGATAATAATACGTTTCTCCGTCGGTACATTTCGGAATAAGCTCCGATTTTCCCGTATGAGTTGATGCAATAGCATCATCCGACACGTTCATAAACGCGTGCGTTATAACTCCGTGGAGCTTATTATCCCCGTACTGTGTGCCGAGGTCGTCCTCATAAAGATCCGTATTATAATACTTATCGTTTATAAGCACCGTACACCAGACGGAATCAATGCCTCTCACCTTACCGTACGTAAGATGCGATATTATCCCCGCGCGGTTCAGCAAAAGCTTGAACGCTTTATGATACCCTTCGGCATTCGCCGCACCTTCAACGAGTGCGCCGTAGGCGTTAGAGCTGTCGGGTGTGATATCCGAACCTGCTTTTTCGCAAACTCCGATAATATAATCGTGTATTGCCGTTTGTATATCAAGCTCGTCGTCAAGTGACGAAATAAGCGAATTTGACTTTGATATTGCCGCATCAAGTCTCGTGCGCTTCGTCTTCACCTCTTCAACGGTTCCGAAATAGCACATTTTAAGCTGTGTATACTTTCCGTCTATCAGAGTCTGTCCCGATATCTCTCGGCTTTCGCCGTCGCTGTTCGTTTCCGTATACGAATAATCTTCGAGACTGAAGCTTTCAGCGTCTATGTAAAAATATTCGGGAGCATCGGACAGAAGTGCGCCAAGTGCGGCATCAATATCCGTCATTTCCGCCGTAAGCGGCATTTTTTCCGTCAGCATTTCAAGCTCTTCGGCGGCTTTTTCAACCGTGTCGTAAATATACTGCTGCTTTCTTGTAAGCTTATTATAGTATATTTTTGCCGTCTTTATAAGGGGCTCGCCTTCAAGCTCCGCCACTGCTTCTGCATAATTACCGCCGTTTTTGACAACGGCGGTAAATACGGTAGCGAAGATTATTATCCCGAATAAAACAACAGCGCCTATACGGAATACTTTTTCTTTCATTATTTCTTGATTATTATTTCAGGTACAGCCGTCATACCTGCGGGAAGGAGCACGTAATCGTCTGTCCAGTCTTCACCTGTTGTGATGAAGTTACCGGGACCGTACGCTGTCGTTCTTGAAGGAAGTGCGTGAAGCGGTCCGAACGTGTTACGGCGTGTAAGCACGTACTGGATAGAAAGGTCGTTATTGCCTTCCTTGAGCATATGCGTGATATCAGCTTCGTAAGGCTTCCATGCTATCGGCATAGGATCACAGCCGTTTGCGGACACCTTAACGACAGCCGCTTCAAAGTCGGGCAGACTTACCGTTACGTTGTCACCGGGTGTGTAGAAGACTGTCGTTTTGTACGTGATCGCACCTGAATAGAAGGGAAGTCCCTGCTTTGCGATATCTCCGTGGAGTATCTGCTTGACGGGTGCTATCATTACCTTTTCCGTGTTATTTATTCTTACACCGAAGTCGCCTGTGATGTATACTGCTTCAAGGTTGAGCGTTTCGTAGAAATCAGCTTCCATACGTACGGTGTTTTTGCCTTCTTTGAGCATTGAACCGGGAAGTGTGAACTTGTGGAACGCTTCGTCGATCCATCTGCCGTTTTCTTCAGCGGTCATTTTTTCGCCGTTTATTTCGATATCCCAGAGGTTGGGCGTTTCGCAGATAAAGCTGAATTCTTCGGGTATATATTCTGCCGTAAAGCTGTATTCAAGAGCAACTCTGCCGTGCTTTTTCTGTTCTGTAAGTCCCAAGAACCAAGGCTGGATCATTTCGCCGCCTCTGTGTTCAAGACCGTAGGAATCTCTGATCTTCTGGTCTGCCTTGAGTATTTCCGTGTTTTCTCCGAGCTTTTTGCCGTCAGCTTCAAAATCGACCATATCGAGAACGAGTACGTTATCCTCTGAAAGCTCTATAACGTAGTCCTCGCCCAAAGGATAGGAAGCGATCTTCGTGAGCTTTTCAGCGGGTGCAAGGTCTGACTTCTTGCATACTCTGTAAACGTGCTCACCTGTTGCGTAAATGTCTGTTTTTACAGTTATCTTGCCGTTTTCGCTTCTGCCTGCGAGAACCTTTGAACCGTCGAGAGCAAACCATTCTTCGCAGTCGCCGTCGAGGTTTATCGTAACCGTACAGTCGTAGTAGCTTACGTCCTTATTCATATTCATAATGACTGCATAAACGTCGTCGCCGTCACGTCTGCACTGGCAGAATACGTCTGTTATCTCTTCACCTGCGGCATTCTTTACGGATACCGTACGGGGGCTGATCTTTTCGAGTGCGGAAACGAGTGCATCACATTCGAAAGGTATTCTTTCGATGTTTTCAAGCGAATCGAACGCATTCGATTTAACAGCGTCTATGTATTCGGGAGCAAAGCCTGCGAGTATTACCTTACCGCCTGCGTTTGCAAATTCTTTTATAAGGTTGAGAGTTGACGAACGCATAAGATACATACCGCTTACAACGATGCTCTTATACATCATTTCGCCGACCTTCACGTAAGTTGTGCCGTTTTCCGTTACGACGGATGCGTGGCGCATCATCATTTCCTCGTCGCCGTAGTCAAAGTCAAGCTTTGCACCTGACAGCCAGTGGAACTGCGAGAAGTACATACCTTCGATACGTGCAACGTCGGGATCGTTCGTTGCAAGTCTTACGCTCCATGCGGGGTGGATCATACCGAACGTGCTTTCGATGGGGTTGATAACGAGAGTGTCGCAAATGGGCTTACCTGCGCCCAAAACGACGTGAAGACGTGAGAAGAAGTCCTCAACTACGGGGTAATCCTTATACCAAGCGGACTGATGGAGGATACTTGCCGGGTAGTCTCTCTTTGCTTCGCCCTGCATTGAGTACCACGAGAGGTGATGGCAGCGGAGGTTGATGCCGAAAAGTGCCTGCCAGCCGCCTGTCCATTTGTGGCTTTCGAAGTCCATCTGCCAGCCGGAACAGCCGTAAAGCTCGGAAAGCATTCTCTTCTGTCCCATCTGACGTGCGGCGGAAGAAAGCTGTTTTACTATCCAGTAGCATCTGTTGCCTTCTGTAAGAACGTCAACGCCGGGAACGCCCATATGCTCGTAGAAACGCATAAGCGAGCCTATCATTGAAGCCTGCGTCGTGAAGGAATCCTCGTGAAGAACGTGGCCTGTAAGCTCTATGTTGTGTTCTTTACACCATTCGTTTATCTGAATAGCGAAGGCGTTAAGGAAAAGCTCCTCGGTGAGGTCCATATAATGCCATTTTATCTGCGATACCTTTTCGCCGTCACGCTGCAAGTACAAGTCGGGAAGGCGTTCTCTGAGATCGTAACCGTATTTTTCCTTGAATTTTTCAAAAAGCTTAGGTGTGTAAGGTGTAAGGAAGAAGGGATTTTTAGCGTTACCCGTTGAAAATCCGCACATTACACCGCCTCTGTGCGGTTCGTCCGTGAATATACCGGATATTGACTTACCGAGTCTTTCACCGCAGTTATCAGCGTATTTTTCGTGTGTGAGATCGAGGAACTTGCGTATCGCCTCGGGGTTCATCGTATCGACGTACGTATAGCCGTTGTAGAAACTTCCCTTCGGCATAGGCTGAACGTGGAAAGTAAGAACCGTCTTGTTTTCGTATTCTTCTTTCGGGGTATCCTTCGTTATCATTTTGTCGTTCGTGAAGGCAAATTCACCCTTTTCGGGGAGCATATCGCAGTAGAATGCGGCGATCTCTTCGTCGTCGTATTTGTAATCCTTACCGTCGATCTGGTCAAGACGGAGATACTTTGCCGAATATTCGGGGTTCATCGTTACAAAACCGCCTGCAGTACCTGAGGGCCATCTGTCCTCGTCGTAAAGCCAGCTTTCCATGCCGAGCTCTTCGCCTCTGTCAGCAACGGCATTTACAAGCTCAAACCATTCCTTGCCGAGATACTCTGTAACAAGTCCCGTTCTTGAGTGCATAAAGTAACCGCCGAAGCCCATTTCCTTGAGGACATCGACCTGACGCAAAAGCTCATCTTTTTCAAGCTTGCCGTTCCACGACCAGAACGGTTTGCCGCGGTAGTAGACACCGGGCGATTTGAAATCATCATAGATTTTTGACATTTTCATTACCTCTTTAATTTATTTTCAGTTTACTGTAATTCTTTTACCGTTACCGTAAGAAAAGTTCTTTCCATACACACACCGTGTATCTCGACGGTGTAGTCTATCACGATGACACCGCCGTTTTCGCTTACGGAATTTTCAACGCTTTTCGTCGATACGCACATTTCAAGCGGAAAAATACCCGTTTCATACGTCGACATATACCGTGCGTTTTCTTTGAATATCATCGACGTCGAAGCAGAACCGCTTCTGGTCATCGTGACTTCCTCGGGTGTTTCTTTTGCAAACTCAAGCACCGTGTGGGCGCCTTGCATACCCGTAAGCTCCGACTCGTCGTAGCGTATCAGAAACGTGCCGTTATCGAGCGAAAGCTCACCCTCGGTCGATATTTCTATCGTCTGCTCCTCTTCGCCGTCCTGCTCTGCAAAAAAATCGCCTTCTATTTTATATTGCTTTGAAATTATGTCAATTGATACTGCTTTTTTCATATTTTACCTACAGTTTATAGCATTACAGCATTATTATAGCATATAATTTTCCGTTTGTCACTACATAATTTGAAAATAAATAAGGTATTTTTTTGTTTGTTTATATGGGTTGAAACAGACCGCCTTTGATGGGTGTTTTTCGGGTAGCTGTCGAGCAAACGTGAGACTGAGGGAGAGTGCGGGAATCCGAGCTCAGAGAGTTTTTTGCATTTTTCAAAAAAATATCACAATTATTTACATTTTTTATACACGGTAACGGAATAATGATGCTATTATGTAAGCACAGACTTACTATTTTAAGGAGAATATCCATGAAAAAGGACAGCATCAAAAAAATAGGCGCAATTGCGCTCGCACTCGTTTTGTCAACTTCGGCGGTTTTTATAACCTCCTGCTCGGATGACGATGACAAAAGAATCGAAGAAAAAGACGACGACGATGACGATGACGACAAAAAAGACAAGGACAAAGACCGTGAAACGGGAAAAGATTCCGCAGGTGATACTACATACATTCCCAACGCCGAAACAGCAATCGCTGAAACGAAACCCGCCACAGACGCCGTGACGGATGCAAAAGACGATGAAGTTATTGATAATTCATCGTTTACAAGTGATGAGATCGCGCAAGGATGGTCACTTAAAAACGGCACACTTACAATAATCAACGACTCTGCTATGAAGGATTATAGTGATGGCAATTATGCTCCGTGGTACGGAGAAAGAAAAAATATCAATGAAGTCGTAATCAAAAACGGCGTAACAAAAATAAGCAGCTGTGCATTTTACAACTGCTACACTCTTACACAAATAACGATACCGGACGGTGTTACAAGTATAGGTGTCGGTGCATTTCACAACTGCTCAAGTCTTGCACAAATAACGATACCGAACGGTGTTACAAGTATAGGTAATTATGCATTTTCTGACTGCTACGATCTTACACAAATAACAATACCTAACGGTGTTACAAGTATAGGTGACAGTGCGTTTTCTTATTGCTATGACCTTAAACAAATAACAATTCCTAACAGTGTTACAAGTATAGGTGAAGGGGCATTTTCCGACTGCGACAGTCTTACACAAATAACGATACCGGACAGTGTTACAAGTATAGGTGAATATGCATTTTCCAATTGTTCAAAGCTTCAAGCGATAAACGTATCATCCGGTAACGCAAGTTATACAGGCGTTGACGGCGTATTGTTTAACAAAAATAAAACAACACTCGTGGCATATCCCGCTGGAAAAGAAACAGTATATACGATACCGGACGGTGTTACAAGTATAGGTGTCGGTGCATTTTCCTACTGCAAAAGCCTTACACAAATAACAATACCGGACAGTGTTACAAGTATAGGTAACAGTGCATTTTCCTACTGTTTAAAACTTCAAACAATAAATTTTACAGGCAGTGAAGAGCAGTGGAATAAAATAACTAAAGGATCAAATTGGGACAGCTGCGTCGGTGAAGACGTCGGCGGATATACAGTAAAATTCGGTGCATAAATATTAAAAGAGCTTCGTATGAGGCTCTTTTAATTTGGTTTTCTCCGGGATTACCGAGGGAGAGTGCGAGAATCTGCACCTGCATTTATACGAACCGCCCGGGACGCCTATCTGTACAAACATCATTATTTTGATTTGCTTCCGATATACAAAAAGGGACTGAACACACGTTCAGCCCCTGTATTGTCTTTATCAGAAAAGATCGTTTTGGTTAGCTGTTTTTATACCTGCGCCTGCAAGTATTGCGGCGGCTTTCTGGTTATCGTCAACACGGAATATCATATACGCACCCGCTTTATCGGAGAGGAATGCGTAAGTGTATTCAACAGCAACATCGCCGTCGGAAAGAACTTCAAGAATAGATGCAAGGCTTCCGGGCTTGTCGGAGATCGCAGCGGCGAGAACGTCGTTTACGATAGTGATATAACCGCCTGCTCTGAGTGCCTCGTTTGCTTTTTCGGGATCATCGCAGATGATACGCAAAATACCGTAGTCCTGAGTGTCTGCGATAGAAAGAGCCTTGAGGTTTATATTATGCTCTGCAATATATCTTGTTGCCTGTGCAAGAACACCTTTTTTGTTTTCAATGAAAACGGATATTTGTTTTACGCTCATATCTTTTCTCCTTTATTTCAATCGTGCAGTTTTCTCTTGTCTATAACACGTACGGCTTTGCCTTCGCTTCTCGTGATCGTTTTGGGAGCAACGAGGTGTACCTTGGGGTTGATTCCGAGCATTATCTTAATTGCATTTGCCAAAGATTTTTCTTTGGAAGAAAGGTCTTTGACTGTATCGGAGAACTGGTCGGGTGCAAGCTCAACGTAAACGTCGAGTGTGTCCGTGTTTCTTTCACGGTCAACTTCGATGAGATAGTTTGCCGAATATCCTTCTTTAAGAAGAACGGCTTCTATCTGTGAAGGGAATACGTTTACGCCTCTTATGATAAGCATATCGTCGCTTCTGCCCATAGGCTTGCTCATCTTTATAAGAGTACGTCCGCAGGAGCATTTCTTTCTTGAAAGAACGCATATATCTCTCGTTCTGTAACGGAGAAGCGGGAAAGCTTCCTTGTCAAGGCTTGTGAATACAAGCTCACCCTTTGAGCCTTCGGGAAGGACTTCGCCCGTTTCGGGGTCGATTATTTCCGCAAGGAAGTGGTCCTCGTTGATGTGCATACCCGTCTGTTCTTCACATTCGAAAGAAACTCCGGGGCCGCTTGTTTCCGTAAGACCGTAAATGTCGTACGCCTTGATTCCGAGGGATTTTTCTATGTCACGGCGCATCTCTTCCGTCCAGGGTTCAGCACCGAAAATACCTGCCTTAAGGTCGATATCGTCGGGAGAAAGTCCCATTTCTTTAAGTGTTTCGCCTATGTAAGCCGCATAAGAGGGTGTACAGCAGAGGATCGTTGCGTGAAGATCCTGCATAAACTGTATCTGACGCTCTGTATTTCCCGATGACATGGGAAGAGTAAGACATCCGACCTTATGTGATCCGCCGTTAAGACCGGGACCGCCTGTGAAAAGACCGTATCCGTAAGCTACCTGACAAACGTCCTCGTTTGTTCCGCCGACAGCGACTATGGCACGTGCACAGCATTCTTCCCAAAGATCAACGTCCTTTTGTGTGTAGAAGGCTACGACACGGCGTCCCGTCGTTCCGCTTGTTGACTGTATTCTGACGCAGTTTTTAAGATCCGTTGCCAAAAGGCCGTAAGGATAAGCGTCACGAAGATCTGCTTTTGTCAAAAAAGGAAGCTTGTGAAGGTCGTCTATGGATTTTATATCGTCGGGTGTAACGCCCTTTTTGTCCATAAGATCACGGTAATATTTAACGTTTTCGTAAACGTGTTTTACCTGTTTTACGAGCTTTTCGTTTTGAATTGCCCTTATTTCGTCAAGTGAGGCGCACTCAACTTCGGGCTGGTAATAATTTGGCATAATTGCCCCTCCTTTGGTGTCCCGATTAAAGTCGGATACTTTATAAGCTTATTATATACCTGTGGTTTATCTTTGTCAATAAAAGTTAATTAAAAAATCAAAATTCGGGTGTATATTCACATTTAATTTTTTCGTACGAAGCACGTTTTATTTTCAGATCTCTGTACGCAACGCGTGTGCAGTACGCTTCAAATCCCACTTTCCCGAAGATCGACTGATCTATCGGGTCGGGGTCTGTTGCTTCTATTGCAAGCTGTCCGTCAACGATGACGAAAACGTGGCCGCCTATTGAACCGCATTGCATATGGTATTCGTGGTTTGGGTCGAAATTAAACATCTTTGTGCCGCAGTTAAGCAGATAATCGGGGGATTTTTCAAACCCGATCTTTCCGTCCCACCAACCTCCGATGCCGGCAACGTATGCGATGTGGCGTGTGTTCGTTTCCTCGTTCCATGAACCCGACCACATACAGTTTATATCGTGTGTGCAGGGGGATAATACCTTTGCGTAAAAATCAAGACAGACAGGACCGAAAAAGTCCTTTTTCATAACTGCCATTGAAGCAAAATTTTTTCGGCTTTCGCCTATAAGCCAGCCGTCTTCAACGTACCAATTGCCGTCTTTTATCTCGAAATCTTCTTCAAACGTTTCCTTTGTAAAAGGTCTTTCATATAATATTTCCATAGCATCGACGTCGATGCGCTTTTTCATAAGATCCATCTTTTATTCCACCTTAAAATAAACTTGAAACAAATATCTCAATGCCTATAAATATCAGTATAAGACCGCCCAAAACGGGAGCTTTACCCGAGAATTTTGCGCCGAATTTTTTGCCGATAATGACTCCTGCTGTGCATATCGCAAACGTCACAAGTGCGATTATACCGCAGCAAATGAACACGGCGTCCGTTGTGTAATTCTCTATCGTAAAGCCTACGGAAAGAGCATCTATCGAGGTAGCAACGCCTTGAACGAGCAACGAATGGAATGTTACTGCGTGGCAGTCGCCGTCTTCGTTTGAACATTTTGTTCCCTCGTATATCATTTTCCCGCCTATGAAAAGAAGTAATATAAGTGCTATCCACGGTATGAATTTTTCAAATTCTTTGAAATGCTGCGCCGCCGTATGTACGCAAAACCAGCCGATGAGCGGCATAAGAAACTGAAAAAAAGCAAATACGGAAGCTATTGTAAAAAGCTTGCTTTTTTTCATTTTCGGCTCGTTCAGACCGTTTGCGACGGATACGGAAAAAGCATCCATAGCAAGTGCCGTTCCGAAAAGGATGCTGTGCAAGAAAAAATAAAGATCAAATGCCATGTTTTTCCTCCGATAAAAAACGAGCAGGGTGACCTGCTCGGTACGACCTTTCATTCGATGTGTCAATTATATCATATGAAAATAATATGTCAAGTCGCATTTTGTAAAGAGAGTATAATTTCAGAACGATGATATTTTACTCGGCAGGAAAGGAAGGATGTGTGCCGTTTAATATCAGGTCTGTCATATTTTTTGTTTGTTCTACCCAGGCAGGAAAGGCTTTTTTTAGTTTTTCGATGTGTTCAGCTGTTTTCTTTTCGTCCTTCATTGCGGCGTACATTATTGCCGCAGTGGCATCAGCACCGGGCTGCAGGGGATATTCTTGCGCTTTTTGCCATGCTTTTTCCGCATCCCGATACATATGAAGCATAGTGTAACAGGAAACCAAATTTGTATAAGCGGAACCTATGACAGCTTCCTCTTTATCATCGTTTTCCATCTCGTTCAAACATTCAATGCAGAGTACGTAATATCTTTTTGCTTTTTCAAAATCCGCCGCGGCGTGTGCGGCTTTTGCAAGCTTCATATAAGGCAGATAAAACCTGTGGCCGAAGGTTTCCGACGTTTCATACCATTTGAGCATTTGTTCCTTTGCACCGCTCATTTCAAAGCACAGACCAACGAAAAACGCCCAGGCGGCTTTGTCTTCGTCGCAGCTGCAGTGAGGGTGGATCTGCTTCAACAGCTCCATTCCGCGTTCAATATTCCGCCTGCTTATGTGATTAAGCGCGTTGATAAGCAGTATACGAACCTGCTTGTTCTCGGTGAATGCAGGCTCTAATATAGGACCGAACGCCTGACGGTGTACTTCCCAGCTTTGCCCGAGTGCAAATTCCAAAGATTCTCTGTCTATAAGCTCATCGTAATTATCCATAACAATACCTCCGCTGTGATATTCTATCATATAAAAAAGAAAAATGCAAGGGCAAAAGCCCCTGCAAGAAGTCTTTTATGCTGTTATATTCAACATATTTTCAATGAAAATTCCGTAGCCCTTTGTCGGATCATTTATTAAAACGTGGGTGACGGCTCCCACGAGCTTACCGTTTTGAATGATCGGTGAGCCTGACATTCCCTGCACGATCCCGCCTGTTTTTTCAAGAAGCCTTTCGTCCGTGACTTTTATGATGAAATTTTTGTTTTCGCCGCTTTCGCGGTTGATCTTCAATATTTCTATATCATATACTGTCGGAGCATTCTCTGCTGTCGTGCATATAAGCTGTGCGGGTCCTTCCTTTAAGGAGTCTTTAAGTCCTATTTCCATAGGTTCACGGAGCTTTTGCGGAAGGGTCGAGAACTTTCCGAAAACTCCGCACACGGAGTTTTGATAAAGCGTACCCGTTTCGGTATTCGTGAAAAATCCCCGAAGCTCTCCGGGTGTTCCCGATTTGCCTTTCGTTATACCGCTGATATTTACATCGCATACGTTTCCGCTTTTAAGCGGCATAAGTACGCCTGTTTCCGTGTCGCATACGCCGTGGCCGAGACCGCCGAAGTTACCGCTTTCAGGGTCGATATACGTGACTGTTCCTATTCCCGCCGTGCTGTCCTTCACCCAGAGTCCCGCTTTGTATTTTCCGTCGGCGGATGATAAGACCGCACAAAGATCTACCGTCAAAGGCTTTCCGTCACGCAAAAGACCTATCCGCAAGGCTTTTCCCTCGGAACGTTCGACGGTGAGTGTGAAATCCTCGCTTGAGCTTACCTCTTTTCCGTCTACCGTTTTGATTATATCCTTCGTTTTTATCCCTGCATCCATTGCGGGGCAAGCAGAGCCGTCTTTCGTTTGCACGTCACTTACTCCGAGGACGAGTATTCCGTCTGTTGTAAACTTTATTCCGAACGGCATACCGCCGGGAATAAGCTTTCTTTCTTCGTAAACCGATACCGATACGTTTTTTATATCAATGCCGCTTACAGAAACGGGGACTGTATAATTTCCTTCTTCTTTTGAAAAGTCGCCTATCTTTGCAAAAGAAGGGATATCCGCATCACTTTGCGCAAAAACCGAAACAGAATCGTTTATTGCGTAATCTGCCGTCCCGAGCAGTGCGGAAAAGCATGCAAGCAAAGCGAAAAACGAAGCAAGAAACCGAGTGCCCGCCTTCGATTTTTTATATTTCATTTCATACTGCCTTTCTGTTTATTTGCTTATTATATTATTGCCTGTTTTTTGATAAATACACGCCGATTTCGGCGTTGTTATTATTGTTTATTGTTTTCGTTTTATTATCCTAAGAAAAAATTAATTTCTTTCCCAATAATTTTAATGCGGTCATATAAAAAATTTGCACGAATTTCGTCAAATATCAAAAAAAATATTTACAAATTAGTTTTGATATGTTATAATAAAATACGTGTAATTATACTGTAAAAAGGGGGGGATCTACCGTGTGCAGAATACTTACCGTGAGCGGTGTTTATATGTCGCTTCGCGCATACGTTGGCATTTTACCTTTAAAAAATCAGGAAAAATATTCCGAAGGATTCGAATTTCTGCCGGGAGGGCGGGGAAGTATATCGGCGGCGGCTTTTTCTGCTATGGGCGCTGACAGTATACTTTGCGCCAAGGTTGCGAATGATCCAAACGGCAGGATACTTTCCGAGTTCTTTTCAGCAGCTAATGTGTCGTTGCGGTGCTCCGAAAGGGCAAAAAACACAAAAACGGGATATCAGATGATGATATTTGAAGATGACGGCACCTGCCGTACCGTGAAATTTCCCGGAGCAAATGCGGCAATGAGCAAGGATGACGTCGAAGAAGCATTCAACTGTATTCCCGATGCCGTGTTTTTGCAAAAAGAGCTTAGTGACGAGGTTATCGCCGAAACGTGCAGAATAGCCGGTGAGAAAGAAATACCCGTATTTTATCAGCCGTGCGCCAAAAGAGGAGAGCTTTCACCGTCTTATCTTGGAGAATTGGAGATGCTCATACTCGATTCCTCTGAAGTTTATTCTTATTGCGGTGTCGAAGCAGGCAGCGTAGACAAATGCTTGCAGGCGTGTATTGCGCTGTCAAGCGAGATAAAAGCCAAGAACTATATCATACGGCTTGACGACGAAAGAGGGACGTTTATATACGACGGTAAATATCACGCCGTGATAGAACCGTACACGGTATCATCGGTCGATGCCGGCGGTGCGTTTGAAATATTCGGCGCCGCTGTAACGTATCAATATATGAAAACGAAGAATTTCAGAAGAAGCGTTGTGTACGGAAACGTCGCTTATGCAATATCTCAATCAAGACGGGGCGACGTTGACTCGATACCGACTCAAAGCGAGATAGAGGATTTCTTGAAAAAGTACGATATCAAGCCCTGAAATTAATATTTTGTAAATTAAAACAAAGCTTTCTTGACAAGAGGGCACAATTGGAGTATAATTACTGTTTAATAATATTTGACGAAAAAATTATAATGAAACCATAAAAAATAAATAAACGTCGAAGAAGAGGTGTGAAATGTTTAACTGTAACGAAAAAGAAAAATTTGTTAAAGAGGGATTGACTTTTGACGATGTATTGCTTATACCGGCAAAGAGCGATATTCTCCCTGCCGATATCAATCTTGCAACACGTTTGACAAAAAAGATATCACTTAACATACCGCTTATGAGTGCGGCTATGGACACCGTAACCGAATCGGGTCTTGCTATCGCTATGGCAAGAGAAGGCGGTATCGGTATAATACATAAGAATATGGCTGTAGATCTTCAGGCGGATGAAGTACAGCGCGTTAAACGTTCTGAAAACGGTGTAATCACAGATCCTTTCTTCCTCGGTGAAGATAACTACGTTTACGAAGCAGATGCACTTATGAAGAAATACCGCATCTCGGGTGTTCCGATATGCGATGAAGAAAAGCACCTCATCGGTATCATAACGAACCGTGATATGCGTTTTCTCGATAACCATAACGTACTTATAAAGGACGTTATGACAAAGGACCACCTCGTTACAGCTCCCAAAGGCACAACGCTCGACCAGGCACAGGAAATACTCAGACGCCACAAGATAGAAAAGCTTCCGTTGGTTGACAGCGAAGGCAAGCTTGCAGGCCTCATTACGATAAAAGATATTGAAAAAGCACTCAAATATCCTCATTCCGCAAAGGATGCAAGCGGAAGACTTCTCGTCGGTGCGGCTATCGGTGTTACGGCTGACGTTATTGAACGCGCAGGAAAGCTTATTACAGCCGGTGCTGACGTTCTCGTGCTTGACTCCGCGCACGGTCATTCGCAGGGTATTATGAGATGCGTTGAAAAGGTTAAGAACGCATACCCCGAATGTCAGCTTATTGCAGGTAATATTGCAACTGCCGAAGCTGCTCACGATCTTATTGCAGCAGGCGCTGATGCAGTTAAGGTCGGTATAGGCCCCGGTTCAATATGCACAACGAGAATTATCGCAGGTATAGGCGTACCTCAGATAACAGCTATATACGACGTTGCTTGTGAAGCGGATAAATACGGTATTCCCGTTATCGCAGACGGCGGTATCAAGTACAGCGGCGACTGCGTAAAATCAATCGCGGCAGGCGCTGAAGTTGTTATGATCGGTTCACTTCTTGCAGGCTGTGAAGAAAGCCCCGGCGAATGTGAAATATTCCAGGGCAGACGCTTCAAGGTCTACAGAGGTATGGGTTCGCTTGCGGCTATGGAAAAAGGTTCAAAGGACAGATACTTCCAGGAAGGTAACAAAAAGCTCGTTCCCGAAGGCGTTGAAGGCCGTGTGCCTTTCAAAGGTCCTCTGTCCGATACTGTATATCAGCTTGTCGGCGGTCTTCGTTCCGGTATGGGTTACTGCGGTGCTCATACGGTTGCAGAGCTCCGTGAAAACGGAAGATTTGTAAAGATCACGGGCGCAGGCTTGCGTGAATCGCATCCTCACGATATAAACATCACAAAAGAAGCTCCCAACTACAGCGTTCAGGTCTGATATGAAGAGAGGAATTTGAAATGACGCTTATCGTTATGGCGGCAGGCATGGGTTCTCGTTACGGCGGCTTGAAGCAGATAGATCCCATAGGTCCCTGCGGCGAATTCATTGTTGACTATTCCGTATATGATGCGGCAAAAGCAGGATTTGACAAGGTCGTATTCGTAATCAAAAAAGAAAACGAAGAGATATTCAGACAAACTGTCGGTTCAAGAATAAAAGGTATCGAGGTTGCATATGCTTTCCAAGGGCTGAACGATCTGCCCGAAGGCTTCGTATGCCCCGAAACACGTGTAAAGCCCTGGGGTACGGGCCACGCTGTCTTGTGTGCCGAAAAGGAAGCAAACGGCGGCTTTGCCGTTATAAATGCCGATGATTTTTACGGCAGAGAATCCTTCGAGCTTTTGGCAAAACACCTTAAAAACGCTGAAGCGGGAAGCTACTGCATGGTAGGATACAGAGTTGAAAACACGGTTACCGAAAACGGTACGGTATCAAGAGGCGTTTGCGAGGTCGAAAACGGTAAGCTTACGGACGTTGTCGAAAGAAGCAAGATACAGAAGACTGAAAACGGTATCGAATATCTTGATGAAGACAAAAATGAGTGGGTATCCATCGCAGGCGATACACCCGTATCAATGAACTGCTGGGCATTTACTCCCGATTTCTTCGAAGAACTTAAAACAGCGTTTACGTCGTTCTTGAAAGAAAATATCAATACGGAAAAGAAAGAAATATTTTTGCCGTTCGTCGTTCAGGAAATGATGAAGTCGGGCAGATGCACGGTAGACGTGCTTACAACTCCTTCCAAATGGTACGGCGTTACGTACAAGGAAGACAGAGCGGGCGTTGTTGAGTCAATTAAAAATATGACGCTCGACGGTACATATCCCGAAAATCTCTGGGGTTGATATTTATCGGAGTCGGATGAATTGATTCCGACTCCGAAATTTTTAAGTCGGAAACGAAAGGAAAGCATTATGGCAGTGCTTGTAACAGGCGGAACGGGATTTATCGGTTCGCATACTTGTGTTGAGCTTATTAAAGCAAACGAAGAAATTGTCGTTGCGGATAATTTTTCCAACAGTAAGCCCGAGGTTTTAAACAGAATAAAAAAAATAACGGGAAAGGACGTCACCTTCAGACAGGTAGAGCTGTGTGACAAGGAAGCGACGGAAAAGCTCTTTTCCGAATTTGAAATAACGGAAGTAATACACTTTGCAGGATATAAGGCAGTCGGCGAAAGCGTTGCAAAGCCCTTGATGTATTACGATAACAATCTCGGTTCTACGTTTAATCTGATAAACGCAATGAACAAATACGGCTGTAAGAGGATAGTTTTCTCGTCCTCTGCTACGGTTTACGGTATTCCGAAAACTGTGCCGATAAGAGAGGATTTTCCCACCTGCGCAATAAATCCCTATGGAAGAACGAAGCTGATGATAGAGGAGATCCTTACGGATATCTGTAATGCCGACAAGGATTTTTCGGCGGTGCTTCTCAGATACTTCAATCCTATCGGCGCACACGAAAGCGGACTTATAGGCGAAGACCCGAAGGGGATTCCCAACAACCTTATGCCGTATATATGCAAAGTTGCGTCGGGCAAGCTTCCCGTGCTGAACGTTTTCGGTGACGATTATCCGACGAAAGACGGAAGCGGTGTAAGAGATTATATACACGTCGTTGACCTTGCAAGAGGACACGTTTGCGCAATAGATTACGCAAGAAAAAATAAAGGCTCCAAGGCGATAAACCTCGGAACCGGAAACGGCTATTCCGTTTTTGAAGTTGTAAAAGCGTACGAAAAAGCCATAAATGACAAGATTCCGTACGTTGTAGCCCCCAGACGTCCGGGTGATGCGGCAGAATGCTATGCAGATCCGTCACTTGCAAAAGAGCTTCTTTCCTGGTCTGCCGAATACGGAATAGACCGTATGTGTGAAGATTCCGCAAGATGGCAGAAGATGAACCCCGACGGTTACGGCGACTGATCGCACTTTTCGCCTTTTCCGCATAAGGATGAAGAAAGGCATTTGAATGAGCCCGTTTTTTCGTCTTTTTGCATAACGACGCTGAATCCCAAATTGTCACAAAATTTTTGGGATATCTCCGCGTTGTTCACGGCGGGCGAATTGATATCAAGTTTCAAAAAAATCACTCCCGAATGTATTTTTTACATCGGGAGTTTTTTTATTCATCTTTATTTTGCAAAGCACGTAATATTCTGTGGTTTGTGCCCCTGTTTATCCTGTCCGAAGCTTTTATCATATTTTTCACCGTTTCCCGGTGTGTTTTTTTGTCGTGCGGACAGGGATTTTTGTAAACGGGAAGACCGAGAGCGTTTACAAGCTGTTCGGTGTATCTTTCGGGAAGTGAGAAAAACGGACGTACAACACGAATATTTTCATACTCTGTTACAGGTAAAAAGGTTTCAAATTTACCGCAAAACAGCAGGTTCATAAGTGCCGTCTGCGCCGCATCGTCCTGCGTGTGTGCAAGTGCTAAGGAAGAACACCCAAGCTCTTTTGCCGTGTCGCAAAGGATGCGCCTGCGCAGCTTTGAACAAAGTGCGCACGGATCGTCCGTGTTCTGTATACGCGAGGATATATCCGTTGTAACTTCTTTGTATTCTACACCGATGTCCTCGCAAAGGCTTTTCGTTTCGTGTGTTTTGCTGTCCTCAAAACCGTTGTTGACGTATACAGCACATACCTCATACGGTATCGGATAGAACGAGGAAAGCTTTTTCAACACGTATAAAAGCGATACGGAATCTTTTCCGCCTGATAACCCCACGGCAATTTTGTCGTGGGGTCTTATCATATCTTCACTTTGTATGCAAGAACGTGTTTTGCTGAGTACAAGACGTAAAACGTCCATTATCAGCCGTTTATCCAGGATTCATCCGAAGGATTGTTTCTGAACTTTATAAGTCTTTCACAGTCTTCGCTCTTTATATAGCCTTCTTTTGCTGCAGCTTCAACAACGGCGTCAAAGTCTGTGAGAGATACGTTTTTGACGTTGGCAGCTTCAAGTCTGTCAAGACCTTTTTTCATACCGTACGTGAATATGCTTACGATACCGAGAACCTCGGCACCTGCTTCTCTGAGTACGTTTACGACCTCGATAACGCTTCCGCCTGTTGAGATAAGATCCTCAACGACAACGACCTTCTGACCTTTTTCAAGACGTCCTTCAATCTGGTTTCCGCGTCCGTGATCCTTTGCGCCCGAACGTACGTAACCCATGGGAAGACCCATAATGTGACCGCAGATAGCGGCGTGAGCGATACCTGCCGTGCTCGTGCCGAAAAGCGCTTCGCATTCGGGATATTCGCGCTTTATCGTCTCAACAAGACCGTTTTCAACGTCGTCTCTTACTTTGGGAGCTGTGAGTGTCAGTCTGTTGTCACAGTAAACGGGGCTCTTTATTCCGCTTGCCCATGTGAAGGGCTCTTCAGGGCGGAGAAATACGGCTTTTATCGACAGCAGATCTTTTGCAATAAGTTCTTTCATTTTTTTGTCCTCTCTTATTTAACGAATTGTTCTATACATTCAACGTATTTTGCTACGGGATCGTCAGCGGCGGTTATGGGTCTGCCGACAACGATGTAATCGCTTCCAAGCTCGTTTGCCTTTGCGGGTGTCGTTACACGTACCTGGTCTCCGACTTCACCGTCGGCAAATCTTATTCCGGGTGTTACCGTCAGGAACGATGCTCCGCAAGCATTTTTAACCTCGGGTACTTCAAGGGGCGAACAAACAACGCCGTCAAGACCGGAATCACGTGCTGTTTTTGCATAACTCATAACGACTTCTTTAAGGGGCTTTTCAATAAGAAGCTCCTGACGCATACGCTCTTCGCTTGTTGACGTGAGCTGTGTTACGGCAATGAGAAGGGGACGTGTACCGTCGGGACGCGTCAAGCCTTCAAGTGCGTACTTCATCATTTCGCTTCCGCCTGCGGCGTGAAGGTTGCATATGTCAACGTCAAGCTTTGAAAGAGAAGCCATAGCTTTCTTTACGGTGTTTGGAATATCGTGGAGCTTGAGGTCGAGAAATACTTTATAACCTCTGTTTTTGATCTCGTATACTATTTGCGGACCTTCTGCGTAGAAAAGCTCCATTCCTATTTTGAAGTAAGGAGAATATCCCTTGAATTTTGAAATAAATTCGACTGTTTTTTCTTTGCCCGGAAAATCGCAGGCAATTATAACGTCACGTCCCATTATTTGCACACTCCTATCATATCGCTTATTTTTTCGTAACCCAAAGAGGGAACGAGAGTTTCAAGATCTTCTATTATTTTTTTACATGCGTAAGGATCGACAAGGTTTGCCGCACCGACCTGTACAGCCGTGGCACCTGCCATCATCATTTCACAAACGTCAGATGCCGAGCTTACACCGCCCATGCCTATAACGGGGATCGACACCGCGTTTGCTACCTGGTATACCATCCTCAAGGCGAGAGGAAACAGCGCAGGACCCGACATGCCGCCCATAACACGGCCGAGTATCGGCTTGCCTGTTTTTATGTTTATTCGCATACCCTGAACGGTGTTTATGAGAGAAAGACCGTCAGCCCCTGCCTTTTCGCAAGCCTTCGCAATAGCCGTTATGTCCGTTACGTTCGGCGTAAGCTTGATAAATATCGGCTTTTTGGTAACTTCCTTTACCCTGCTCGTTACCTCTGCGGCAACGCACGGATCTGTGCCGAATGCCATTCCGCCTCCGTGTATGTTGGGACAGCTTATGTTTACTTCGATTATACCGACCTGATCTTCCTTGTCGATAAGCGATGCGACGTAAACGTAATCTTCGATCTTGTCACCGCTTATGTTTGCGATGACCTGTTTGTTGAAATATTTCTTCATTTCGGGCAGCTCGTGCTCGATAACACGGTGTATGCCGGGATTCTGAAGTCCTACGGAATTAAGCATACCGCAGGGACATTCGGCGATCCTCGGCTGTTCATTTCCGTCCTTAGGGTATCTTGTCGTACCCTTGAACGAGAAAGAGCCGAGAATATTTATATCGTAATATTCCGAAAATTCTTTTCCGTATCCGAAGCATCCGCTTGCGGGAATAACGGGGTTGTCAAGCGTCATGGTACACAGCTTTACACTTAAATCTGCCATACGATCTCCTCCTTTTTAAACACGGGACCTTCCTTGCAAACACGCTTCATTCCGTTCTTTGTGGGGATGGAGCAGCCCATACAAGCGCCGAATCCGCATCCCATTCTTGCTTCAAAGGAATATTCTCCGTCGGCGTCTGTCTTGTTATAAAGAGCCTTCAGCATCGGAAGAGGACCGCAGGAGTAGGTGTAGTCGTACTCGTGGGATGCAAGGGCATCCGTTACAAAGCCTTTTGTACCAAAGCTTCCGTCGGCGGTCGTTACGGTAACTTTTACGCCGAGGGCTTCAAATTCGTCCTTGTAAAATACATCGTCTGCTGTGTTGAAGCCGAGTATAACAGAAGGCGTTTTTCCTTCTGCGATAAGCTTTTTGCAAAGATAGTAAAGAGGGGGGACACCCACACCGCCGCCTACGAGAAGCGGAGAATTACAGGGGGCGTTTACGTTAAACCCGTTGCCGAGTCCTGTAAGTATGTCAAGCTGTACACCTTCTTTGTATTCGCTCATGGCATCCGTTCCGATACCGACTACCTTATAAATGAGGGTGAGGGTGTCACCTTCCACGTCACAGATCGAAATGGGACGTCTCAAATAGAAGCCGGAAAGCTCAAGCTCGGCAAAACCGCCAGGAGCGATTATTTTTGAGGTGTCGCCGCAAAGGGTCATTTCGTAGACGTCCTTTGCGATTTTTTTGTTTGTTTTAACTGTGAATATCATTAATTAAACCTCGGATATTGCATGCACTTATTTTATCCTATCTATTATATAACAAAAATCTGCTTAAATCAAGTGGTAAGGAGAAAATTTTACAGTACTTGTTTTCCGCCGCATACAGTCAAGATGTTCTTTCCGTATACGGTGTAACCTTCGAAAGGTGTCATTTTTCCCATTGAGATGAATTTTGAAGGATCTACCGTGTATTTGCAGGAAAGGTCAATGACGGAAAAATTGCTGTTATCAAGCGGAATTCCGAGCATTTTCTTCGGATTTACAGCCATAAGCTCTATAAGATGCTCAAGCGATATCACGTTTTCTTTTACAAGATACGTGTACAGTATCGGAAACGCTGTTTCAAGTCCCGTTATGCCCATTGCGCTGCCTTTAAGACCCTTTGATTTTTCTTCGTTTGTGTGGGGTGCGTGGTCCGTTGCGATAACGTCTATCGTTCCGTCGATTATTCCTTCTATAAGGGCGTCGCGGTCATCTCGTGAGCGAAGCGGAGGATTCATCTTGAACCTGCCGTGCTCCTGCATATCTTCGTCGCAAAGCACAAGATAGTGAGGACCTGTTTCACACGTTACGGGCAGACCTTCCTTTTTTGCATTTCTTATAAGCTCAACGCTTTCTTTTGCCGATATGTGGCAAACGTGATAACGGCAGTTTGTTTTTCTCACAAGCTCCAAATCACGTCTTATCATTTCGTATTCGCTTGCGGAGGAAATACCTTTGTGTCCGTTAGCCTTTGCGTACTGTCCGTCATGAATGTATCCGCCGTTCAAAAGATGCTCAAATTCGCAGTGCGCGGCGAAAATTCCGCCGACTGCGGCGCATTTTTGCATAGCGGAAAGGGCAACGTCGTCGTCTTGAACACCGCTTCCGTCGTCTGAAAAAAGCTTTGTGTACTTCGACATTTTTTCAAAATCGACCGTTTCTTTTCCGAGTCTGCCTACAGTTATCGCACTGTACGGTATCACGTCGATCACCGCGTCGCTTTCTATTATGTCGAGCTGTTTTTTTATGTGTTCTTCGCTGTCGGGAACGGGGGAAAGGTTCGGCATCGTGCATACGGCGGTATAACCTGCAGATGCTGCGGCGAGCGAGCCTGTACGAATGGTTTCCTTATGCTCAAAACCCGGCTGTCTGAAATGCACGTGCAGGTCGGCAAATCCGGGCGTTATTATAATATTTTCGCAATCGGGAGCGAAAATATAAGATGAATTTTCAAATGAAATGTCCGAAGTGTTTGCGATAACTACATCATCCTTGTATATCGCACCGTTTTTAAATTCTGTTTTCATAAAGCTTCCTCTTAAATTAATATTTACAAGCTCATTATAAGCTTTTTTGCGGATATAGGGTGAACATATTTGTGAACTTACTGTAAAATGTTTTTACATCCATTTGAAAAATAAGTTTGAAAAAACGGTTATTTTTAGGGGCATTTCCAACAAAAAAAAACAGTGCTTCGGGGAGTTTCCAATAAAACAGTACCTAACGAATACTGATATAGGGTAGCTGCCGTGCATGGTGCGACAAGAAAAAATGGCGATACTTGGTTTTACCAACCGGGTATCGCCTTTTTCTGCTTTTAAGAGTTTTTGAACTGCGATTGGAGGTACATATGATGCAAGAGCTGAACTATGTTTACTGCGGAGACTAGTACATTCCCAATATTATTTTGCATTTTGCCGGAAGAAAGCAGACCTATTGGTCGATGAGGACAGATGCTCAAAGATTATATCAAGGGACATCGCCCTATCCTTTTCAATGATTTGTGCTTTAGCGAAATCTATGGACTTATCCGTCCGATTTGAACAAGTAGGTACAGAATCGCTTTGAACTTATCATTGAATAAATGAAAGTGTCAGAGGGCGTAACGGAAGATATGAAGCACCCCGACCAGATGGCGTGGGTAGGAACTATGAACAGCATCCGCGATCGAGCAGATGCAGCAGATTGTGTATAATGCACAAAAAAGTGCGATTATTATTGTTAATCATTACCCTTGCTTTTTCCTTGACATTTGGGTGTGTTTTGTGATAAAATACTATGGGGTGATCGGTATTACCGATTTCGTGTATAATTCGAACGTTTTCGAAAGAAAGGTGAAAAAATGAAAACAGTTTCTTCAAAATTATTGAGCTGTGTATCGTTTATGCTCGTATTTGCGTTTCTTTTTGCCGCAATTCCGGCATTGAAGGTAGATGCTATCGCATACAGCGGTTCAAGTTCATATGCAAGCGGTAAATATTATTCCGCACTCAAGGCAGTCAATGCGACAGGCAACCACCGTGTCGATATTGCAAATATCGGTCTTTCTCAGGTCGGTTATCAGGAAAGCTCAAGCTCGAGCCAGCTTTCGGGTGAATCTTACGGTAACGGCAACTATACGGAGTACGGTCGCTGGTACAATATGCAGGATATGTGGTGCGCTATATTCGTTTCGTGGTGTGCCGCTGTTGCAGGTGTTTCCGAAAGTGTTGTCCCGAAACACGCATACACACCTTCGGGTCTTTCCTTCTTCCAGAATAGAGGTCAGGCTTATTCCCGTGCTACGGTTGCTGCAGGCGGTTATACGCCTATAAAAGGTGACATCGTTTACTTCAAATCTCCCAGAAACAATAACCCCACGAACCACGTCGGTATTGTAACGGGTTATTCGGGTACGACTCTTTATACTGTTGAAGGTAACACGAGCTCCGCTACTGTTTCAACTGACGGCGGCGCAGTTGCATCAAAATCGTACGATATTTCCAATACATATATCGTTTATATCTGTAAGCCTGCATACGCTACGGGCTCTAACGTAACGACATCAAGCTACGTAAATACGCTTGAAGTATCGGCATCCGAATCTGTTATAAATACGAACAACTCAGTTTCCGCATCTATTTCGGTGACAAAGGGCGAAAACTTCAGCCTCAAGGGCTGGAGCGTTCACTCCGAAGGTGTCGATCACTATGAATGGAATATAAACTCGACCTCATGGGGTACACTCAGCGGTGGGTACCGTTCAGACGTTGCGAATGCAACACCGTCTTATAAGAACTGTACAACGCTTAACTCGTTCAACCTTCCTATTTCATCGAGTGGCTTCGCTGTCGGTGCTAATACCATTGACGTAAGAGGATATACAAAGAGCGGTAACTATTACACAATAGGCAGACTTAATATTTACGTTTATCCTGCGGCTGATTCTACGTATATTTACGTAAGTAAAACATCATTCCCCGTTGACGAGGGTATTACCGTGTCAATGAAGGGAGCACACGAGAAAGCCTGGGTCGGTCTTTTCGCAAAGGGTGACGTTCCCGGTAATGTTACATCGTATTACTACTATGAAATGGGAACAAAAGACGTTACGATCAACATTCCCAAGGAAAGCGGTGTCGGACACAACTCAAGCAGAGGAGAGCTTACACCCGGCGAATACGTTTTGTATTTGTTCGTTGACGAAGGATATACGATCGACACATCTGTAAACGTTACACTTACGGCGGCTGAGGGCGCTCGTTCTTCAATCGACAGACCTAACCCCAAAACGTTTGAAATAAGCCAAGGCGACAGCTTCTACACAGCGGCGTGGGCGCTTCACAACAAGGGAATAGCATCGTTCTACTACACAGTTGACGGCGGTACAAAGATAGGTATCTCGAACGTCGGTGTAAGAACAGACTTGTTTACAACATTCCCTGCATATTCAACATCATGTGCAGATCTTAACTACTTTACAACGTACATTTCCACAACAGATTGGGCTCTTGGTACGCACTCAGTTAAACTTTACGCTATTTCCAAGAGTGGGTATGAGATAAGTATGGGTACGCTTACAGTTACTGTAGTTGCACCTCCGGAAAGACTTACGGCGGCTGCTTCTTCCTCTGTTGTAATAAGCAGAGAAGGCAGTGTGGCAACAGCGAAGAATATTTCCGCAATGCTTACGGCTAATGATATTACGGCGATGTTTAACGAGAGCTGTGCGATCCTTGATGCAAACGGAAACGCTGTTACATCCGGATACGTAGGCACGGGTTGTAAAGTGGTACACTATTCTTCAAGTGGTGATATTGATGATGAACTTCTTATCATAGTTACAGCTGATGTCAACGGTGACGGATATGCAAACGGTAAGGACATCATAAAGATGAGAAAAGCCGTAGAAAACGGCGTTGATGTAGGATACGCAGAGGCGGCTGATGTCAACGGCGACGGCGTACTTGACGCAGAGGACATAAGTGCCGTAATGGGGCTTATTTGATAAAAATACAGTCATTATAAAACGGGATGCTGAATTTCAGCATCCCGTTTTAACATATTTGGGTAAGAAATATAATAAATATTACTTGACAAATTTTACTTATTAAGGTATCATTTACGTGTGACTGTAATAATATTACTTGAAAGTGAGGAACGGTGCTATGGCATATATTGAATATAGGGATATATGTAAAAATTACGGTTCGTTTCCTGCGCTGACGGGCATAAATCTCGATATAGGAGCAGGAAGAATAGTCGGTCTGCTCGGTCCTAACGGAAGCGGAAAAACAACTCTTATTAAGCTTACATCGGGACTTCTCGTTCCCAATTCGGGAGAAATAAGAGTGTGCGGCAATCCCGTGGGTGTAGAAAGTAAAAAATGTATTTCATATCTTCCGGAAAGAACGTATCTTGACGAAACGATGACCCCGGAAAAGGGAATTGAATTTTTTTCGGATTTTTATTCGGATTTTGACGTGAACAAAGCAAGAGAGTTAATGAAGGAACTGAACGTCGATCCGAAAAGAAAAATAAAAACAATGTCGAAAGGTTCAAAGGAAAAGCTTCAGCTTATATTCGTAATGAGCCGAAAGGCAAAAATATATATCCTCGACGAACCGATAGCAGGTGTTGACCCTGCCGCACGTGAGCTTATTATAAATACTGTTTTGAAGAATTACGTGAGCGATTCGACCGTTGTTATATCTACACACCTCATTTCGGATGTGGAGAAGGTGCTTGACGACGTTATATTTTTGTCTTACGGTAAGATAATATTGACTTCGACAGCATATGAAATAAGAGAAAGACAAGGAAAAACGGTCGATGAATTGTTCAGGGAGGTGTTCAGATGTCAGTAAAGCTTTTAAAATATGATATGAAATACACTTTTCGAATAATGTCGGTTGTAGTGCTTTTGGCACTTGCCACGTCACTTGTTTTTTCAGCAGCTTTGTTTTTAAGTGAAAAAGTACCGCCGTTTGCGCTCTTTTCGGCGATAATGATGTTTCCGTATCTGATAAGTATTGTTGCACTTTCGGCATCACCTTTCGTTGTTATGTGTGTGAGATCATATAAAAATTTGTATTCCGACGAGGGGTATCTGACGTTTACATTACCTGTCACGAGCACGCAGATCATATTCAGCAAGGTTATCACTTATTTATTTTGGATGATAATCTCGTTTGTTGCGTTAGCGGTATGTGTCGGAATACCTATGCTTGTTGTAACGTACTGCTTTGCAACGGAAGAAATATTTGATTTTATACGTCTTGTGATTGATTATATGATATTTACTTTGAAAAGTTATGTAGACTTTACAAAAGACGGACTTACCGCCTTTGCGGTGATAAACGTGTTGAATATTGTAATATCGTGTATATCGACACCGATATTGATACTGTTTTCATTTTCGGTAGGCCAGCTTGTCAATAAATATAAGCTGCTTATGGCATTTTTGGTTTATTATATGTTCAATTTTGTTTCAAATACGCTCATATCTGTCATTAATGCCGCTGTGTCTCCTTCAAACGATCTGCTTGTTGAAGAAAGCATACAGCAGTTTGAGCTTGCAACTTTGACACAAACAACACTTACGGCGACTATTGTAACTGCTGTCCTTACAGTGTCAATGTTTTTTGTAACAAGGCATATTATGTCAAAGAAGCTCAATTTGATATGAATTTTATAGCAAAAGATGTAATTTATTTTGTAAAAGTATGATATAATGTGTAAGATGAAAGGCGTATATCTTTCGAAATGACGAGTAATATTTTTTGTTAATACGCTTAATATTATTCTAAATGGGGGTTTGATTAACATGAAAGTAGGAGAACGCATAACTTATTTCAGACAGCGCAAGAATATAACAGTTAATAAGTTGGCGAACCTTGCGGGCGTATCGCAGAGTTATCTGCGTGATATTGAACGCGGCAACAAACAGCCTACAGTTGAGTATCTTTCTTACATTTGCAACGCTTTGGGTGTTACCATATCGCAGTTTTTCGATTACGATGAAACTACGGATGAGCTTACCAGAGCATTGAGAAGACTCAACGAGGATCAGAAGGCTAAACTCGTTGCATTGCTTGCATCTTTTGATAATTTTTAATAACAGTTGATATTATGCAAAAAAATCGGGACTTCGTTTTAAGAAGTCCCGATTTTTATGATCATGCCTTTAAAACAGTGATTATAAGATGAAGTGTTTCTTGCAGAAGGTGATGTGCTGATGTAAAAAATGAAACTGAATGGTGCGTAACAGTGAAAGCATGCACGTATTATGCGGATTTCAGACAAAAAACAAAAAAATAATTTTTTTTAAAAAAACACTTGACAAAACGATTTTTTTGTGATATATTAATTAAGCGCTGACAGTGATGTGCGCTGTATGGCGGAATAGCTCAGTTGGCTAGAGCGCTCGGTTCATACCCGAAAGGTCGTGGGTTCAAATCCAACTTCCGCTACCATCTCGTTGCGGCGGCAATAGCGGATAGCTTTTGCCGCTGTGACAAAGATAAATCGAATATGGCCCGTTGGTCAAGCGGTTAAGACACCGCCCTTTCACGGCAGTAACAGGGGTTCGATTCCCCTACGGGTCACCAGAAAAAGCGACAAGAATTTCTTGTCGCTTTTTCAATGAAATTCGTTCTTCGAACGAGTGAAATATTGCTTCGCAATATGAAATACGCTTCGCGCATGAAATGTGGCTTCGCCACGTTAAGGAACGAATTTTATTTCATCTGAAGCCTGCGGCGAAAGATTTCATCCTGCAACGCAGGATTTCATTAATATACAACACGCAAGGTTCAGATTTTACAGCGGTACCGGAAAAAGCGACAAGAAATTCTTGTCGCTTTTGGGGTTAAATTCGTTCTTCGAACGAGTGAAATATTGCTTCGCGATATGAAATACGCTTCGCGCATGAAATGTGCCTTCGCCACGTTAAGGAACGGATTTTATTTTATAAGTTCATCGGTAAGACGTAGGATCTCGGGTGCAAGTTTTTTGCGTTTTGCCTTGATGATAACGCTGTATATCGGATAAGCAAGGCTTGCAAGAATCCCTCCGATCATACCGACGGCAATGCCGACAACAAACGCTGTGCTTTTTTGCATAGCAAACAGTTCCGAAAGATCTGTCAATATAAGACTCATTCCAAAACCGAGTATCAATACGCCGATGATACCAAGTGAAAGTGATGCAATTTGAGCCGACTGTGTAACACTTGCATCAAGTCTTTTCAGACGAGCCATTTTATCCTCTGCTTCTGTCAGAGGTGTATATTTTTCTCTGATACGCTTTATTTCCGCTTGCTCTTTTGCAGAGTAGGCGAAAGTAAAGCCGTTTTTTTCTTTATCGTTATCTTTCATTTTCAACCTCGTTAAGCTTTTTTGTACCTGTTACTATCATATAAAACGCCATAATAACGACAATACACGAAACAGCAACTCCTACACAGCATAGGATCATTTTTTGCGATGCACTATCCATCGTTCCGTCGTTAAACGTCGTCAGCATCGTAGACGTAAGTGTCAGCATAGACACGCACGCGGCGGCAAAGCTGATAGCTTTCGATGCGGAAAAGACGGGGCTGTTATATTTTCTGTACTTAATTACGTTTATAACAGCTATTGTAAATGCGGTAAAGGTGTATGCTGCCATTGCGATCGCCGTTATCATATGATGCTCAAACGTTCTGTTCCAATAGATCATAAAAAATATGATAAGCGCAAGGGCAAGATTCATAAACAGAAATATAATGCCGCACCTACGGTATTTTTTAAGTTCCGTACGCATCCTCTCGCCCGGGGAATATTTCCTTGTGTGAACTGCCAAAAAGAAACGCATCGCACCGAGACATATGTAATATGTACCGAGTGAGTAAAACCAAAAAGTGTGATGATAAAAACCGAGCCACAACTGGAATATTCCGTACGCTGTATTATATATAAGTGAACTGTAAAGCGATACTTTTACCCGCAGACGGGCATCGTTCTGCCATTTTTTGATATATCTGTTTTCTTTTTTTAAGGATCTGAAAAAAATTATAAGGTGCGGAATTTTAAAGCACCAGACCGTCAGTGTGTAAAAAGCAAGAACGTAGGAGACGTAGGCGATAACGGAATCGGTTCCGATAAACACCATAGAACCTGTAAGAAGAACTGCCGATATCGGAATAAGCAAGATCATAATTGCAGTGTGCGGAAACAGTAACGCCCTACCGATTTTTTTCAGGTTCATTCGTTCGCCTCCTGATCTTTACTGTGAATACACTTCCCACAGCGGGTGTGCTTTCTACGTTTATTTCACCCTGCATAATGTCAATAACACGTTTTACAAGCGGTAACCCGAGTCCGTTGCCTTGCGTTGCGTGCGAGGTATCGCCCTGATAGAATTTTTCAAATATATGGGCGCCGACCTCGCGGCTCATACCGCATCCCGTGTCGGCAATTCTTACGGTGGCGAAGGTTTCATCAGCAAAAAGGGAAAGACTCACTTTTCCGCCGTCGTTCGTGAATTTAAAAGCATTTGAAAAAAGATTGTTCCAAACGAGCGACAGAAGCTCGCCGTCGGCGTAAACGGTCACGTTTTCCGCTATGTCCGTTTCGATCTCGATGTTTTTTCTTTCCCACGTGCTTTCGTATTGAAGAAGACTTTCACAAAGCTGTTCACCGAGATCAAAGCTTGTAAGATTTGGATATATCTGCTGATTTTCAAGACGGTTCAGCTTCAGTATATTCGTCATCATATCGGCAAGACGGCGCGAGGAGTCGGTGATCGTTTTTGCATATTCGATGCGTTTTTCCTCGGATAAATTCGGTGTCTGTAAAAGTGTTCCGTAATTCTGAATTACGGAAAGCGGGGTCTTCATTTCGTGGGATACGTTTGCAATGAAATCTGCGCGGAGCGTTTCAACGCCCGACAGCTCCTTTGCCATCGTGTTTATGCAGTCGATTATTTCATTGAAGCTGTCGTCAGTACCGAGCCTTGCTGTCGGTTGAATACGAATACTGAAATCACCGTTTATCATTTTTGAAGCTGCCCGGGTAATTTCCTTTACAGGACGATCTACTGTGAATTTACGGCGCAAATAGTCGATTACAGCCATAACAATGCTTATAAGTATCACGTTTATCATTGTGATCTTTGCGGCAAGTGTGATCTCGCTTTGCGTAAAGTTTCTGCCGATCGAATTTTGCAGGGTTGATACAAACAGCATAATACAGCAGGTCGTAACGAATGCGGCAAGTAGAAAGAAGATAAAAAAATTGCTTAACGTGCTGACGGCTCTTTTGAATTTTCTTTCTTTTTTCATTTTATGACCGCCTTGTAACCGAGACCGTGAACGGTCTGTATTTCGAAGGAGTTGCATTTTGCAAGCTTTGAACGGAGCTTTGTCATATATACGTCAACGGTTCTCGTGCCCGACTGTGTATCAACGTCCCAGAACTCGTCCATAAGCTGTGTGCGGGTAAAGGTCTTTTTGGGATATGAAAGCAATTTATACAACAGGTCAAACTCCCTCACCGTCAAGGATATCTCCTCACCGCGCAAAACGGCGGAGCGCTCGTCGGCGTCCATTATAAAGTCGCCCACCTCTATGCGGCGGCTGGACGCGATCCCCGCGCGACGAAGAAGCGCCCCGATATGAAGAAGCAGCTCCTCAAGATCGATAGGCTTTGTCATATAGTCGTCTATACCTATGCGGAAGCCTCTTTGCTTAGAGGCAAAATCGTCACGGGCGGTCATGAAAAGAATGGGAATGTCGTTGTTGAGGGAGCGCACGGTCTTGGCGAACTCAAAGCCGTCCACGTTCGGCATCATAATATCAGACACGATACAGTCGAAGGTGGTCTTATACATCTCGTCG
>JAZQBL010000032.1:0-7730 GCA_045545665.1 Eubacteriales bacterium
TATGCCTCAACTGCTGTAAATTTAAATTCTATACTATATACTTTGTTCTTGTGCGATCTTCTCGGCATAAAAATAATCCCCTTAGTGTAGTCTTGAAAACTTTTTGTTTTTTCAAGTGCCTACTCTAAGGGGATTATATCATTCTTCATGAAATAAGCCTTTTTTTGTTTTACAGACCGTCGGATATCTCAAATTTCCCTATAATTGCCATTAATTATAGAAGCGGCAAATGCATCCCTATACGTTGATACGGGTCGCCGAGGGCGCCGACCCCTACGATTATCTGTCAAGTGATATGCCGATCCATAGAAAATATAATATCCGTTCTGCAGAAGAACGGATATTATTGGATCTCTTTTATCTTATATTCTGAATACGAGTTCTTTTGCGACTTCGTTATACGCTTCGCTTGATTTTGAGCGTTTATCGTAATACTGTATCGGTTCGCCGTAGCTGGGTGCTTCCGAGAGTCTTACGCTTCTCGGTATCATCGTTTTGAAGAGCTTATCCGAATAGTATTTTTTAAGCTCGTGCAAAACCTCTGCCGACAGATTGAGTCTGCCGTTGTACATCGTTATAAGTATACCTGCAAGATCGAGGGAGGGATTAAAGCGTTTTTTTACCTCTCTTATCGTTATCATAAGCTGTGTGAGTCCTTCAAGGGAGAAATATTCGCACAGCATCGGCACGACGACTCCGTTTGACGCCACGAGCGCGTTAAGCGTCAGAAGTCCGAGTGACGGCGGACAATCGACTATTATGTAATCGTACTCGTCCTTTACCTTATCCATAGCGCTTTTGAATCTTCCCTCACGGTTTGAGGTATCGACAAGCTCAAATTCAGCCCCCGCCAGCGTTATGTTTGACGGCAGTATATCGAGGTTTTCGAATTTCGTTTTTACTATTGCGCTTTTCGTATCGCTTCTTGAAATGAGTATATCGTACGATGACGTTTTTATTTGTTTTTTATTGATACCGACACCGCTTGTCGTATTTCCCTGCGGGTCGAGATCGACTATCAGCGTTTTTTTGCCGAGCAAGCCGAGTGCCGCGGCTATATTTATTGCCGAGGTCGATTTGCCGACACCGCCTTTTTGATTTGCAAAAGCAATTATTTTTCCCATGTCGTCTTACCTGCTTTGATTATCTTTTTCGGGCATTTTTCAGCGCATTTACCGCATCCGGTACATTTACTGTAGTCTATTTTTGCCACGTTATCCGTTACCGTTATTGCCCCCGACTCGCACGCTTTTTCGCAAAGCTTACAGCCTATACAGCCTGCCTGGCAGTACGTTTTTACCAAAGCGCCCTTATCGACTGACGAACAGCCTACCCAATATTCCGAGTCAAACGGAACGAGCTTTATTATATGTTTCGGGCAAACCGATGCACACACACCGCATCCCGTACATTTTTCGTAATCGACGACGGCGACGTTGTCGACGACCTTTATCGCCCCGAACTTACAGTGCTTTACGCACGAGCCGAGACCGACGCAGCCGTTCGGACACACACGGTCTCCGCAGCCGAGGCGTACCACCGCATTACAGTCAGCCTCGCCCTCATAGATATATTTTTTAGCAGACTTTCCGGTCGTACCCGAGCACATTATCTGCGCCCTCATTCTTACGGGTGCTTCAGCTTCAACACCCATTATTTCAGCTATTTTCTTTGCCGCTTCCTCTCCGCCGACGGGGCAGGCGTTCGCCTTTGCTTCCCCTTTTACTATCTTATCGGCAAGATCTCCGCAACCCGAAAATCCGCATCCGCCGCAGTTTGCACCGGGCAGACATTCTTTTATTTTTTCAATTCTTTCGTCTTCCTTGACGAAAAACACTCTGGAGGCTACGGCAAGAAGCGCGCCGAACACAGCACCGAGTGCTGTAAAACACAGTACAGCGTATAAAATATCCATATATCCTCCTTAGCTGAAGCTTATACCCGAAAATCCCGAAAATACCATTGCTATAAGTCCTGCCGTGACGAGTGCTATCGGCATACCTTGAAACGATTTCGGAACGTCGCTGTATTTAAGCTTTTCACGTACTCCCGCAAATATAAGCACCGCCACCATAAATCCGAGTGCGGCGGAAAATCCGAACACGACGGACTGAATAAACGTATATCCGTTTGAAATATTAAGCAGTGCCGCACCGAGGACCGCGCAGTTCGTCGTTATAAGCGGCAGGAATATTCCGAGGGATGAATACAAAGCGGGTACGTATTTTTTCAAAAACATTTCAATAAACTGAACGAGCGATGCGATAATAAGGATAAACGCTATCGTTTGCAGATATTCGATATCCAGCGGTACGAGGATGAAGTGGTACACCACCCAGGTAACGGCTGAAGAAAGCGTCATAACGAATATGACGGCAAAGCTCATTCCCACGGCTTTATCCGCTTTATCGGATACTCCGAGGAAGGGGCAGATGCCCATAAACTTTATAAATATAAAGTTTTCGGTGAGAATGGCGGCAAGCATTATCATAAGTATTTCAGCCATTGATAACTACCTCCCCGTCATTTTTCTGTGTTTTTCTTTCTTTTTCCTTCTTTTTGCTGTCGGCTGTGTTTCTTATCTTCTGCACAAGCGCCATTATCATACCGAGAGTAAGAAACGCACCCGGTGCCATTATGAATATCGTTGCGTGAAGTGCCTCGGGAAGTATCACGAAGCCGAATACAGAGCCTGCGCCGAGCAGCTCTCTTACGCATCCGACAATGAAAAGTGCGCCCGTGAAGCCGATGCCCGTTGCAACACCGTCAATAAACGAATCGAACACGGTGTTTTTCGATGCGTACGCTTCCGCCCTTGCAAGAATGATACAGTTTACGACGATAAGCGGTATAAATATACCGAGCGAGTCGTAAAGATCAACGAGGTACGCCTTCATCAGAAGCTCGATAGCCGTTACGGCACCCGATATTATGACGATATACGAGGCAATACGCACCTGGTTCGGTATTATTTTTCTCAAAAGAGAGATTATGACGTTTGAAAGTATCAGCACCGCCGTTGCCGCAAGTCCCATACCGAGGGCGTTTTTCGCACTCGTCGTCGTGGCAAGCGTCGGACACATACCGAGCACCTGTATAAACGTCGGGTTGTTCAGAATAGCGGCTTCCTTGAACTGCTTTGCTATTTTGTTGAGTTTCGTATTCATTCAGCCGCACCTCCTTCGTTTATGATGCTGTTCACGGCTTCAAGGCAGGCATCAACGCCCGACTGAACGCCGTTGCTTGATATGGTGGCACCGGAAATAACGTCGGCTTTTTCACCGAGTGAAATACCCGAAAATCCGTCCGTGTACTCCTTTTTCGTGATATTCTGACCGAGTCCGGGAGTCTCGCCCGAAGCGCTTACGATAACTACCGATATGACCTTACCGCCGTTATCTATGCCGACCATCATATTTATTCCGTCAGCTCCGTAGCCCTTTGCCGTAACGTCGGCGGCGTACGATACGGAATCGTTCGTTTTTACTTCGTAGATCGCATTTATTTTTTCGTCAAACGTACCGTCTACGATCTTTTTTTCGGTATATCCCGGAAATATCTCGCTTATTGCTTTTTCCGTTTTAAGCTCGTCGTTCTGTGCTATTTTTTCTTTTGTAAGAGAATAAACGCCCGACACGAGCAGGGCAATTGCCGTGCATATGCAAGTCAGCACAAGCACCGTTTTTACACTTGAAGGCTTCTTTATATCGTTCATTTTGTGCCTCCTTTTGCGTTTTTCTTCTCTCTTATCTTGCCGAAGGGTCTCGGACGCGTGTATTTGTCGATATACCAGACAAGAAGGTTCATTATGAGAATGGCGAACGAAACGCCTTCGTTAAATCCTGCAAAAAATCTTATAAACACCGTTATCGCACCGCATCCGACACCGAAAATTATACGTCCGACGGGGCTTACGGGTGACGTTGCGTAGTCTGTCGCCATATATATAGCGCCCAAGAAGAGGCCGCCTGAGAATATCGAATACATCATAAAGGAGACCGCATCGACGGAGTCGGGTGAAAAAAGGTACGTAAGAGTTGCAACAGTACCGATAAACGCCGCCGGAATGTGCCACGTTATGACCTTACGGGCTACGAGCAAAATGCCGCCGCAGAGGAGCAAAAGGCACGATATCTCACCGATACAGCCGCCCTTCTGACCGATAAACGCCTGAATTATATCGACGCCGACGGTACTGAGATCCTCCTGCTTGAGAGCTGAAAGAGGCGTTGCCGAAGCGACGACGTCATTACTTCCTCCGATAATGGGAAGCCAGACGGGGGCAGTATACGTTGACATCGGCTTTGACCAGGCGATGAACAAAAATACTCTTGCGGCAAGTGCGGGATTCAAAAAGTTTTTGCCGATACCGCCGAAAAGCTGTTTTACGACGACGATGGCAAACACACCGCCTATGATAACGAGATAGTACGGTATCATAGGGGGCAGGTTGAATGCAAGTATAATACCGGTTACGGCTGCTGACATATCACCGACGGTTATCGGTTTTTTCATCAGCTTTTCATAAAGAAATTCCGACAAAACGCACGTTATGACGCTTATAAGCACCGTTATGAGCGAACGGAAGCCGTATATATATATTCCCCAGATCAAAGAAGGGAGGAGTGCGATTATAACCGTCAGCATTATAGATTGAGTCGAGGACGACGACCTTATGTGAGGCGATGCTGACACAGTCAGATATTCGGGGGGCGATATCTTCTGCTTTTTTTCCGTATCATTCTGAAAAACCATTATGCTCTCCCTTCTTATTTCATCGCTCTTACGCGGACTTTTGCACTGCGTATCAGCTGAACTATCGGAACGCCGCCGGGGCATCCGTAAGTACAGCTTCCGCATTCGACACAGCTCATTACGTCGAAATTTTTACATTCTTCAAAATCATCGTATCTTGTGAACATCGCAAGATAATTGGGGTAAAGGTGCATAGGACATACCGAAACGCACTTTCCGCAGTGTATGCAAACACCGTCGGATGAATAGGGCGCGGCATCATCGGCGGATAAAACAAGTACAGCCGACGTACCTTTCGTAACGCTTCCGTTTATATCCCACTGCGCGGCACCCATCATAGGACCGCCGTTTATGATCTTTTTGGGCACTTTTCTGAGTCCGCCGCAGAAGTCGATAAGATCGGAATACGACGCGCCTATCGGGGCTATTACGTTTTTCGGTCTTGCAACGCAGTCACCGTCAACTGTCACTATTCTTTCGATAAGCGGCATACCTTCGGTGAGAGCACGGTAAACGCTGTAGCACGTTTCCGCGTTGAAAACGATACATCCGACGTCTGAGGGAAGCTTTCCTGCAGGTATTTCGACCTGCTTCAGGGCGTATATGAGCTGACGCTCGTCACCCTGCGGATACTTCGTTTTCATTATTTTTATGTTGAACATGGAAGGATCTTTGTCCTTTATTTCTTCTTCCATAACGCAGACAGCGTCCATTTTGTTGTCTTCAATGGCAATATCACAGCTGCGAAGTCCGAGGGCTTTCATGAGTATGACGGCACCGCCTATTATTCCTTTGGGATTTTCAAGCATAAGACGGTGGTTTGCACAGATGTACGGCTCACATTCACAGCAGTTTATTATCATGGTGTGGATCTTGCCTGCAGCCGAGCTTATTTTTGCATAGGTCGGGAAAGTCGCACCGCCCATGCCCGATATACCTGCTTTTCTGACAGCTTCGACTATTTCTTCCGTCGTAAGCTCCTTTATCGTCTTCGTTATCGGTACGATGTCGGGGCATAGCGTGTCAAGAAAGTCGTTTTCTATAACTATATTCTCGATCAGTCTGTCGTCGGGAGTTCTTTTTGATACTATCTGCTTTACGACTCCCGATATGCTTGAGTGCACGGGAACACCCAAAGCACCGTCAACGTCGCCTATTATCTGACCTTTCGTTACGGTATCCCCGGGCTTTACGAGCGCGCGGCACGGTGCGCCGATGTGCTGTGAAAGCGGTATGCTGACAGTCTGCACGGGATCCATACGCGATATTTTAAGATGTCGTGTATTTTTATTTTCTTTCGGATGTATGCCTCCGATAAAGGTAAAAGCCATAAATTTACCGAGCCTTTCATATAATATACCAATTCTAATTTTATCACCTAATAAAAAAAATTACAAGACGATTTCTTTAAATGTTAAAAAAAATTAATATTGATGGGTATAATACGGCGGTTTTCAAAATATCATAAAGCAGGCAAAATAAATTTATATTGACAAATCGGACACTGAATGGTATAATAGCCGTGGAAAAGGTATAAAACCATTTATGAAAGGATAACATAAATATGTCAGAAGAACTTTTTGAAAGCCAGGATATATTCACACTTACCGACGAGGACGGTGTTGAAACGGATTTTGAGGTAGTGGGCAGCTGCGAATACGAAGGCGGTATCTATTTTGCCGTTATTCCGCTCGACGGAGAAGAAGACGAAGACAAAATAGAGTACACGATACTTAAATCCGCAAAGGACGAAGACGGTGAGGATATTTTCGTAACGGTCGATGACGACGACGAATTTGACGCAGTGGCAGACATTTTCGAGGATGAACTGTTCTCCGAAGCTGACTACGGCGCAGACGAATAAGATCCCGATTGCTTGAAACCGCTTTGACTTAAAACACATTTAAATTTCAAGGCGTGAACTGTTATCATACGGTTCAAGCTGAATGAGATTTCACGCCAACTTACCATTGTACAGAAACACTTTGGAAATTTAAATGGGTTTTTCTAAAACACATTTAAATTTCAAGGCGTAAATGTGTATCTTGATTTAAAGCTGAACGAAATTTTACGCCTGCTTAGTACGTGATAAACGGGTGTTAAAACCCACAAGAGAACTATGGAGTCCGGACTTTCCGTCGTGGGAATGCAGACCTCCCGAAGGCTTCCTGTTTAAAGCTGTAGCTGCACGATCCTCTCGGATGTTGGTAGCACAAAGCGCGGAAGAGGACACCAACCTGCAATGCAGGGTTTCTCAATGCTCGCTTACACGGCTCGGCGGGGTATCTTATAAAAATTCAAGAAGCAAGTGCTTTTGCAGTTTTTATTATTTAATAAAAAATACCACCCGAAAAAGAATTCTTTTCGTTCTTCTTCGGGTGGTTTTTTATACCTTAACAATCGGAATTTTATGCAGCAAAGCCCTCTTGTTTGCAGAAATACCGGCTTTCGTATTTCTTTTCGGGCGTCTGCTTTTTTTATTTTTTTATTTTTTCTTTATTTTTTGGAATACGAGGATCGCACCTGCCGCTGTCAGCACCACCGCAAAGACGGATGTGATAATAATCGTGACGGACGTACCGTTTCTGCCGTCTGAGGAATTATGCGTATCTGTAAGCTGTGACGTGGAAAAAGTTACGTCGTGCGATATATCGACCGTCGTTTCAAAGCTTCCGCTCGTTTCGTCCGTATCCTCTTCGGGTGAGGTCTGCTCCGTTGCCGTCGTTATCATACCGACAGTCTCAGAGGGAGGCGCTGTCGTTGTTTTTGAAAAATTATTCGTCTTTACCGTGTGGATCACCTCTTCGCACGGCGTATCCGTATGACCGTCGGAAAAAAGTCCTTCGGTGAGCGTGACTGACACCGTGTCGTTTTCATCGACTGACAGTATTTCAAATTCGATATCGAACAATTGAATACTTTCTTTTATTTCCGCCGAGGAATAAAACATAAACCTCAAAAAGCCTTCGCCTTCG
>JAZQBL010000033.1:0-60674 GCA_045545665.1 Eubacteriales bacterium
CAAGCCTTCTCCTGCGGGAGAAGGGGGACCACGATAGTGGTGGATGAGGAGTTGATTTGAACATAAAACACCTCATCCGTCAGCCTCGTAGTTGCTTGCAACTACATCCACCATTCCCCCACTGGGGAAGGCTTACGCTGCAGCGGGATTGCTCAACGGCAAAAGCCTCTACTGAACCACCCGCTTAGCGGGTGGTTTTCGGGAACCAAAAAGATCCGCCTTTGTTTTGAATTCAAACCAAAGGCGGATCATATTTTATTTATCGGTTAGTTTATTTATAAGTTCTCTGAATTCATATCTGTCTCTTTTGCCGTCGAGGTTCATGCCTCCGAGTGATGACTGAACGTCTTGCAAAGTTATATTACCAATATATTTACTGTCACGGAGTATCATTGACGTTTCCGCAACGGCACAGATGAATTTAAAATCTTCATCGGGTGTGTCCGTGTAAACACTTTTATCTATTTTGTATTCATTCAAATTGCTTACTTCTTCTGTCGGCTTTTTATGACGTATTGCAAGTGTCATCCATTCAGCATCGGATGTTTTTGCAGAGTCTGTCAAGACGAGCTCATAGCATACCGTGAGAGTATGCCCTGCACCAAGCTCACCTGCGTCCTTCGTATCGTCATCAAAATCTTCTTCGTTCAAAAGTCTGTTTTCGTATCCGACGAGTCTGTATTCGGATATGTTGTCAGCGTTGAACGTGAGCTGTAATTTTACGTCCTTTGCCACTGCGTAAAGTGTTGAAAACAGCTTTTCGCCGAACACCTTTTGCGCTTCGCTTTCGCCGTCTATATAGTAGTATACGCCGTTTCCGTTGTCAGCTATTGCTTCCATTGATGAATCCTTGTAGTTACCCGTTCCGAATCCGAGTACGGAAATGTAGATACCTAAGTTTCTTTTTTCTTCGATAAACGATTTAAGCTCCTCAGCAGATGAAATACCTACGTTCAGATCACCGTCGGATGCCATTATTATTCTGTTATTGGCATCTGCTTTCATATACTTTTCAGCAAGTGAATAAGCAGTACGCAAGCCCGATTCACCGTTTGTAGAGCCGCCTGCTTCAAGATTATTGACAGCATTCAGTATTCTATCGTGTTCGTTACCTTTTGCGCCGTCAAGGACTATTCTTTCAGCACCCGAATACGTTACGATAGATACCGTATCATCTTCGGTAAGCTTTTCCGTAAGGTAGGTAAACGACTTTTTCAAAAGCTGTAATTTATCTTCCGATTGCATAGAGCCTGACACGTCGATAAGAAAGACGAGATTATTTTTCGTATTCTGCACCGCATCGTCAGCCTTAAGTCCCACAGTGAGAAGCACGTTGTTTGTATTCCACGGACAAACTGATGCCGTGTGCGTTATTCCAAACAGCTCTCCGTCCGCAGGGTCATTGTAATTATAATCAAAATAGTTTACAAATTCCTCCGTACGCAAAGCGGTTTTTGCCGTCGCCTTGAGTGATTCCAACGTATATCCCATATTCACAAGCTTTCTGAAATACGCATACGATGCTGTATCAACATCAGCCGAAAACGTAGACACGGGAGTTGTGGCAGTTTTGATAAAATCATTTTCTTTAAGCTCAACATCGACTTTATCAAGCACTATATTGCCATCCGTAGGCTCGGAAGGGGGGAGGATCTCTTCAAGCTCATAATCGCCTTCGGGAACTCCTGCAACGCCGTCTTGTGCGTAATAATTATTACCCTTATTCGGCATAAGTCCGACAATACCGGCTTTTTCTTTAATGTCTTTAGCGGAACAGCCCGACATAACGAGCGCTAACAAAGTAATTAATGCAAACAATCTTTTTTTCATAATTTTTCCCTTTCTTCATGCTAAAATTCTTTGTACGTAATTTGTAAATTCTTCACTCGGAACGACTTCCGCACGGTATGAAAACAGCTCAACGTAAACGTTACCGTCAGATGTTTCAAGATAAGGACTCACCACCTTGCCCTCACCGTCGCATAACCATACAAGGCACGTTTCGTCTTGCTTTTTATCAGTCTTTTTAAAGCCTTTTTCCATGTACGAAGTAAGCTGTTTATACTGTGCTTGAGTCAAAATCTTTTCACGGTATTCACCGTTTTTGTACCAGACGAGTTTTTCTTCTTTAAAAAGATCGACCTTTGTTTTAGCTTCACATTTCGCATCTTCAAGTATGCCGTAAAGTGATACATCTTCATTTTCCGGTGCTTCGTCCGAGGCACTCTTTTGAAACACGTCAACAAAAACGTTCAAACAAAGAACAACAGCAAAGCAAGCGGCAAGTGCTGTTATGAGTTTTTTCGGGAAATACGATTTTTTCGGAGTGTAGTTTTCGGCATCGGCAATAAAATCGTCACGTATGAGTCCGATCGCATCGTACAGCTTTTCCGCACATTCTCTTTTATTTGACATAAAGCTCCTCCTGCAATCTTTTTTTAAGCGTTCCCCGCAGTCTGTGAAGGACAGACTTCACCTTTGATGTACTTAAGGAAAAGCGCCTGCATATATCCTGTACAGAATCGTTATAAAAATATCTGCGTATGAATATCACCCTTTTTTCTTCATCGAGTTCTGAAAGAAAAAGGTCGATCACTCGCGCCAATTCCTTATTTTCTATTTCCTCAAATACGTCCGCGGATGACGGGATACACTCCGTAAGCTCTTCCCGTATTTCCCTGCCGCCTCGCCTTGCCGCTGTATTTTTTCTGTATCGGTCTATTGAAAAATGACGTGTTATCTTTGATAAAAATGCTCCGAGATACACAGGGCGCTCATCGGGCATACGGTTCCATGCAGCAAGATACGTATCACTTACGCACTCCTCGGCATCTTCTTTGCATCCGAGAACGGACATTGATATACCGTTTAGCATTTTGCCGTATTTTTCGTCCGTTTTCTCGATAGCATCGTCTTTTCTCTGCCAATACATTTCAACTATCGCGCTGTCTTCCATAGCATCATTCCTTTCGCCTCCGTATAATATGCCGTATTTTCCCACAGAAAGTTGCATTAAAAAATCATTTTTCTCTAATAAAGCAAAATATCCCCTTTATCGGAGATATTTTTGCTTATTCTTTATTGTTACATATTTCAAAAACTGAAACAATTTGTATAAACCGTACACCGCGTAAGGTATCATTATTATAACGTACGGTAAAACGTACTGCGATTTTGCTTCAAACAGCAAGTGGTATAAAAATCCGCCTATTATAATAACAAGCAAAACAACAGATGAAATATCTGTATTTTTTCTTTTGAAAGAGGTATACACAAGATAAAAACACGCACAGGTAAATCCGAAATATACAGTCTGTACGGTTATATCCATTACTTTTTTCGTTCCCTTTTCTCCGTCACCGCACACGTACTTTGCAACACCTGTTTTTTCACCAAACTGACCTCTTACGTTATTGTTCCAAATAGATTGGAAAGACGTTTCATTCCATTGACTTGACGTCTTATCCTTGAAAAAATCGTAAGCATCGGCGGGATTATCAATAAAAAATCCGATTCTTTCCTTGATATTCTCTTTCGTTATTTCATTTATTTTGTCGATGTCGCCGTTCATTTTTTGATATAAGATCACCGTGTCGGCAGAGTCATACCAGCCGGGCGCAAACGCGGACTCTCCAAGTCCCATTGACAGCCAACACGTCATAGGGATGCCGTCTTCAAATTCTATATCCGCTTTCGCTTCATAATATTTTATCGGGAGCTGTTTTACGGTAACAACGAGAAAGCACATCAAAACAGCGCACGCAATACTGCGTATACGTTTGTCTTTCAAAACGTCGATCATAAACAATATTATCATTGCGACGGCGAATATCATATTATTGAGTTTCAGACAGACGGATATTGATATCAAAACAGCTGATATCACTCCGTTATATATTTTTCCTTTTTCAAGATATCTGATAAAGAAAAACACGGACCAGACAGAAAAAACAAACCCGGGCAAAGTTCCGTATAAAAACACAGAGAAAATAACAGGCTGGACAAACACTACAAGCATCAAAGACGTCGCAAACGTTACGTATCTGTTTTTAAAGATCCTGTCTGTGATCTTTATAAGTCCAATTACGGACAGCGCCCACGCAAATACGTTTACACACTGGAGCACTATAAAATCTTTCGCCGTATCGACCGAAAACAGTCTTGCAAACAATTCGTTCCACAGCACGTACCCAAGCTGAAACGGAAAATGGTCAAAATAGTTTTTTTGTAACGGTGAAAAATCACCGTTCGCCGCAGAAACACCTGCGTTTGTCACGATAAAAGAATCGTGTGTCGGCAAGACTTTTGACTGTACGATCCAGACAACACCTAAGATCAAGGACAAAGTACCGCAAATCACAGCAAGCTGTGAGGATGAAAAAAAGTCGACAGCCTTTGTTTTTTTGGTAAATATCATAACTGCCGTACCAAATATACACACAGCGGCAAGGCAAACCATATTATAGAAAATATTATCGCTGTAAAAAGTGATGTGCTCATTCAGTTGAACGTTTGCGGTTTCCACCATACTTAACAAAAAAAGTACGGCAGATATGAGCAAGACAATGCACAAAGCAAAAATAAGACCTGCTTTTGCAGATAATGATGATATCTTCGTTATTTTATCTTTCATTCAAAACTCCTTTTCTTACATTATACACATTGTAAAAAAAATAGCAAGTACTTACCTTTCAAAATTATGTAAACACTTGACAAATTAAAGATTACATAGTATAATTGTACCCGTTGTCTACACATCAAGCCAAATTGATGCTGTGAATTACAATTAAACATGCGGGTGTGGCGGAATTGGCAGACGCGCCAGCCTTAGGAGCTGGTGTTAATTCGTGCAGGTTCAAGTCCTGTCACCCGCACCATCAAAGGGCTACAAAAAAGATATAGCCACGAAAAAACCCTGATTCATCAAGGTTTTTTCTGTTTTTATAGACAAAATTTCAGTCATCGAGTTGGACGTACAAAAAAGATATTTTTCTCAGGCAGGACTTGAACTCTCATGAAAAAGTAGCGACCTCTCTGTGACAAATAATTGAAACACAAGCAAAAGTATGGTATAATAAACAAAAGGTGGTGACAATTTGAAAAAGAAAATCCTAAAGATATCGTTTATTGCGGTTTCCGTCTTTTTAGCCTTTACTATTGTCGCTTTCACTTTAGTTTGGAACGGCATAATCATTTTAAACGATATATACAGTTATAAGTATGAAATAAAAGGTGTGGATGTTTCATCATATCAGGGAGAGATAGATTGGAATATTCTATCGTCCCAAAATATTTCTTTTGCTTTTATAAAAGCAACCGAAGGAAGTTCTTTTGTAGACAAAAACTTTGCTTGTAATTTTCAAGAGGCACAAAAAACTTCGCTTGCTGTGGGAGCCTATCATTTTTTTAGTTATGACAGTGAAGGAAAAACGCAAGCAGAAAATTTTATAAATACGGTTGTTCCATTTGAAGGTATGTTGCCGCCCGTCATTGACTTGGAATTTTACAGTGATAAAGAAAAAAATCCTCCTGACAGAGCAGATGTGGAAAAACAATTAAAAGTAATGCTTATTTTGCTGGAAGAGCATTACAACCAAAAGCCAATTATATATGCTACGGAAAAATCTTATGAGCTGTATTTATCTAATGACTATAAAGAATACGATATTTGGATTAGAAACGTTATTTCAAAACCTGAATTGTCTGACAATAGAATGTGGACTTTTTGGCAATATACGAATCGAGAAAGGTTCGAAGGATATAACGGAAAAGAAAAATACATTGATGTCAATATTTTTAATGGTAGTTCCGAGGAATATTCTGCATATTTAGACAACAACACTTATAAAACGCCTGCTCGTGCGGGTTCAAATCCTTAATATAAGTCTCTCAAAATATCTTTTTTGTAGCCAATAGCCAAAGCATTCAAACCCGAACCTTTTACCAATCGGTGAAACGTTCGGGCTTGTTGTTTTCTTAAATGATGTTAAATAGCCTTTGTTTGTGGCAGTACAGAGTTCGTCGCTCTGTACTGCCACTTCTTCGTTTCAAAGAACTTTCACCGATACTGGTGACGCTTTATTTACTGTCAGCATTGCCGACATTATTTTTCGTCCTAAAAATACGGTCAACCCCTATGCGGGCAGTCGTGCTTATTATCCTATTTTTCGTCATGGTAAATGGAAAAATGTTTTCAAAAAGGAATGTAAAGGGTAATCAGAAGATGAAGTTTTAAGCAAATGATGATTGCTCGGTGTTTGAACGTGAGTTAGCTTACGGTTAGCACAAAACAATGTGACCCAGCAGCCATCGGATCATAGTTTATGCCATCGGGTAATGCTGTCGACGATCGTGCGAAACACAGCAGTCCCCAAGCTGTTGTGTGCAGGCAAAGACGGCGGACAGAGCCGTTACAGATCACGGTGATCTGACTGTCAAACTGACAGCCGATGCTCTAAGGCTTCAGATGAATCATGTGCGTACCAAAAAGGAATCTTGGTACAGAAAAAGAGTTCCGTAATCGGTGGACGGGAAAGTTGCTGACAAAAATGCATACCACCGACAGCAAGGGGAGCCCAAGCGTTGCAAACATCCGTCGATAGCTTATTGTTCACTGATATTCCGCAAGTACATAAAGAAGTTGAACGGCAAATAGATGTCGATCTTAACTCCTATACTGCAAAAGAAAAAGATTTTATTCTCAAAACCTTTAAGGATTTAGGTGCATTTATCGTCGAGATCAAGACGGAAATTTAATAACTCAAAGTAGATACGAGCCAGAATTTTGATTCGTATCTCTGTTTTTATAGTTCATAGGCTGTATTATAGTCTACGGATTCTTTTCATCTTATCAAATATTTGATACAATAACAGCAACCATAAATTTATTCATCTTACCGTGACAAAATAAGCGCAATACAATCGTATTATGCCCAACAATACCAATGAAAAAATCTAATTTTCATTGGTCTAATTTCCATGCCCGCTTTGTAAATTTTTATCTAAAAATCTCATATTGTTGACTTTTTGGATTGACAAAAGGCGTTTAAAGTGATACAATGCATTACATATAAATATTTTATCTATTACGTGACGAGAATTATGTGATAGAAATAAAAAAAGGAGTCGCGCTATGGCAATTGTAGAAGTAATACAATATAACGGCAATCCCGATGTCTTCGCTTGGAAATATCCCAATAACGAGCTCGGCACCTGGACGCAGTTAATTGTAAACGAATCACAAGAAGCAATCTTAGTTAAAGGCGGACAGGTATGTGATATATTCCAAGCCGGTCGCCACACGCTGAGTACCAATAATATTCCGATACTTAGCAAACTCGTTAATATTCCTTTCGGTGGACGTTCGCCGTTTACTGCGGAAGTTTGGTATATTAATAAGGTCTTTTCTTTGAACGTAAAGTGGGGTACCTCCACTCCAATTCAACTTCAAGACCCCAAGTATAAGGTTTTTGTACCCGTCAGAGCTTTTGGACAATTCGGTATCCAAATTGAAGATTCAAAGAAATTCTTGTTGAAGCTTGTAGGAACATTGCCCGCATTCGACAAGGCAACCCTTCTTAAATTCTTTAGGGGCGTCTATTTGACAAAAGCTAAGGATACAATTTCGTCCTACTTGGTACATAAAAACATCAGCATCTTAGAAATCAATGCATATCTTGATGAGATTTCAACATTCCTTCAGGAAAAGATGTCACCGACGTTTTCGGATTATGGAATTAAGCTCGTATCCTTTTTCGTTAATGACATCAACGTCCCCGAGAATGATAAAGCAGTTATTCAGCTCAAGAACGCCCTTGCCAAGAGAGCAGAGATGGATATTGTTGGTTACAGTTATCAGCAAGAGCGTTCCTTCGATACGCTGGAAGGCGCTGCCAACAACCCGAATTCTATGTCTGGTGGCTTGATGGGTGCTGGCATCGGTCTTGGAATGGGCGTAGGCATGGGAGGCACTATTGGTAATCAGTTTAGTGGAATCGCGCAATCGATCAATACCAATGATACCAAAGAATGTCCTAATTGTAAAGGTAGAATTGGCACGAACGAAAGATTTTGCCATCTTTGCGGTTGCGATACTTCCGCCCCCAAAAAGGAATCCAAGAAAGAATCTACAATTAAATGCTCAAATTGTGGAGTCGCTATAACCGAAAACACAAAATTCTGTCCCGAGTGCGGAAATCGTTACAATCCATGTATCAATTGCAAAGCAGATATTCCCGACGGCGCAAAAGTATGTCCGGAGTGTGGAACGAAAGCCCCTGTACCGTGTCCGAAGTGCGGTCACTTATTAACGGGAAATAGCAAGTTCTGCCCCGAATGTGGTCATTCTCTCGTTAGAAAATGCCCAGGATGCGGAAAAGAAACAGATGGCTCTACCAAATTCTGCCCCGAGTGTGGGACACCTGTTAATTAAGGAGGGCTAATCTATGAAAAATGCAAAACTTACTACACTTATTTGCGGTTTGATCTCCATATCAGCAACTGTAATATTCTATTTGCTCGCCTTTGACAATATCTTTGCGATTCCTATGAGATGGGTATCGCTGATGCTTTTGCTTGTTACAGAAGTAATCGGAACGCTGAAAGCAATATTTGTAAACAAAAACATTATTACACAAGCAAGTATTTTTACAAGTGTTGCCCATCTTGTGGTGGTATTGGTTATATCAATTGTTTTCGTTAACTTTTTTCCACTCGCACTTAAAACATATATCCTTTTAAATATCTTGTTGTTATGTGCGATGGCAGCAGTTGATTTGTTCGTATTTCATTTTGGGAAAAACATTTCTGCAAGCAACAAAAAATTGGCACAAAGCCAGTCTGTTATGGATGCGTGCTATGCCAAAGCTCAGGAACTTGTAGTTGTATACGGACAAAACGAGTACAAAAAAGATCTAATTGAGATTTCTGAACTTATTAAGTATTCGGATAATAGTGATCTTACAGATGATGAGCCCACTATCATGGAAAAACTTGGAGAGTTAGAAGCTCAACTAAAGGAAAACGGCGAGAACATTTCCGCTTTGATTTCCGAAATCAAAAATATAATTAACTTGCGCACCATAAAAATGAAAAGTATAAAGAGAGGCGGCTATTAAGCCGCAAATGGAGGTTAAATAAAATGAATAATAATGACTCAGGTGGTATTTATTCTTGGTTCTTCATAATTTTTGCACTTATCTTCTTTTGGCCCTTAGGTTTGTTTTTGATCATCAAGCGTTCTACGCTGGATAAGACCATTGTGATGAAAAATTTCTCCGCCAAGGGTTTGAAGATTGTCGCAATTATTCTGCTTGTATTAGGCGGTTTTGGCATTATAGGCAGTATTGATCCATTTGATTTTGGTAGTCTTGTAATTTTCTTGTTCTTCATAGCCGGCGGCATTATCTTGTTGAACAGAGCCAAGAAAATTAAAGCTGAAGGCGAGAGCATTAAAAAATACCTTGCTATCATTGTAAATGGTGGAGAAAGACAGCTTGATACCGTTGCTTCCGTAACCGGTAAGCAGTATGATGTTGTTAAGAATGACGTTCAGAAAATGATTGATAAGGGATTCTTGAAGAATGCTTATATCAACGAAATCACAAGAGAGGTTGTACTCGCACCCGCAGCTTCCTCGAACGTGAATGTGGCTCAGTCCACAGGTGGAGTAGCTCATGAAACGATGCAGACAAGAGTTATTACTTGCCATTGTTGCGGAGCTAATAATACCGTATCTGGCAATGTTGGTGAGTGCGAGTATTGCGGAACACCTTTGAAGTAATTACAAATTTAATTATGAAAAAAATGTTCTAATTGCAACGGATCACTTAAATTATCTGCCGATAAAACCAAGTGAATATGTGACTTTTCTGAGTCTGAATTTTGGATTGAAGAAAGTCCAAACAAAATTTTGCTGCGGAGCAAAGTTATTTGGCTACATATTAAGGTAGACCGTTTGATTAAATATACTTTTCACGAAGACACTACTGATTATGATAAAGCTTTGTGGTATAAAAGATAATCATATGTAATAAGCCGCTATCAAGGTGCAGAAATGTGCCGCGATAGCGGCTTTCTCTTTTGAATTTTTCTCAAAACCCATTGAGAAACTTTCCTTCATATAATATAATTACCACACAGTACATTTGTACCTTGTCTAATTTGGAGGCATTTATGAACAAGTGGAGTCCCGAAAGAGCGGAGGCGATCCGCCAATTTACAGACAAAGATTTTATGGAGAACCGCAAGTCCCCCCCGACGACGCGCGACATCGTGTCGGGCACAGGTATCTCCAAGACCTCGGTGCAGAGATATCTCACCGATATGAAAGAGCACGGCGAGATTGAATACAACGGTCGCCGCAGCATCGGCACAAATCTTTTGCGCAATATGTTTGAAACTACGCCCGCAACTCGATACGATTCTACCGTGTCCTGCGGGTTGCCGAGTGAGCCGAACGTGGAAGAAGCGGAGATCATTCCTCTCCCCACCGCGCTTGTCGGTGAAGGAAAGTTTTTCATTTTAACCGCCAAAGGTGATTCAATGACGGGTATCGGAGTTGACGATGGCGATCTCGTTATCGTGCGAGATCAGAACACTTGCAGGGACGGAGACTATGCAGTTGTCCTTGTCAACGGTACTGAAACGTTGCTTAAAACGGTCACCTATCTTCTCGACAAGAAGGCATATTTGCTACACACCGAGAATCCAGATTATGATGTTCGCATCGAGCGCAACGTGCAGATTCAAGGTATTGCAACGCAGGTTATCAAGAAACTTTAACAACGTTCTGCTTGTCTACCAGTCTTAACAAGCACTGGATTTGGACATCCAAATTCGTCTATCAGTCGCAGCAAGCACTGCTTTTGTCATGACAGACAAAACCTTAGGAGGTAAGTAAATGGAATGATAAATTAAATAATTGATATCCTCAAAAATAAAAACGCCATGCGGTTTGCCGAAGATTTCATCAGCGTTAGCTGATTTCATCCTTGCTACAGCAAGGATTTCATTTTAGTGAGAGTTCGAATTCATACGCAAAACTGTCAAAGATATCTTTTTATGGTCCATGAAGAGAAAAGTGGCTAGCTCAATTTAAAGATTTGAGCCAGCCATTTTTTAATGAAATTTGCACTTGACAAATGGACGGTTTTATCCGTTTGTGGTATCTCCGTTGCCGTTTATCGGGATACTGTCACCGAGGTATGTCGGTTCAGGCTTAAAGAAAGCTGTAAGAAAGTCTTTATTTCGTGCAAGAACCTCACGTACGTCTCTCATCCACTGTCCTGCATAGCTGTTAAGATCGGCCGGTACGCCGTACGCTTCTATCCCGAGTGCCTCTGCTGTATGTAATGCTCTGTAAAGATGGTATTTCTGAGTTACTATTATTATTTTATCCGTACCAAATATTTCTTTAGCTCTGTACAGACTTTCATAAGTAGAAAATCCTGCGTGATCGCAGAAAACGTCACTTGACAAAACCCCGCGTTCCACAGCATAATCTTTCATTACAGTTACTTCGTCATATTCTTTTTGTCCGTGGTCGCCGCTCATCAGTATCTTATCCGTAACGTTTGTTGCATAAACATTCAAGCCAGTTTCAAGTCTGTCACGGAGCATATCGCTCGGCACACCGTCAGGCTTTACATAGCATCCGAGGACCAGAATACAGTCCACATCTTCAAGTTTCGATATATCTTCTATTGACAGTATTCTGTCTTTCGTTGTATTTTTTACGTAAAAATTCACTCCGAAAACGTAAATTGTAAGAATTACCGCAAGCAAAGCAAGCGCAATGATTATATATGCAACACACCTCAGCGTTTTATTATTTATGTATTTTTTCAAGAACATTTTTCATCCTCCGATCATATCGGCATTATACCACACAAAGGGGAAAATTCAAGTATAAAATATTTAATTTTACAAAAAAAGCGCATCCGAAGATGCGCCGTGCGATTCTATATTCAATTGCAGCAGCAAAGAATGAGAACGAGAGCAATTATGATGATCCAGCAAAGATTATCGTCATTGAAAAGATTACACAAGCAGTTATTCATATACTCCTCCGTAAGATTTATTAAGGAAGTTCTGCCTTCCTGTAATATATTATGTAATGGAAGAAAAAAGGTTACCTGCTTTTATTTCTCATTTTAAAAACAATACGAGGATACGCAAGATAAAAGCAGCAGTTATCGTTTTAGTTCAGTATATATTAGCAGTGAAAATAAAATACAAATATAAAAAATAACTCTCATTTTGCAAAATTTACAGCAAAATGAGAGCATTTTTTATTCTTCTATCAGTTTTTTTATACAGTTCAGCGTTTCGTCACTTATTACGTGTTCGATCTTGCAGGCATCCTTTGATGCCGTTTCTTCGCTGACGCCTATACGAAGCAAAAAGTTTGACAAGACCCTGTGCCGTTCGTATATTTTCACCGCGTGTGTTTGTCCTGCTTCGGTGAGCGTTATATATCCGTCAGCATCCACGTTAATAAATCCGTCACGGCGGAGAAGACCTACCGCCCTGCTGATGCTCGGTTTGGAGTAGCCTGTGTGATTTACGATGTCGATACTTCTGACAGCGCCTTGTTTTTCCTGAAGCACAAGTATGCTTTCGAGATACATTTCGCCCGATTCGTGTATTTCCATAGTGATACTCCTTTTGGTTTTATTTTAGCTCAAAAATCCTTGTATTATCGTGTTTTGCGCCTCTTCCTCCGTCATACCGAGTGTACGGAGCTTAAGTATTTGTTCACCTGCTATTTTACCGATTGCCGCTTCGTGTATGAGTGCGGCATCTTCGTTTCTTGCAAACAGTTCGGGAGATGCATCGACGATGCCGTTTTCGGAAATTATCGCATCGCACTCCGTGTGTCCCGTGCAAGGTGCATTTCCGATTATAACAGAACGGTACGTTTGATGCGAATTACCTTTTGCAACCGAACGCGAAATGATATCAGCGCCGGAGCCTTCGCCGTTAAGCTCTACTTTAAAATCTGTCGTTGCCTTCTGAGAATATTCCGTAAGGAGTCTTTCACGTACGAGAAGCTTTGCACCCTTGCCCAAAACAGCCTCTGTTTTACGTGTTGATGCATCAACACCGCCTATCTGAGCTGTATCCATTTCAAGTGTGGAATTCTCATCCATTATAATTTCTGTTACGGGATCAATGGTTCTTGTGCCGTCACCGTCACCGGTGCCTATATGTTTTTCAATATATTTGACTTTACTTCCCTTACCGAGAATAAATCTGTGTATTCCGTTATGACGCGCCGCCTCACCTGTTTCGGTATGCACACCGCAGCCTGCAACTACAACGACATCAGCGCCCTCTCCGATATAAAAATCGTTATAAACAAGATCGTCAACTCCGCCTTCCGTAACACAGGCAGGTATTGAGACTGTTTCACCTTTGGTATTCGGACGCACTCTTACGACAAGTCCGGGATTATCTTCCTTATTTTCTATCTGTATATTATCACTGCTCTGTCTTCCTGCACAAGTCCCGTCAACACGAATATTGTATGCACCTTTAAACTCACCGTTGAAGTCGGCAACCTCTTCGAGCAGTTTTTTTGCTATATCATTCATTGAAACAATTCCTCCTGCTTCTTACACGGTGATACCGCCATTCTGCTTAAAAACAGTTCGTCACCGAGATCGTCGGGTGTACCCGTCTTTTTTACTTTTCCGTTCGCTATAACGACGATATTATCCGCAATACGCAATATTCTTTCCTGATGAGAAATGATGACGAGTGTTCCCTTCAAGTTCGTACGAAGCTGTTCAAACGTTTTTATAAGATTCGTAAAGCTCCAAAGGTCGATTCCCGCCTCGGGTTCGTCAAACACAGAAAGCTTTGTATGGCGTGCAAGGACAGACGCTATTTCGATACGCTTTATCTCACCGCCGGAAAGAGTTGCGTTCACTTCCCTTTCGGTATATTCTCTTGCGCACAGTCCCACACGGCTCAACACGTCGCAAACCTTATCTTCTGACATTTTAGAGCCGTAGGAAAGCTCAAGAAGCTTTCTTACCGTTATTCCTTTAAATCTTACGGGATGCTGGAAAGCAAAACTTACACCGAGCTTTGCTCTTTCGGTAACGTCCATATCCGTAATATCAATATCGTTAAAGTATATTTTACCTGACTGAGGCAGCTCGATGCCCGCAATTATCTTTGCAAGCGTCGTTTTTCCTCCTCCGTTCGGACCGGTGATAACAGTAAGCTCGTTATCGCCGACCGTCAAGGAAAGATCGTTTAATATTTTCACACCGTTCGGTGTGCTCCATGATATATTTTCAAGCCTAAGCATAATACAATTCCTTTTATTTCGATTTCTTTCCCGTTATTGTAGCATATATTTATTAACATGATGTGTACAAATAGCTTTGATAGGGAAATTTACCTTTTTATTTTCTGTTATCCGAAAAATTGATTTCAAATTTTACATTTTATTATCTTTATTTTCAAACCGATACGTTGTTTTTTGCAGTTAATTTTGAGATAATATTTGTTTAGTACGCACTGTGAGGTAGATATGAAAAGTAATCAGATAACGGAAGGAAAGGTCTTTCCTTCGCTTATAAAATTTGCGCTTCCCGTAATGTTTGCGCTGTTTTTGCAAGCGCTATACGGCGCTGTCGACCTTTGGGTCGTCGGTCAATACGCACAGACTGCCGACGTATCGGGAGTTGCAACGGGCAGTATGCTCATACAAACGCTGACGATGGTAATAATGGGGCTTTCCATGGGAATAACCGTCGTTGTCGGTCGTAAAATAGGTGCAAATGAAACACGTGATGCGGGAAAAGCCGTAGGCGGCGGTATTTTTATGTTTGCCGTCATCACAGTATTTTTGACTGTTTTCACCGTTTTATGCTCCGATATGCTCTCGTCGCTTATGCACGCACCGAAAGAGGCGTTTGAAGAAACGTCATCATACATAGCGGTATGCGGTGCAGGCTCCGTGTTTATAATTGCATACAACGTTCTCGGCAGTATTTTCAGAGGAATAGGCGACTCAAAAACTCCTCTTTTAGCTGTAGCTATTGCCTGTGTTTTCAACATAATCGGTGATATTATTTTCGTTAAATATATGAATTTGGGCACCGTCGGTGCGGCGCTTGCAACAGTTGTTTCCCAAGCTTTGAGCGTTCTTATATCGCTTGTTATAATAAAGAGAAGACGGCTTCCGTTTGAATTTTCATTCAAGGATATCCGACCTCACAAGGGTATAATCAAGACAGAACTTTCTTTGGGAATACCGATAGCCTTGCAGGATCTGCTCGTAGGGATATCCTTCCTCGTTATTCAGGCAATAGTAAACTCAATAAACGTGATAGCCTCCGCAGGTGTCGGGGTGGGTGAAAAAGTATGCGCGTTCATCATGCTCGTACCGAGTGCGTTTATGCAGTCGATGGCGGCGTTCGTTGCACAAAACCTCGGAGCGGGAAAGCCCAAACGCACAAACACCGCACTTTTATGCGGAATACTTACATCCTTTTCATTCGGTGCTGTGATGTTTTATCTTGCATTTTTCCACGGTGATATGCTATGCGGAATATTTTCATCTGAATCCGACGTCATTACATCGGGACACAGTTATCTCAAAGCTTATGCAATAGACTGTCTTCTGACACCGTTTTTATTCTGTTTTTCGGGATATTATAACGGATACGGAAAAACCGTGTTCGTTATGGCGCAGGGCATCATCGGTGCGTTCTGCGTAAGAATACCGGTGGTATATCTTATAAGCCGTATGCCCGAGGCATCGCTTTTCCATATCGGGCTCGGAACGCCTGCATCGACGGTAGTACAGATACTTTTCTGTCTGGTTATGTTTATTGTAATGCGGCGAAAAATAAAGAAGGCTTAAAAAACAAACGGAGTCGAAACTCAAAGTTTCAACTCCGTTTTATTTTTACATCACAGCCGCTGTCTGCTCTATGATCCACTTTCCCCATTCTTTATAGTACTTTGCATACGGATGTGTTCCGTCGCCCGATTTATCGGCGGCAAGACCGCCGTTTTCATCATCGAATATTGCATTTACATCAATATAAAATATTTTTTCTCCGTCAGCAAAGGAAGCGAATTTTGCATTCAAAGTATCTATTGCTTTGTTGTTGACTACCTTGTCTTTATCCGAGCGTTTCTTTGAAACGTGCAGGTTTGCCTGTATGAAAACTGTTGCATCGGGCTGTTTTTCGATTATAAGATCTATCAGCTCACCGTACTTCTCTGCTGTGGTATTAAAATCATATCCCACCTCGTTTACGCCAAGCATAACGTATATTTTGCCGTATTTCCCTTTTTCGAGCAGTTCTGTTACGGATACTTTTCCGAAGTCCGAAACGGAAATACTTTTTTTATTGATGTTATATATGCTCATTCCGACGTCGCAAAAGAAATCGGCATCGCTTATACCTGCATACTCCATAATACCGACGGTTCGTGAGTCGCCTATAAACAGCGCATCGTCCATAGAAACGTCTTCGGGTCTCACCGGCGGCTTTTCTGTTTCGGGGGCTTTTGTCACTTCATCAGTCTGTTGTGTTATATTATCCGTTTCGTTTGATGACGAATCAAACGGTTCCGTATCATTTGATGGTTTTTGTGTTTCATCATAATCTTTCTGCGTTTGCTGAATGCCGTTATCGTTGTCCGGATCCGGAGTTTCCGCAGGATCTTTCTTCAGAACACTCACCACCGCAACGACGATCATCAAAACACAGAGAAACGCCAGTGTTATAAAATTTGCTTTTTTCATTTTTACCTCTTAAAATCTAAAGTATAAAAACGGATCGTCGAAGCCTTGATACATACAGTATACGCTTGCTGCAAAAATTATTACGATAAACATAAATATCACGACTCCGCTTTTAACTTTCTTAAGTAAATTGTACGGCAGTTTCGTTGAAAACAGAATACCCACGATGAAAAACGGCCAATACATACCGAAATATTTTATGTAATCCCCTGCGAAGGGCGAGCCTGCTCCTTGTCCGAAGATCGGAAACAATCTTGTAAAAAACACACCGAGCTGTCCGAAATCTTCAATGGCAAATATCGCCCACGATATCGGGATGAGCAATATCATATATGTATGTGCAATAACGGGATGTCTGTTAAGGAGATCACCTATCAAGAATTTTTCTATCATAATGACAGTAAAGAGAAATGCGCCCCACAAAATAAAGTTATATCCCGCACCGTGCCAGATGCCCGTAAGCATCCATACGATAAACAAATTTCTGATCGTGGCTGCTTTTCCTTTTCTGTTGCCGCCGAGCGGAATGTAAACGTACTCACGGAACCAACTTCCGAGCGTTATGTGCCAACGGCGCCAAAACTCCGTCATAGTAAGGCTTGTGTACGGATGATCGAAGTTTTTTGGGAGCCTGAATCCGAGCATTTTGCCAAGTCCGATAGCCATAAGCGAGTAACCGAAAAAGTCAAAGTAGATCTGAAACGAAAAGGCAACTATCGCAAGCCACGCAAGAGGCGTCGATATACTCTCGTAACCGATGTTCGCCGTTTGCGTCCAAAGCTTGCCCAACGGGTTTGCAAGCAAGACCTTCATTCCGAGACCGAAAATAAAGATTCCGACACCTTGTATAACAGCCTCAAGCTTTATATGTCTTTTATGCAGATCTTTTTTTATCTGTCCGTATATTACGATAGGTCCTGCAATCAGCTGTTCAAACATTGAAATATACACAGTATATTCCAAAAGTCCTTTTTCCGCAGATATTTTTCCTTTGTACACGTCGAGGATATAGGACAGCCCCTGAAACGTGTAAAATGAAATTCCAATAGGCAAAACGATATTAAAGGCAAGCTCAGCCCCGGGAAAAATTTTATTTATTTCACCGAATAAGAACGTTGAATATTTAAACGTAATAAGGCTCAGCAAATGAAAAACTACGCCCAAAGACAGAAATATTTTTTTATACTTTTCGTATTTTTCCATCCAGATAGCGACGAAAAAATCCAAAATTATGCTGAGGATAAATACTATAAAATGTTCGGGATTATTTATCGTTCCGACGAAATAGAAGCTTAGGCTTCCCAAAAACAGTATAATATTTTTGGTTTTATCGGGAACGAAGTAATAACACCCAAAAAATATGGGCATAAAGATAAAGATGAACTGTAAACTACTGAATACCACAACCGCACCAACCGTTTTATTACTTGAAAAAGACCGCCATTTTCACATTCCAAATGTGCACAACTGAAACCGGCGGTACTTACGCACTGCCGGTTTTGTATTTGTCAGCCTTAAAATCAACGGATATCGGCATTTGACCGACCGTTATTTTACATTTGCTCTGAGATAGCTGTTTATAAAATCGTCAAGATCGCCGTCCATTACCGCCTGGATATTTCCGTTTTCGCATCCCGTACGGGCATCCTTGACAAGCGTATACGGCATAAAGACGTACGAACGTATCTGGCTTCCCCATTCTATGTTTGTTTTTTCGCCCTTGATATCTTCTATCTTTTCGAGATTTTCTCTTATTTTTATCTCAACGAGCTTACTTTTAAGCATTTTCAAAGCCGTTTCCTTGTTTTGGAGCTGGCTTCTTTCCGTCTGACAACCGACGACGATACCCGTGGGTTTATGAACTATTCTTATTGCGGAATCCGTTTTATTGATATGCTGACCGCCGGCACCGCTCGAACGGTGTGCCGTTATTTCTATATCCTCGTCGCGTATCTCAACGTCGTTCGTGTCATCAAGCTCGGGGGTTACCTCGACCGATGCAAAGGAGGTATGGCGTCTTCCCGAGGAGTCAAACGGCGATACTCTTACAAGTCTGTGTACTCCCGACTCGCCCTTCATATAACCGTACGCATTGATACCCTCGATAAGTATAGTAGCGCTTTTTATACCTGCTTCTTCGCCGTCAAGCCAGTCTACAAGCTTGACCTTAAAGCCGTTCTTTTCACCCCATCTTGTATACATTCTGTAAAGCATAAGCGCCCAGTCCTGTGCTTCTGTACCGCCTGCGCCGGGATGGAATGACAAAATAGCGTTGTTTTTGTCGTATTCGCCCGAAAGAAGGATCTCGATGTTCATTTTTTCGATTTCCTTTTCTATTCTTTCGACCTCGGCCAAAATATCTTCAAGGGAGCTTTCGTCGTTTTCTTCAAGTGAAAGCTCACAAAGAGTATACGTATCCTCTATTGCTTCGACGAGCTTTTCGTGCTGTTCGATCTTATATTTTTTCTGTTTGATCTCCTGCAGTATCTTACCCGAATTTACCTGATCTGCCCAGAAATTCTGATCGTGCGTTTTTTCTTCAAGCTCATCGACCGATTCTTTGAGCAGGTCTATACGCATTGAAATACCAAGCTCTTTGGCATCCGTCCTGAGGGAGGCAAGCTTAAGTCTTGCTTCATCAAGTTGAATTATCATATCTTTACAAAGTCCTTTCCGGATCTGGATTATTGAAATAAATAAATTATACAGTTAATTAAAGCACATCTGATTCGAAATGTCAATATATATTCTAAAATTTTACAAAATCCTCCCTTATTTGCATACAAACTTAACAAAGCACCTGAAACAATTTTTTTCTTACGTATTGACTTTTTGCCCTGTGAATGGTATAATACGCTCGAAGAGTATTATTTATTCAACAGAAATGCTCAAAAATGAATGAAAAGGAGTGCTTGAATGAAAGCGACAAAATTACTTGCCCTTACTCTCGCCGCTATCATGTCCGCTATGTGCTTTACTGCCTGCGGCGGTGATTCGGAAGAAACTAAGGCACCCGCTGTAACTCAGGGACCTGCGGATCAGAACACTGATACGTATTTTGTTCCCGACACAAAGTACAACGATGAAGAATTCACGATTCTTACAAACACAGATGACGCTGAATGGTCAAATACCGACTTCTTCCAGGAAGAAGACAGTGACGATCCCGTTAAATCTGCGGCTTACCACCGTCAGCAGTTGATTGAGGATACGTTCGGTGTAAAGATCAAAGTTATCGAAGGTCAGTCAAGAGGAAGTATAAACGACCTCGTTACAACGGCTGTTAAGTCCAACACAAAGGACTACGACCTCGTTGTAAACTCCATTGACAAAATGTACACTTTGGCTCAGAGTGACGATCTGACAAACCTCAACGATATCACACACCTCGATCTCACAAGCGATTCATGGGATCAGGCGATGCTCTCGCAGACGTCTATCGGCGGTAACAACTATTTTGCTACAGGCGATATCACGGTCATCGACAACGATGCTACGTGGGTAATGATGTTCAACAAGAAGCTCGCAAAGAACCTCGGTATCGGTGAAGAAGAAGGCCCCAAGAGCATTTACGACCTCGTTCGCGACGGCGAATGGACACTCGACAAGCTTCTTGAATACAGCAACCTCTTTACATATCAGGATCTTGATACTTCCGGTACTATAACGCATCTCGACCAGTTCCCCATTGCTACAACTGTCGACTTTATCACAGGTCTTTACTACGGTACGAACAGCCGTATAATTGCGAAGGATGCAGACGACCTTCCTTATTTGCAGAAGCTCAGCGACGCTTCCATCAAGCTTATTGATAAGATCGCTGAAATATACACAGCTTCCAACCAGATCACGTTTGACTGTCACGACTACGCTTCCGTAGAGCCTCAGGTTCACCTTCTTGCTCAGCAGATGTTCGAAGAAGACAGAGCTTTGTTCTACTCCGAAGTTATGCAGTGCGTAACACGTCTTCGTGAAATGAACACCGACTTCGGTATCATCCCCGTTCCTAAGGCTGATACAAAGCAGGCTAATTACACAACACACTCTGTTGCCATAGTTACACTCGTTGCAGGTGTTTCCAAAGATATTTCCTATGACGCAGATAGACTTGCACGTTCGGGTATGATAATGCAGGCTTTGGCTGTCGAAGGTAAGAACATTCTTACACCTGCTTACTACGAATCATCCCTTATCGGTAAGGGTACACGTGATGAAGAATCCGCAGATATGCTTCCTATCATATTTGCAAACCGTGTTGTTGACCTTGGTTACGTTATTGGCGATGACAAGGTAACAACTATCAAAGATTCACTCATAACAGCTGTTAAGAATAACTCTACAGGTCAGCTTTCTTCACTCTTCAAGAGAAACGAAACGAAAGTTAACGCAGCTCTTCAGGATATAATCGAAAAGTTCAACAGCGTTGAATAATTCGTAAAACGGTTAAACAAAACTGCCTTGAATGCTTAATTGCACTCAAGGCAGTTTTTATTAAACTCGTCTCAGGTATAACAGATCTTTTCTCAGCATAAAATAATCAAAAACGAAATGAGGTATCAAGATATCCATGAAAAGATCTGTTTTATCTTCCCAGTTTTTGGGATTTATTTTTGTTTCGGTTTTCGGAACGCTTTTGCATTTTGTTTACGAGTGGAGCGGTGAAAATATAATCGCCGCTTTGTTTTCTGCGGTAAACGAATCAACGTGGGAGCATATGAAATTATTGTTTGTTTCCGCTTTCGCATACTCTTTGATACAGTATAAAAGCATCGGAAAAGAATACGGTAATTACTGGTGTATAAAATTAAAGGGTATTTCTTTGGGGCTGATACTTATCCCCGTGCTTTTTTACACCTGCAACGGTGCTTTCGGAAAATCACCGGACTGGGTGAACATCTCCATTTTCTTTATTTCGGCAGCTATCGCCTGTATTTTTGAAACAAAGCTTTTTATAAGATCAAATTTCGATGCACCAAAACGCAAAGGCTGTCTTGCTGTGCTTTGTCTTATAGGCGTACTGTTTTTACTGTTTACTTTTATTCAGCCGCATATTCCGCTTTTTATGGATCCGTCAACGCTCCTTTACGGAAGATGATACCGAATTAAATAAAATTACCGATATATTTTTCAAGATCTTTCTCTCTTACAAGCATACCGCTGTATAGAGGAACGTTAAATCTTTTTGTGAAAAGCTCGCATTTACACATAAAAATGTAGTATATATTGAGCTTACATCCACCGAGCGACTCAAAGTTGCCCTGTCCTTTTGATATAAGCACGTCTGCATTTTCTACCTCTTCAAGCGCTTCGGGCTTAAGACGTTGTACGACGTTCCCTGCAATTCCGCAGCCGTTGTCAATAAGTTTTGATACCGCTTTATCAAGTCCTACGTCTTTTGCATCGTCAAGCGTTGCGTCGTTAAGCACAGGTTCTCCTCTTACTATTGCGGTCGTGTGTATATGCGGATAAATACTCTTTATAACCTCAAGGAATATTTTATCTGCAACTATCTCACCGCAGTTATCGGTAAAGTAGACGAGTCTTTTTGCTTTGCAAAGCTCCTCTTTAAGTTTGCAAAGCACCTTGCCGTCAACACTTGCTTTGTCAGCGGCTTCAAGAAACTCCTTCAGCTTATCATCCTGAACGTTGGGAAAAGCTCCAAAATCGATAAAATTCCCTGCCATGGCGTATTGGACGGCACATTTCACAGGATCGGCTGATGCAAATACTCTCTTTTTAAGTTCATCTTCATACGACAGCATCAACGAGTTAAAATGACGTTTTACATCCGAAAATTCCTCCTTGATGCCAAAATATTCATACCTTGCCCTTTTTATGTGCTCCACGACCTCGGGAGCACTTTTCATTTTGTTTTCATCAATGATACGCTCAAGGGCATTTTGATATTCTTTGATACTTTCTTTCGTTGCTCCGCTCGGGTATTTACTGAAATTTCTGCCAAGCAAACAGGATTTGCAATTTTCATTCATTCGCATAACAATTACCGTTTCCGTTGTAAATTTTAATTCGGGTGAGTGAAGTGTTATCACGCATTTACGTTAAATAAGCTTCACACATACCTCTTTTCGAATCGTTATTATACCACCGGCAAGCAAGTAATTCAAGTATAAAATTTAATTTTACTCTATCCGTCTTGACACGTCCGAAGAAATATGATAAAATCTATTTCAAAGACAAAGAAAGGTTTATTGTTATGAAAAGCTTAAAATTCTTATCATTATTATGTTCGGTGATGATGTGCGCTTCGCAGGTATGTTTTGCCGCATCCCCTGCTGAGCTCAACGGCGCATCGAATATATCGACCGAGGAAATAACTCTCTCAAACGGAACAAAAACAGGTGTTACCGTGACGGAGCTGATACTTCCTCATTCAACGTATTACAACCCATCGAATAGTCAGGACAAAAAAGCATGCTTCACGGAATTTGATCTTTCGAATACAAATTTGTCGGTAGAAGTAATAAACTGCGGTAACAGTCTTGTCGAAGAAAAGACCGTTAAAACAGCTGTTGAAAACTACAAGGTAAACGGACAGACCGTTCTGGCGGCAATAAACGGCGACCTTTGGATGACAAGCGTACACAGTAACGCCGAAATGTCAAAGAAGGTACTCAAGGTATCGCGCGGTATTATGATAGCGGACGGCGAGATCTGGGCAAGCCAGCAGATAGGTATGGAAAACGCTTGTGCTACAAACGATGAAAGAGGCACAACAACGCCTCCGAAGGCTGCATTCGGCGTTACGACATCAAACCAGCCGATCGTCGGAAGCCCCAATATAACGGTAAGCGTTAAAAACGAAACGAAAAACGTAACGCTTAACGGTGACGGAATAAACAGACTCCCCGCCCCCGACAGCGCAATAATTTACAACCACAGATGCTACACCACCAACTACGCGCTTAACGACTCTTACGAAATAGAGATCGAAGCATCAAACACTGCTTTTTCAACAAACGGCACTGTCAGCGGTACTGTTAAAGCAATATACGAAAGCGGAAGCACAACGCGCCCCACGATAGGCAAAAACACTATTCTCATAACAGTAAGAGGAAGCAAGATATCCACGTTTAAGAACAGCTTCAGCGTAGGCGACAAGGTATCATTCAAATGCGATATCACAGATACGCTCGGAAACACACAGCTTTGGAAAAACGTTACCGAGGCTATCGGCGGTCACATTATGGTGCGCCGCAACGGTGAGGTTTACACACAGCTCGGCGGTAATACGGAATATCCTGCAGCTTTTATCGGCTACAAGGATGACGGAACGGTAATGTTCACAACACTTACGGCAAACAAAGACGGTGTAAGACTCGGTGTAAACTATTCAACCGCAGCAGCTTTTCTTGAGCAATGCGGATACAACACGGTATTTTTCCTCGACGGCGGCGGCTCTGCAACGACCGTAACGCTCAAAGACGGCTCATACACGGTAAGAAGCAAGTCATCTGACGGTTCACCCCGTTCTGTTATAAACGCAATAGCAGTCGTTTGGAACGATAAAAAAGTTTGTGCAAAGCAAGGCAGTCTGTCATACATAAAAACACCCGATATTCTTAAAAAGATCCCGGGATACCACATTCCTGCCGATCTTATGCCCGAGCTTGCAAACGACATAACAAACTGTACTTTACAGTACGACGAAAAGGCCAACTCTTTCAACTTCAACGTTTTGCCCCCGACAAACGATGCTTATGCTCAGATCGCATTTTCGCCTTTAGGTGAAGTAAGTGCTGACGATTACAAGTATATGGTCGTAAAAACAAAGAACAATTTTGGTTCGCAGAGTATGCTCAGACTTTTCTATTCCACTTCCGTATCACCCGGTCCCAGCGCACTTTACACAGTATCAAAGAGGATAGACGGAGATAATCAATGGCATTATTACGTATACGATCTTTCATACTTCGCCGGATGGAAAGGAACGATCAAGAGCATAAGATTCGACCCGTTTGATTCGGATACGATACCTGCAGGTAAGAACGTAGTATTTTCACTCGGTAGTATAACTCTTTGCAAAACGGCAGATGAGGCCGCAAAGGTAGCAACCGGTAAGTATCTGCCCAAAGGAGCTGTTTCAAGTTATCAGGATTTCCTTGAAAACCGCTGGGATACTTCCACAGAAATTCCCACTGATACGTCAAGTGAGGATGAAGATACAATTATCGAAGATACAGTAGTCGAAGATACAATAGTCGAAGATACAACGATTGGAAATGAAGATACAGTCGTTGAGGACACAGCAATCGGAAATGAAAACACAACAAACGGAGATACCGCAAACGAAAGCGATGACACGATAGCTGAAGATACAATAAGCGATGATTCTGAAGCAGAAGAAGAATCAGACACAGCAGGCAACGAAAGCTCGCAAAACGATGACGAAGAAAAAGACAGCAAGGGCATTTCCAAAAACACTCTTGCGGTGATCATATGCGTCGGTTTAGTAGCAGTCGGCGCCGTTGCGATAGTTTTAATTCTGAAAAAGAAATAAGCATCAAGCCGTCTTGAGATAATCAAGGCGGCTTTTTATATGCATAATTCTTAAATCATAATCACCGCGAATTCGGTGGTTTGCTCGATCCTGCCACCCTCCGATTTGCGTTGCGACAGGATTGCCCGGCGGCAAAAACCTCTCTGGAACCACCCGCTCAGGGTGGTTCGTTATAACAAAAATTCATCCCGAAAGACCTTTTTGATCTTTCGGGATGATTTCATTCAATTAATTATTTGAAGAAGCCGGAGGACGTGTCATTTTTATTTTCCTTGCTTGCTTTTTTCTCTTCCTCTTCTTCTCTTTTCAAGCGGTTTTCTTCGTCTGCACGGCGAGCCTTTTCTTCCGCTTCACGGCGCATACGGTCCTCTTCTTCATCACGGCGGCGTTTTTCGGCAACCATTTCGTCAAGCTCCTCAAAAGTAGGTGTGCCTTCCATTACTGCCTTGAACTGATCCGCATCCATAACCTCATTTGCTATAAGATACTCGGAAATGAAGTGGAGTTTATCCATATTCGCATTTATTATTTCCATACATCTGTTATAAGCTTCATCTACTATGCGGCGTATTTCAGCGTCGATATCAGAAGCGGTCTTTTCCGAATACGTTTTTGTATTTGAAAAATCTCTTCCCAAAAATACTTCATCGTTACCGTGCGAGGAGCCGTAAACAACTGATCCCAAAAGATCGCTCATACCGTATTTTGTAACCATATCGGTAGCTATCTGCGTTGCGCGTTGAATATCGTTTGAAGCACCCGTTGAAAGGTCGTTGAATATCACCATTTCCGCAACACGTCCGCCGAGGAGCGTTACTATTTCCTGTTGCATTTCCCCTCTTGTGGAGACCATTCTGTCTTCCTGGGGAACAGAAAGCGTATATCCGCCCGTCATAGCCGTGGGAATTATGGATATCTGAGTTACGGGATCCACTTTATCCATAAAGTAGCGTGATATTGCGTGGCCTGCCTCGTGATATGCGGCAACCTTGATATCACTTTCCTTACGCTGTTTATTGCGCTTGGGAGTACCTACTATAAGCTTCATAACAGCTTCTTCGATATCGGGCATACATATTACCGCCTTACCCTTTCTTGCGGCAAGCAGTGCGGCTTCGTTAAGGAGGTTTGCAAGATCAGCACCCGTAAATCCAACCGTCGTTTTTGCAACCTGCGAAAGGTCAACGTCAGGCGATATCGGCTTATTTCTTGCGTGTACCTTCAGTATCTCTTCTCTGCCTTTTATATCGGGATAATGAACCGTTACCTGTCTGTCAAATCTTCCGGGACGGAGAAGTGCGGGGTCAAGTATATCGGGACGGTTTGTAGCCGCCATAACTATAACACCCTCGTGCGTTCCAAAGCCGTCCATTTCGACGAGCAACTGGTTTAACGTCTGTTCTCTTTCATCGTGTCCGCCGCCGAGACCTGCGCCTCTGTGACGTCCGACAGCGTCTATTTCATCAATAAATATAATACTTGCGGGATTTTTACGTGCTGTTTCAAACAGATCTCTTACACGGGAAGCACCGACACCGACGTACATTTCAACGAAATCGGAACCCGATATCGAATAGAAAGGAACGCCCGCCTCACCTGCAACTGCCTTTGCAAGAAGCGTTTTACCCGTCCCGGGAGGGCCTACAAGAAGTACGCCGCGCGGTATTCTTGCACCGAGCTTTGTATATTTTGCAGGATCCTTGAGATATTCAACTACCTCACGAAGCTCTTCTTTTTCTTCGTCAGCACCTGCAACGTCGGTAAAGAAAACTCGTTTCTTTTCATCTGCACCGAACTTCACACGAGCTTTGCTGAAGGAGTTCATTTTTCCGCCCTTGCCCGTCATCTGGTTCGTGAAATATATCCAAAGTCCGACCATAACGACTATAAGAACGAGATACGGTACAAACGATACCCACCAGGGCCACGTTGTAGGCGGCTCATATTCATACTTTACTATAATACCGGAAGCTCTCTGCTGTTCGATCGTTTCGGCAAGATCTGTATAAAAGATGGATATATCACGTAAAGAATACGTATACATCTTATCGTCCTGCGCTTGTATCGTAAGGAGGTTTGTTTCGTCAATAGCAAACGCTTTGACTTGTTCTCCTTTAAACATAGCGACAACTTCGCTGTACGCTTCCAATTCTTCTCCGGAGCCGAGATTGCCAATGACTGTCGAAACAAGTACAAACAGACCTATGATCAAAACGGCATAAAAAATAAATACCTTATAATTTGACTTCATATTTTCTCCACATCAACTGTATATTTCAGGTTTCAAAACACCTACATAAGGAAGTGTTCTGTATTTTTCATTATAATCGAGTCCGTAACCGACAACGAATTCATCGGGAATAACCATTCCCGTATATTCGGGTTCAAACTCTGTAACACGTCTGTCGGGTTTATCGAGTAACGTGCAAGTATGTACGCTCTTTGCGCCTCTGAAGCGCAGATATTCGCACAAATATGAAAGTGTTCTTCCGCTGTCTATTATATCTTCAACGATAAGTATATCGCAGTCCTTGAGCTTTGCATGGTCGATATCAAGTAAAATTCTTATATCGCCCGAAGACTCCGTCGATGCTCCGTACGAAGATACTCTCATAAAATCTATTTCGGCAGGCACTGTGATCTTTCTCAAAAGATCTCCGAAGAACACAACGGATCCTTTTAAAATGCAAAGCATAAGAAGATTTTTGTCCTTATAATCCTCATCTATTCGCTTTGCTATTCTTTCTACTATCTCTTCTATTTCTTTTTCCGAGACAAGTACACGTTGTACGTCATCACTGTAGTACTTCATTAAATGTCACTTTGATATAAAATAACAGCCTTATTCTCTGCACTTCTTCCGTCAAGTCCGTCCCTCGGCGGGAAGCCCGGCATACAGACTATTCCGTCATCATCACACAGCACGGGGTAATTCTTTTTAAGCTGTGCGGGAATATTTTTGTCTGCAAGCATTTTCTTCGGAGTCCGTGTCATATTGCCGTATCTATATCTGTCTCCTTCTGCTTTATTTCGTATAAAAACGTTACCATTAAGTTTATCACGATTAATGATTGTTCTCTTTAAGGTTTTGTAAATATTTTCCCTTTTATACCCTTCGTCAAAAAAAAGATACAAAGTAAACCCAAGATCGGGAAATTTATTCACACCTTCGTGCAAATTATATCTGTACGGCTCACAACTCAAGCGTTTTGAAAAGGTTATAACGTCCTTATCAGCTATTGCAAGCACGTCTGATGATATATCAAAGCTTTGTCCGTTTTCTGCTTTTTTTACAAAATCGCAAAGCAGAGCCGTCATTTTATAACTTACACCCACACCGCAGAGCTTTGATATAACGTCGTTTCTCAAAGCAGGCTCAAGGGATAAAAAAGCAAGCTTGTCAACCGATGAACCGTTTGTGTTTTTCTTTATAAATTCATCCGCACGGTCAGAAACGTACCGTTCGGTATGTGAAAGTATATCCGTGCAGTTAGATATATTTTCAATAAACGCAGGATTGATGCGGGAAAGTCTCGGGATTATCTCGTGGCGTATATAATTTCTCGTGTAATCGGTACTTTCGTTGGTTGAATCCGTTACGTAATCGAGTCCGTTTTTTTCAAGATAATCATATATCTCCGTTTTGTCCGCTTTGATTATCGGGCGGATTATAAGGCGTCCGTTTTCTTCTCTGCACTTCGGTATACCGCAAAGTCCTTTAAGTCCGGTCCCTCTGCACAGATTGAACAAAAGCGCCTCGACGCTGTCCTGTGCGTTGTGTGCGGTGGCGATCATATTCGCATTATTCTGCTTTGCGCACTCAAACAAGGCTTCGTATCTGTGATTTCTTGCACATTCCTCAAGCCCCGTTTTTTCTTTTTTTGCAAGACTCGGTATATCGAGATGAACGCACTGAAAGTGTACGCCGAGCTTTTGACACATATTTTTACAAAAGTCCTCGTCTCGCTGCGCCTCATTTCCGCGTATTCCGTGATTCACGTGAAGTGCGGTAACACGGTGTGCGCCGATCAAGCTTGAAAGGCTGTGAAGCATCGCCGTTGAATCCGATCCTCCGGAAAAACCGACTACGATACGGTCATCATCCTTTACGCCGCACTCTTCAAGCTGTTTTTTTACAAGCTGTATCAAACTCACGGTTCTTCTCCGTAACGGTCTTCGATGCTTGAAAACTTGGTATACTCACCGTTCCATATCATATCGACCTTACCGGTTGAGCCATGGCGGTTCTTTGCGATAACGACTTGCGCCAGATTCGTTTTTTCCGAATCCTCTTTATAATATTCGGGACGGTACAGGAACATTACGATGTCGGCATCCTGCTCTATTGCACCGGAGTCACGAAGGTCCGAAAGCATAGGTGTTTTATCGTTTCTCGACTCGGAAGCACGGGAAAGCTGTGCGCAGCATATAACGGGTACTGCTAATTCCTTTGCCATTATTTTAAGACCTCTTGAAATATCGCCTATTTCAAGAACTCTGTTGTCGGTATGCTTATCACTTTGCATAAGCTGCAAATAGTCGATAACGACAAGTCCGAGATTCTTCATACGTCTCAATTTAGCTTTCATTCCCGTAACGGTTATATTCGTCGTATCGTCGATATATATGTTCGTCTGTGAAAGCTTTGATGCCGCTGTAGATATCTTTGTCCAATCCTCTTCACTGAGAGTTCCCGAACGCAAGTTATAGCTGTTTACGAGTGCCTCGCTCGATATCATTCTCGACACGAGCTGTTCGTCCGGCATTTCAAGAGAAAAAATACAGACCGTTTTATTTGTTTTTATAGCTACGTTCGTCGCTATGTTAAGCGCAAAACTCGTTTTACCCATACCGGGACGCGCGCCGACAAGTACGAGATCTCCCTTACCGAGACCGACGAGTACGTTATCAAGTCCTTCGAACTGTGTGGGGGTCCCGAGCGCTTCCGCTCTGTTAGTCTGCAGCTGATTGAGCCTGTCATACGTACGTACAAGTGCATCCTTGATATGTGTAAAGCCCTTACTTTCGTTTACATCGGATATTTCAAATATCTTCTGCTCCGCCATATCGAGGATGTGTTCCACCTTATCCGTTTCCGTATAAGCCGCCTCGGCTATCTCGTCCGTTGCCGCTATAAGCTTACGCAGAAGGCTTTTATTTTTGACTATCTGTGCATAGTCCTTTGCGTTTGAAGCAGACGGAACTATCTGCACGAGATTTCTTATATACTGCGTTCCGTCCTTTTCACTGTAAACACCGCGTTTTACAAGCGTGTCAAGCAGTGTTATTACGTCTATCGGCTTATCCTGCTGAAGAAATATCTCCTGCATTGCATCGAATATTTCCGCGTGGTCGGACATATAAAAGTCCTCGCCCTTAACGATGGTGACTATCTCTTTGAAGACCTCCGGATCAATAAGGACCGAACCGAGCACTGCCTGTTCCGCTTCAACGGAAAAGGGCAGTCTTCTTGTGATCTGTTCTGCCATTCTATTTTATCTCCACATACACCTTGTGAATTTTAAATACATTTGCTTTATAAACAGAAGTGGGAAGGCTTATGTTATTTCTGTTCTGCAACCACTACTGTAAGTTTACCGGATATTTCCGTATAAAGCTTACATTCAACGTGATACGTTCCGAAAGACTTTATAGCTTCGGGAAGGTTCATTTTACGTTTATCAACGGAAATTCCGTGCTGTTTTTCAAGTGCTTCGGAGATATCCTTCGTCGTTACGGAGCCGTAAAATCTTCCGTCAGCTCCTGCTTTTGCAAATATTTTGACCGTTGTCTTTGAAAGCTTTTCGGCGCATTCCTTTGCCGCTGCCTTTTCAACTTCTATTTTATGCAAACGTGCCGCTTCTTTGTTTTTGAGGTCGTTCATGACCTGTGCGCCCGCTTCTGCGGCAAGCTTTTTCGGAAACAGAAAATTACGTGCATATCCGTCCGACACGTTTATCACGTCGCCTTCTTTTCCCTGACCGGGTACGTTTTTAAGCAAAATTACTTTCATATCTATATTCCTTTCGAACTGTTACTTTTAGTTTTCTTTATCTTCTTTGTTCTGTTCCAAATATTCATCAAGCACGGCTTTGAGTTTTACAACCGCTTCTTCAAGACTTACGTCTCGGATCTGTGAGCCTGCGCTGTCAAAATGTCCGCCGCCGCCGAACTTTTCCATCATCTTTGATACGTTTATCTTGCCTGTGCTTCTTGCCGATATATTTACCGCATCGTTTATTTTACAGAACGTGAACGATGCTTCAATACCCGATATTTCAAGCAGACTGTCGGCAACTCTTGCCGCTGTTATCTTATCATCCATAACGGATTCGCCCTTCTTTACGGATATGGCAAATATTCCTTCGTAAAGCTTTGTATCACGTCTGAATTTCATTTCGGCATTGAAGTCATCCTGATTCGTCTCAAAAAACTTTGCAACGACAGCCTGATCGGCTCCTTGCCGTCTTAAATACTGAGCCGCACCGTACGTTCTTACACTGCAAGAACGTGAAAACTGCTTTGTATCAAGAGTGATTCCCGCAAGCATAAGATTTGCTTCGGGCTTCTGCATAACGCCTTGCGGCAAAAGCTCCTCAAGTATTTCAGATACCATTTCGCACGTAGAGGATGCCGCAGGAGATATATACATAAGCTTCGCCTCGAATTTATTTTCGGGAGCTTTTCTGTGATGATCGACAAATACGATATTTTCCGTACAGTCGGTAAGCGCGGGTGCTTCAAACAAAACGGGATTGTTGACGTCGGCGATTATGAGCAGCGTTGACGGAGTCATAATATCCTGCGCCTCCGTCTTGTTTACGAACACCCTGTCGTATTCGGGCATCTTTGATACCTCTTTCAGACACACGCTTAAGTTTTTGTCGTTTACTGCACTGTCATCACCGCTTCTCGGAACGTTTGCCACCACGTTTACACGCTTGTTAAGATGCAAAGCTATTTTCGCTATTCCGACGCAGGCACCGAAAGCGTCGTAATCTATCGCTCTGTGCGCCATAATTACTACGTTTTCGGCTTCTTTTATAAGTCTTTCGAGGACGAGGGCGTACATTCTTGCACGTACACGTGATGCGTTGATTGCGGATTTCGTGTTTCCGCCGTAGTAATACACCTGTTCGTCGTTTTTGAAAACTATCTGGTCGCCGCCTCTTTGCAACGCAGTTTCGAGCGCACTTGAAGCCGCCGAGGCTTTTTCTTCCATAGTTCCTTCAACGTCTGCAACACCGCCCGATGCAGTTACCGTGATGTCGCTTCCCGGTATTTGTATCTGGCGTATCTTATCGAGTATTTTGAAGCCCTCTTCACGAAGCATACCGAGATGCTTTCCGTCGAGAACGACCATATATTTATCACTTTCATACTCACATATAAACGCACCCATTTCAGACGCCCATTCGTACATTATACTTTGAGCCTGTGCAGAAACGGAACGCGCGACGTCATGCAATGATATTACAGATGAATCGAGATTATCGAGAATTATATAAGCAATTACCACTCTTTTATCTTCGTAATCGGAACGAAGTGCATTAAGCTCGTCTGAAGAATCAAACGTGACTACAAATTTCGTAGCACCCTCTAAAGTAACTTTAAAACAATGTACATTATAGTGAGACTCACCCACGGTGAGATAAATACCTTCTCTGCCCGCTGAGTAAATATCCGCAAGCTTCAATGCGTCATCAACTTCGCTGAGCTTCTTGCCGGTTACGTAAGAAGACGGACAAAGTCCTGCAATAAACGCACGGTTTACCCATTCTATTCTCGTTTCATCATTAAGAACTGCAACAGCACAGTGATATTTCGTTATAAAAGCACGGAACAGATTTCCCTGTATCTCGCCTTCGCCGATATCGTTCTTTTTGGTTATCGCACGTTTTATCAGAATAATTCCGACAAGCACGATTACAAGATAAAGCAACACACTTATCAACGAAATATGCCACTTCGGTATGCCGTTTAAATACGCAAGCACCGTAAATGAAAAAATGAATACCGCCGTGCATACAGCCGTATAGATATACGGCAAATAACCGTATAGCGCTTTTTTATTGAATTTCATTTGATGCCCTCCTTACGCCGTATTGCTGATTAGATAATTATATAATATCTTATTTTTTATATATATAACGATTGTGAAACATTTATGTAAATTATTCTCAGAAAGTCATCTGCAAGATATATTCATCGAAAAAGCCGTCACATTCGGCAAGCTCAAAATATCGAATATTTTCGGCAAGTCTGCACATTTCTTTAAATACATTCGCATCACGTGACACCTCGCACGCACCGTAAAGAGAGCAGTTGCCGAGCACAACACACGGTTTTTTCGGCAAAAGACCTATATTTTTTGCCGCTTCCGTATTGAGATGACTGCCGAATCCGCCTGCAATATATATACATTCGATGTCGTCCTCGCGTATACCGATATACTTACATAAAAGCACAACGCCTGCACGGACAGCGGCTTTTGCATTCTGAAGCATACGCACGTCTTTACGGGTGATATAAACGTCACTCGAAAGATAAAACCGCTCGTCTTCAAGCAATCCCGTATCGGATATTTTACCGAGCTCAAGCAACGATGAAACGACGCTGACAACGCCCGAACCGCATATGCCCTTTATTTTTTCGTCACCGATGACCGAATATATAAGTTCTCCGTTTTCGGCACGCGCACCGCTTACAGCACCCGACTCCGCCTGCATACCGCAGGATATCCCCGCACCTTCAAAGCAAGGTCCTGCCGCCGTTGCACACGCTGTGGCTGTACCGTTATGTAAAAGGACCATTTCCCCGTTCGTACCGATATCAATATACAGCGCCGTCTTTTCTTTTATAACACCTTTGCTTTGTGCATAGTAAAGCCCCGAAACAACGTCACCGCCGACAAAACCGCTGACACACGGCATATAATACGTCCTTTCTTGCACGTTACCGAAAAGCGTCGGGCTTTTATACGGTGCTGTACCGAGACTTGACGGATCTTTTCCCGCATATATCAGCTGCATTGCGGTATTTCCCGATATCACCGTCATCGACGGATCGGGGGCGATTTTTTCAAGCTCATTTTTAACGAGCCTTTGCATATCTTCAAGATGTTTTTCCGATGCTGTTATTCTTGAAATAACATCCGCTCCGTAGACGGATTGCGGATTATTAAAGGTTATCTCTTCATCACCGTAAACACACGATATTCCCGTTGTTCCGAGATCGACGCAGAGAACTCCTTCAGGTATGGATACGTCCGTTTTCTTACGCACCGACGTATTCTTTTTTTCGCCGTACACGGTGACGTTTCCTAAAATCTTCGCACGGCACGCAAGTCTGTAGCCTTTTTCGATATCTGCACCCAAAACGCTTTTTTCTTCATCATCGGGTAAAGAAAGCTCCCCCGAGCACAAAACCCGGCACTTCCCGCACTTACCGTTACCGCCGCAAACAAGCGTTACGTCTGCGCCCGTATTTCTCAAAGCATCTGACAGAAGTGTGCCTTTTGCCTCATCCGATATGTACACTATATCCACTTACACACCGCCCGTTACCGTATAAAGCGCACCGCCGACGACGCCGGAAAGCATTATTATCGTTATCGGTGATGACAGTTTTTTCACTTTTTTCATAAGGATATACGCAACAACGCATATCGCTATAGCGATAAAGTCAGCATTTTTAAGTTCGAGGGCAAAAAGCTCCTCGCCAAAAAATGCGACCGTGATTATTGAAAGTGCCGCAGATGCGATAAGACCGACCGATGCAGGACGCAACCCTGTCAGTATTCCGCCCATAACGTCTGATTTGCGGTACTTTTTGTATATTATTGCAAGAACCGTTACGATAATGCACGCAGGTGCCACAAACCCAAGCGTCGCACAGACACCACCTAAAATACCTTCCAGACGCATTCCGACAAACGTTGCGGCGTTGATACCGATAGGACCGGGCGTCATTTGCGATATAGTGACAACATCGGTGAACTGCTCCATAGTAAGCCACGGATTTTCATTCGTTACCTTTTCAGCAATTATAGGAAGTGCGGCATATCCGCCGCCGAAGCTGAGTATACCTACCTGGAAGAAGACCCAGAAAAGTTCTAAGAATATCATTTTCCCGCCCTCTTTCTTCTCGACGACACTATAAGTCCGAATATGCATGCAACCGCGAGGACAAAAACGATATTGACGTCAAAAAACGCAACCGCCATAAAAGCGCACACGCAAAGAATGAACGCCGTTACGTCCTTATTTTTTATAAGCTTGCCGACCATCGTAACAACGACGTCAAGCATAACTGCCGCAACACCTGCGGACATACCCGCAAGCACGGCTTTGACTACAGGATTTTCGGCAAATGCCATATATGCCGCCGATATGACTGACAAAATTATAAGCGGAGGAAGAACAGTGCCAGCCAAAGACACTATCTGGCCGAGCAGACCTGCCATTTTGTGACCGACAAAAATTGATGCGTTGACAGCCATGGCACCGGGGCAGGACTGCGCCATAGACACGTAGTCGAGCATTTCTTCTTCCGATATCCATCCAAGCTTTTCGACGAATTTCTTTTTCATGAGCGGAACTATGACGTAACCGCCGCCTATTGTAAAGGCGCTTAATTTAAACGTCTCCCAAAACAAAGGAAGTAATATTTTAAATTTGTTTTTCTCCATATCAAACCCCAAAGCGCCGCCTGACCCAACAGGTGCAAGCGGCGCAATATGCAAAATTATTTCTTTTTCATAACGGACTTTTCCCAAGTTGCGGGAGGTGTGAGTCCGAAGAGCTCTGCTACGGTAGGAGCGACGTTTGCAAGTCCGAAGTCACCTTCGAGCATTTCGTAGTCCTCGCAGCCGACAGCGGCAATGAAAGGAACGGGATTAAGCGAGTGAGCTGTTCTTACCTGAAGAACTCCCTTCTTGTTTTTCTCAAGCATTTCATCCGCATTTCCGTGGTCTGCCGTAACGAGCATTATAACGTTATTTTCTTCGCAGACCTTGAGAAGTCTTGCAAGGCAGAGATCAAGCGCTCCCATAGATACGATCACCGCATCCATATTGCCCGTGTGACCTACCATATCACCGTTGGGGAAGTTACAGCGGATAAAGTCGTACTTACCGCTCTTGATAGCGGCGATAACGTCATCGGTTACTTCCGCACACTTCATCCAGGGACGTTCGTCAAACGATACCTTATCGGAAGGTATTTCGTTGAATGTTTCAAGCTCTTCGCTGAACTTTTCGCTCTTGTTTCCGTTCCAGAAGTATGTCACGTGACCGTATTTCTGTGTTTCGGATACTGCATACTGGCTGATGCCGTTTGCAACAAGAAGCTCGGAAAGAGTGTTCTTTATTTCGGGAGGACTTACAAGGTAACGCTTCGGTATTTTAAGGTCTCCGTCGTATTCGAGCATACCTGCAAAATTAACGTTCGGACGTACACCTCTGTCGAAATAGGGGAAAACGTCATCGTCAAACGCCATTGAAAGCTCAATAGCACGGTCGCCTCTGAAATTGAAGAGGATAACACCGTCGCCGTCCTGCATCTTGCCTACAGGCTCGCCGTTTCTTTCGATAACGAAAGCGGGAAGATCCTGGTCGATAATGCCGTTGTTTTCATTTCTGAACGTATTTATCGCATCGGTTGCCGTTGCAAAACCTCTTGCGTTGCCGTGAACGTGTGTTTCCCAGCCGTTTTTAACCATATCCCAGTCTGCACGGTATCTGTCCATTGTAACCTTCATTCGTCCGCCGCCGCTTGCTATCTCGGCGTTGAACGTACCGTCGTTGAGCTTCGCCATTGCTTCTTCAAGCATATCTATATACGTAAGAGCAGACGTTGCGGGAACGTCACGTCCGTCGAGGAGTGCATGAACCTTGACACTCTTTACGCCGTCTTTTTTCGCCCTTTCGATCATTGCAATAAGGTGGGAAATGTTCGAGTGTACGTTACCGTCGGAAAGAAGTCCGACAAAGTGGAGGCTTCCGCTGTCTTTACAGCCCGAAAGTGCTTCCTTCCAAGCGTTGCCGTCAAATATTTTTCCGCTTTCTATCGACTCGTTTACAAGCTTTGCGCCCTGTGAATATATCTGTCCGCATCCCAAAGCATTGTGTCCGACTTCGCTGTTGCCCATATCGTCATCCGAAGGAAGTCCGACAGCGGCACCGTGAGCCTTAAGGCGTACGGTGGGTTTTTCTGCAAGGAGCTTGTCAAGGGTGGGTGTGTTCGCTTCGCTTACTGCGTCGCCTATACCGGTCTTCGAAAAGCCGACACCGTCCATTATTACGAGTAAAATCTTTTTGTCCATTTCTTTTTTCACTTTCTATCTTCAAAATATTTTATTAACTGCTTTAAGAATATCGTCCGCAACTTCTTCACACGGTCTGTCCGTGTCAACGATGACGATATTATCGGTCTTTTCAAGACGTTCAAAGACGTCCGAAAATCTTTTTCTTATTTGTCTTATGGTTTCTTCCGTTTCAAATATATCCTTTGTAAGACGGGTCGAGGTTATTCTCTCAGCACATATTTTCGGATCAAGATCAAGGAACACACACAAGTCGGGCTTGAGTATCGCAGGACATTTCAAATTGCAGTCCATAAGCCAATCTATATCCGAATCAAGTCCCTGGTATGCAAACGACGAATAGTAGTATCTGTCGCATATTACGTCGATCCCCTTGTCGATAAACTGCTTTATACCGTTTGAAGGATTCATATTATGGTTTATTCTGTCAGCCAAAAATAACGCCGCCAATTCCTCTGCAGAACGGCAAGAAACACCCGACAGCGTTTCTCTTATTATACCGCCTGCGGCAGTGCTTGAAGGTTCTGCCGTGATATAAACGCGTCTGCCTTTTTCACCGAGAGCCTTTGCAAGCAGCTTCAAGTGCGTGCTTTTACCTGCTCCGTCAAGTCCTTCAAGGACGATAAATTTACCCTTTACTTCGTTGTTTTCATTCTGAAACGACATAAGCTCACTCCTTAAACAAACAGGAAAATGTTTCCCGATAAAAACCGCATATATTATATCATCGTAATAATACTAAGAAAACCTTTAGTTGTAAATTTAATTTAAATATCCTATATCTCACCGAATATAGATTTACCGCGACTTTGTACGACAAATTTTAACGTCGAGGACTTCGTATGTAATCCGAGCTCTGAATACAACACGGCAAAATTATCTGAGGTGCATGCCACGTCTGCTGCTTCGGCTGTTACAGCTCCAACCTTTATCAGAGGACGTGCAATTTTGTAGGATCCATCCTCATTTTCAATGATGTTTTCAAGTTCGTTCACGTTTTTTACAACAGCGTACACCTTGTCCTTATATTTAAGTGATCCGATCAGCGGAACGGATTCCGAAAAATTATCTCCTGCAATATTTTTATTTACAAGCAGACTGTTTACCTCTACCACCAATCCTGCATCCGAAATTTCACCTACAACGATCTGTGCAATATCGCCATCAACATTGACATCTTTAAAGAAGTCTCCGAGTATGCTTTGCTCATCCTTCATCGTATTTTTAGTGACATAGCCACACTTCGTACATTCATCACCCGAGAATGTATGGCTTTCGTGCTTTTCCACTCTATCAACCAATTCAACAACTTCACCGCAGCTGCAAAGAGATTCGTTGGCGATCACAAAAGTATGACCGTCTTCATTTGCTTTTTCATACCACTCAATTTTTTCACCTAAAGCAGAGCCTTCGTGAGTATGGTTTTTCTGATACCCACATTCTACGCACTTATCATTTTCAAAGCTGTGATCGGAAGTTTTCGTCGTTTCATCGACAAGACCAACAACTTTTCCGCAACTGCACACACTCTCATAGGCTACGGAATACGTGTGAGTTGTTTCATTGTAGGACTTGAGCGTGGTGACTTTGTTGCCTTTCGACAAATCTTTATGTGTGTGTTTATATCCACACTCCACACACTTACCATTTTTAAAGGTGTGACTTGCCGTGTTAATTGTCTCATCTATAAGACAAACAACTTCTCCACAGCTGCAAAGATTTTCGTACGCAATTGAATACGTGTGAGTGTTCTCATCATACGACTTCAGTGTGGTAACCTTGTTACCCTTACTCACACCTTGGTGAGTATGAACTTTGGTGTATTTGCAATATTTACAAACATCACCATTATATACATGTTCATGAGTCGCTTCCACACGAATCCTTTTCCTAATTACCACTCCGCACGAACAGATCTCGTCATATCCTAACCGTTCTACATGGTATATATCATCCACTATCTCATACCAACATTCTATATCGCCACGTGTAACAGCCTCATGCACATGCTCCTCCGCTATAGAAGTAACAGAAATGGCACTGCTAATTATCGCAACAAGCATCGCAAAAAAACTAAATTTTTTTAATATATTTTTCATTATTTTCTCCTTATGCTAAATGTGTTTTTGTTTACTCGTTAAGTAACAAAAACTTATTTCTTTTGCAGCATCTCCGAAATTGCACTGTCGAAGTAGGACTTTGCAAGAGTACCTTCGGATTTATATGCATATGTCACCCATACAGATTCTTCGCCTTCGGGTATCACGGCGATATACATTTTCACATCGCCTTGATTAGACATGCCTTCTATCACTGCGGCGTCATTTTCAAAAAGGTCTGATTTTTTAAAATCGTATTCAGGATAGGTGTTTTTCAACCTATCAATTTCTTCTGAAACGAGTTTATTCTTATCGCTTACATTTATATTTTTCAGATAAATCGTCATTACTGCATTATCACCCGTGACGGCAATCGCTTCTTTCACCGATTCTTCATCTTCATCCACCCTACCAAAGGTCCATGTATACGGAATTGTAAAATCAATATACTCATTCAATGTTAATTGAGTCAACTTACTTAATTTTACCCCTTCAAAATAAACGAGTTCCTTTTCTTCCTCTTCGTAAGATGAAACGAAAGAAGAGTCCGACGAACTCAATAAGTCAGATGAGTCCGATAAGACTGATGAGTCAGATGAATTTCCCCCACATCCGGAAATCATCATCGCCGCTATAGCGGTAGCGATGACAGTGCCTTTTGCAAAGAGAGATTTCCTCAAGAATTTTTTTGTTGTTGTTTTTTTCATAGTCGATCCTCCTTATAAATGTGATTTGATTTTTCGCAAAAAAAGCAATATTCCAACATATCAATTCTATCACAATGAAAAGATTGTGTCAACACATTTAGAAAAAAGAGGAAAATTTGCAAGATGATTATTAAAGAACAAAAGGTATTGATTTTTTGTTATCAATGTGATATAATAATTAATCAAAACATAATTAAGTTCAAAACGTATAATCGAAAGGGGTAGTTTATGAAATTTGAACACATGATATCCACCGTAAAGCAAAGCGGATTTGACGGCACGGAAGGATACGGCTTGCTTTGCAAAAGCCGTGATCTGCAACATGAAAAGCTTGCTTCTTATACCGTTCAACCCGGAAACGTCAAAAAAGATATTTACTCCTACGAATACACCGACAGATCTTATATTTTCACAAAACGCACGCCGAAAAACAACGTGTTCACATCGGAAGGCGCAAGCAAAGAAAACAGCCTGACGCACACGGTCATAATGGACAAGTCACCCGAAGCCGTACCGTGTGAATACATCTCATCCCCTTCATTTATAAGCGAGGTATCTGCAGACGAAGTAAACTCCTCCGGCGGTACCGATTACGTTGCAAAAACAGATCTGTTCGCATCGCAGACAGTAACCGTAAACAGAGTGATGAATTTCATCGGAACGCAGAACCGTCTTGAAGCGTATAAGTCCCTGCTTTACGCTGTGATGAAAGCGGAAGACAAGGAAAGTCCGATAATCATCTGCGACACGGAGGAAAATATTCCTTTGTGGATCGGCGCCGTGCAGTACTCTCTGCCCCGCCACATCGCACTCAAAACAAGCTTTACAACTTCACTCCTCGTTTACGACGGCGCACCGTTTTACCGCATATGCGGACTTCCCCCGGCTGATTTGAACGAAAGTGTGACAAAATATATAAGCGAAAAGGCTTACTGCATTTTTGATATGATAAACGGAGATATTCCCGAATATCCCTTAAACGATCCGCTGTTTGCTTTTTTGGCAGACGGAATGCTTCATTCTTACAGCGACATCGAAGCCTTCCATGCTTTCGTTGAATCTTCATTTCCCAAAATATCCGAAGCGCAGGTAACAAACGCATATGCCGCATATAAGGTAGTATATAAAGGTATTGCAAACGTCACGTACCGTGAATTTGCAAATGCCGCCGTTTCCGCAGATAACTTCGGAGGCGATTCCGCTTTTATCACCATTGCCGAGTCGTGTCTTTCTTCGAGAAGCGCGGTATGCGAGTACGATGAAGGATACATTGCCGCAATACTTCTTTTCATATGCGGAAACTACGAAATACTGTCGTACAAGCTCCGTTCTTCGCTGCGTGAATTTATCTGCCGTGTTTCTCTGGCGGTAATATGCACCAAGAACAACGGTGAAGAAAAGCTTAACGCGTTTTACGACAAAGCGAAGCTCTGTGCCGAAACGGTAGGCTTTTCGCTTGCCGAAAAACTTTTATCCGATCCGTTCAGAAAGCATATTATAGGTACTGTATCGGCAAAAGCTCCCGATTACAAGCTTGCGCTGATATGCAAAATGTGCAAAGAATACACCGTTAAAAAAGGCTATGGCGGTGAAGATATAACAACGGGCTCCGATACGGGAAGCTTCATATTTGATTTTGTAAGATCCGCACTTCCCTACGCTGAGACCTGCTGTGATATGATGCTTAAAGAAATGTCGTACGACCCTATCGTACTTTGTGCATCGTACCTTGTAGTTGACGAAGCGATCGGAAAGGATTCCGACAAGGTACTTGCAAACACGGAAGAAACCTTCCTGACCCTTACCGACAGTCTTCCTTCGCACGCACAGATGTGCGAATACCTCATATCATTCGACAGGCACGAGCTTTCGTACGCCGTTTTCAGCCGTTATCTTTCAAGCGTAAGAGATTGCGACACTGCTATATCCGTGTTTGATGAGCACGACAGGAAGTATTTTGAGACCTCCGAGGAATATTGCTCCGAATACGTAGTACCTGCTCTTGAGCTTTTGGCTGACTCAGCAAAAGAAAACTTCCCCGACGACCTCACGACTGCAAACGAATACGTTTTGCGTACTGCCGCAAAACACAGCGTTTCGATAAAGAACAGCGAAGAAATATGTCATTTTCTTGCAGAAGAGCTTGTCCGTGTAGATCCCAACAGGAAAGAGACCGAATTTTTGTGGATCCTCGCAGACTATATTCAAAACGTATGTAAAAAGCCCTTAACAGGCAGACTTCTGTGTCTGTGCTTCGCGGAGCAGGCAGAAAATGTCCGTTCAAAACGTGATTTTGACAAGATCAGACCTACGTTTGATAAATACACGGAAAAAGGAAAAGTACCGCTTTCCGTTTTCGGCAGCAAGGAATGTGAAGATTACGCAGAACACATATCCGAAAGTCTTACGGAATTTCTCCCCGAAGCAGAAGACCTTTGCACGATATATTCCTATTTTGAATTTACTCCAGAAAGCGAGGAGATATTCATAACCGAATTTATCAAGCCTTATATCAAGGACGGCAAAAGCAGTTCCGACTTCAAAAAACTTTGTTCATTCTTAAAATTTGTAATAACCACATGTACAGAAGCGGGACGCCGTGCTGCAGGAGTACAGATATCAAAGCTCAACGCAAAAAACATAGAGCTCCTTAAAGAACAAGGCGAAGACTATTTCGGTGATGACGGTACGCTTAACGGCAAGTTCACAGACATACTGAACACAGAACCCGAAAAAGGTTCAATATTTAAAAAATTATTCGGCAAAAAATAAGCCGATCAAAATACGAAAGGACACATTACAATGGGTATCAAGGTTGTAAAATTCGGCGGTTCATCTCTTGCAAGTGCCGAACAGTTCCGCAAGGTTGCGGAAATAATAAAGGGTGACGATGACAGACGTTACGTAGTTGCTTCCGCTCCCGGAAAACGCTTCAAGGGCGATTTTAAAATAACGGATATGTTTTATCTTATATATGACAGAGTCACATCCGGAGAAAACATCGACGTTCTTTTCGATGAAATAACGGGAAGATATCAGCAGATAGCTGACGGTCTCGGTATTGATATGCAGATGGATGCCGAATTTGCAAAGATCAAAAACGCACTTTACGGTATGGCGGGCAGAGATTACGCCGCATCAAGAGGTGAATATCTCAACTCCATGCTCTTGGCAAAATATATGGGCTATGATTTCATAGACGCAGCAGAAGTTATCTTCTTCAAGCACGACGGAACGTTTGATTCCGAAAAAACGAACAAAATACTTTCAGAAAGACTCAAAAAGCATCCGAGAGCCGTTGTCCCCGGATTTTACGGTTCAATGCCCAACGGAACGATAAAGACGTTTTCAAGAGGCGGTTCGGATATAACAGGTTCGATAATCTCACGTGCGGCGAACGCAGAGCTTTACGAAAACTGGACGGACGTTTCGGGATTTCTTATGGCTGACCCCCGCGTCGTTGACGATCCCAAGGTTATAGAAACCATCACCTACCGTGAGCTTCGTGAGCTTTCTTATATGGGTGCTACGGTTTTACACGAGGATGCGATATTCCCCGTTCAGATAGCAGGTATCCCGATAAACATCAGGAACACGAACATTCCTCAGGATCCCGGTACGATGATCGTTGCAAGCAGTGAAAAGTACGACACAAAGAACATCATCACAGGTATCGCAGGCAAGAAGGGCTTTTCCGCAATACATATAGAAAAGGATATGATGAATGCTGAGGTCGGATTTACAAGAAAGATACTTTCCGTTCTCGAAGAAAAGAACATATCCTTTGAGCATCTTCCCTCCGGAATCGACACGATGACGATAATACTCAAAACAGAGTACGTTGAAGGTTTAAGAGAACAGATAGTAAACGATATCAAGCGTGCCGTAAAGCCCGACAAGATATACATTGCTGACGGTATAGCTCTTATCGCCGTAGTCGGCCGTGCAATGGTAAAAACAAAAGGAACTGCTGCAAAGCTGTTCTCTGCGATTGCAAAAGCAGATATTAATGTAAAAATGATAGATCAGGGTTCTGACGAGCTCAATATCATTCTCGGTATTGAAGAATCCGATTTTGAAAAAGCAATGTCAGCTATTTATAGCGAATTTGTTAATTAATTCAAAAAAAACGAAAAAACCGCTTGACACGTTCGCATTTGTGTGATATAGTTAAGCCAATATTCAAAGGCTTTGACGAAGAAAAGTAAACTGTATGCTTTCCACAGAGAGGGAATGGTGCTGAAAAGTTCCCGAAAGATGTCCGGTTGAATCTCACTTCCGAGCTTGACACTGAATTTTATTAGGTGTTCACGGATCTCCTCCGTTACAGGGATAGGGCATTTTAGTGTCCGAAGTTACAAATGCGGGTGGTACCGCGGATAAATCAAGTTATTTTTCCGCCCCGACAGATTTTTGTCTGTCGGGGCTTATTTTTTTGAAAGGATATGTTATGTCAGAATTTATCAACCGCACTCTCGGCGAACAGATAGAATATATCGCTGAGAATTTTCCGAATCAGCCTGCTGTAAAATATGCGGCAAAATTCACCTATGAAAGAACGTACAAAGAATTCAACGAGGAGTGCGACAAGATCGCAAAAGCGTTTATGGCACTCGGTGTTGAAAAAGGCGACAAGGTTGCAATGTGGGCAACTAACTACCCTCAGTGGCTCCTTACGCTTTTCGGTGCGGCTAAAATAGGCGCAATTCTCGTTACGGTAAACACAAACTATAAAATATATGAAGCCGAATATCTGCTTAAACAGTCAGATTCCAAAATCCTTGTAATGTGTGACGGCTTCAAGGATTCCGACTACGTCGATATAATGTACCGCCTCGTTCCCGAAATCAAGGAATCAAACGGCGGTGAGATCAACTGCAAGAAGCTTCCCTTCCTCAAGCGTGTCATCACGATCGACGAAGAAAGCCACGAGGGTATGCTTCACTGGGATGAATTTGCCGAAATGGGCAAGGATATCACAGATGAACAGCTCAATGCGGTAAAGGCAACGCTTGACGTTCACGACGTTGTCAATATGCAGTACACATCGGGTACGACGGGATTCCCCAAGGGCGTTATGCTGACTCACTACAACATAATAAACAACGGTCTCGGCATAGGCGACTGTATGAAGTTTTCGGAAAAAGATAGGCTTTGTATCCCCGTTCCCTTCTTCCACTGCTTCGGTCTTGTACTTGCTGTAATGGCAAGCATTACGCATGCAACGACGATGGTTCCCGTAAACTATTATCAGCCCCTTACCGTACTTGAAGTACTTGAAAAAGAGCAGTGTACGGCTGTACACGGTGTTCCCACGATGTTTATTGCGATGCTTGAGCATCCCGAATTCAAGCGCTTCAAGCTCAATCTTCGTACGGGCATTATGGCAGGTTCTCCCTGCCCCATCGAAATGATGAAACGTGCCATTGATGAAATGGGTATGCGAGAGATCACGATAACGTACGGTCAGACGGAGGCGTCCCCTGCCTGCACGATGACGACGACAGACGAAACGCTTGAGCACCGTGTAAACTCAGTCGGACGTTCAATGCCCTGCGTTGAAACGAAGATCGTCGATCCCGAAACCGGCGAAACGCTCGGTCCCGGCAAGAACGGCGAATTCTGTGCAAGAGGCTACAACATAATGAAGGGTTACTACAAGATGCCCGAAGCGACCGCACAGGCAATAGATAAAGACGGCTGGCTTCACACAGGCGACCTTGCGTGCGTTGACGAAAACGGATATTACAAGATCACCGGGCGTATAAAGGATATGATAATCCGCGGCGGCGAAAACATTTACCCCAAAGAAATAGAAGATTTCATATACACACACGAGAAGGTAAAGGACGTACAGGTAGTCGGTGCGCCGAGCGTGCAGTACGGTGAAGAGATATGCGCTTTCGTTATCCCCAAGGATGACACGGAGCTTACAGTCGAAGAAATAAAAGAATACGTAAAAGCAAATATGGCGCGTCACAAAGTACCGAAATACATCATTATCATTGACGAATTCCCTATGACGGCAAGCGGAAAGATACAGAAATTCAAGCTTCGTGAAATGGCTGTCGATATGCTCAATTTGCACGATGCGGCATCCGTCGAAACTGCATAAAGAAAGGAAAATAAAAATGAAACTAAGTTTTTCAACACTCGGCTGTCCCGACTGGACGTGGGGCGAAATACTTTCAATATCGAGAGACCTCGGATTCGAAGGTATCGAAATAAGAGGGATCATGCGTGAGATGTTCCCGCCGAGAATAAAAATATTTTCAGACGAAAACATAGAAAAAACAAAAGCCGAGCTTAAAGCGGCAAATCTTGAAATACCGATACTCACCTCGGGTGCTTATTTATCGGATCCTTCGCAGATACCGCTTGCGGAATTTGAAGTTCTTGCATACGCACAGCTTGCACAGAAGCTCGGTGTCAAATACGTTCGTGTTATGGGCGAAAACACACCCGGTCCCGCAGTAGATTGCGACCTTGACGATCTTGCCGCCGAATATGACAAGATCTGCGATATGTTGGCACCTATGGGAGTCACTCCCCTTTTGGAAACAAACGGTATCCTCGCATCGTCGCTTAAGATGTCACAGCTTATGCAGAACGTAAAAAGCGAAAACAAGGGTGTTCTTTGGGACGTGAACCACACGTGCCGCTACTTTGACGAAACGCCCGATTTTACGCTCCGTAATATCGGAAAGTTCATCAAGCACGTCCACATAAAAGATTCCGTAAAAACCCAAAACGGTATAAAATATATGCTTATGGGTTACGGCGATCTTCCCGTCAAGGAAGCCGTAACGGCGCTCGAAAACATCGGATACGACGGATATTTTTCATACGAATGGGTAAAGCGTTGGGTTCCCGAGCTTGAAGCTTCGGGAATAGCCTTCCACACTTATATGTCATACATGCGTTCACTTTAAGGAGTTTCAAGTGTATAAGATCTTTGATATCCACACACACATCTATCCCGATGCCATATCCGAAAAAGCAGTCGTCGCTCTCGGAAATTTTTACGATTTCGTACCGCAGGGCAAGGGACGCTATGACGATATGACAAAGCAGGATAAAGAATACAACGTCTCGGGATTTCTCGTTTTTTCCGTTGCAACAAACGGTCACCAGGTACACCGTGTAAACGAATTTCTCGCAAAAACGGCACAGGCGGCAAATGCTGACGGCTTCAAGACTGTCGCCTTCGGCGGTCTGCACCAGGACTGCGAGGATATGAAAGCCGAAATAGACTATGCGCTTTCTTTGGGTCTTAAAGGGATAAAAATACACCCCGATATACAGGGCATAGATATCGACGACAAGCGTCTTTATCCGCTGTATGAGGAAGCGCAGGATAAGTTCCCAATCTATTTCCACATTGGCGACAACCGTCCGCAGTATCAATTTTCAAAGCCGAAAAAATTAAGGAAAATACTTGACGAATTTCCGAAATTGAAGGTCGTTGCCGCACACCTCGGCGGATATATGACATCCGACGAAGGCGTTGAATATTTAAGCGGCCACGAAAACGTCTGGTACGATACGTCCTCGGCACTCTGGGCAATGTCCCCCGAAAAAGCCGAATACCTGATCGGCAAATTCGGTTCGGAAAAGGTAATGTTCGGAACGGATTATCCCGTTATGTGTCCTCACGACGAGCTTGAGCTTTTCTTCAAAATAAAGCTTTCGGAAAAGCAAAGAGAAGATATTCTCTATAATAACGCAATAAACTTCTTGAATTTAAAATAATATCAAAAAGCCTCAAAGTCTGTGACTTTGGGGCTTTTGAATTAATTACAGCTCTTCTCCGTTCACGGAAGGGAAAAGAAAATATTTAACTCTTTCCTTGAAAAGTCTTGAGTTGACAGCTTTCTTTGCACTTTTTACCACAGCCGAGTCCGTCGCTTCATCAACTACAGTCTTCAGTGCTTGCACAGCAAATTTATGTCCGGGAAACTCTTGTGCTTTTATTCGTATACCGTCGGAATAAAAGTAAGTTCTGATATATCGAAAATTGGAAAGCTCAAGAAACGCAACCGTCAATTTTAAAACAGGCACGTCCTCCTCGTCAAGCGTCAATTCTCCGTAGCAGGAAATACGGTATTCATCATCACCGATCTTAACAACACTTTCAACGCTTTTTTCGTATCCCGCATAAAACGAATACGTGCAATCGTCCTCTGTAATTTTTATACCGCATCCGTTTTCTCCGAATTCATATCGTATCCTTTTTATTCCGGGTCTGAAATTATTGTGTATTGCCTGGCACATCATCGGCAAAAGGCTTACGCCGCGGCGCTCGTCATCATACAAGGAAACCGTTTTTACACAGTTACCGAGCAACGCTTTACCGTCACTTCTGCACTTTCCCGAAATGAGTCTGCCGTGCTGATGTTCATTGTTATAAAGGCATTTTTCGTGCTTGCGAAGCATCTCAAGCGCATCTTCGTTCTCATCGAGTACGCTTTTCGGAATATATTTTTTTCCGAAATATTTTTTTATAAGCGGGTATATATCACTTCTTTGAAACACGTCCGAATTGTATCCCGTTGTCAAAACAAGCATACAATTCTTTTTAAATATATGAAGATTACGTCCGAACATACCGTTGAACAGTACTTCACCCTCTTCGGGATCTACCCACATATGGTATCCGTAGTCGTATTTTCCGGTTATAGGCGGGGTTTTTATCTGTACCTTCGTGGCTTCTTTGATCCATTTATATGGAATTATTCGTTTATTCTTCCACATACCGTTTTGCAGTATAAGCGTTCCGAGCTTCAAAACGTCCTCGGGAAGCATATACAGTCCCCAACCGCCTTTTTCTATTCCTTCCGGGCTTTTTTCCCAATAGTATGACGTGATACCGAGAGGTGAAAAGAGTCTTTCGGAAAGATAATCGCAAAGGCTTTGCCCCGTGATCTTAACGATGACGGAAGCAAGCATATACGAATTCATGCTGTTATATTGAAACGACGTTCCCGGGCGGAATTTCTGAATAGACGACAAAAACTGTGCCGTCCAGTTTTTATCAGTTACGGAGTTTATTTCGTTAAACTGTACGCCTGTACTCATTGTAAGGAGATGGCGTATTGTGATCTTTGCGCCCGTAAGCTTTCCGATAACTCCGATTTCCGATGCGAAGATATCACCGAGCTTTGTATCAAGCGTAAGCTTTCCTTCGGATATAAGCAACCCTATTGCAAGTGAGGTTACCGACTTACTGAGTGAATGAAACGCACTTTTTATATTCAACGTATACGGATAAAACTCACCTTTGGAAATTATTTTATCTCCACGTGCTATAATAAGAGTTTGAAGTCTCAAAGAGTTTTTGTTTTCAAGCTCCGTATAAAAATCGTTTATATATCCGCTGTCAACGCCGACGCTTTCGGGAGATACGAACGGAAGCGGCTCTGACGTTTTTTCTATATCAAACGCGGGTTTTCCTTCTGTCTTATCGACACGTGACGTCACTTTTTCCATTCTCGTAAGATATGCCCCAAGCATACGTGTACTACTTACATTTTTTCTGTCCACATTTGCCCTCCGATCATCTATAAAATCATTCTTTTTATGTATACTATTATACAAATTGTTTTTTTTAAATTCAATACACACCTTGTTACTTGACATAAAACATTTTATGATGTATAATTAGTTTGTGTATTTATGATTAAAATTACGGAGACATTAAAATTGAAAGCAAAAAAAGACGTTTCACTTATAATAAATCCACGGGCAGGCTCTTCGCATTCAAAAGAATATGCTGTCAGTATCACCTCGCTTTTGTCAGAACGCGGTTATAATACAAGCACATACTTCACAGAATCACAGGGGCACGCAACACAGCTCGCGAAAGAGCTTTCCTCAAAAAGCGACTTTATCGTTTGTTGCGGCGGTGACGGCACACTTAACGAAACAGTGTGCGGTATTATTGAATCGGGTTCCGATATTCCTTTGGGATATATCCCCGCAGGTACAACAAACGATTTTGCAAAGACTCTTAAACTTTCCAAAAACCTGACAGACGCCGTAAATATAATAACGGAAGAAAACGCTGTATCACTCGATGTAGGCTTTATAAATGAACAAAAACCTTTCGTATACGTTGCATCTTTCGGATTGTTCGCAAGCGTTTCGTACGCAACGGCACAGGAATCAAAAAACAAATACGGACACGCAGCGTATATTATCGACGGAATAAAATCACTTTCGGATATAAAAACGCATAAAGCTAAAGTAACAGCTGACGGTATAGTTTACGAAGGAAGCTTTATATTCGGTTCTGTGACAAATTCCCTTTCTTTGGGCGGAGTAATGAACTTCAAAGCATCCGACGTCACGTTGAACGACGGCAAATTTGAACTTTTGCTTATAAAAACTCCCGAAAGTATACCGCAGATCGGTAATATCGTTGTAAGCATGATAAACCAGCAGTTTAATGCAAAGGAGATAATTTTTACCCATGCATCGGAAATACTGTTCGAGTTCGAATCTCCCACGGCATTTACCTCTGACGGAGAATATGCCGGAACGTATGAAAAAATAAAAATAACAAATTCAAAAGGCAAGCTCCGCTTGTATACAAAAAAATGAAAATTTTAAAAACACTGTTACTTGTTTTTGTAACACTGCTGCTTACGTTGCCGACTGTATGGGCAAGCGAACCATCATCGCTCAAAGCAACAAAAAGCGCTATAGAATCAGCGGACTTTACGGTAAATATTCAAAGCATCAACACTGTGGAAAAAGTAACGGAATATCTCAACGGACAAACATCCCGCTTTGCGGAAAACGGTGTTGAAGTGCTCGGAGTTGATGTCGTATCTTTTGATCCCGCTTTATCGGAAACAAAAGACGGAAGCTTTTCGTTTGTCGCTGAACTTTTATGTAAAAACTACCGAATAACAACGAAAGAGATCAGCGGTGTTATTGTAAGCAGACCGGTTTCGATAACGTTATCAACATCGCATACAACCATTTCCGAAGGTGAAGAATGTACGTTAAGTGCAAGCATCACAAATTATGGCAAAGAAGATATCACCTGGTTTGAATGTACAAGCAAAAATAAAATCGGAACTGAACTTAAAGAAACGTCGGACACGTTGACAGTATCCCCCTCATCCGGCACAAAATATTATTATTGTATCTCAAGCGGTGCAATCAGTAATATGGTTGCTGTCAGCGTAACTGAACCGTTTGTTTCAATAACGGATATCACGCTTGACGATTTTTCATTTGTTTGTGGTATTCCTTTCGAACTTAATGCTGTTATTTCACCTGATAATTCAACGGAGCGTACGATAGTCTGGAAAGTCGTTTCAGGCGATGCTTTCATATCATTAAATAAAATAACGGCAAAGCAAAGCGGCATAATAATCGTTGAAGCACGTGTAAAAGATGGCGGTAAAGACGGAAACGACTATGTAAAGCGTTTTGAATTATACGCAGAAGAAAACAGAGATCCTGCCATGCAGATCAGTTGGGATGCATATCCCGTATCCCCAAAGGTAATAACTTCAGTTTCTTTTGTATCAAACAACAAAAAGGACGTTCAGATAACTGTTCTTTCAGATATAACGGCAAACAAAGCCTTGAATGATGCTGATATACCTGCAAAAACTGTGATCGCAACCGCCCATATCGTGGGCGACGAGCTTTCCGACGTATCATCTGTAAAACTTCAATTTGAAAGTAAGTACGCAAGCAAAGAGGTAAGCGTTGTATCCATTGACAGTGACGGCAACCTTACTCACACAAATGCATCAATATCCGACAAAGCAACTCTTGATGTTCCCGCAGGCAACGTATCGTATGTAATAGCAACGCAAAATACACACTCGACAGATCTTTCGTTTTTGTTTATGCTTATTCCCGTACTGCCGATAATACTGATTCCCGTATTTATACGCATATCAAAAAAAGACTGATCACATTGAAAATTTTTCCTGTAATATTTTAAGCTTTACGTGCAACAATAATATCGGAAGCTGAAAGACGCTTCCGAACAACTGATAGCGAGTGCCGATGGGCACCGTATCAAACGTAAAATACAGATTATATTACAAGGAGATTTAAAATGTCTAATAAGAAACTCGTTCCCGAAGCTAAGGAAGCACTCGATAAATTCAAGATGGAAGCCGCAAACGAAGTAGGCGTTAACCTCAAGCAGGGCTATAACGGCGAACTCACATCAAAGCAGGCAGGTTCCGTCGGCGGTCAGATGGTCAAGAAGATGGTTGAATCCTACGAAAATTCCATCAAGACAAACAAATAATCAAGCTTTTAAAAACGCTGTCACAGGTTTTGTGACAGCGTTTTGCTTTATGCTTTATTTTTTCTTTATGATAGGAAGCTCTGTCATACGAAGCTTTGCGCATGCGTAAGGTATGAGCATCATGTCTTTTTCTTCACCGAGTGCTTTTCTTTCATTGGGCTTATAAGCACTTACCGTGTTATATCCTATTTCGTAACCCCAATTTATCGGAACTACCTTTGTTTTGATACCGATTCTCGGATTTTTCGATGAGAACGGGATATCATCACCGTCAAGGCAGACTACCTCAAACGGAACGTTTCCGTTTTTATCTGCTGAAAGTCCGTAATTCCATTCCGATTTCGGATAAAGCTCGTAATCGCAGTACGGGAATTTTCTTTCGACACCGTTTTCTTCGTATTCGTACATTTTGTATTCAATATCAATAGGTAACGAGAACACGAGATTTCCGTACTTGACAGCCTTGAGATTGTGAGGACGTGATATGAAATGAGGTGTATCCTCAAATACTATATTTATTTCCTCTTCGCCTTCCCAGACCTTGCTTACCGTATAGTATTTTTTATTTTCGATTCTTTCACCGTTTACGGTAAACGCCTTTGAAAAGGCAGGAATTCTTATCTTAAATTCAAAAGCTGCGGGTTTATCGGTTTTGATCTTATAAGTACAGTTCATTCTGAAGGGGAATTCCGTATCTGCCGTAATGCTTACGTTTGCTCCCTTTATCTCCGTATCAAGCTGCGAGGGTGCGATATATGCGGCAAGTACTCCCTTTTTGCTCTTGAGGAAAATATTTCTTGCAAACTTGGGCCAGCCCTGGTTAAAGTTTACAGTACAGCATCCGAAGTTGGGTTCAAGTCCGAAAAGATGTGCGCTTCCGTTATTGTTACCGAATATAGGCTTACCCTGGATCTTTACGCAAGCTATCTGGTTTGCCATCTGGTCGTACTGGTGTGTCCACATATCGTCAAGGAACGTAGCGCAAAGTGCATTGGAATAGATCATATCAAGTCTTTCAGCCCAGATCGATTTGCCTGTTATCTTATACAATTCCTCGCACGTAAACATAAGTTCAACAACGGCACAAAGCTCCGTACCTCTGTTGTTGTTTACACCGCCGAGTGATTCGTCACCTGTGAAGATACCGACAGCCGTTCCGTGATTCTTTTCAAGAAGCTCCCAGAGTTTTTCGGCTCTGCCTGTATACTTTTCACCGAAAAGCTTGCAGGATACGGCTTCAAATTTGAGCATCATACAGATGTTTACTATGTGTGTGCACATCTGCCAGCAATGAATAGGATGCTTCCAATATTCGGAAAGCTCCTCGGGGACTATTCCCTGTTCTCTGAGTATTTTTCCAAGATCCGTTATCCACTCATCATCATATTTATCTTTGAGGTAGATAAGCGATATAAGTCCTTCGTACCAACGGTTTTGACCCCATGAAAAGAGCTTGACAGTACCGTTTGCCATATATCCGTGCAAGCACTTCAAAGCACGGTAAAGTGCGTCCTCTGCCTTTTGGCTTCCCGTCATCTCGCAATATACGGAAAGCGCTTTACAGATGAGAAGATACGCCCACGCATCGTATGCGGGTATATGCTCTTCCTCGCAAGGACAGATCCAGCCGTCTTCACGCTGACGGTCGATTATCGTATTGATGTACATATCCGCAGTTTTTATTCTTTCTTCATCGCCGAGCAGATACGCAAGCGGTATAAATCCATCGAGCCAATACGGTGCTCTTTCCCAGCCGTCACCTTCTCCGCCTATCCATTTTGTATCCTTTACGTCTCTCCACATTTTGTGAAGATTTCCCGAAAGGCCGTCCGCCTGTATTTCAAGCTGGCGGCGAAGCCAACCTGTGGGCTTAAGTTGTGTTCCTTTAAAGATCTTATACATACTTTTTCTCCTTTTATGAATTGTATTTGCACATCGCCCCGTCAACATCACCCTTCATAATAAGTGAAAGCGACGCCTGTACGTTATCGAAAAGCGAAGGCAGTTTTTTCATATCTTCCTTTGTAAAATTGCCCAGAACAAAATCAACGAGATCGAAATCGGGGTGCGGTTTTTTACCGACGCCGAGCTTTATTCTGGGATAATTATCGGTTTTAAGCTGTTCTGTTATGCTTTTCATACCGTTATGACCGCCGGAGGAACCTTTCCGTCTTATCCGCATCTGTCCTACGTCGAGATTGATATCATCGACGAGAACGATGACGTTTTCGCACGGAACCTTGTAAAAATCGACAGCTTGCTTTACTGCCTCGCCCGACGAGTTCATGAACGTTTGCGGCTTCATAAACATGACCTTAAAGCCTTCAAATTCAACAATATCGTAATTTGACTTGAATTTTATCTTTTTAAATTCAAACCCTTCCTTATCAGCGATATAATCACCGCAAAGAAAACCCATATTGTGTCTTGTTGTGGTATATTTATCTCCCGGATTTCCGAGACATACGACTATATAATCAACACCGCCTGTGCGGTTTTTAAGTCCGAACATACATATCTCCTTAGTATAAGTCGGTAACATTATACAATATAACAAAAAATAAATCAAGTGAAAACACATATTTATATTAAAAAATAATTATTTTACACTGAAACACTTGCATTTATCCTTATTTTGATATATAATTGCAGTGTGTGTCATTGTACGTTTATATTTGATCCCGAATGGGACAAAATACAATATACGTAACTGATAATAAAAAGGAAGATAATTATGGATTTTATCAAGGACACAACGGAATATATTTTTTTGGAAAACACTCCGTGCGTATCCGACGTGATTTTTTTACCGGGGTCGTCAAATCCGCTTTTGCCAAAGCACGCGGCAGTACTTTACAACAGCGGTTTTGCTCCTTACGTCATACCGTCCGGCAAGTATTCAATAACAAAAGGCCGGTACGTTCCGTCGCTTTCGGGTTTTGATACCGACGGAATCATGTACGACACCGAATGTGATATGTACACTGACGTTCTTTTGAAAAACGGTGTGCCGTGTGATGCGATAATCGGTGAATACGAAGCGCAGTACACGTATCAGAATGCTTTTTTCACAAAGAAGCTTTGCGAAGAAAAAGGTATAAGAACGAATCGGGCGATACTCGTCTGCCACGCATTCCACGCAAGACGTGCGTACACGTATTACAAATGGGCTTTTCCCGAATGTGATATCTGTGTATGCCCCGTCGTTACCTCCGAAATAAGCCGTGACAATTGGTACAAGACGGAAAAAGGCAGAAAACGTGTAATGGGTGAGCTTTCACGCCTTGGCGAACAAATGGATGAATACGCAGAATACGCAAATTCAAAAAACATCATTAAGTAAATATTTTCAGGAAGGAATTTATATATTATGAAATACTGCAGTACAAGAGGAAACAGCGAACTTGTTTCAGGCGCATATGCGATAAAAAAAGGGATCGCACCCGACGGCGGACTTTATATGCCGACGGAAATACCCACACTTACAGCCGAAGATATCACAGCACTTTGTGAAATGGACTACGCTCACAGAGCCGCAGATATACTTTACAGATTTTTAGATGACTACAACAAGGATGAGCTTCTCGAGGACTGTATCGCAGCGTACAGCGAAGCAAACTTCCCCGGCGGCGCCGCCCCTTTGCACAAGCTTGACGAAGGCGGATACGTGCTTGAACTTTTCCACGGTCCTACGTGTGCGTTCAAGGATATGGCGCTTCAGATAATGCCGAGACTCCTTTCACGTGCTTTGAAGATGACGGGAGAGGACAAAACTGCCCTCATTCTCGTTGCAACGTCGGGTGATACAGGCAAAGCCGCACTCGAAGGCTACCGTGACGTACCCGGTATTGCTATAAAAGTATTCTACCCCGTACACGGTGTAAGCAAGGTACAGAAGCTTCAGATGGCAACACAGGAAGGTGAAAACGTATCTGTTTGCGCTATCGAAGGAAACTTTGACGACGCACAGAACGGCGTTAAGAAAATATTCTCAGATGCTGAAATAAACAAAAAGCTAAACGACGGCGGATACATACTTACGAGCGCAAACTCAATAAACTGGGGACGTCTTGCACCTCAGGTAGTTTACTACATTTCCGCATACTGCGACCTTCTCAAAGCAGGCGATATAAAGGCGGGACAGGCAATAAACTTCACAGTTCCCACAGGTAACTTCGGTAATATTTTTGCAGCATATATTGCAAAGCAGATGGGACTTCCCATTAACAAGCTCATCTGTGCATCAAACAGAAACAACATCCTTACAGACTTTTTGCAGACGGGTGTTTACGACAGAAGAAGAAAATTCTATCAGACAATGTCCCCCTCGATGGATATTCTTATATCCAGCAACCTTGAAAGACTTTTGTATCTTATATGCGGTCCGGAAAAGACAGCTGAATATATGAACAGACTCAACACGATAGGCAAATACAAGATCGAGCTTGACGAGCTCAACAAGATCAAAGCAACCTTCACGGGAATGCACGCAAACGAAGCGCACACACTTGATGAGATCGGTTTCGTTTATGAACACGCGCAGTATCTCTCCGACACACATACAGGTGTTGCTCTTTACTGTGCAAGCAAATTCCGTTATTACAGCGATGACGTTATGGTAACTGTAAGCACGGCAAGCCCTTACAAATTTGCTAAAGACGTTCTCACGGCCGTAGGCGGCGAATGTGACGGTGACGAATTTGCTCCTCTTTACAAACTCAACGAGATAACAGGCGTCGAGATACCCGCACCGCTTGCATCTCTTAAAGAAAAAACGGTTCGCTTCACCGACGTTATCGAGCCCGAAAAAATGGCTGAAGAAACGCTTAAAATACTCGCATAAATCATCTGGAGAGTGAAATGGGAAAGAAGATAAGAGACGAAAGAATAGATTACCTTTTTGAAGGTATATTGAGTCTTAAATCTGTTGACGAATGCTACGATTTTTTTGAAGATCTTTGCACCGTTGCGGAAATACAGGAAATGTCAAAAAGACTGATCGCTGCAAAAATGCTCTACAACAATTCCGTATACACGGAGGTATCGGAGCAAACGGGTCTTTCCACGGCAACGATAAGCCGTGTCAACCGTTGCCTCAAATACGGCACGGACGGTTACATAACCGTTTTGGAAAGACTTGATAAGAAGTCGTAAGGAGGCTTTTATGCACGGTCAGTATGAAGTGATATCCGAAATATACGACGAGCTTTCGGGTGTCGATACCGACAAATGGGCATCGTACATAGACGGTATCATAAAAAAATACGCGCCGTCATCTTCACTCGTTCTCGATGCGGCATGCGGAACAGGTAAACTCACATCAAAGCTCTCAGATATGGGATACGATATGATAGGACTTGATATATCGTATGAAATGCTCTCAATAGCACGGCAAAGATGTCAGCCGAACGTCTTACTGCTCAATCAGGATATGTGTGATTTTGAGCTTTACGGGACTGTCGGCGCTGTAATTTCGTGTCTTGACAGTGTAAATTATTTAAACGGCGATGAATTAAAAAAATTCTTTTTATGCTGTCAGCTGTATCTCGATCCCGACGGACTTCTGATATTTGATGCAAACACGCAGTACAAGTTTGAAAACGTATACGCAGATAACGATTTTATTCTTGAAAGCGACGATTCGTCAAACCTGCTTGCGTGGAGCTGTAACTACAGCCAACAAACACAGCAGTGTCTGTTCTCGCTGTCGCTGTTTTCAAAAAACGAAGACGGGACGTACACACGTGAAGACGAACAGCAAACGGAATACTGTCACAGCGATGAGTTTATCAAAAAAACGCTTGAAGAATGTAACTTCACTTTGATCGGCACTTTCGGTGAGCTTTCAGATTCTTCCCCGGAAAAATCATCACATCGCATACACTACGTTTGCCGTGCAATGCACGAAAAACAAGGTGTTTAAAGAAAGGAACAGCAAAACAATGGGTTCTTCTATCTTACGTGCCATGACACGTTGCGGACAAGCACGTATTATGGTAATAAATTCAAAAGATATAGTAAATAAAATGATCTCCTATCATCACACGTCCCCGACTGCGACCGCCACACTCGGCAGAGTTATGACGGGAGCATCTCTTATGGGATGTATGCTCAAGGATAAGAGAAACAGCATCACTCTCACGTTCAGAGGTAACGGTCCTGCGGGAATGGTTATGGCTGTTTCCGATTATTCGGGAAACGTCAAGGGCTGTATACAAAACCCCGCCGTTGATCTTCCTTTGAAAAAGAACGGAAAGCTTGACGTTTCGGGCGCTATAGGCTCGGGCGTTATGCAGGTAGTCAAGGATATCGGACTCAACGAACCGTACATCGGCATATCCGAAATAAAAAGCGGTGAAGTTGCCGAAGATATAACGTCGTACTTCGCAGAAAGTGAGCAGATTCCTACCCTGCTTGCTCTCGGTGTTCTTGTTGATACGGATCTTTCCTGCAAGGCGGCAGGCGGTGTTATAATCCAGCTTTTGCCCGGTGCAGGAGATGAAATAATCGAAAAGCTTGAAAATAATGCTTCTATGCTTTCAAACGTGTCGAAGCTGTTCGACGAGGGGATGAGCAACGAGCAAATACTTGATCTTGCTCTGTCAGGCATCGAATACGACTTGTTCGATGAGATTGACGTGGGCTACGTATGCGACTGTTCGCTTGAAAGAACGGAGCGTGCCGTCATTTCCATCGGCAGAAAAGAGCTTGAAGATATATACAAAACGCAGGACAAGATCGAAGTAACTTGTCGATTCTGCGATAAAAAATACTATTTCGAAAAAGATTATATACTTGAAAGGATCGTAGACAATGAATGAAGAAATATACTCAATTCCGCTGTCTAACGTAATCAAAGAGTTTTCTCTTGAGCAAATATTCCTGCCCGACGATCACGAATCTATCGTCGTAACGAGAAGTGACTTGAACCGTCCCGGTCTCAAGCTTTCGGGATTTGATAATCTTTTTGATGCAAGAAGAATACAGCTTATCGGAAGAGTTGAATATGAATATATTCAGAGCCTTCCCGAAGAAAAAAGAATACCTGCATTTGAAAACGTAATTAAAGAGCGCCCCGTTGCCGTAGTATTCACGACCGATCTTCCTATCGAGGAAGCACAGATCGAGCTTTGTAAAAAGTACGGCGTGCCGCTTCTGCGTACGCACAACCAGACCTCGGCGTTTATGTCCGCACTTATCGCATCGCTCAACGTATCCCTCGCTCCCCGTGTAACGCGTCACGGTGTGTTTGTTGAAGTATACGGCGAAGGAATACTCATTCTCGGTGACAGCGGTGTCGGAAAAAGTGAGACCGCCATCGAGCTTGTAAAAAGAGGACACCGACTCATCGCAGACGATGCAGTTGAAATAAAGCGTGTTTCCGCTATTTCCCTTGTCGGTACGGCACCCGAAATAATCCGCCACTATATTGAGCTTCGAGGCATCGGAATCGTCGACGTACGCCGAATATTCGGTATGGGTTCTGTCAAGATGTCAGAAAAGATCGACCTCATTATAAAGCTTGAACCCTGGGTTCAGGGCAAGATGTACGACCGTTTCGGGCTTGAATCCGAATATACGGATATTTTGGGAATAGACGTTCCGTCGATCACCATTCCCGTAAGACCCGGTCGAAACTTAGCTGTCATAATTGAAATTGCCGCAATGAACCACAGACAAAAGAAAATGGGCTTCAACACGGCAGTGGAATTCAACAAAAAGCTTATGGGACAGTTCAACGACGAAGACAGATAAAATAAATGACGAACGAAAGCAGTGTGCAAAATTAGCGGTAAACTATATCAGTTGGTTAATAATTGCCACACTGTAAACAAATAATTGACCCCAACAGATTTTTTAAGGTCTGTTGGGGTTTGCTATTACATAAACAAATTAGTTTATATTATTGTTTTTCCATTTTCTGATTTTATTGATGTTCGAGGAACTTAAACACCAAATTATGTAT
>JAZQBL010000034.1:0-92787 GCA_045545665.1 Eubacteriales bacterium
GTGATCGACACCTTGGTCAATTCCATCTACATTTACGACTCAGACGGTGGGAATGGTCGCAGGATCGTGTTCACATTCAATATATCCGGGGAGAACACTTCTACGCTCACTGTTTCGGATATTGAGTGTTTCGGCGTACCATGAAAAGACCACGGTTTTGATAGAAACCGTGGCCTTTTCAGCTAAATCCACCCTTGCGGGTGGAATAAATCGTCTTCGACGATGAAATCCCCTGCAGGGGTGAAATCCGGCTCGACGCCGGATGGGTGGATTTAATTTCATCTGAGGCGTAGCCGAAGATTTCATCTGCGTTAGCTGATTTCGTCCTTGCACAAGCAAGGATTTCATTATTTATGTGAGAGTTTGAAGTCATACGCAAAATTGCGAAAAATATCTTTTTCGTAGCCCATAGACATCAAAGGGCTGTAAAATAGATATAGCCACAGGAAAACTCTGATTTTATCAGGGTTTTTTCTGTTTTTAAGGACGAAATTTTAGTTTTCGGTTTGCGCATAAAAAAAGATATTTTCTCAACATAGTCTCAAGCTCTCACAACATCGCCATATTTTAAGAGCATAGAACAAACTATGCTCTTTTTTGCTTTTGCCATTCTATTTATGACCTTTTCGAAACAATCCGAATAAACCGCTATTAAACCTTGAAAAAATCCGAAAATTGTGTTATACTATATAATGTAAAATTGGATTTTTGTAAAAGTGGAAATTCAAAGTCAGCGAAGTCGATGCTCGGATGAAATCCGGCGTTGCGGCTGATAAGTAATTTGGTGAAGAAATGGGATTTATAAATTCTTATAAACAACTTGAAAAGCTGTGCAATGAAATCTACGGCGACAACCACGGTATTTCGTCTTATATTGACGATATGTCAAAACTCACATCAGCTTCCTACTATGTCTCAAGTTGGGATGATGACCTGAAACAATTAAAGCACTATCGCTGGATACGAAACCAAATTGTCCACGAGCCAAATTGCACGGAAGAAAATTTGTGTGAATATGAAGATGCAAAATGGTTGGAGAATTTTCATTCACGTATTATGTCCGGAACCGATCCGTTAGCATTATATCGTAAAGCTCGGAGTTCTCAGGTTACACAGAAGCCAAAGCAGGCGAAATCTACAGAATATGTATATACCGAATACAAACGAACCCCATCGAAACCAACCGGATGTTTAACCTATTTGGTGGGAGTTTTACTTATCATTATCGTAATTGCATTGGTTATTACTACGTTATAATTAGAATTTGGAGGCGCAATATGGCACTTGAAAATAAATTGGGGCTTACAAGTTCCGCAGATCTTGCCCGTGAGGAAGAACGCATCAGCAAGAAAAAGGCTCTTGAACTTTTTGAAAACGGTATGCTTGATAAACTGGAGGCGGGAAAATTCTCAGCCCTCAAAGCGATTCATAAGTATCTCTTTGACGAGATCTACGACTTTGCCGGAAAACTCAGAACCGTAAATATTTCTAAAGGCAACTTCCGTTTCGCTCCCTTGATGTACCTTGAAGCGGCTCTTGCTAATATTGATAAAATGCCGCAGTCTACTTTCGATGAGATCGTCGAGAAGTATGTGGAAATGAATATTGCCCACCCCTTCAGAGAAGGCAACGGGCGCAGCACTCGTATTTGGCTCGACCTCATTTTCAAAACCGAGCTTCACAAAGTTGTTGACTGGAGCAAGGTGGATAAAGAAGATTATCTTCTTGCTATGGAGCGTAGCCCCATTAAGGATATTGAAATCAAGCATATTCTCAAGGCTGCTCTGACTGATGACATCAACAGCCGTGAAGTCTATATGAAGGGTATCGACTATAGCTACTATTATGAAGGATATACAACCTTTAAAACAGAGAAGTTATAATGGGTGATCCAAGATTCCACCTTCGGTGGGTGATATATGTCATGGCATATGGGGAAACGAATATTATATCATGCTTGCGCAGCAAGTATATCATGCGGCGCAAACCGAATATTTTATTTTAAAGATGCTGTCTTTAAAAACTTGAAATTTTCACATTTTTAAGCTAAAATATAAGAAAATAATTTATACGGAGGACGGACGATGAAAATAAAAAAGAAAGCTCTGTTTATGTTTTTATCCGCACTTTTGACGGCAACGTTGCTTTTTGGCTGCGGAGAAAATAAAGGCGGAGATACAACAGCTATACAAAGTGACACCGCATCGGAAGAAACTTCAAACGAAGAAGAAACGTCGGCTGAAACGCTTCCAAATGAGGAAGAAGAAAAGTTTGATATAAGTGAGATGGAAATAACAACGATAACGGGCGATAAGCGCCACGTAAACGAGTGGATATACAGGCTTGATGCCAACGGAATAATGATACGTGAGGCGAGATTTAAATCAGATCTCGGCGGCGATCCCGTCACGATAGCACATATGACCGACCTTCATTTCAATTATTGCAATGAAGAAGATTTTAAAGAAGCCAATCCTTCCGTTATGAGCACGTACGAAAACAGAGTGTGGCTTAAGGACGGCGAATCCGTTCCGAATGCCGCAAAATGTCTGGAGCTCGGATCAAAAGCAGATCAGATGGTTATAACGGGTGACGTGCTTGACTACATTTCAAACGGCGCTATCGAGCTTTTGCAAACACAGATCTGGGATAAATACCCCGAAGCACTCGTGACTCTCGGTAACCACGAGTCGATCAGAGTTTGTCAGGGAACAGTTGAAGATACTACCACGTTTGAATCAAGGATCGATATATTGAAAAAAGCCTGGAAGCACGATATATTCTATACGTCAAAGATCATCGAAGAAAAAGTTATGGTGATACAGATGGACAACGCGTCCGATAATTCGTATCCGGGACGTTTTTGGGAATGTCAGATAGAACCTTTGAAAAACGATCTTGCGCTTGCACGTGAGAAGGGCTATGTTGTTCTTCTGTTTTATCATATCCCGATAGCAACGAACAATCCCGAGCAAGGGGTAGTGAAACCGATATACGGCAAAGACGGCGGTCCCGCGTACTTTGCAACGTGGGGAACGTCACATAACGCAGACGATGCAAGTGCTGCCGTATATGATATTATTGTAAACAATGCAGATGTTATAAAAGGAACGTTCTGCGGACATTTACACAGTGATTATTATACTGAAATAATTGCCAAAAATCCTGATGGAACATCAGCTGTCATTCCTCAGTATATTCTTCGCGGAACACCGTATGAACACGGACACGTTCTTTGGATAACAGTTAAATAAAAATACAAACAGCAGGGTATTTTCATACTCTGCTGTTTGATTTTCGGTTATTATTCCGCTGTATCTGTATCGGACCCGGGTGTTTTATCGTCGGGTATCGATACATCGGGTGTGTTTTCCGGTACAGGCATATTTTCAATGGAGTTTTTCAAAAGTGCCTGAGCTATGGGACTGTCTTTTCCGAGAATTACCGTTTTATTGTCGCCCGAAAGGGAAGCCTTGAGCGCGTCAAGTGAAAGAACAAATTCGTAGAACGACTGTTTTTCCTTTGTGTTAAATGCTTCGGCGAGTATACGCATATATTCGCCTTCGCCCTCTGCAATTATTTTTTCTGCATCAGCGTATGCATTCGAAAGGGAAACGCTTACCTGCTTATCCACATCCGTGCGGAGCTGTGTTGCCTGTTTTTCACCTTCTGCTCTGTACTGCTCGGCATCACGCGTTCTTTCAGATATCATTCTTGTGTAAACAGCTTCTTCGTTTTCCGCGGGAAGATCGAGACGCTTCATCTTCACATCGACTACCGTTATACCGTAATCCTTTGACTTCTCCATTACTTCCTGTCTGATCTCTTCGTAGATCACATTACGTTCTTCGGCGGGAAGATCGTTTATTATATCGTCCTGGTTGAGAATACCCATTTTTGTTTTAAAAGCATTATACGTCGTGTCGTAAAGTCTGTTTTCAGCAGCTGCTGTTGTGCTTACTGTCTGATAAAACAAAAGGGGATCTTCTATCTGCCAGGTGATGTAGCTGTCAACCGTCATGCTCTTTTTATCGAGTGTAAGGACCTCGGACGGGGGAATATCGTAAAAAAGTGTCGTTTTCGGGAAAGTTTTAACCTCGTCAACGAAGGGTAACTTGAAATAAAGACCGGGTTCGGATTTAGTATTAATGATCTTTGAAAAACGAGCCGTACACTTGTATTCATTTTCTGCAACGACAAAGAAGGACTGTGAAGCTACTATTATCAAGAGAAAGAGAAGTATTAACGGTATAGCTATTTTTAATGTTTTTTTCATTGTCAACCTACCTCCTTATTGCTTGATTGATAAAAGGATTCTATCGGAAGAAGCTTTTGTGTGTCTCCGTCGCTCATGTCAATATAAAGCTTGACATCGGGGAATATTTCGCTGACGGCTTCAAAATACATTCTCGTTACCGTTGATTCGGGACTGAGTGAATATTGGTCGTACATAGCGGAAAACATAGCAACTTTCATGTTAGCTTCGTTTATTCTTTCCTGCTTCTTAACCTCAGCTTCCTTCAGTATCTTGTCAATTTCCGCTTCCATTTTGGGAATTTCTGAATTTTTATACGCTTCCGCAAGGTTTATAGCGGCTTCCATGCCTTGATATGCGTTTACAACGTCTTTGTATGCTTCGTTTACGGCATCCGTGGGAAGCTCTGCATCCTGTATTCTTACGTCTGTTACAATGAGACCGATATCGTAAGATTCAAGCTCTGCGAGTGTGAGAGATTTAATTTCCTGCTGCAGAGTTGCCTTACTTGATGTAAGCACGTCGTCTGCTTTTGCGGAACCGATAACGTTTCTTATCTGACTTTGCACAAGGTTTTTAAGTATCATTTCAGGGTCTTTCGCGTTGAATAAAAACTTCACGGGATCGGATACTTTATATTCAACGAAGAAATCTACGTTTACTATATTCATATCACCCGTTATCATCTTGCTCTCTTTTTCAACTGTTTGAATGACAGTAGGATCGACAGTGTCGCTTCTGTAGCCTATTTCCAATTTTCTTGAAATATTTACGTCAACGATGTGTGCTTTCTGTATTCCGAAGGGAATTTTGAAGTGTATACCCGCATCGGTAACTGATGTCACTTTCCCGAACGTAGTTATTACAGCCTGCTGCTTATCATCCACGGTATAGTATGACGTGAAAATGAGAACGGCGGCAAAAACGATAACCGCAAGCGCTATTATGATACCTTTTAATTTTTTGGGCGAGGGTTTCGTTTTATCAAAAAAATCAACTTTTGCCATATGGTGCTCCTTTCAATATATGTTTGGTAATTTTAGCTCATTTAGTCTTTGGTTTCAATATCATCAATAAAATTTTTTGTTGACTTTTTATTAAATGCGTGATATAATATCCATCGCAAGCTCACCGCTTGAACTGTATTTACAAACCGAAAGGAAGTCTTTTGATGATAAATTTTTCAGCTACAGATAAAAAAGAAAAGTTGAAAGCAGGAACGTCGCATATGTTCGGCTCACCTGATGTGCCGGAATATTTTGAATGGCCAACGAGCACGACTCGCTACGGTGATGAGATAGATATGGCATTTCTGTGCCAGATAAACTGTAAGGATATAAAAAGTGACTTTTTGCCTCCAAGCGGTATTCTTTATTTCTTCTATAACGTTGCAGAGCAGCCTGCCACACCGAATATAAAAGATGCGGCGAAGATCTTTTGGTTTGATGAAGAGGAAGACAAGCTCTCAACCTTTCGTCTTGTTGGTTCTGACGGCGAAGACTTGCTTCCCCCTTCAATTGTTCTCAACGTGACGGACGGCGAATATAACGTAAGTATTTCAACGGAATATGATGATATCTCCGAAAATCAAAGTGAAGAGGATGAGTTCGAAGAAGAATTTGAAGATCTTGACGATTTTGAGGAATTTGAATTTGATGAAGAAAAAAGCGATGACGAAATGGTCGTTTTAGCTTCCTTCAAAGAATATGAAGATGAAAACGTATCATTTACGTTTGAAAAGGGAAGCGAGCTTTGTTTTCTTATAAAGAGATCGTCGCTTGAAGATCTTGATTTTTCCGATATACGCGTTCTTATAGTTTAAAAGTCATACCCACCCTCTGAACGGGTGGGTATAGTTATACAGTAAAAATCCCGGCAGAACGATCTGTCGGGATATTTGTTTACTGTTTGATCTTTTTATTGTTTATCATCGGTAAGGATGATACTGCAAATGCGCCGATGGTTGTAAGTATTATCTCGGGTATCATATAACATCCGTTGTAGATCAAAGAATACAAAAGATAAAGGGGGCCGCCTGTGAATTTTTCGAGTATACCTGTACCGACCGCACCTGTCATAACTTCACCGAAGAACCAGTATGCATACGTTCCAAAGAAGACGGCACCCGATAAAACGTGAAATAAATAACACACCGAAAGGGATATGATACTTCCTAAAACAAGTGCTTTTTTGGGGGAACTTTTTGAAAAGATACCGCCGAGACCCAAAGCGGTATAAGCCAAAACGTAGTCAAGCAAACACATAAGCACTATTCGCCACCACACCATTTGACTTTCACCCGGCAAAACGAATACCGAAATAGTGTTTACACCTAAAAGCATCTGAATGATGCTGTAAAAAAATCCGCACGTAAGTCCCCATTTTACACCGTATCTGTATGATAAAATAACAATTGGCAACATACTTAAGACGGTTATGCTTCCGCCAAAGGAAAATTCAAATAGTTTGAGAACCGAAAGAACGGTTGCAAGTGCAATGAAAATTCCGCTTTCGCAAAGTCTTCTCGTCGAGCTTTTCATATATCCTCCAAAAAATAACGGTAAGCTCCGATAAAATGCCGCGCTTACCGCTTGAAGGTATATACCAACACTTATGCGCCTACGCCGGCATTATCCGGATCAGGTTATCGGGTCGAAGCGTACTTCCTCTCAGCCTGCAAAACAAGCTCCCCTATAAATATCTACGCAAAAAATATATCACATTTTCATTGGTTTGTCAATAAAAAAACGAAAATATTTGACAAATACTGCTTAAGGTAGTATAATTACACGTGGGTGATTATATGAAGTTATATTTTTTGAACACTTCCGAATTTGATCTGTCAATGTGTGAGAAAATGTTTTCATACGTTGATGAAAAACGAAGGGAACGGTTTTTGAAAAACGGAGATATTTCAAGACTTGCGGCAGGTGCTCTTCTGACGCTTACTTTTAACGACTGCGGAATAGATTATCTCGGTGAAGAAAAAATACTGAATAAAAACGGCAAAGAATCCTTCAAATATTTGAACGTAAAATATAATATTTCACATAGTGATACAATGTGTGTTTGCGGAATATATAATGACGAAATAGGTGTTGACTGCGAGGATATAAACAATAAAGACAATTGTCTGAATATTGCCAAGCGCTTCTTTACGGATAATGAATACAGACATATATTATCATCGGAAAGCGAAACGGAGGAATTCACAAGGATCTGGACGATGAAGGAAGCGTATATCAAATATACAGGTAAAGGCTTTGCAATACCGCTTAAAACTTTTGAATGTATACCGAAGGGAGATACTGTAAATTTAAACGGTGCTTCGGTGAAAACGTACAGAATTTTGAATACATTCGTTTCGGTTTGCGCAAAAGCAGAAAAATTTCCCGATAAACTTACCGATATGACACAGTTTTTTTTTCAAAGCTGTTGAAAAATTCCAAAAAATATGATATAAAGTATAAGAGTATAAATAAATATTGTTTCGGAGAGAAATATGATAATAAAACCAAGAGGAACGATGGACATAATGCCCGAGGAGACACCCCTTTGGCAGTATGTTGAACAAAAAGCAAAAGAAATATCAAACACACACGGATTCGGTGAAATAAGATTTCCGACCTTTGAACAAACGGAGCTTTTCTCAAGAGGTGTCGGTGATACAACAGACGTTGTACAAAAGGAAATGTATACTTTTTTTGATAAAGACAACAGATCCATGACGTTGAGACCCGAAGGCACGGCATCAATTGCAAGAAGTATAGTTGAAAACGGCAGATGCTCGGATGCCATGCCCTTGAAGCTGTACTATCTGATAAGCTGTTTCAGATACGAAAAGCCCGCTTCGGGCAGATACCGTGAATTTTATCAGTACGGTGTTGAGATGTACGGTTCTGAATCTGCCGCGGCAGACGCTTCGGTGATTTCACTTGCTGATTCATATGTAAAAGCACTCGGAATTTCAGATTATTCACTTGAAATAAACTCCATAGGATGCAAGCAGTGCCGTCCGCTTTACAAAAAAGCGCTTACCGAATATTATCAGGCAAATTACGACACACTTTGCGATACGTGTAAAACAAGACTCAAGACGAACCCTTTGCGTATTCTCGACTGTAAGAACCCCGAATGTGCGGCTCTTGCAAAGGATGCGCCGAAGACGCTTGATTATTTGTGCGACGACTGTACATCTCATATGAAAACCGTTGAAGATTCACTCAAGAGTATGGGCGTTGAATATAAAGTCGATACGGGTATCGTAAGAGGGCTTGACTATTATACAAGAACAGTATTTGAAATAATCGGCCCCGGTGAGCCCGACAAAGACGGAAACATACGCCGTCTTGCTTTGGGCGGTGGCGGAAGATATGACGGACTTGTCGAGGAAATAGGCGGACCGAAGCTTCCCGGTGTCGGCTTTGCAATGGGACTTTCACGTCTTATTATCGCTCTTAAAATGTCGGGTATTGAGCTTCCCGAAAAGAAAAAGCCCGTTCTCTACATTGCTTCCTTGGGAACGAATGCGCAGATAAAAGCACTCGGAATCGTAAAGACGTTGCGCGATGCCAATATTTATGCCGAGTGTGATCTCGTCGGACGAAGCCTTAAAGCGCAGATGAAATATGCCGATAAGATCGGGGCTGAATTTACGGCGATAGTCGGTGACAACGAGATCGAAAACGGAAAAGCAATACTTAAAAATATGAGTACAAGTGAACAGACAGAGCTTGAACTTTCTTCACTTGCCGAATTTTTTAAAAACAGATAAGGATTGATTGAAATGGCAGAATTATTTACAGTACAGGATAAAAGAACTAACTACTGCGGTGAGATAACAAACGAGCTTTTGGGAAAAGAAGTCTGCGTTTGCGGTTGGGTACAGCGCAGACGTGACCTCGGCGCACTTATATTTATAGATCTTCGTGACAGAGAAGGTATAGTACAGCTTGCATTTGACGAAAATACAGATAAAGAAGTTTTCGACAAGGCGTTTTCCGTAAGAAGTGAGTACGTACTTTCCGCAAGGGGTATAGTGCGTACAAGAGATGCAATAAATAAAACGCTTAAAAACGGCGACGTTGAAATAGAGGTAAAGTCACTTAAAATACTTTCTGCAGCCCAGACGACACCGTTTGAAATAAAAGAAGGGTTAAACGTCCGTGACGAGCTCTTGCTCAAATACAGATATCTCGATCTCCGCCGTGCGCATTTGCAGAACAATATCCGTGTAAGACACGAAATTGCAAAGATAGCAAGAGAATATTTTTACGAAAACGGATTTCTTGAAATAGAAACTCCCATGATGATAAAGCCCACTCCCGAAGGCGCACGTGACTATATCGTACCTTCGAGAATACATCACGGAAAGGTTTACGCGCTCCCTCAGTCGCCGCAGATATATAAACAGCTTCTTATGCTTTCCGGTTTTGACAGATATATTCAGCTTGCACGTTGCTTCAGAGATGAAGACCTGAGAGCTGACAGACAGCCCGAATTTACTCAGATAGACCTTGAAATGTCATTCGTTGATGAAGAAGACGTAATGACGATGGTCGAAGGCTTTATCGAAAGACTGTTTTCACAGCTTCTTGACACAAAGATCACTCTGCCCGTGACGAGAATGACGTATGCAGAGGCTATGGAGCGTTACGGCTCTGATAAGCCCGATACACGTTTCGGAATGGAGATATGCAATATTTCGGATATCGTAAAAGACAGCGGATTTTCCGTATTCTCGGGCGCATGTGCCGCAGGCGGTTCTGTAAGAGCGATCGTTGCAAAGGGTGCTGCAGGCAAGCTCACAAGAAAAGAAATTGATAAGCTGACGGAAGCCGCAAAGGGAATAGGTGCTAAAGGTCTTGCATATATCAGATACGTTGACGATACACCCAACTGCTCGTTTGCGAAGTTTATGGCAGAGGGCGAGCTTGAAAAGATAATGGCGGCGATCGGTTGCGAAAAGGGCGACGTTGCACTTATAGTTGCTGATAAAGACAGAGTCACACTCCCTGTTCTCGGCGCACTCCGTCTTACTGTCGGAAAACAGCTTGAAATGATAAAAGAAGGATATAATTTCCTTTGGATCACGGAATTCCCGTTCTTTGAATGGGATGAGGAAAGTGAAACGTGGCAGGCAATGCACCACCCCTTCACAATGCCGAGAAACGAATGTCTTGAATACCTTGAAAGCGATCCCGGAAAGGTACGCGCAAAGGCGTATGACCTCGTCTTAAACGGCGTTGAGCTTCTTTCCGGATCCATCAGAATAACGGACTTTGAGCTTCAGCAGAAGATGTTCACAGCACTCGGTCTTACCGATGAGGAAATACAGAAGAAATTCGGCTTCCTTGTTGACGCTTACCGCTATGGCGCACCTCCGCACGGCGGCGCCGGTATCGGACTTGACAGACTTTCAATGCTTATCTGCGAAGCGGCAAGCTTGCGTGACGTAGTTGCATTCCCGAAGGTTCAGAACGCATCGGAAATAATGTCCGAATGTCCTTCAGTTCCCGAAGCACAGGCACTTTTGGATCTTGCAATGCAGTTCACAGATACTGATAACGAATAATTAAATAAAAGGAGATCTTGATTATGCATATGGATTATATTCACCCTGCCGACCAGCTGGTAATGTTCATGCAGCGTATCTACGACAGAGGACTTACGACAACTTCGGGCGGAAACCTCTCGATCAAGGATAAAGACGGCAACATTTGGATAACACCCGCAAGTATTGACAAAGGAACACTTACACGCCGTGACATCATCTGTGTAAAACCCGACGGTACGTGTGTCGGACCTCATAAGCCTTCAAGTGAATTTCCTTTCCATGAATCCGTTTATAATATGCGCCCGGATATCCGTGCGGTGCTTCACGCACATCCTCCGGCACTCGTTGCGTTTTCAATAGCACGCAGAATACCTAATCTCGACCTTATCCCGACGGTAAGAAAAACGTGTGACAGAATTTCTATTGCAAAGTATGCAGTTCCCGGCAGTAAAGAGCTTGGCGCAAATATTGCACGTGAATTTGAAAACGACGTTGAAATAGTTCTTTTGGAAAACCACGGTGTATGTATAGGCGCAAAGGATATGTTCACTGCGTTTATGATGTTTGAAACGCTTGACTATTCAGCTAACCTTGAAATACTTTCATCAAAGCTCGGTGTTGCCAAAGAGCTTTCACCCGAGACTATAAAAATAACCGAAACACGCTTCCATTTGCTTATGGACGATTTTATACCGAATTCACGTTCGTCCGAGGAGCTTGAAGCAAGACGTGAGATGATAACGCTCATCCGCCGTTCATATAAGCAGGGACTGTTTACGGCAACACACGGAACGTATTCTGTAAGACTTTCCGACGGCAGCTTCATAATCACACCTTTCGGACGTGACAGAGCATATCTTAGCGAGGAGGACCTCGTGAGAATAAAAGCAGATATGAAGGAGCTTGGCAAAACACCGTCACGTGCAGTCAAGGCTCACGCTCTGATATACGAAAAGAACCCCGATATAAATGCGATCCTTTTGGCTCATCCACCGCACGCAATGGCATTCGCGGTAACGGACGCAAGCTTCGATCCCAGAACGATTCCCGAAAGCTACATTTTGCTTCGTGATATCGAAAAAATACCCTTTGAATGGCTGTACGAAACACCTGAAAAGGTTGCAGAAACGTTTGCACCCAACCGTCCCGCACTTATATTTGAAAACGATTGCGTAATGGTTACAGGCTCAACGCTTTTGCAGGCGTTCGACAGAATGGAGGTTCTCGAATCAACGGCTCACTCCATCATCAATTCAAAGAGTATCGGTGATATAGTTCACATCTCACCCGAGGAGGTTGACGACCTTAAAGAGGCGTTCAATCTTAAAGACTGATGATAAAGCTTGTAATATTTGATCTTGACGGAACGCTTCTTTATACGATAGGTGACCTTGCGGACAGCGTAAACTACGCTTTGACAAAGTACGGTATGCCGAACGTAACACTGCAAGAAGCGACGGCAAATGTCGGTAACGGAGTTAAAAATCTGATATCGCTGTGTGCTCCCGAAGGAACTGACGAAAAAACGCTTGATGAGATCCTTGCGGCGTTCAAAGCGCACTATAAGGATAATATGGAGAATAAAACGGTACCGTATGACGGAATCGTCGAAATGCTTGAAGAGCTTCGTAAAAGAGACGTCAAAACGGCAGTTCTTTCAAATAAATTTGATGCGGCAACGAAAAGACTTTGCGAAAACCTTTTGCCGAATCTTATTGATATACCCGTCGGAGAAAGGGAAGGGGTACCGCGTAAACCGTCCCCCGATGCTGTCGAGTTTATTATAAACGAGTGCGGCGTATCAAAGAATGAGTGCGCTATCGTCGGTGATTCCGATACCGATATCATAACGGGTAAAAACGCAGGTATTAAAACAGTTGCAGTTACCTGGGGATATAGACCTAAAGAAGTGCTTGAAAAAGCATCTCCCGATAAGATCGCAAATACGGTAAACGAACTGCAAACGATCCTTGCAGAGTAACGCCTTCCCCAGCGGGGGAAGGTGGCAGCCGCAGGCTGACGGATGAGGTGTTCAAAATGAAACTGCATCAGATGAATTTTATCATCACGAACCACCTCTCACAAGTCGTTTTGCTATATAAAAAATTTTGGCAGAGGAAACGATTCCTCTGCCAATTCTTATTGTATAACGAAAAAAGCTGCTTACATTTTTTGTAAACAGCTTTAAAAAATAACTATTTTTTCTTTTTAGTAAACACGACTATCGCTATAACAATAACTAAAATTGACGCTGATACAGTCGAAACAACGACGATATCGGATGCTTTTATACCGCTTTTATCGGAGGTGTCATTCGTTTGATCTGTGCTTACGGTATAGTCACCGGTGCTGATATAGCTGTATTTGAATCTGCCTGTCGGCGCAACATCGCCCGATGTGTAGAAATTCATAATATCACCGTTCAAAGAAACGTTATCCGTAACTTTGAAGTTAAGTGTAAAATTATCACTCATAATTCCGATATCGGTGCGCTTTATCTTTATTTGCAAAACGTTACCGATGATAACGAACTCGCCTGTTCCGACGGCTTCTGTTTCATAACCGTTATTCGTAAAGCGTTCAACGGTGACAGTGTTTCCGACGGGGGCGGTCTTATTTATTACGTAGTCAAACGATTCCCAGCCGTCAAGACCATTCTGCACGGTGTCAAGATATACAGTCATCCAGTTTTCGGAAGGCTGAGTTACGGTGTCGGCACACTCTATATAAATGTATATATAGTCGTTATCGCGTGCTATTTTTGCACCCGTAATATCATTTCGTCCCGATTCGTCCGTATACGTAAGAGAACCGTATCCTTTTGAATTTCTGTCGGAAATATTGTTTTTATATGCGACGTAATACGGCCCCACACTGTCCCATGAGGATAAGTCAGCCATATTTACCGTGGTTTTATCACTTGTCTCGGGCAATGCACGAGAACCCTTGTATCTGCGTATGTACGACACCATTTGATAATAATAGTGGTCTTTGAGAGGACCTTTCGTCGGCTCGATATCACGTGAATATTCATCGTTAAACTGATCGGGAAATGCATTATTTACACCGCCCCAGGTTTTGTGTCTGCCTGCCGTCCACTCATTCCAACCTGTAATGAATACGAAGGCGGGGTCTACTTCAAGTGCGTATTCCCATTGCTCTGAAAAATTATATCCGTAAAGAGAAGAGTTTTCTTCTTGCAGATGAGTAAAACCGTCCTTTGATGTATACGATCTGCCCCTTATGTTTACACCGTTCATAGCGGAAAGACCTGTATCGACAGAGGAGTTCTGTGCAACGCCGACGGAGATCTGTTCGGGTCTTTCACCGCGTACGTCCACGGATCTTGCATAATAAACGTCCTGTGGATATACTGACAGCCATCCCCATTTTCCGACTGTATTGTTGTGACCGCTGTACTCGGGCTGGGCGGGACGGAAGGTGAAAAAGTTTTTTATCTCTCTGTCTAAATTCGTCGCTTCGAGACCGCCTGTGTACGCCATAAGCATAGGCTTATCATCAAAATAAAACCAAAGTTCTCTGTATTTTCCCTCGCGGTATATATCAAGATATATATCACGGAGCTGTTTTGCTGAATCGGCAGAACCCGAAAAAGGAAGAATAAAAGATATTTTGGGCACGTTTACGCCGTCGTCGTATGCTTCCTTAAAGACGTCGAATATGACCGAATAGCTTGAACGCCAGGTGTAACTTCCGTTCGTGTTATCAAAAAAGATAACGTCGACACCTGCGGACGCAAGCATTTCCGCGTGCTTGCGAAGTACCCATCTGTCGGTCGTGCGGTAATATCCGAATACAGGCTCGTTCCAGAAATATGCCGTATTTGTTCTCGGCCAGGCTCTGTGATTGTAATCATTTTTTGCTTCGGGGTGCTGAAGTATAAAATCGTTTACGTTAAGCGGTTGACCTGATGCAAGATCGTTGTGCCAGGACCAGTAGAACAGCCCGACGGTCTTACCGTCTCTTACCGTATCGGTATTTGATGCCGATATCTCGCGTCCGAGACCGTCCGTTACGACCCACGTGTCTGCGTAAGCATCACGCACAACTGTGGGGTGAGATGAGTCGGTTTTGAGCTGCTCGTATACAGGTGCATCTCCCGAAACTTCAAGAACACTCTTGCAAGGTGCGACGGGAGATTCCGTCTTTTCGGTCGTAAATAGCGTTATTGCAAGATCAAATTCTTCTTCACTTCCGTTCATATAGGTGAATCCTTGAGATCTTGTCATGGGAAAACGCCATATTCCGGCCGAACCGCTCGTTTCGTATATGGCAAAAAAGTATTCTCCGGGCTGAAGCGGGGAATCGAATCTCAATATGTTCGAAGCGTTATCGACAAGCTTTGGAATTTGACGGTAATACAGCGCTTTCTGGGCGATCGTTTTGTCGTAACTTCCTTTCCATGAGAAAACGCCTATGGTTGCACTGCTGCCGGTTTCTGCCCACGTCGGCATAGAAAACGTTACGGCAGTCACGCCGACTGTCGTTTTCATTCGTTGTCCGTAATAAGAACCGGGAGGAACCTGTACGGGAGTTTTTTGACTGTCAAGCGTTATATCGTAAATGGGATATGCCGTATCGGATGCTATACCGCAAAGCGAAAACACCGACAGAATGAAGGTGACAAACAGTGTAAAAGAAACGGTCCTTTTCAACATAATGATCTCCGTTTTACCGCAATGGCAAATATGTAGTAATTTGATTTTGCAACCGACAGTAAATAAAAACGGTTACACGTTAATTATAACCTATTGCTTCTGAAAAATCAAGAGTTTGAAAATATAATCTCCCGATCTGCTTAAATTTACTTTTTTCGGCAAATAATACTGAAGAAATCAGTTGGTTAAAAGGAGAAAAAAGTATATGTACAAAAATAAGGTCGAAATATGCGGAGTGAATACTTCAAAGCTCAAAGCCCTCAGCGAAAAAGAAAAAACAGATCTTCTTTTGCTCATCAAACAGGGAAATAAAAAAGCAAGAGAAGATCTTATAAACGGTAATCTTAAGCTTGTGTTGAGTGTCGTTCAGCGTTTTACGGGAAGACGTGAAAACCTTGACGATATTTTTCAAGTCGGTTGTGTCGGACTTATAAAAGCGATAGATAATTTTGATATGGATGTCGGTGTCAGGTTTTCCACGTACGCCGTGCCGACGAGCGTTACAATGTGAAATTATTTTCCGAACAGCTTTACATACGTATCGGTAAGAATGGATATGTGGTGTTCTTCGTCCGAAATTATTCTTTTTAAAAGCTTGTTGACTTTCGGATCGTGTGAATGTTCGATGACAGCGCCGTATTCGGAAATAGCTCTTTTTTCGGCTTTTATGTCGATGTATAACATTTTTTTCAGATTTTGCACGTAATCGGGGTACGAACCGTTCCAATATACGTACCGCCCCCTGTCACGCACGGCAACTCTTATATCCCCTCCGAGGAGAAGTATCAGCTTGTTTAACATTTCATAGTGACGCATCTCGGTGATGGAAATACAATCCAAAACATCGGAAACGTACGCATATCTTTCGGGTAAAAATATACTTTGATACGTGTACTGCATAACCGAGGTAAGCTCTCCCTCTTTTCCGAAGGCTATGCTTGAAATACGTTCTGCAAGCTGTTTGTCATCTGTTGTTACTTCAACCTTTGGATAAGGTTCGTTAAGCATACAGTTGAATTTGTTCAAGACGATATTTTCCTTTCAAACTCTTATTAAGCCTATTTTGCCTGTAAAATCATTATATGTAGAATGTATTTATGTGTGAAATAATTAAAAAATTTCTTCAAAGGCTTGAAATAAAAAAGAAAATGTTGTATCATAGTAGAAAAACTCGGAGGTGCGGTATGATTGATAAAATCAGAGAAATAATTGCAGATGAACTTGATCTTGAGATAGACGAGGTAACACCCGAATCCGATATAATTGAGGATCTCGGTGCTGACTCACTTGCTATCGTTACTATAATAATGACGATCGAAGACCTTTACGGTATAACGGTTCCAGATGAAGCGGTAATCGAACTTCGTACGCCCGACGCCGTTGCAAAATACGTTGCGGAAAATTCCTGAGCGCTATCTTGATATGAGCAAATATACAAAGTTACTTAAAAACACTTCCATAATGGGAGTGGGTGCCTTCCTGTCGAAGGTGCTCGTCTTTTTGCTTTTACCGCTGTACTCGTCGGTCATGTCAACCTCCGACTACGGTATTGCCGATATCGTCGCACAGTCGGCAAATCTTTTACAGCCGCTTATTTCACTCGGAATATGTACGGCAGTATTCAGGTTTGCGTGCGATAAGAAGGAAAATGAAAAATCAATATTCACCATAGGATTTTTGACTCTTTGCTTCGGTATGCTGATTTTCCTTGCATTGACACCCTTGCTTAGCAAGGTATACGTCCTTAAAGAGTATATGCTTCTGCTTGGTCTGTACGTGTTTATGTTCGGGCTTCACACACTGTGCGGTCAGTATCTGAGAGGTATCGGCGAGGTCAAAAAGTTCGCCGTCAAAGGCGTTATTTGTACGGTACTTACGCTTGTATTCAATATTCTTTTATTGCTTGTTTTCAAGCTCGGAATAACGGGATATCTTGCCGCAAACATACTTGCGGACTTTTTTACCGTCGTTTATATGTTCCGTGCGGGAAAGCTTGTCGAAGCGTTTGAAATAAAATCCTTTTCGGTACAGCTGTTTGTCAGCATGGTTAAATATTCTTTGCCGCTCGTGCCTGCAGGCGTATTCTGGTGGGTAACGAATATGTCGGACAGATATATGATACTTTATATGATAGATGAATCGGCAAGCGGTATCTACGCAATGAGCTATAAAATACCGAATATAATAACTATGCTCACGGGTATCTTTTCCGATGCGTGGCAGATGTCGCTTGTTGAAGAAAGCAATCAAGGCTCTGTAAGTAAGTTCCTTACGCGTATTTTTGAAGGATATAAGTCCGTCCTTTTTATAGCCGGCTCGGTTATAATTCTTTTTGTGAAAGTGGTAACAGGCATCCTTATCCGAAACGATTTCTATGTGGCGTGGCGGTATACGACGTTTCTCGTTGTGGCAACCATCGGAATGAGTATGGTGAATTTTATATCCGTCATTTTCCACGTGAAAAAGAAGAGCCTTAACTCACTTCTGTGTTCCGTTTCGGGCGCGGGCATAAACATAATATGCAACGTCGTACTTATTAAAGCTTACGGAGCAATGGGAGCGGCAATTGCCACACTTTTAAGCTACGTTGCGGTATACGTCATTGCGACTGTCCGCTCGCTTGAATACGTAAAATACAGAGTGTATTTTACAAAAACGCTTGTCAATTTCGGCTTGTTGATACTCCAAAGCATTTTTATGGTATACGTTCCGGGGGTACTTTCATACGTTCTTTCCGCTGTCGTATTTATCGGCGTTTTGGTCGTCAATATGCCCGTGTTCCTGTTCACGGCAAAATCGTTTATAAAAGGAAAATAAAATCGGATGGTCAAAGCTGAGCGCTAAGACCATCCTTTTTATTACCATTCAAACGGGGAAGTATCGAAGGAGGTAAGTTCGGGTATTTTCTCGTTTTCTCTGAAATGTGTTATGTTGTATTTTTTTATCGTTTCATACATACTTTCCAAAAGTGCAGGGTGTTCTTCTTTGTTCCACGCAACGCACAAAAGATAATATTCGGCTTGTATTCTTGATTTTTCAACGTGACGCTTGCAAAGTGTATCCGTTGCATCTTCGTACGCTTTATTCCACAGATCCAAAAGCTCCAGGGCGAATATTCTGAGTTCTTCTTCGGTACTTTTTTGATCAAAAACGGTATTCACGTCCTCTTGTACGGACATATGAGAAAGAGATGCTTCATTACTTGTTTTGTCAATATATTCAAGTATGTTTTCCCATCCGTCGCCGTAATAACCTTCCAGAAAGTCGCACATATGCTCGCGGTATCTTTCCTTTGTCATATCGGGATCCCACATCAGCTTTGCAAGCAAATATGCACGAAGCTCACCGAATTCTCCGCTTGCGGATTGATAGTTACCCTGTCCGAGTACGCCCGTGACGTTATTATCTTTGAAAAAGCGGATGTTGTCGTACATGGTATAAAGATTGGGAAAAGGCGTCAGGTAGTGCATAAAATCTGATGTAAAATCCCAAACGTAGAGATTTTTGCATATTTTGCCCCACGCTTCTGCGTACGTCTTAAAATCACTGTTTTTGTCACAGTCGGAAATGCTGTGCGAAAAACAGTTGTCAATGCTCGACAGCCTTATTATTACGTTGTCAGCAGGTACGACGGTTTTAGGCGGCTTTTTTGTGTACCCGTATGCAAGAGTGTCAACGTATACGTCGGGATATTCTTCTTTGAGTTCAGTTGCAATTCTGTTTACGAAAGAAAGAAGGGAACCCATTTCACTTCCTTCTTCATTGTTTATCGCTTTGCAGTTTTGGCATTGGCATCCTTTTTTGCTGCTCTCGTTTTGAGATATCGAAACGATGTTTGATCCCGGATTTTCTTCAAGCCAGGCTTTTGCATTTTTAAGTACGTTGTTATAAATATCCTCATTAGTAAGACACGGTGCGGCAGAGCCTGTTCCTGCAAGTGCGCCGAGAGTGTGGACAAAATTACCTGCGTAATAAATACCGCCGCCGTAGTTTTTCAGATCTCTCAAAATACTGCCGTTTATCTTTTGCTTTGATGAAAATTCGCTGTCAAGTGCATCAAACCAAAAGACGTCGCGGAATTCAAATACAGGCTTGAAAACTACGGAAATATCGGATGGAATGACGATTTTTTCATTTTTAAGTATTCTTTCACAGTCAGACGTGTAATATCTTACGCCGACGTAGTCTTCCAAAAAGCTGTATACACCGTATAAAACACCTCTGCTCGTGTTTGAGGTTATGTAAAGATCATCACCGTTGCATTTAATTACGTATCCTTCATTTCCGACGTTCGTCAACAGCTCCGAAACTGTATCGGGCAGATCTTTTCCTGACTTTATGAATATGTTTTTTTCTTTTGCGGTGTCGCTTATGTTAAGCTTTACGCCGACAGCGGCGTGAATATATGAAACAAACTCATCTGCGGCATATTTCACAGTATCGTCTTCGCTTGATGAAAGCACGACAGTGTAGCTGCTTATATCGCTGTCCGCGACGGTAAGAGATGCGACAGGGAACGAGTCGCTTATTTTATCGGTACTCGGTAAAGCTGTGTCGGCTTCTGTAATGTATTCTGTTTTTATATCCGTATCCGGTGTAACGGATACGTTTTTACTGATACAAGAGGTAAACAGCAGCGCTGTAAGAAGTATTACCGTGAATATTTTTTTCATAATTGATCTTCCGTAAGTCCTTTCAGTTCGTTTATGAGCTCTTCTTCTTTTGATGTATCTGCGGATGATGATCTTTTGCCGTTTAAGATATGTGTAAATTTGTTGATCTTCGAAAGCAAAAAATCCTTAAAAAGAGGTTCTTTACGTGTTTTGATGCCTATGTGCAAGGATAATTCCGAAAGTGTGTACGGTATACCCGTGTAAGCACACAGGATTATTTCATATATCTTTCCGCTGTCACGGCAGAGAGATTCATCAAGTATTTCAAATCCGTTTTGAGAAAGGTATACACGCAATTCGTAAGAACACGTCATAGGCTGTAAGATCAAATGGACGTTTTTATTCCGTACGTAAGCACTTTTGTCTATTATTCGGGATATAAGCTCACCGCCCATACCCGCTATTATAATATCATCGGGAGAAAATTCTTCAATACCGTCAAGTCCGTCACGCAGATGCGTTTCTATAAAGTTTTTGTAACCGCATTTTGCAATATTTGCCTCTGCACATTTAAGCGGTCCCTTCCTCACATCCGAGGCGTAGACACGGTTTGATATTCCGAGTTTTACAAGCTTACACGAAACGTATGCGTGATCACAGCCTATGTCCGCCACAGATATTCCGTTTCTTACGTTTGAAATTATGCAGTCAAATCTATCGTTCGCCATTACCTACTCCGATGCAAATAGTAAAATTTGTAAAGAGATTGTATAACAATATACGTCAAAAAGCAATAGTGTTCATATTTTTTTTAAATTTTATCATTTAAAAATGAACATATATGGTATAATATTAACAATGTATGCAAATTTAAAGGAGGCGACGATGCCGTGAACGATCTCATAGAGAAGATTTTAAAAGCGGATGAAGAAGCACGTAGGGTTTCGCATGCCGTCGAAGAAAAACGTGCCAATCTTGAAGCCGAGATATCGAAAGAAAAAGCAAAAATAAAAGATAAATATATGCACGATGCCGACGAGGAGATAAAAAAACAGCTCACCGCAAAGAAAAAAGCGGCAGACGATTCGTGGAATAAAGCAAGCAAAAAATATAAAAAGATAGGCGACGACCTTTCCTCGGCTTACAGCTTGAACTGTGACAAGTGGGCAAATGAGATAGCCGACAGAGTTCTTGAGGGTTATAATGATACGGATAAGTAAAACCTCCCCCGGGATCAAGATATCATCAAGTGAAAACGCCGCAGCGGCAAAAGCGAGATGCATGTACGCCGATATGCTGTCCCCGGATGATTATAAACAGCTTATACTGTGTGACAGTGTCGGAGAAGTTGCAACGTATCTCAATTCGAAAAAGAGGTATGCTGATATTTTCAGCTCCGAACGTGCACTGTCTTCTGTGCACCGTTCAAGCCTTGAATGGCTCCTTGAAAAAAGAAAGTACGGCGATTACGTTAAACTTTCGTCCTATCTTATGGGAAGCGGTACGTACATACGCGATTTCTTTTCATCAAGGCGAGAAGCGAATATTCTTATCCGTGCGGTCTCATCTTTGGGAATTCACGGAACGGACGAGCCTTTTCATTTATATCTGTCGAATTTTGGAAAAAATTCGGATATTGATATGCACGCTTTGTCCGAGGCTGTAACGTATGACGAGATTTTATCCTCTGCACAAAGGTCGCCTTATTACAGTATTTTGCTGAAATATAAGTCTGACACAGCGGCAGTGGATACGGTGCATCTTGAAGCGGAGCTCTGGGATTTTATTTTTGACGATATATTCGGACGGATAGAAAAGCTTCCCTCTGCAAGCGAAAGAGAAGAAGCGTACGGATTTTTCAAAACGTATATAGATTCGAAAAATATATCGGCCATCGCACGCTTTTACGGTTATCCCGAATGTGACGACGAATACATCATGCGCTCGCTTATGAAGCACGGAAACCTGTCAGAAAAGAAGCTTGCCGAGCTTATTGACGGAAGAAACGATATCTCACAGCAAAGAGGCAAAGAGATCAAAAAGCTTCTTGAGCTCGGATACGATTCCGAAACGTCGGTATGCAGAAAGAAATGTAAAAAATATTTAAGATATTCGACCCACCCCGCTATTATAGTACTGTCATATCTTTACTTGCTTGAAGCGGAGCTTGGTAATATTATAAAAATAGTTGAAGGTATAAGATATTCACTTGCCAAAGAACAAATAACGGCAATGATATCGGAGGAATGAAATGTCTGTTTGTAAAATGTGCAGTGTAAGCATTGCAGGGCACCGTTCTTCTCTCGATAAAACACTCGACGCACTTATGGCGTCGTCGGTATTTCACCCTGACGACTTGAAAAAGTTTTATTCGGACGTCAGCTCGTTCGTACCGCTGAGAGAAGAAAATCCGTATCTTGCAATGGAATCTTCACTGTGTGCAATACTGAAAAACGATAATGTGCCTGAAGGAGATTTCAGTCACATTACCGACGGCGAGATAAACGCCTACATACGTAATAACGCAGAAATGAGTGAGAGTATCGACAAAGAGATCTCACAAGCTAAGTCCGATATTGCAGAAAAAAAGAGCTATAAACACGTTATAGAACAGTTTTGCAGTATCGAATATGATCTTGAAGATGTATTTGACTGTGAATTCACATCGGTAAAGTTCGGTGTATTTGCCAACTCTTCGTATGAAAAGTTCAAGGCAAACTATTCACACACCGATATAATTTTCTACCCGTCAAAGATAGACGGTGAGCTTTGCTACGGTGTGTATTTCGCACCGATATCCATGAAGGAAGAGGCAACGCGTATCTTTTCAAGCCTTTATTTTGAAACGCTTCCCGTAAAAAGGCAAAAGGGAACGCCTAAAGAGATAACGAAGGGACTTGAAGACGATATAAAACAGCTCGAAGAAAAGCTTTCGGAGCTTACGGATAAACAAAAAAATAACGCAAAAATTCAAAATGTAATGGCGTCCGGAATGCTTGCGTGCGTCGTTCAAAGAAAGAAAGCGTTCGAAATAAGAAAATATGCCGCACTTTACAAAGACAGATTTATAATCTGCGGTTGGTGTCCGGAGAGCGATAAAGAAAAGCTGAGAGGGCTCGTGGAAGCTGTCGGTGACGTTGAATGTACGATAGAAGTCCTGAATAAGCAAACGAAGCTTTCACCTCCCGTAAAGCTGAAAAACAATCCGCTTGTAAGACCTTATGAGTTTTACGTCGGAATGTACGGTATGCCTTCGTATACGGAAAGTGACCCGACGTCATTCGTTGCAATAACTTATACGCTCCTTTTCGGTATAATGTTCGGCGACCTCGGACAAGGACTCGTCCTTGCTTTGATAGGCTATCTTATGTGGAAACTCAAAAAGATGCCTCTGGGCAGAATACTTATTCCGTGCGGTATATCATCGGCTTTATTCGGTGTCGCTTACGGTTCTGTATTCGGGTTTGAAGAATTACTCAATCCTATGTTTTATGCGCTCGGATTCCACGAAAAACCGATAGAAGTAATGAAGCCGGCAACAACACAGATGATAATATATGCGGCAGTCGGCGCAGGTGTCGTTCTTGTTCTGATGTCGATACTAATGAATATCTTCTCGTGTATAAGGCAAAAGAAGTTTGCTCACTGCCTGTTTTCATCAAACGGTGTTGCAGGTATTCTGTTCTATATCTCAGTCCTTTCACTTCTTTTGATAAGCAAGGCTTCTGCCGTTGCAATACCCGTTATAATCGTCACGTTGCTTTTGATGTTTTTCAGCGAACCGCTGACAAGAGCGTTTGAGAAGAAAAAGCCCTTCGAGGAAGGACAGAACATATCGGATTTTGCAATGCAGACCTTCTTTGAAGTGTTCGAAACGGTTCTCAGCTACGTAACGAATACGATGTCGTTTTTGCGTGTCGGTGCCTTCATTCTTGTTCATGCGGGAATGATGAAGGTCGTTTTCACACTGGCGGAAATGTCATCCGGTGTTCCGTACGTTCTGATACTTATAGTCGGTAACGGACTTGTTATGTGCCTTGAAGCACTTCTTGTCGGTATTCAGGTCTTGAGACTTGAATTTTACGAAATGTTTTCGAGATTTTACACCGGCGAAGGCGAAGCGTACACGCCGGTTACAAACAAATAATACAGTAATATATAAATTAAACAGCCGAAAGGCGGAAAAGAGGAAAAAATGTTATTTCAGATTATTTCAATGACCATACCCTTTGTTCTTATTCTTGCAACAGTTATTTATTCGATAAGCCGTGTTTCAAGAGGCTTGTCCGCAAAGAGTGCTCTTACACGTCAGATGTGTGCTTTCGCTTGCATATTCGCACTTTCAACAGTATTCACGTTCGCTGTTTCCGCAACTGAAACGGAAACACCTTCAACAGAAACCACTGAAAATGCAGACACTGAGGAAAAATCGGATATTTCCGACGGACTCGGTTATATCGCTGCTGCCCTCGTTACGGGTATCGCAGGTCTTGGCGGCGGTATTGCCGTTGCATCTGCTGCACCTGCCGCTATCGGCGCAACGTCTGAAGACCCCAAGGCGTTCGGTAAAGCACTTATCTTCGTTGCTCTCGGTGAAGGTATCGCACTTTACGGACTTCTCGTATCCATCCTCATACTTAACAAGATATAATGAGATTTTTTGTAATAAGCGACAATATAGATACTGTAACAGGTATGCGCCTTGCAGGAATCGAAGGCGTTGTCGTACACGAGGAAAAGGAGATAATCAAGGAGATCGAAAAAGCTTCAAACGATGAAAGTATAGGCGTTCTTCTTATAACCGAGCTTCTCGTTTCGATCTGTCCCGAGCTTATATATGATATAAAGCTGAACCGCCGCCGCCCTCTCATTGTCGAAATTCCCGACAGACACAGTGCCGGCCGTTCTAAGGACTCGATCAAAAAATACGTCCGTGACGCAATAGGAGTAAAAGTCTGATGTCAAATCTGGATGAAAAAGTCAACGATCTGATCGCCGACATAAAACGGCAGTCGGAAAACGAAAATAAAGCAATTACCCGCGAAATGGCTGACTACAGAGAAGCTTCATTAAAGGAAGCTGAGCAGGCTATAGCATTTGCGGCAAAGAAGCATATCAAACGAAGTGTCGAAAGCGGTGCATCGGAAATCGCATCTGAACTTGCGTCAAAGCATCTTAATGCAAGAAACGAGCTCGTTTCTATGCGCAGTAAAATGACAGATGAAATAATACAGCGTGCCGCAGGCAAGCTTATGGAATTTACCAAAACCGATAAATATCCTGCCGCACTTTGTAAGTCAGCAAAAGAAATAGCGGAAGTTTTGAAAAGTAACAGAATAGTTCTTTACGTAAGACCCGAGGATATCATATACAGCGATCTTATTAAAGAAGCTTTCGGTAAATACTGCACAGTCGCAACTGACAGAGATATCAAAATAGGCGGTATTAAAGGATACGACAAGATCCTCTTTAAAGTCGCCGACGAAACTCTTGACGGAAAATTGGCAGTACAGCGAGAATATTTTGTAAACAATTCGGGACTTACGATATCCGTAAGATGATTCCCGGGAAAGGCATACCCGAAATGAATTATGATAATTATGCCGTATACGGTATAAACGGTCCTGTTGTAACGGTAAAAGGACCTTCACCGTTTGCAATGCAGGAAATGGTATACGTCGGCAAGAACAGACTCGTCGGTGAGGTAATATCGGTAAATTCCGAATATACGACAATACAGGTATACGAGGATACTGTCGGACTTAAACCGGGCGAACCCGTAAGCGGAAGCGGCGCACCTATGTCGCTTGAGCTTTCGCCGGGGCTTATGTCGAATATCTTCGACGGTATTGGAAGACCCCTCAACGATATGTACTCGTCACAGGGTGCATTCATAAACGTCGGATACTCGGATACCGAAAACAATAAGAAATGGAAAGTAAATATAAAAGTATCGGTCGGTGACGAGGTAAAGCAAGGACAGATCTTCGCAACTCTTCCCGAAACTCCTGTTATCGAATACAGATGTCTTGTTCCTTACGGCGTTAACGGAAAGATCACACAGACCGTGCAGGACGGCGAATACACAAAAAACGATGTTTTGGCGTACGTTGAGTCAAACGGTAAAAAAATACCGCTTAAAATGTCGCAAAGATGGCCTATAAGAACACCTAGACCGTCACTTGAAAAAATACCTCCGTTCATTCCTCTCATCACCGGGCAGCGAGTTATCGACGCGCTTTTCCCGGTTGCCAAGGGCGGAACGGCGGCAATACCGGGCGGATTCGGCTCAGGTAAAACGATGACACAGCACCAGCTTGCGAAATGGTGCGACGCCGATATAATCGTATACGTCGGATGCGGTGAACGCGGAAATGAAATGTGTCAGGTCCTTGATGAATTTTCTCACCTTACGGACCCGAAAACGAACAGACCCATGACCGACAGAACGGTACTCATAGCAAATACGTCCAATATGCCCGTTGCCGCTCGTGAAGCGTCTATTTATACAGGTGTTACGATAGCGGAATTTTACCGTGATATGGGATATCACGTTGCTATGATGGCGGACTCCACATCACGTTGGGCAGAAGCGCTCCGCGAAATAAGCGGACGTCTTGAGGAAATGCCGGCTGAGGAAGGCTTTCCCGCATATCTGCCGTCGAGACTTTCAGACTTTTATGAAAGAGCGGCATACGTAAAAACTCTCGGCGGTTACAGCGGTTCGGTAACACTTATCGGCGCTGTTTCTCCTCAGGGCGCTGACTTTTCAGAACCCGTTACACAGAATACAAAGCGTTTTACGAGATGCTTCTGGGCGCTCGATAAAAGTCTTGCTTATCAAAGACACTATCCTGCTATCAACTGGATGCAGAGCTACAGCGAATACTTTTCCGACCTTGACAAATGGTACGATGATAACGCAGGCCACGACTTTATAATATACAGAAAAGAAATAACGGCTTTGCTTAACGAAGAGGACGGACTTATCGAGATCGTGCGACTTATCGGTGCTGACGTTTTGCCCGATGAGCAAAAGCTTATAATCGAGATAGCGCGTATCATACGAGTAGGATTCTTGCAGCAGAACGCTTTCCATGCAGAGGATACGTACGTTCCGCTTGAAAAGCAGAAACTCATGATGAAAACGATACTTTATCTGTATGAAAAAGCGTCCTCGCTCGTATCGCAGGCAGTTCCGATATCGGATATAGTTTCAACGGGACTTTTTGAAAAGATCACGGCGATAAAATATGATGTTGAAAATGACAGGCTCGATAAATTCGATGCGTATATTAAAGAAATTGATGAAAAACTCTCAGGCTTCGGCAGAGATATATAACACGGTGTATTGCTATGTTGATTGAATATTTAGGCGCAAAAGAAATAAACGGTTCTTTGATAGTTATTGACAACATAGACGACGTTGCATATGAGGAAATGTGCGATATCGTCTTGGCTGACGGTACTTCAAGACAGGGAAGAGTTATCCAGATAGACGGAAAACGAGCTGTTATAGAAGTTTTTGAAGGAACACGTTCTCTTTCTCTTCACAACATGAAAACGAAAATGAAGGGGCATCCGATGCAGATGCCTCTGTCAAACGAAATACTCGGCAGGACCTTCAGCGGCGCAGGCGTACCGATTGACGGTCTCGGTGAAATATTTGCCGATAAAGTATGCGATATAAACGGCTTGCCCATAAATCCCATTGCGCGTGAATATCCGAGGGACTATATCGCAACGGGAATATCCTCCATCGACGTTATGTCCACCCTTATCAGAGGACAAAAGCTTCCGATATTCACCGGCTCCGGTATGAAACATAACGAGCTTGCCGCACAGATAGTCCGCCAGGCGCATCTGCAGGGAGTCGACGACGATTCGTTCGCTATAGTCTTTGCTTCAATGGGTGTAAGTGCCGACGTTGCGGAATATTTTAAAACGTCGTTTGCAAAAGCAGGTGTTCTCTCGAGAGTTGTAATGTTTCTTAACCTTTCATCAGACCCTGTTATTGAAAGAATACTTACCCCCCGCTGTGCACTGACGGCAGCGGAATACCTTGCTTACGAGCTTGGAATGCACATACTCGTAATAATGACAGATATGACATCGTACGCAGAAGCCGTACGTGAATTCAGTTCGTCAAAAGGTGAGATCCCCGGAAGAAAAGGATATCCCGGATATCTTTATTCAGACCTTGCATCGCTTTATGAAAGAGCAGGTATCGTAAAAGGCAAAAAAGGATCGGTAACTCAGCTCCCGATACTTACGATGCCGAACGATGATATAACCCACCCCGTCCCCGACCTTACGGGATACATCACCGAAGGACAAATAGTTCTTGACAGAACGCTTTCGGCAAAAGGCGTATATCCTCCGGTTGCTGTTTTGCCGTCGCTTTCAAGACTTATGAAAGACTGTATCGGTGAAGGATATACGAGAGAAGACCATTCGGAGCTTGCAAACCAGCTCTTCTCAATGTATGCAAAGGTCGTTGACGCAAGAGCTCTCTCGTCGGTTATCGGTGAAGAGGAGCTTTCCGACAAAGACAAAAAGTATCTTAAATTCGGCAAGAGGTTCGAAGATGAATTTATCACCCAGGCACTTGACGAAAACAGAAGCATGGAGGATTCTTTGAATCTCGGTTGGAGTCTTCTTTCATCGTTTGATGAAAGCGAGCTTGACAGAATGAAGAAGGAAACTATAGCAAAGTACTTCAAAAAGCAGTAAAGGAGGGCGGACTGTATGGCAATAGCACCGACAAAAGGAAATCTCATAAACTTAAAAAAGTCTTTGGCTCTTGCCGAAAACGGTTACGAATTGCTTGACCGAAAGAGAAATATTCTTGTGCGCGAGATGATGAGGCTTATCGAAGATGCCGAAGAGATACAAAGAGATATCGACGAAAGCTACGAAAAAGCGTATAAGGCTCTGCAGGCGGCAAACGTCTCTCTCGGTATATCGGCGGTAAGAACGGCGGCATCGGTCGAAGAAGAAAACTCTCTTACACTTTCTTACAGAAGTGTAATGGGCGTTGAGATACCACGTGTTAATATCAGCTGTGATGTACCGCTGGTCCCTGCATACGGTATGCACAATACAAATCTTTCCCTTGATGAAGCTTACATAAATTTCAACAAAGTCAAAGCCCTTACCGCACGCTTGGCGGAGATCGAAAACAGCGTTTACAGACTTGCAAATGCAGTAAAGAAAACACGCAAGCGCGCAAATTCACTTAAAAATGTGGTAATTCCGAATTTCAGAGCTGATATCAAGCTGATAACGGAAGTCCTTGAAGAAAAGGAAAGGGAAGAATTTTCACGTCTTAAAGTGATAAAGGCAAGAAAGTAAGTTTTTTTCAAAAAACTATTGAAAAACAACGCAAACTAATATATAATAAACAAAATTGATAATTATTTAACTATTAAATAAAACACACGAAAGGAATATCAAATATGAAAAAAATTACAAAAGCGGTTATCCCCGCTGCAGGTCTCGGCACAAGAATGCTTCCTATAGCAAGAACAGTTCCGAAGGAAATGCTCCCGATCGTTGACAGACCTTCAATGGAATATCTTATAAGAGAAGCAGTTGAATCGGGCATAACCGACATCCTTATAATAAACGGAAGAAACAAGGGTATTATGGAGGATTATTTTGATTATTCCGTTGAATACGATAACAACCTCCGTATGAAGAATAAAACGGCAGAGCTTGCCGATATCGAAGAGGTCTGCTCACTTGCAAACATATATTTCATACGCCAGAAGGTCACACGCGGACTCGGTCACGCAATATCCTGCGCAAGATCGTTCGTAGGCGACGAACCTTTTGCGGTTCTTTACGGTGACGATATAATGGCTTACGATAAGCCCGTAACAAAGCAGCTTATCGACGCTTATGAAAAATACGGAAAAGCAACGGCAGGTGTGTGCGAAGTATCTGATGAGGACGTCAAGAGATACTGCTCTTTGAAAACGGAATCACTTGAAGGAAACATCTACTCCGTTTCCGATATGGTAGAAAAACCCCAGACTTTGGAAGAGAAGTTTTCAAACTTTGCGATCCTCGGCAGAGTCGTATTAACTCCCGATATATTCGATATACTTGACAATACAGCTCCCGGTGCAGGCGGTGAGATACAGCTCACAGATGCTATGAAACAGCTTGCACGCACAGTAGGTATGACAGCTGTTGAATACGAAGGAAAGAGATACGATATGGGCGATAAGCTCGGATTTTTGCAGGCAAACATTGAGTTTGCGCTCAAACATCCCGTTCTCGGTGAAAAATTCAAGTCATATCTTAAGGATTTTTCAAGTAAACTCTGATCAAATTCACAGCCGTACGGCAATTGGAGAGAATATGCAGGAAAACATAAAAATCGAACGTGTAAATAAAGCAAATTATTATTTGGATATTGCACAGACCGTGCTTGAAAGAAGCACGTGCATACGCCGTAAATACGGTGCTATTATCGTAAAAAACGATATTATAGTATCTACAGGTTATAACGGCGCACCGAGAGGACGGGTAAACTGTTCCGATCTCGGATATTGCCTTCGTGATAAACTCGGTATACCGAGAGGAGAAAGATACGAAATGTGCCGTTCGATCCACGCAGAAGCGAACGCTATAATTTCCGCATCGCACTCCGATATGCTCAACTCCGTTCTTTACCTTGCGGGAGTAGATGCAAAAACAGGTGATATAATAGCGGATTCATGCAGCTGTCAGATGTGCAAGCGCATGATAATAAACGCAGGAATATCAAAGGTAATAGTAAGAAATACAAAAGCTGAATATACCGAGTACGATGTCAAGGACTGGATAATGAATGATGACAGTCTGAGCGGTAAATTCGGTTATTAAGAAAGGTTTTTCAATGGACAGTAAGCCTCCGAGTACAAACTGTATACAGATCGTTCCTTTGACAGAGGAACACATAAAAGAAATTGCCGAGCTTGAAAAGGAATGTTTTCCCGATCCGTGGAATGAGGAAATGTTCGTACAGCTTCTTTCAAATCCGCTCGCAGTGTTTATTACTGCGGTGTACGACGGTAAGGTCGTCGGATATGCAGGTATATACCATATACTGTCGGAAGGACAGCTTATGAATATCGCAGTCAAGGAAGATCTCAGACGGCGCGGAATAGCAGAAAAAATGTTTGAGTATCTGCTTGAGTACGGTAAGGAGAACGATATAGAGGTAATAACCCTTGAGGTTCGGGAAAATAATACCCCTGCGATATCTTTCTATGAAAAAATCGGTTTTGAAAAGGTGGGAATAAGACCGGGATATTATTCACATCCGACGGAAGACGCCGTTTTGATGAATTATTCCGTTTAATAATGTATATATTGGGAATTGAAAGTTCGTGCGATGAAACGTCGTCCGCTGTATTAAAGACGGAAAAAGACGGCGTTGAAAGCACGATACTGTCAAATATTATCGCATCGTCTGTCGATCAGCACGCCGTTTACGGCGGTGTCGTTCCCGAAATAGCAAGCCGGGCGCATATAGAAGCAATATCAAACGTAACGTACTCAGCTTTGAAGGAAGCGGGTGTTTCTTTGTCGGATATTGACTGCATTGCAGTTACTTCACGTCCCGGACTTATAGGGTCGCTTCTGGTAGGAGTCAATTTTGCAAAATCCTTAGCGTATGCAAACGGAATACCGCTTGTAAGCGTTCACCACATAAAAGGACATATAGCAGCGAACTATCTTACGGATGATCCGCCGAAGCCGCCGTTTTTTGCTCTGGTCATGTCGGGAGGTCATACCTCGCTCTTTGACGTAAAGTCGGTCGATGATATGATATGCGTCGGCTCGACCCGTGACGACGCGATCGGTGAAGCGTTCGACAAGGCAGGCCGTGTTATCGGTCTTTCGTATCCGTGCGGTGCGGAAATGGACAAGCTTGCGTACGAGGGTGATGAAAACGCAATTAAATTTCCGCTTGCGGCAATAAAGGACGATACGCTTGATTTCTCTTTTTCGGGACTCAAGACAGCTGTCATAAACTACGTAAACCGTGCGGAAATGAAGGGGGAAGAAATTGTCCCTGCCGACGTTGCCGCATCGTTTACAAAAACTGTATGCGACTCCGTTATTAAAAAGCTTTCCCTTGCATACGAAAGATATAAATTCGATAAATTCGTTATTTCCGGCGGTGTTGCCGCAAACTCTCATTTAAGACGTGTGCTTAAAGAATTTTGCGATAAAAACGGAATACGCTTCTATTTTCCGCCCATATCTTTGTGCGGAGATAACGGCGCAATGATTGCCGCACAGGGTAAGTTTGAGTATCAGAACGGAAATTTTGAATCGACAGCTCTCAACGGAAAAGCGTCAGAACAGGTAGCCCCGAAAACGTGTCAATAGTTGTGAACAAAAATTCACAATATTCGGCATAATGACGGAGCAGATCCGATTTTGTTTGTGATTTTTCAACTCTTATTTGTTATTTTATGCAATCTTTCGGACGCTTGCAAGAATAATTAACCGTGTGGGTAATGTGGATAACTCAAGCCAAATTTATTATATTCCGCTTGAAATGCCTTGATTTTGCCCCAAAAATGTGGAAAACTATGTGGAATGTGTGGATTAACTCAAATTAACATGTGTATTTTTAATCACAAATTTCTTATGGTAAAAACGCACAAATAAACTTGTTGTCGAAAAATCGTGTAAATTGACGATGCAAAGTTGTCAATTAATAAAATGTGAAAAAAATATTAAATATATTCAATTACCGAGAAAGGTCAGGTACACGAAATGAATGAAGAAATGAAAAAATACGATTCATACGTAAACGATGCCGCAGAAAAATTCAAGGCTCTTATGTATGAACAGCTTGCAAGAGTTGAAAAGATCAACGCATCAAAAGAGTTCGTTGATTACGAAAAGCTCGATAAAATAGTTATAGGTGTTACAGGCGGAGACGGTATCGGTCCCACAATAACAAATGCGGCAGCCGGCGTTATGGAATCCTTGCTTGCGGATAAGATCGCCGCAGGCAAAGTTGAAATACGCTACATAGACGGTCTTACGATCGAAAACCGCGTTAAGCATATGAAAGCTATCCCCGATGACGTTATGGAAGAAATTTATAAGTGTGACGTTATCCTCAAGGGTCCTACAACGACACCTCACCCCGGCGACGGTCTTCCCAACATAGAAAGCGCAAACGTTGCTATGCGTAAGAACCTCGACCTTTTTGCAAACGTACGTCCCGTTAAAGTACCCGATAAGGGCATTGACTGGACATTCTTCCGTGAAAATACGGAAGGTGCGTACGCTGTCGGAAGCAAGGGCGTACACGTAACGGATGATCTCGGTGTTGACTTCTGCGTTGCAACGACGGAGGGTTGTGAAAGAATTTCCCGCCTTGCATACGAATATGCAAGAAAGAACGGCAAAGAAAGAGTATCCATAGTTACAAAGGCAAACATAATCAAAACTACAGACGGTAAGTTCCTTAACATCGCAAAGAAAGTCGGTGAGGAATATCCCGAAATAACAACAGATGAATGGTTCATCGACATTATGACAGCAAAGCTCGTTGATGAAAAGAGACGCGGTGACTTCAAGGTATTTATTCTTCCCAACCTTTACGGTGATATCATTACCGATGAAGCGGCTGAATTCCAGGGCGGTGTCGGTACGGCAGGAAGTGCAAATATCGGTAAAAAATATGCAATGTTTGAAGCTATTCACGGTTCGGCTCCCCGTATGGTAAACGAGGGACGTGCTATATACGCCGATCCTTGCTCCATGCTCCGCGCAACAGTGTTGCTTCTTTCACACATCGGATACCAGGCAGAGGCTGACAAGCTTGCGCGCGCGCTCGATATCTGTATGTTTGAAGAAAAGAGACTAAAGGTAACAGGAAGAAATACAGGTGCTACCTGTGAAGAATTTACGGAATACGTAAAAGAAAAATTATAATCGGCGCATAGCGCCGTAGGAAGGACAACTTATGGCGCACAATAATAATTTATCCGATAAAACAGCATTGCCGAGAGCAAAACGTAACAACAGCAATACGCACTGCGTTTCGTCCTCGGTAATGCGCCGTATGCCGAGATATTTCAGATACCTGCGCAATCTTTTGAATAACGACGTTTTACGTATTTCCTCGGGTGATCTTGCAAAGCTTATGAATATCACCCCCTCACAGGTAAGACAGGATTTTAATTCCTTCGGTGATTTCGGACAGCAGGGATACGGATATAACGTAAAATATCTGTATACTCAGGTAAGCAGAATACTCTGCGTCAATAAAAAATTTCCCGCAATAATAATCGGTTCGGGAGATATGGCAAAAGCTCTTCTTGCATCGACTCTTTTTAATATACGCGGTGTTCGTATCGTAGGTGTCTTTTCACCGAATAGGGATGATGTCGGAAAGGAATGTTCTGCATTCACGGTGCGCCATACTGACGAAATAAAAGAATTTTGCAATACCTGCGACGTCAGCATTGCAGTCTATGCTTTGCCCGAGCTTTATGACGGTGAATTGTGCCGTAATTTATCCGAATGCGGTATTAAGGGCCTTTGGAATTTTTCCGTTTGCGAAATAAGTTCAGAGTTCATTAAATGTGAGAATCTTATGATGGGTGATTCCTTGATGCTCTTGATGTACGAGGTTGGAAAAGAGGTGCGGGAAGATGGAAATTAATTATTCCGCGCGTGTTCTTTCACTACCGCACGATACCGTATTGCGTGTTATACAAACGGCAAGCGCAGAAGAACTCAAGGTTCTGATATACCTTTGCTCAAACGAGGATTTCCGTAAGGATCCTTCAAAAAACAGGGCAAAGGCTGTGAAGGATCTCCATTTACAGTGGTCCGATATTGAAGGTGCTATCAGCTTCTGGGAAAAGAATGGGGCATTTTTGAATTCGGATCAGATCCCAACCCCGGTAATAGAAAGAAAAAATAAAGCATCCGATCTTCTTAAAAAGGAAGCTCCCGAATATTCAAGTGAAGAAGCGGCAGGGATCATCGAAAGCAGCGACGAGCTTAAAAAGCTCATTGACGAGTGCAGTGCGCTGCTCGGTAAAATGCTCAACAAAAATGAAGTTTCGCACATCGTTTCAATGTACGAATATCTCAGACTTACTCCCGAATACATTAAAAAGCTTTTTGAATATTGTATTGAATGTGATAAAAAATCCGTTGTTTACATATCCCGTATGGCTTACAGCATGTTTGATAACGATATAACGACGATCGACGAACTTTTGAGCCACCTCGAGGAGGAGGACAAGAAAACGGATCTTATATACCGGATACGTGAACTGTTCGGAATAGGAAGCAGGGCACTGACTTCAAGAGAAAAAAGCAATATAAACCGTTGGATCGAAGAATATAACAGTCCGTTTGAATTGATACAGCAAGCATATGAAATTACCGTTGACAGAACGGGAGAGGCTTCCGTTGTATATGCAAGCGCGATCTTGAAAAGATGGCATACCGAGGGATTTACAACTCTTGAAGAAACCAAAGCGGAAGCGGAAAGCTACAAAGCAAGTAAAAAAGCGAAGGAAGCAAAAGAAAAAGAGCACCTCGGCAATTTTGACGAGGATGAATTTATGGCACTTGCTATCCGACGCAGTTATAAGGATAAAAACTGATGGGCTACAGAGATGATGTTTATATAGCAGTCAAGCGTTCGTTTGATGAAAACGCACAAAAAGCACGCCGTGACGCTGATTCGAGACGTATGGCGCTTTCCGCAAAATACGAAGATATCGGCAGAGTCGAAGCAGAGCTTTCCCAAACTGCGCTTTCCGTATTCAAGGCGGCAACAAACGGTAAAGAAAGCCTTGAGGAAAGGTTGGCGCAAATACGCACACGCAACGCAGAGCTTCTTGATATGAGACGGTCACTGCTTGAAAAATACGGCTATTCAGCCGATTATTTTGCCCCGAAGTACAAATGCGAAAAATGCTCCGACAGCGGTACCTTTAACGGTACGATGTGCTCGTGTATGAAAAACGAGCTTGTCAAAAAGATGACTGAAATATCAGGCCTCGGTATTCTTGCAAACAGAATGAGCTTTGATAATTTCAACCTTTCGTACTATAATGATACTGAAAAGGACTACGAAAATATGGCGTATACCTTTAAGAAAATAAAGGAGTACGCTGAAAGTTTTTCCGAAAGCAATAACGAAAGCCTGCTTTTTATGGGAACGACGGGAACCGGCAAGACACACCTTTCAGTTGCAACAGCAGCTGCAATAATTGCAAGAGGTTATTATGTTATATATAATACCTCGCAAAATATTTTTGCTGATTTTGAATATGATAAATTCAAGCGTACCCAGTCCGAGCCGCCTAGAAGTGATAAATATTTTGACTGTGAGCTTCTTGTAATTGACGACCTCGGCACCGAAAATGTCAATCAGTTTACAACGTCATGCCTTTATAATCTTATCAACACACGTCACTGTGAAGGAAAAGCACTTATAATAAACACAAACCTTGCACAGAAAGAGCTTCGTTCGAAATACGATGACAGAATATTTTCACGCCTTGCGGGAGAATTTACGCCTTTTCTGTTTAACGGCAAAGATATCAGAATGAAAAAACTTTTCGGTAATTAATAAAAATTCCCCTTATCCGCTTCGAATGAGCGAATAAGGGAGTTTTTTATTCAATTATGAATTTTCCGAAGTATTCGGGACGGTGAAAATCGGGATTTTCACATTCGGCCGGATTCCACATACCGTAATGTATTACCTCACATCCATCCCCGCACTTGTATGCGTTACCGAAAAATTCGTATCCCGAACTTATTTCGGTTTTTCCATAGACCTTTTCAATGATCTTGTACGGCATTTTTATTTCAGCGTACCAAAATTCGCCGTCACGTGAGGCTGTAATTACAGGAAGTTCACCGCATACATCTTTCAGGGGTGTTCTTTCGTATCTGTCGGGGCCGTATGCAACGAGGGAAGCGCCTTTGCTGTTTACCTCGCAGTTAATATATCCGCCTTTTGAGTAACATGCAAAGAACTCAATACAGCTGTCTTCATACACGGGATCCATATAATTACTGTACACGGCTTTCGGTGATGATTCCTTGCAGTAAAGTCTTATAATTATCTCGTCATTTGTATGTACGGCTTTGAAATACGCCTCGGGGCGGTAATCTCCGCCCCAGGGATATTCACATATAAGTCCTTTTTCAATGCTTTCCCAAATGCCCTCAAATTTTTTAATTACGTACTGTTTCATTTTTAGTTCTTTTTTAATTAAACGTTATTTTTGATCTTGTTTTTTCACTTGCAACGCATACAAAAGTGTTTCCGGGAGAAAATTTCAGCAGTGTGCCGTTTTCATCTGTATAAACAAATCTTCCGTCAGATGAGTCATATCCCCATTTTATCGGAATATATCTTCCGCCGTGAACGTAGTAACCATCACCGCCCGATGAAATATCAATATCCATTTCACCCGTAGTTGAGTCTGTGATGGAGTGCTTCGTAAACAAAACCACTACGTTTGTATACTTCAAAATAGTTCCGTCGGCATCCGAATGAACGTTTCCGAATTGATATCTTGTGTATGAATTCGTAAGAGTCGAATATTCGAAGTACGGTGCTGATATAGCGGAATACGGAACCGTAAGCTTCATACAGTAGTCACCTGTCGAAAGCACTTGTGCGGTATCATAAAAGCTCATTACGGTTTGTGAGCTTTCACCGCGTTTGACACTTATACCGCTGCTTTTCATTTTGGAAGAAAAGCACGAGCCGTCGGCAAGAATACTGCTTGAATATCCCCTTGAATCTATAAGCTCTTTGTTTCTTTCAAACAAAGGCGCCATCTCACCCATAATGGCATCAATACAGCTGACATTAAGACCGTTTTGAATTGTCTTTGCATACGAAGTCGTACCTGCTTTTATCAATACGGCGTCGTTAAGTGATGCTATTCTGTAAAACGGTGCTCTCGAATCTATAACAGGACCTATTTTATCAACGCTTGAATAGTCTGTATAAAGAGCGAGAAGACGTGTCATACCGCCTTCGACCGTCACCTCGTAGACAACATCAGCCTTTGCAATGCCGAATTGCGGTGCGCCGTAAGCATCATTTTTTAAAACGACTGCTATGGGGCGGATATCGGAAATATCTTTTTCGGAGTCTGCAAGCCCTGTCAGCGGATCAACGTAATAAACCTTTTGATCCTCGGGGATGACCGTGTCAGCGGCGGTTTGTTCATCGGTGAAGGGCATCGTCGGCACATCCGTGTCGCTTGTAACACTGTCACCGCCGCAGGAAGTAAGCAATAGTGCGCATAACAGCGAATATGATAAAAAGGATAAAGTTTTTTTCATTTGTTTCCTCCGCTTTCTCATATCTACAATATCATTATATGATGAAATAGTTTTTCGTTCAATAATAATTTGTTAATTTCCAAATATTGTTGATATGTATTTTCTGCAGTTTGGCGGAGAATAATCCCAGTGATCTATATGGTGCACCGTGTCGGGAATATAATATTTTATATTGTTTTCCGGAATTTCATCGTTTAACAGCGAAACTATTACGAGCTTTATCTTCATCTTTTCGGAATTTATGCTTTTGATATAAACGGCGGCAAAAGTGCCCTCTGTGATGCCTTCACTGTATTCGGCAAGTCCTGCAAGGTTCGGTGCAAGCTCGACGAATATGCCGTACGGTTCGACACTTCTGATTATTCCGCTTACTGTCTGACCTGAGGAAAAACTCAAGCAATTTTCTTCCCAGGTGCCTAAAAGCTCTTTGGTTGATATATATATTCGGCAAGAGGAGTTATCTATTTGTTTTATTACACATCTTAATTTTGTACCTGTCGGAAACCTGTCGCTCGGATGATCTATTCTTGAAACCGAAATGCAGTCTATCGGTAAAAGTGCTATCATTCCGCATCCTATATCGGCAAAAGCGCCGAATGATTCCGTGTGCGTTATACAACAGGGAATTATATCCCCGGGAATGAGTTTTGACAAAAAATTCTCATAACATTCCTTTTGGGCGGATCTTCTTGATAAAACGGCTGTTTTTCTTCCGTTTATCTCCGTGAATCCCGTAACGTGAAAGCATACGGGTTTTCCTACTCTTGTAAGGATCGCGATATCTTTTACTTCGGTGTTGTCGGGCTGATATGCAACTTCTTCTTTTGGAATTATTCCGAAAATGTTACCGCCCAAATTTACGGTTAAATTCATATTCCTGTCGCATAAAACGGCACGCCCTTCAAGTATTTTCTTGCTTTCTTTCGCTTTTTTTAACAATTCCGTATCGGAACAAATACGTGCATTTTCCTCGCTTATGAAATATTCTCCCTCGGGTGAATAAGAGTTTTGCATAATTACCTCCGCTTTTTTAGTCTTTGATTAAAGTTTATTAACGGTTTGTGGTGAATATGCAGTTAAAGATATTTTTACCGTTATATATTGCTTTACGAAAAAAATTATGATATACTGTTTTAGGAGGAAATATATGAAAATATTTTGTTTATTGCTTACTTTGATCTTTTTTTGCTCCTCTTGTGCGAAAAACGATATAGTTTCAGAAAATGCTGACAGCACTGCTGTAAATAAGAACGAAACAAACGAATCATTACCGCTTCTTAAAATAATTGTAGGGGATATAGGCAAGGCGGATTTTATAGTTTTATCGTGCGAAGATGAGCATATGATAATTGACTGCGGATATAAAAAAAGCTACGACTACGTAGAAAGCGTTTTAAATGACCTAAAGATCACGAATCTGAAATATGCTGTCGGAACACACCCGGATAAAGACCATATAGGTGCTATGGCGAAGCTTATCAAAAATTTTTCAGTAGGTGAACTTTATATAAGTCCGCATAACAACGGAAGCGGTGAATACGAAAAAATGGTAGAACGTGCGGAGGAAAAAAACGTGCCGATACATTTTGCTGCAGTCGGTGACGTATTGACACTCGGTCGTGCAACTCTTACGACATATTCTCCGGACGGCGGTATTTTATCACTCAAAGATGATAACGAATCGTCTGTTGTGCAGATGCTTTCCTACGGTGATTTTAAAATGCTGTTCATGGCTGACGGACAGCTCATATGCGAAAGTATGCTGTTATCATCGGGACTTGATCTGTCAGCTGATGTTATTAAAATAGCGCATCACGGATCAAACAAATCAAGTACTGAAAATTTTTTAAAAGCTGTCGGGGCAAAATATGCTGTAATATCGGCAGGAGAAGATGACGGGGAAGTATATCCGTCGGACGCGGTCTGTGAAAAGATACAAGACCTCGGCATGGAGATTTACCGCACGGACCGTGACGGCGGTATAGTACTTACGACCGACGGAATAAATATCAACTTTGAAAGAGGGTATGCACCCAAATGAAAGAAAAAACCATTTTTAAATGTCCCGTCTGCGGTGACGTTTTATATAAAGAAAACAATACGCTGAAGTGTGAAAAACGCCACAGCTACGATATTTCATCGCAGGGATATGTAAACCTTTCCATGAATCAAAGCGGTAAAACGCACGGCGACGATACGCTTATGGTGTCGGCACGCAGAAATTTTCTGTCCTTTGGATATTACAAAAAGCTTTGCGATGCAATAAGTGATGCCGTGGTGAGTTCAAACGGAAAAACAGTGCTTGATGCAGGATGCGGTGAAGGCTATTATACAAAGCAAATGGGAGAAAATGAAGGTGTTACGGTCTATGGAATAGATATTTCAAAGAAAGCTGTAGCGTACGCATCAAAACTGTGCAAGGGAGAAAGCTTTGGGATATTTTGCGTCGGCAGTGTTTATAGTATGCCGTACTTCGATTCTTCGTTTGATACTATCGTAAACGTCTTTTCACCTCTTGCTCTTGATGAGTACAAGCGACTGCTACGACCGAGCGGTACGGTAATACTTGCCGTACCGAATCCCGAGCATCTGATCGAACTCAAAAGAGCCGTCTACGATACCGTGCGGATCAAAGATGAAACGAACGATACCCTTGAAGGTTTTGAACTTACGGATAAAAATATCATTAAATATAAATTTTTACCGAATGATACGAAAACGGTCACAGATCTTTTTTCGATGACGCCGTACTATTACACAACGCCCGCGTCGAAGCGCTCAAAGCTTGAATCGATCCCGCCGTTTGAGATAACCGCAGATTTTTCCGTACTTACTTATAAGAAAATATAATAATTAACGGTAATCGATTTTTCGGTTACCGTTAATTATTTAACCGCTCCGTTTTAATGGAAGAGAAATTTGTAATAAAATTTATATAAACCGCTTGACAAAATATATAAATTGTTGTACTCTAAATACAGAAAACGGAGGTGTAGAAATGCAAAAAAGTCTGTACAGTCTGATCCTTTCCGATTCGGTAGTGTCAAAAATAGATATGCTGGCATTAAAAAAGGGAACTAACCGATCAAATCTTATAAATATGATCCTTGCGGATTATCTTTCGCTGACGACACCCGAAATGCGTATAGAAAATATTTTCAGACAGGTTGAAAAAATGCTGTCCGTTTATGATAACATCGTCCCCGTTTTAACACCAAACAGACCCACAATGTCGGTAAAAACGACACTTGAATATAAGTATCGGCCGACACTTAAATACGACGTACATCTTTACCGGGAAATAAAAAACGGTGCAATAGGACAGCTTTCGGTTTCTTTAAGAACACAGTCGGAAGCACTCATTTCCGTAACGGATGAGTTTTTTGAATTTTTTATACGTCTTGAAGGTTCGTACCTGCCGATGATGCTGAAGCATCCTGTAAAATACTGTTACGGTGACGTTAAATTTGTCCGTTCCATTATGTTTGACAGTACAAAAGACAACGATTTAAACGATGTTGCCGACAGCATAAGTGCTTATATAAAATGCTTCGACGATATAATCAAAGGTACGGTTTCGGGAAAATATTCTTTTGAAGAAGCTGACGAAAAATACAGATCATATCTTAACAGTATAAACGTAATAATTTAGGAGGAAACGTTATGCAAACAGAAAGACTTACAAAAATGTCGATCAAAGCCTTGCAGGATGCCCAAAGCCTTGCAAGCGAAAACTCAAATCAGCAGATAACGACCGAACATTTGCTTTATTCCCTTATTTCACCCGATGACGGATTGATAAGACAGCTTTTTGAAAAAGCATCGTTCGATCCTGCGGCGGTACTGCTTTCTTTAAAAAGCGTTATCGAAAGTATGCCGAAGGTAAGCTTCGCAGGCAGGGAAGCGGATAAAATATATATCTCTCCCGATTGCGATAAAGTCCTTTCAAAAAGTGAAAAGATAGCAAATGAGCAAAAGGACGAATATATTTCGGTTGAGCATATTATGCTCGCTGTATTCGATAGTCCCACAGACAAGATCAAAAAAATATTTAAAGATAACGGAATAACGAAAGAAGGATTCCAAAAGGCTCTTTCAAGTGTAAAAAACAGCAGGGTAACTTCCGATGATCCGGAACAGACGTACGATGCTCTTGCAAAATACGGCACAGACCTTGTGGCAAGAGCAAGAGAACAAAAACTCGATCCCGTCATAGGACGTGACAGCGAAATACGTGATGTTGTCCGTATACTTTCAAGAAAAACAAAAAATAATCCCGTTTTGATAGGTGAACCGGGAGTCGGTAAAACAGCTATAGCTGAAGGACTCGCTCAGAGAATAATGAGAGGCGACGTGCCCGAAGGGCTTAAAAACAAAACCGTTTTTTCTCTTGATATGGGTTCACTTATCGCAGGAGCAAAATTCAGGGGTGAGTTTGAAGAAAGACTCAAAGCGGTTCTCAATGAAATTAAAAATTCAGACGGAAAGATCATTCTTTTCATAGATGAGCTTCATTTGATAGTCGGCGCCGGAAAAACAGACGGCGCAATGGATGCAGGGAATATCTTGAAGCCAATGTTGGCACGCGGTGAGCTTCACTGTATAGGTGCGACGACACTCGACGAATACAGAAAATATATTGAAAAAGATGCGGCACTCGAACGCCGTTTTCAGCCCGTACTCGTCGATGAACCCACAGTTGAAGATACGATATCAATACTCCGCGGACTCAAAGAAAAATATGAGATATTCCACGGCGTACGTATCCAGGACAGAGCGATAGTTGCCGCGGCAACACTTTCAAACAGATATATATCCGACAGATTTTTGCCCGATAAAGCAATAGATCTTATCGACGAGGCGTGTGCGTGCATCAGAACGGAGATAGATTCGATGCCCGAGGAGCTTGACTTGTTGCGCCGTAAGATAATTCAGCTTGAAATAGAAGAAACGGCACTTAAAAAAGAATCTGATACACTATCGAAGGAGCGACTTGAAAAGCTTACAGAGGAGCTTTCAGCCGACAGAGAAAATTATAATACTCTCAAAACGAGGTGGGAAAACGAAAAGAACTCCGTTGAAGACGTTAAAAAGCTGAAAGAGGAAATAGAAAAAACAAACGCACTGCTTGAAAAAGCGCAGATGAACTACGAATATGAAACGGCTTCACGCCTTAAATTTTCAACCTTGCCCGAGCTTGAAGGAAAACTGAAAGCGGCTCTCGAAAAAGCAGAAAAAACGAAGGCAGGCGAAAGCCTTGTAACGGATACCGTAACGGAGGAAGAAATAAACGAAATAGTATCAGCAAGAACGGGAATACCTGTTTCAAAGCTTGCAGGCGGAGAACGTGAAAAAATATTAAATCTCGCCGATACACTTCATTTGCGCGTCATAGGACAGGATGAAGCGGTTGATAAAGTATCTGAAGCTATCATTCGTTCACGTGCAGGTATATCCGATCCCAACAGACCGATAGGTTCGTTTATGTTTTTAGGTCCTACGGGTGTCGGTAAAACGGAGCTTGCAAAAGCACTTGCCGAAGCTATGTTCGATGACGAGCACAATATGGTGCGTATAGATATGAGTGAGTATATGGAGAAATTCTCCGTTTCCCGCCTTATAGGCGCACCTCCCGGATACGTCGGATACGACGAAGGTGGACAGCTTACCGAAGCCGTAAGAAGAAAGCCGTATTCGGTAATACTGTTTGACGAGATAGAAAAAGCCCATCCCGACGTGTTTAACATCCTCTTGCAGGTGCTTGACGACGGAAGGATAACGGACAGCCAGGGAAGAACGGTCGATTTTAAAAATACCGTTATAATTCTGACGTCAAATATCGGTTCGCAGTATTTGCTTGATTGTGCGGAAACCGGAGAAATACCCGAAAACGTGAAAGAGGGGATCATGGCTCAGCTGCGTCAGGCGTTCCGCCCCGAGTTTTTAAACAGACTTGATGAGATAATATTCTATAAGCCCCTGTCACGTGAGGATATCGGAAAAATTGCCGATATACTCATTAAAAGGATCGAGGGCAGACTTTCCGAAAAAGGTCTTCACCTTAAAATAACTGATAATGCAAAAAATAAGATTATATTATCGGGTTACGATCCCGTCTACGGTGCAAGACCTATGAAAAGATATCTGCAGTCTACCGTTGAAACAATACTTGCAAAGGCAATACTTTCGCGTGAGCTTAATATAGGAGATGTCCTTACGGTAGACGTAAAAGAAAACGGAGAATTATTCGTTAAATAAAACTAAAACAGATATTCGCTGTGTAAAAATTACACTCCAAATATCTGTTTTTTTGAAAATAAAAGAAAAAAGGCTTGAAATATGTAATACTTTGTGATAAAATAACAAATTTGGTACGACTATGTACAAAGTATGTTTGAAAGAAGGCGTTTTGATGAAAGACCTTACCCCGGCACTGTTTTCATCGCTCAAAGGATACAACGGAAAACAGTTCATATCCGATTTAATTTCCGGAATAATAGTTGCAATAATCGCTTTACCGCTTTCAATAGCATTGGCGCTTGCTTCGGGCGTAGGACCTGAAGAAGGTCTCTATACGGCGATAATCGCAGGTTTCCTTATTTCGTTCTTCGGCGGAAGCCGTGTGCAGATAGCAGGACCGACGGCGGCGTTTGCCACAATCGTAGCGGGCGTCGTTGCCGAAAACGGTATGGACGGACTTATAACCGCAACGGTAATGGCGGGAATTCTCCTTATCCTTATGGGTGTTTTCCGTCTCGGTGCGCTTATAAAATTTATTCCGTTCACTATTACAACAGGCTTTACGGCAGGTATTGCCGTAACGATCGTTATAGGACAGCTTAAAGACTTTTTCGGCGTAACTTATGCAAACGGCGAATCGCCCGTTGAAAGCATTGAAAAGCTTGAAGCACTTATACATAATTTTTCAAGCTTCAATATCTGGGCGCTTATAGTCGGTATCGGAAGCCTTTTGATCGTTATCTTCTGGCCTAAAATTAAATACTTAAATAAGATACCCGCATCGCTCGTTGCTGTCGTTGCAGGTGCCGCTGTTGTTGCGCTTTGCAATCTTGAAGTAAATACTATAGGTGATCTTTATACCGTAAGCAACGCTCCTCCGAAATTCTCACTTCCGTCATTCAGCTTTGATACGGTGAGAAACGTAGCACCCGATGCGTTTACAATAGCAATACTCGCCGCTATTGAATCTCTCCTTTCCTGCGTTGTTGCAGACGGTATGACAAATACGAAGCATAATTCAAATGCAGAGCTCGTAGCACAGGGAATAGGTAACTTAGGTTCGGCACTCTTCGGAGGCATCCCCGCAACGGGTGCTATTGCAAGAACCGCAGCAAATATTAAAAACGGCGGTAAAACTCCGATAGCAGGTATGATACACGCTGTAGTGTTGTTTTTGATACTTATTTTGCTTATGCCGTATGCGGCACTCATTCCTATGCCCGTTATAGCATCCGTGCTTTTCGGTGTGGCGTATAATATGTGCGGTTGGCGTACTTTCGTGCGCTTGGTAAAAACGGCACCCAAAAGTGACGTTCTTGTACTTGTTCTGACTTTCGTTCTGACAGTAGTATTTGATCTCGTTGTTGCTATCGCCGTCGGTATAATCCTCGCTTGCGTTATGTTTATGAAGCGTATGAGCGATGAGGTGACGGTGAGATCGTGGAGCTATGATGACAATATCGAGCATTTTCCCAATCTTCCCAAAGAAATACGCGTTTATGAAATGAACGGACCGCTTTTCTTCGGCGCAGCTGACAGAATTGCAGATATAACCGTCAAGAATTACACAAAATGCCTCATTCTCAGAATGAGAAGCGTTTCGGCAATAGATTCAACCGCAATGAACTCTCTTGAAGCACTGTACGATAAATGTGCCGAAAACGGTATAACAGTCATATTCTCCCGCGTCAACAGCCAGCCCATGCGTGCAATGGAAAAAGCAGGCTTCGTTAAAAAGGTAGGACTTGATAATTTCCAGCCTCATATAACCGAAGCTTTGGCAATGGCTGAAAAAAAGATCAAACAGTAAATTAAAATAACTTTCCCTCGTCTGGATATTAACAGGCGGGGGAAGTATCATTTGATTTTTATAAACTGCAAAAAAGTATGTTTTTTTTAAAAAAGTACTTGACAAAACGTGGAAAGTCGAGTATAATATACGAGGTTAGCAGAGGGTAACCGTTTTTTAAGGACAGCGGTTAGTGTAGGCTAACTCAGTACAGTTTATGTTTACGTAAACGGGATTCACGGTGAGCATTATGACATTAAAAGATGCCATTGAGGGAAAGGAATACATAATCCGAAAAATAGAAACGGACGATGAAGAACTGGATGCGTTTTTGTTTTCACTCGGTTGTTATGAAGGCGAGGCAATAACTGTCATCGCGCACCGCAGAGGCGGATGCACCGTTTCTATAAAAGACGCCAGGTATAACATTGACAATCAGTTAGCCGAGGCTATAGAAGTATTTAACTGAAAAAAACAATCGTACGATTGTTTTTTTTCGACAAACGGTTAGCAGATGCTAACTGTGCCGTGATTAATATGTTTAAAATTATTTGTTGATACAGGGGGAAAAATCCATGAGAATTGCTTTGGCAGGTAACCCTAACTCAGGAAAAACGACGATGTACAACGCCCTTACGGGTTCAAATGAAAAAGTCGGTAACTGGGCAGGTGTTACGGTAGACAAAAAAGAATGTCCGATCAAAAAAACGTATGCAGGTGACAGTGAGCTTATCGCCGTTGATCTTCCGGGCGCTTATTCAATGTCGCCTTTTACAAGGGAAGAAAGCGTTACAAGCTCGTACGTTAAAAACGAAAATCTTGACGTTATAATCAACATAGTTGATGCTACGAATCTGAGCCGAAGCCTTTTTTTCACAACACAGCTCCTTGAGCTCGGTGTTCCCGTCGTTGTTGCGCTTAACAAAAGCGACATCAATAAGAAGAAGGAAACGAAGATAGATACAGAGCTGTTATCCTCAAAGCTCGGCTGTCCTGTCGTTAATACGGTATCGACTTCATCCTCGGGTCTTTCAGCTCTTATAAAAGAAGCTGTAGAGCACGCAAACAGCAAGCAGAAAGCACCTTACGCACAGGGTGAAATTGATCTTACGAATAAGACGGCGGTAGAAGAAGCGGATCGCAAACGCTTTGAATTCGTTAACAAGGTGGTAAAAGAAGTCGAATCCCGCAAGGTATTGACGAAAGACAAAAATATCGGCGACAAGATCGACGAGATACTTACGAACAAGTGGCTCGGTATTCCGATATTTGCCGTTGTAATGTGGGCAGTTTTCTGGATATCTCAGGCAGGCCCCGGGGTTTGGCTTGCAGAAGGCTATGACATCGGCGACAGACACCTTTGGGGTCTCGTTGACTGCATAGCTTGGTTCAAAGATATCGTTGCAGGTTGGCTTGAAGGTTCACACGATATAATTCAAGCTATCATACTCGAAGGTATTATCGAAGGCGTTGCGGCAGTCGTTGGATTCTTACCGCTCGTTATGGTAATGTATTTTCTCATCGCGCTTCTTGAAGACTGCGGATATATGGCACGTGCTACTGTCGTACTCGATCCTATTTTCAAGAAGGTCGGGCTTTCAGGTAAATCCGTTATCCCGTTCGTTATAGGTACTGGATGTGCTATCCCCGGTGTTATGGCATGCCGTACGATACGCAACGAGCGTGAACGCCGTTCAACAGCAATGCTTGCGCCGTTTATGCCGTGCGGAGCAAAGCTTCCCGTTATCTCACTTTTTGCAGGCGCTTTCTTTGATGATGCGGAATGGGTAGGAACGACGATGTATTTTGCAGGTATCGTCATCATCCTTCTTTGCGCTCTTCTTGTCAACAGACTCAACGGTTACAAAGCGAGAAAATCGTATTTTATCATTGAACTTCCCGAATATAAGGTCCCGTCATTCTGGCTTGCATTCAAATCAATGTGCCAGAGAGGTTGGGCTTACATAGTTAAAGCGGGTACGATTATACTCGTATGCAACTTCGTAGTATATATGATGCAAACGTACAGCTGGAGCTTTAAAGTTGCAGATGATCCCGCAAGCTCGATTCTTGCAAGTATTGCAACCCCTATAGCTTACATTATAGCGCCTATTGTCGGTGTTACGCTTTGGCAGCTTGCCGCGGCGGCTGTTACCGGCTTCATTGCCAAAGAATGTGTCGTTTCAACGCTTGCGACCGTATTTATGTTTGAAAATCTTATAAACGAAGATCTTGAAGCGGTAGGTTCTATCGGTGCATCAAATATGGGCGGTATCACGGTTGCCGCAGGTCTTGCATTCCTTATGTTCAACCTCTTTACTCCCCCTTGCTTTGCGGCTCTCGGTGCTATGAATTCAGAGATCAACAGCAAAAAGTGGTTCTGGGCAGGTGTCGGACTTCAATTTTCAGTCGGTTATACAGTCGCTTTCCTCGTTTTCTTCTTCGGTACGCTTTTCACAGGCGGAAGCTTCGGTGAACCTTGGATGCCTATCCTCGGTTGGGCAATAGTTCTTTGTATCGTTGCAATATTCACCGTAGCAGTTATAAGAAAAAACAATCAGATGAAAAAGGAAAACACAGTTAAGGTATAATTATGAATACTGTTGATATAATTGCAATAATCGCAATAATGCTCGCTGTCGGCGGCGCACTGTTTTATATCATCCGTGCAAAAAAAAGAGGTCAAAAATGTATCGGCTGTCCATATTCGAAGCAGTGCGGCGGCAAATGCGGCACAGAATGTGATCTTAAAAAAGATTAATTGGATCTAAAGAAAAAGAATCGGGTTGTACTCGGTTCTTTTCTTTATTATTTTCTTGTTATATCAAGAGGTTTTTAACAAAAACTGTTGATTTTCTTTCTAAACGGTGATATAATACCAAAGGATTTTGAAAAAACGGGAATGTTATCCCGAAAAAATTAAAGTATAAGAGATAACGAGGATGAAAATGAAAAAATATCTGCGAATTATTTCGGCATTTATTGCCATACTTACAGTACAGGCTATTGTACTTTCTTCCTGCGGACCGAAAAACGGTGCCGGTGAATCCGAAAGCGGATCTGAAAGTGAATCAGAAACGCTTCAAAATGAAGACGAATACACATTACCGCTTGAAGACGGCTTTAATCAGCTCACGTTCTATTGGAACTATAACGGAACGTACGAAAATTGCGATATGTGGATATGGTGGGATGATAAACCGGGACAGGGGTATCTTTTCCACGAATGTCAATACGGTGCTAAGGTCGTGCTTAATGTACCTTCTGATGTAAACGAGGTCGGCTTTATCGTGCGCCGCGACTGCTCCGATCCCGGCGGAAGCGAATGGGGAAGCGCGACAAAGGATTTTGAACAGGACAGATTTGCGGTAATTGAGGGAAAAGAAACCTTCATTTATCTTAAATCGGGTGTAGGTAGTCAATACACCAGTAACGATGGAGGAAAAACTCTGGAAACTATGAAAAAATTTTTATTGGCTGAAATGGCTGACGAATATAAGATCAAATACAGAATAACGCCGCAAGCGGAAATAACAGATCTATCTGCCGTAAAAGTATACAAGGGCGATAACGAGCTTGAGGTATCATCACTTTCAACGCTCGGAAGATCTGCATCATGGGGATACGTCGAGATAAAAGAAAATCTTGATCTTTCGGCAAATTACCGTGTGGTTATAGAAGGCTACGGAGAAAAAACGGTAATACCGCTTGAAATATTTGACAGCGAATATTTTGCAAATGAATATCATTACGACGGCGATGACCTCGGTGCTACCGTAAAAGACGGAAAAACAGTATTTAAGCTCTGGGCGCCCACTGCATCAAAAGTGGTTATAAATCTTTTTACGGCAGGCAACGACGTTGATGCATATAAAAATGCAGATATGGTAAAGGGCGAAAAAGGTGTCTGGGAATATACCGATGAATGCGGTCACGGAACGTATTACACTTATACCGTTACCACGTGTGCAGGCACACAGGAAGCTGTCGATCCTTACGCAAAATCGACAGGTGTAAACGGAAAAAGAGCAATGGTGACAGACCTTTCCAAAACAGATCCCGAAGGCTGGGATGATGTTGTATATAATTCATCAATATCAAGCTATTCGGAAGCGGTAATATGGGAAGTACACGTAAGAGATTTTTCAAATAAAATATCATCTTCACAATATAAAGGCAAATATCTTGCATTTACAGAAACGGGACTTGTCAACGAACACGGTAAGTCCGTCGGTATAGATTATCTCAAAGACCTCGGCATAACACACGTTCATCTGCTTCCCGTATACGACTACGCATCGGTAGATGAAAAAAATCCCGATTCTCAGTTTAACTGGGGATACGATCCCGAAAATTACAACGTCCCCGAAGGCAGCTATTCGACAGACCCTTATAACGGTGAAGTCAGAATAAAAGAATTCAAGCAAATGGTAATGGCGTTGCACGAAGCGGGAATAGGTGTAATAATGGACGTTGTGTACAACCACACCTACGATGCAAACAGCTCGCTTAACAAAATAGTACCTTACTACTATTACAGATATACCGAATCCGGCGCTAATTCTTCTGCAAGCGGATGCGGTAACGATACGGCATCCGAAAGATATATGTACGGTAAATTTATGGTTGAATCCACATCATATTGGATGAGTGAATACAAGCTCGACGGTTTCCGTTTCGACCTTATGGGACTTCACGACCTGAACACGATGCAGAATATCGAATCGGCAGTTCATACATTAAACCCCAATGCAATTATATATGGCGAGGGTTGGATGATGGGCTCGACGATCGACGGAAGCACTCAGGCAAACCAGTCGGAAATAAGCAAGATAACTCCCACAGGTAACGCCATCGGGGCGATCGCAGTGTTTAACGACGTAATACGTGACGGACTTAAAGGAAGCGTATTCGGCAAAACTTCGCAAGGATATATAAACGGTTCTCCGATGGGTGAAAATCTTTCAAAGGTGATATTCGGTATCAAAGGCGGTGTCGGTTTCGGCTCGTGGAGCGTTAAAGACTCAATGGTAATAAACTATATGAGCGCACACGATAATAATACGCTTTGGGATAAACTGCTTTTGTCTTCTCCCGCCTCTTCAGATGATGAACGAAACAGAATGAACAACCTCGGTGCGGCGATAATTATGATATCGAAGGGAACTCCGTTCTGGCAGGCAGGTGAGGAAATGCTGAGAACCAAAGGCGGAGACGAAAACAGCTACAAATCCGATGATTCCGTAAACAATATAAACTGGTCGGTTCTGCAGGACGGAAGCAGGGAATACGCAACTATGCTCTACTACAAAGGACTTATCGAAATGCGTAAAGCTTATAAGATATTCTCCGATAACGAAACGGAAATAAACTTTACGGAACTCGGAAGCGGTATGCTTCTCGTTGATTTTATTAACGCAGACGGAACAAAAGCAAAGGCGATAATAAATCCTCATAAAACGGACATTCCGTATGTGCTTGACGGTGAATGGAATCTCGTTGCAACCAATGAACTTTCCGGCTCATCCGTTATTGTTAAGGAAAGCGGTAAGGTGACGATACCCTCAATAGGCGTCAGAATATACGTAAACGACACTGCTGTAGTCGGAAATAATTAAATTAAGCTGAAAGGAAATGAAAATGAAAAATATCATCACGTTATTTTTGGCGTTCGTCGCTATACTTTCATCAATTTGTCTTTCCGGATGCTCGGGAAACGATTCTGCAGATACTACGGATGCAGGTAATACAGCTCCTCCTATGGTCGATCCTATAGACAATAATTTCCGTACGTTTTATCAGATATTCGTCGGTTCTTTTTCAGATTCGAACAACGACGGCGTCGGTGATATACGCGGAATAATCAACCGAATGGATTATCTCAATGATGGAAATATAAATTCGGGAAAAAGTCTCGGCGTGCAGGGAATATGGCTTTCTCCCATATTCAGCTCGCCTTCGTATCACAAATACGATGCAAGAGATTACTATAAGATAGACAGACAGTTCGGTACAGAGGACGATCTTAAAGAGCTTATAGCACTGTGTAAAGAAAGAAACGTAAAACTCATTCTCGACCTTGCAATAAATCACACCTCGACCACAAACGATTGGTTCGTTAAATTTAAAGAAGCGCGTGCAAAGGGAAATACTGAAGATAAATACTACGACTATTATACCTGCGTAACGGATTCGGAAAAGCAAAGCGGTATCACCTACCAGAAAATATCCAACACGGATTGCTGGTACGAATGTAATTTTTCAGGCGATATGCCGGAGCTTAATTACGATAATCCCGAGGTCAGAGAAGATATGCTTAACGTTGCAAAGTATTATCTTGATCTCGGAGTTGACGGATTCAGATTCGACGCCGTTAAGTACATCTATTACGGAAATACCGGAAAGAGTGTTGAATTCTGGGAATGGTACATGCAGCAGCTCAAAGCTGTAAAGCCCGATATTTACTGTGTCGGAGAATGCTGGTCGGGTGATAACGAAGTAATTGAATATTACAGTGCGCTCAACTGCTTTAACTTCACACTTTCCCAAGCAGAGGGAATGATTGCAAAAGCGGCAAAAAGCTTTTCTCTTGTAAACTATACTAGTTATATTGAATCATATCAGGATATGATACTTGAAAAGGATCCCGATGCTATGATAATGCAGTTCTTGTCAAATCACGATATGGACAGAATTGCAGGTGCGTTTATCAGTGAAAATAATATGAAAATGGCGGCAAACCTTTATCTTTTGTCTTCGGGTTCACCTGTCATATATTACGGCGAAGAGCTCGGTATGAAAGGCTCGCGCGGAAGTGAAAACACAGACGCAAACCGCAGACTTGCAATGCCTTGGGGAGATTCCGATACCGTAAGAAATCCCATCGGTGCAACTTATTCAAAGGACAAACAGATAAAAACTACCGTCGCAACACAGACAGCAGACGAAAACAGTATGTATAATTACTACTGTAAGCTCATATCCGTACGCCATAAATATCCGGCTATCGCTTGCGGTGATTATACTTCGGTGTCGTGCGGAGATAAAAATCTCGGCGGATTTATGATAGAATATAACGGTGAAAAGCTGTGTGTCATTCATAACACTTCAACGTCGGAACTTTCCGTCGATCTTTCCGGCTGTAAAGACCTTGACGGATATCTGCCGAGCATTCTTTGCGAATATATCGGATCGTCAAATGCAAAGCTCGAAGGCACTGTTTTGACCCTCGGCGCACAAACAAGTGTAGTGATCGAATAAATAATTTTTCATTTCTTCAAAAAAGAGGGATAAACTGTGATATGATCGGGGTATCATAATATCCGTACAGTATCGAAGCATAAAAAACTTACTGTATTTGACGAATTTCCCGATAAGTGTATACTTTTTCTGTGTAAAAATACCCAAAATTAACATTCAGCACTTGACAAAATGTGTAAAAAGTGCTATACTTCTAAAGGCGTCATAAGACGCGAAAATATTTATTTTAAGGAGGAGTTACTCTTATGAAGATGAGTAAAATCTTTTCTCTCATTCTCGCTCTTGTAATGGTTGCTTCTTGTTTTGCAGCCTGCGGAGGAGACGATGTAGGTTCTGACACTTCTGCTGACAGCGGAAATGCTTCGTCTGAACTTGCAGGAACATATGATATCACTTTGTGGGTATCTGAAGTAGAAGGCGTGGCTGCATCGTTCCAGCAGCAGATCGACGCTTTTGAAGCCGCTAACCCCGGCGTTATAATAAACGCTAAGGTTGAAGGCGTTGCTGAATCCGAATCAGGTTCTAAGGTTATTGCAGACGTTGCTTCTGCTCCCGACATCTACTGCTTCGCACAGGACCAGCTCGCTCGTCTTGTTCAGGCAGCAGCACTTGCTGAACCCGGTAAGGCAGCTACAGAAACGATCAAAACGAACAATGATGCAGACTCCGTTGCAGCAGCAACAGTAGGCGGTAAACTCTACGCTTATCCTTTGACAAGCGATAACGGCTACTATATGTACTACGATAAGAGCATCATCACAGAAGAAGATGCTGAAAGTCTTGAAAAGCTTATTGCAGCTTGCGAAGCTAACAACAAGAAGATCCGTTATGCTTTGGAAGATTCTTGGTACACATCATCCTTCTTCTTTGCAACAGGTTGTCACTCTAACTGGACAACGAACGAAAACGGTGATTTTGTTTCCGTTGACGATACTTTTGCATCTCCCGAAGGCCTTATAGCTATGAAGGGTATGCAGAAGCTTGCTAAGTCTACAGCATACGAAGCTGACGCTAACGTATTTACAGACGCAGCTGTTGTAGTTACAGGTACCTGGAACGCTAACGCTGCTGCTGAACACTTTGGCGACAACCTCGCAGCTACAGACCTTCCTTCATTTGAAGTAGACGGCAAATCCTACCACCTCGGCTCATACAAAGGTAACAAGCTTATGGGTGTTAAACCTCAGAGCGACGCTAAGAAAGCAGCAGTTCTTTCTCTCTTGGCTCAGTACCTCACAGGCGAACAGTGCCAGAACGAAAGATATGAAAAATTCCAGTGGGGTCCTTCCAACAAGGCATCTCAGGCATCTGAAGCTGTTAAGTCCAACGTTTCCCTCGCTGCTCTTGCTAAACAGAGCGAACACGCTGTTCTTCAGGGTCAGATAGCGGGCGTTTACTGGGATACAGTTAAGCTCCTCGGTGCAGCTGCAAAGAATGCAGAAGATGAAGCAGCTCTCCAGAAGGGTCTTGACGACTACGCTGCGGCAGTTCAGAAGTTTATCACTTTGACTCCCGAACAGAGAGCTTCTTATACAATAATCGGTGCTGTTAAGGGCACAATGTGGGATACAGACTTCACAATGAAGGAAGATCCTAAGGGCACTTGGACATCCGAAGAAGCATTTGCTCTTGAAGCCGGTAACGAGTTCAAGGTTCGTCTCGGTATGGACTGGAAGGTTGCATACGGTAAAAACACCGACAATGCAGATGCAACAAACTCCAACAGAGGTAACTATGTTGTAGAAACTGCAGGCAACTACTATATCCAACTCGTAGTAAACGAAGACGGAACAGCAGTTATCAATTTGGTTGCTGCATAATCAAAAAGATTTCATCAACCTTAAATAAACGAGTTATTTAAGGTTGGACGTTGAAGGCATTGTTAGCCGGCATACAGGGGACAAAAGCCTTGTGTCGGCCGACAATGCTTTCTTATTATAACAAGGAGCAGTATAAACTCGGTTTATATTTTTACCATGAAAAGATTAAACGATTTAGATTATTTAAAGCTAAATAAGTTTCAAGCTTTTTTGTATAAGCTGAAGCTATTTTTCTGTGCTATTCCTTCTTTTTTTAAAAACCTCGGCTTGAAGATATTGAACTTCTTCACAAGCTGCGGCCGCGGTATCAAAAACGGAGTGCTCGATATCATTACAACGTTTGTAAAAGGTAATTGGGCTGTAAAGCTTTCGTTTTTAATATTCGGTTTCGGTAATTTTTATTACGGACAGATATTACGCGGTATTCTGTTTTTACTTTTTGAAGTAGTATTTATTGCATATATGGTAGTTCCCAGCGGAGGCGCATATTGGCTTTCAAAGGTGAATTGGTTCCAAAAAGGTGCAACAGTCGGTACTGTACAGGGACATAAAGAATATCACGCCATATATGACGTTGACGTATGGGTGCCCGGAGACGACTCCGTAAAAGTACTCCTTTACGGTCTTTTAACCGTCATATTTATCATTGCTTTCATTTATACGTGGCGTTTGCAGATAAAACAGTGCCGTATCTGTATGGATATTACTGCAAAGGGCAAAAAAGTTAAAAGCGGTAAGGATGATATGAAGTCGTTACTCGACGATCAATTCCACAAAACTCTTCTTTCCTTGCCGATACTCGGTATCTGTGCTTTCACGGTATTGCCGATCATTTACATGGTTCTTATAGCTTTTACGAGCTACGATGCCGCACACGACGGTTACTCAAACCTTTTCTCTTGGGTAGGACTTGAGCATTTCAACGAACTGCTCAATTTCGGTCAGGGCGGTCTCGGTCTTGCTTTCGGCGAGATACTTGCGTGGACTTTGATGTGGGCGTTTTTTGCAACGTTTTCTAACTATTTTCTCGGAATGTTCGTTGCAATAATGATAAACAAAAAGGGAATCAAGATCAAAAAGTTCTGGAGAACCGTTTTGGTCATGACTATTGCGATTCCGCAGTTCGTATCTCTTTTGTACGTTGCTAAACTTTTCGACAGATCCGGTATCATAGGCGGACTCATTTACGAATGGAATCTTTTGCCCGACTCGATGATGGCTGCCAACCAATTCTCACTTTGGCAAAATCCGCTGTCGGCAAGAATACTCCTTATCGTTTTGAACATTTGGGTAGGTATTCCTTATATTATGCTTATGGCAACGGGTATTCTTATGAATATCCCGCAGGACCTTTACGAATCTTCCCGTATCGACGGTGCAAATACCTTCCAGCAGTACACAAAGATCACGCTCCCTTATATGATGTTCGTTATGGGTCCGTACTTGCTTACAAGCTTTGTAAACAACCTTAACAACTTCAACGTCATATACTTGCTGACTCAGAATAACCAGCTGTTGAATACAGAACTCGGTACCCCCGGCGGTGTTTCCGTAACGTATACAGACTTGCTTATAACATGGCTGTATAAGATGACGCTCAACAGTACGGACAGTAAATACTATATGGCTTCAATAATCGGTATTCTCGTCTTTGTTGTCGTTGCGGTTTTGTCATTGATCGTATACAACGTAATTCCGTCCACAAGAAATGAGGAGGATTACAAATAATGAAAAATACAAACAACTCAACGATAAAAAAGACAGGACTCGGTGCAAAGGCAAGCAGACGCCTCAGCAATACCGTTGTCTATATTATCCTCGTTCTTATAACACTCATCTGGCTTTTCCCGTTTTTCGGCATCGTTCTCGAATCCTTCAGAGTTGAGTACCCCGGACAGGTAAGCTATCTCTGGCCCAAAGAGTTCGGATTTGATAACTACGTCAAACTTTTTAAAGAAACCGACTTTTTCAGATGGTTTATCAACACCGGCATCATGGGTGTTGCAACAGCCGCTTTTCAGACTATTTTCATTCTTTCAATGAGCTACGTGCTTTCGCGTCTTCGTTTTAAAGGAAGAAAACTCTTGATGAACGTGATGCTCATTCTCGGAATGTTCCCCGGATTTCTTACGATGATACTTATTTATAAGGTATTTGTCGATCTCGGACTTACGATGCAGATGGCTCCCGTGGGACTCGTAATAGTTTACTGTGCAAGCAGTGCTATGGGATATTACGTATCAAAGGGCTTCTTCGATACGATCCCGAAAAGCCTTGATGAAGCGGCAAGAGTTGACGGTGCAACACGTTTCCAGGTATTTTACAAGGTTATTATGCCGCTTTCAAAACCTATCGTTATTTACACCATCCTTATGGGTTTTATGGCACCTTGGGGCGACTTTATGCTCGCAAGCTACCTAATTCACGAAAACAGCGAAGGCATGAACGTTGCTGTCGGTATGTTTGAGTGGCTTTCAAAAACTAACGTAAATACGAGTTATACTATGTTCTGTGCCGCAGGTGTTGTTGTGGCTATTCCCGTTACAGCTGTCTTCCTCGGCTTGCAAAAGTACTATGTTGAAGGCGTAACAGGCGGAGCGGTAAAAGGATAAGGAAAAAGGCGTGAAAGTCTTTCGATCCATTTTAATTTGAAAGCTTTCACATTTAAATTTCATAAAATATTTGTGCCGCCGCTGTTGCGGTGGAATGGAGATTATTATGGCTACGGTTAAATTAACTAATGTTAAAAAAATATATGGCAAGGATACGGTTGCAGTTGATAATTTCAACCTTGACATTGCCGATAAAGAATTTATTGTTTTCGTTGGACCTTCGGGCTGCGGTAAATCAACGACACTTCGTATGATAGCAGGTCTTGAAGATATTTCCGGCGGTACTGTTGAAATTGACGGTGTCGTCGTAAACGACCTTCAGCCGCGTGACCGTGATATAGCAATGGTATTCCAGAACTATGCGCTTTATCCGCACCTCACGGTATTTGAAAACATGGCGTTCAGCTTAAGACTTAAGAAAGTTCCGCAGGACGTCGTTTATGAAAAAGTAACACAGGCTGCTGAAATACTCGGCATCACGGAATATCTTACACGTAAGCCCCGCGCGCTTTCCGGCGGTCAGAGACAGCGTGTCGCTATCGGCCGTGCAATGGTACGTGACAGCAAGGTATTTTTGATGGATGAGCCGCTGTCAAACCTTGACGCAAAGCTCAGAAACCAGATGAGAGCGGAAATAATCATGCTCAGACAAAAGATCGACACGACCTTTATATATGTAACGCACGACCAGACAGAGGCTATGACTCTCGGCGACCGTATCGTTATTATGAAGGACGGCTTCATTCAGCAGGTCGGTACTCCCACAGAAGTATTTGATATGCCCGATAATCTGTTTGTTGCAGAATTTATCGGTGCTCCCAAAATGAATACCTTTAAGACCGATCTCATATGCGAAAACGGTAAATATTACGTAACGCCTTACGGCGCAAAGATAGAAATAAGCGGCGCAAAGGCAGAAATGCTGAAGAACAAGGGAATTGGCTCAAGAGAAATAATTCTCGGTGTCCGTCCCGAGCACTTTGTTCTTGCAAACGAAAACGATCCATATGCAATTCCGTGCAAGATAACCGTCAATGAAATGATGGGTAGTGAGCTTCATTTGCACGTAATTGAAGAAAACGGAGATAAGCTTATCGTCCGCATTCCTACGATATCCCTCAGCGATGAACAGCGCAAGTCGCTTGTTTTCGGTAAGATGATATACGTTACGTTCGAAAGCAAGGTAATGCATTTCTTCGATCCCAAAACAGAAAAGAATCTTTTGGTAGACTGATATTGATCATCAAATGGCGTACCCTATTCGGGTACGCCATTTTTTATAAAGTTTTAAATATAAAGTAGATTTATACATTATATCTTGATATAATCAAACAAAAAACAAGGTGATATAAATTGAAAAAAATAATAAACTGGTTTAAAGAATACGGCTATTACTACAAAATGCATTTCGTTATGGGCGGTTTTGCGCTTGTCATTGCAATAATACTCATAGTTCAGATATTTACAAAAACCGACTACGACGTTTTCGTCACGTATTTAGGACCTTTATCACACACAGTCGAAGGACTTGAATCTATTGAAAACGCTATAAAATCAACGTTCGATGATGAGCTTTCGGAAGAAGTGAAGGAGATATCTATTCGAGATATCGTGTACCTCAATAAGGAGCTGTTCACAGAAAGCAAAAACAACGATATGTTCGTTTCCTCAACTTCAAACAGCGAGGCTGTTCAGCTTCTGAATAATGAAATAAGTGTTGGAGACTCCTATATATACATACTTGATAAAGAGCAGTATGATATGATAAAAACCACAGGTGCATTATCAAAATTATCAGAGGTCGTCAAAAATGTTCCGGAAAGTGCCGAAACATACGGTGTTTCACTAAAGAGCATTGATTTTGGAAATTCCTTTGCATGTTTTGCCAACTACCGAGACGATATGTTTTTATGTCTTCGTGCCAACACATCGGGAAGTGCAATATCTTCACTTAAAGGCAAAGAGAAGGTCGAAAAAGAATTTGAGCTTCACCGAAAAGTGTTTGAATCTATCATCAATTACACATCCGAAAAATAAAAATATCCCTTAGTCAGCTCGCTTTTGAGTTCGACTAAGGGATATTTTAATCACGTCATTTCAAATATACTCTTGAAACGATATTGCAAACGATCATCCAGAGCAATTGATAAAGTACGATAACAAGTGATGCTACGCCGCCTTCAAGACCTGCAAAAAGGGAAAAACCAATAATCATAAGACCTATAACGATAGATACAGTTGAAACGAGAACACCGGTTTTTATCACAGATGAAAGCTTTCTGCAGTTTGTAAGCGTCCTGAGAAGTGATTTTGCGGAATTTTTAGATACTATAACGGCATCCGCACTGTTTGTCGTTTCCGAAAGTTCGGACGCATCAGAACATTTAACTACACGAACGGGATATCTCTTGATGTTGATATCACCTGCGAGAAGTGCAGTATCTATGTTTGGGTCAAACGTCTTGACTGCTATACACATACCTGCATCCGTCAAGTGTTGAAGAATGAGCGAAAAGTCGGAATCGGCCGTATACTTAAGGTAAAGCTTTGCAATTATCGTGCCGCCCGACGCCATATACATGATACGCTTTGCATTTTTTGCTTCAGCGTTTTCATCGTCTGCGGTATACAGGGGAATGAAGTTTTTCGTTTCCATAAACGCCGCACTTCCGAGCAAAACATGCTCTTCGTTTACGGTAGCTTCAATACCGTCTGTGTCAACGGAGAATATTTTTACATTATCCGTTTTCTCTATCTCACGTGAAGCATTTTCAAAAACGTCGTACAAAGGACCTCCGAGCTTTTTGAATACACTCGTTGCGGCGTAAAGTATGTGATCGATCCTATTTTCTCCGTACACGCGAACAGAAAGCAATTTCAAAGCATATGAAGGAAATACCTCTTTGTCATCGAACGAGACTACGGCAGAGTCCGAAAAATCGTCTGCAACACATTCACCGACGAACGTACTGTCATCATTGAACGCTTCTTTTGATGCTTTGTAAAGAGGAAATGAGAAAGCAGTAAACAGCGAGGAGGGAATTATAGCGCTTAAAAGTATGAATGCATACGAGAACGAAGAATCAAATCCTTTTTTGAGGACCAGCATAGCGACGAAAACTATTACAGCAATCAGCAAACAAGCAAGCGGTATAATCAGAAAATAGGATTTTGCCTTTGAATTTTTACGTGTGTTCTGTACGAAGTTTTCAATAAAGCTCGTTTTGTTTATTTTAAGCAAAGTCGGATTTTCGGGCAGATAGCTGTAAAAATCGTCACTTTCAACCGTTTTTGTTTCAGGTGTATACTTATCAATACAATATTTTACTCTGTTACTTGAGATTATCTTGAACGACGATATCTCTCGTTTAAGATCTCGGTACTCGTTGATAAGTGCTGCTGTTATACACAAAGAGCACGGAGCGAACATAAGCGTTGGATTAGCGGGCGCTGTAATTGCCGTGTATATTCCGAACGCTGCTGTGATGATGACAAAAAATGTAGGAAGTATCTGCGGGGTGATCTTGCCCTTGAATATTGATTTTATACCTGTAATAAAACTTTCAAAAAAGAAGGCAAAGGTTATAAGAAATAACTGCAGCGATAAAAGAACAAGAACTCGGGGATTGGCAACAGGATCAATAAAATGCGGAACGCTGTCGCTAAGTGATACGTATGCTTCAAGCGCAGTTAACACGATGGTGAACAGCATCGCGCCGATAAACTTCAAGCGAGCTGACGTATAAAGCTTCTTGTATTTATCAAGAAAAGGCTTGCGCTGTGCGGAATTTGTAAATTCATTCGATGATTTTACCGTTTCACGCTCCATCTTCGGAGTTTTCTCGCCTACGTGTCCCAAGGAAATATTGGCTTGAGATGCCGATATGTCATTATCGTATACATCTTCAAGCGCCTTTGAAAAGTCCATCGCATGCATTATCTCATGCTGTGCGTCGTCGTATCCGTCTGTTGATACTTCATTGCTGTTGTACGTTTGGTTATAATCGAGATGGTGATCTGAATTCGGAATATCTTCTTCCTTTGCAGGATCATCTGACGAAAATTGAACAGTCGGTTCTGCACTTACACCGTCTGCAACGATGGTATCTTCTTCACCTTTTTCATCATCACCTGTTTCGTTTATATTTATATCAGTTTTGGTTTCCGCTTTATCTTCGGGTTCATCGTCTTTACTTACAGCGAGAAAAGCAGCCGTAGGAGCATCCGAAAATTCAACGTCATCAAAATCCGCATCGTTGAAAAAGGAACGCTTCTTTTCGTTTTCTTCGGAATTATCGGCTATGTTTATGCTGTTGACACTTCGCTGTGCATCGTTGCTTGAAGATTTCTTTAACGGTGCAGGCTGAAAGACGGAATCGTCAAGTCTGTCAAGCGTATCTGAAAAACCAACGAGTGAATCGTTGAATTCAATGCTTTCGTCTTTCTTTGTAAATATATCCGTGAGAGTATCGTCTACAAGCTCAAAATCTTCACTTGGCAGATTTTTCTCTTTTTTATTTTTATCATCTGTTTCATCAACAGATTTATGTATGTCATCTGCAATCTCATCAATTGAAACATCAATACTGTCATCCGAAATGTCAGTTTCCGTAAGTTTTTCATCCGTGGATTCATTTTCAGTATCATTTGAATCTGATTTTTCAATGTCCTGTGTATCAGAAAAAATATCATCGCCATCATCGTCATCACTGTCAACGTCGTTCGATATTCCAAGAGTCATATTTAAACGTCTTATAAGTTCATCAGCGGATATATCATTTTTTTCTTTGTTATCCATACTTTATCCTTTCTTTGCCACAGACAATTATTTTTTTATATATTTTTGCTTTGCAACTTCGTTAAGTATTACAGCGGCCGCACACGATACGTTAAGTGAATTTACATTTCCCAGCATTGGGATGGAAACGGTAAAATCACATTTTGTTTTGACTATGTGCGAAACGCCGCTGCCCTCTGCACCGAGAACTATACATACGCCGCCTGAAAAATCACAGTCAAAGTAATCTGTTCCGCCAAAGTCAGCGGCGTATATCCAAAGACCTTTCTTTTTCAACTCGTCAACCGTCGAAGCGATATTCGTCACTCTTGCTATCGGCAAATACGATGCGGCTCCTGCTGATGCTTTTACCGCTGTTGAATTTACCGTGGCAGATCTTCTTTTCGGAATTATAAGTCCGTGTGCACCTGCACATTCACAGGTTCGTATGATCGCACCGAGATTGTGCGGATCTTCTATGCCGTCTGCAATAACGACAAAAGGGTCCTGATCTTTTTCTTTTGCAAGTGCAAGAATATCACTTACTTCAACGTATTCAGTACCGGGGATAAGAGCACATATGCCCTGGTGTACACCGCCGTCGGTCATTTTATCAAGTTTCGACTTTTCGGCTTCGATTATCGGTATTCTTTTTTCTTCGGCAATAGCACACAGATACCCTAAAGATCCGGTTCTTTCTGCACGCATTACAAATATTTTGTCAATATCTTTTCCTTTTTTTAAAAGTTCGCGTACCGCATTGCGGCCATATATCAGATTTTCATTTTTTTCAAGTTCCATCGTTCTACTCCAAACAGTACTATACTTTATAATAATATCACAAAATTACTGTTTTGTATATATATTTATAAAAATTTACAATATTACTTTCAAAAATATGAGTGTTGACATATTTTTCTGCGTATGATATAATACGAAAAAAATCGGAGCTTTTAAATGGATACATTAAAAATAAATGCTTATGCAAAAATCAATCTTTTTTTGGAAGTAAAAGAACGACTTCCGAACGGTTATCACGACTTACAAAGTATAATGCAATCCGTGGGACTTTGCGACGTGCTTGAATTTCGAAAAACCTCATGCGAAGGCATTCACATAGATTGTCCGAAAATAGAAGGACCTTGTGAAAATAACTTGATATATAAAGCGGCAAAATGTTTTTTTGATAAGATCGAGATGCCGCTTTCCGGTATAGAAATAAAAGCCGAAAAACAGATCCCCATCGGTGCAGGTCTTGCGGGCGGATCTACCGATGCCGCTGCTGCTTTGAAAGCTTTGAACACCCTTTACGGTGAACCGTTTTCCATGGAGGAACTTATGGCTATAGGAAAAACCGTAGGTGCCGACGTGCCTTTCTGTATTTGCGGAGGAACGGCAATTGCAGAAGGAATAGGAGAAAAATTAACGCAGATAAACAAACTGCCGGATTGTTATATCGTTATAGCTATAGGAGACACATCCGTAAGCACAAAATGGGCATTTGAGGAGCTTGACAAAAAAGAAAACAGAAATATCAGATCTGCAGAAAATATCATATCAGCTCTGAAAAAAGGAGATCTTAAAGAGATCTCTGACGAATTTTATAATGTCTTTGAAACGGTATCACCGTTTGATGAAACGATAAAGAAAATAATGAAATCGTATTCACCGTTCGGTGTACTGATGAGCGGAAGCGGTCCGTCCGTCTTTTCGGTCTATGAAAACGAAGAAAACGCAAAAAAAGCAAGAACTGAACTTATTTCCAAAGGATACAGAGCCTTTTTGTGTACCCCTGTCAACATTTAATATCTTCCCGTGCTCTGTCACGGGATTTTATTTTGAAGAAAAATTACATTTCTTATTGATTTATCAAAGTATTTGTGTTATAATTACTGTTGGGTTATAATAAATTAAATATTTATTGCTCATTCAGAATGATAACGGAGATTTAAAAATGAAGATTCCTGAAAATTATAAATCATCGCTCGATCTTTATTCAACACAAAAAGCGATATCTCTCATCAAACGCATATTCGAGGATAATTTCAGCGGCGCTATGTCACTTCAGCGTGTATCCGCCCCGCTGTTCGTAACGGAAGCATCCGGACTTAACGACAATTTAAATGGTGTCGAAAGACCCGTAAGCTTCGATATTCCCGCTGTAGGATCGGAAGCGCAGATCGTTCATTCTCTTGCTAAGTGGAAAAGAATGGCTCTTGCGAAATACGGATTTTCACACGGCAAAGGTCTCTATACCGATATGAATGCCATAAGACGTGATGAGGATCTTGACAATATTCACTCGATTTACGTCGATCAGTGGGACTGGGAAAAGATAATTTACGAAGAAGAACGTACAACAGAATATCTCTACGCAACGGTAAAAAAGATCGTTAATGCAATATGCGATACACAGCAGGCAATAAACAATATCTTTCCTCAATTGAACGGTAAACTGAACCGTGATGTTAAATTTATCACAAGTGAGGAGCTTCGTGCTCTTTATCCCGATAAATCTCCCAAAGAAAGGGAACTTCTGATAGTCAGAGAATACAAGACGGTATTCATCTCTCAGATAGGCAAAAAACTTTCCGACGGCTCGGTACACGACGGACGTGCACCCGACTACGATGATTGGGAGCTCAACGGGGATATCCTGTTCTACAATGAAGTTTTGGACATTCCGTTTGAAATATCTTCAATGGGTATAAGAGTAAATGCCGCGTCTCTTAAAGCACAGCTTGCCGAAAGAGGTGTGTCTGAGTGGGCTGAAAAGCCGTTCCACTCTATGCTTTTGAATAACACTTTACCGCTTACCATAGGCGGCGGTATAGGACAGTCACGTCTTTGCATGCTGATACTTAACAAGGCTCATATAGGCGAGGTGCAATCATCTATATGGAGCGACGAAATAGTTGATACGTGCAAAAAACTCGGCGTTGAACTGCTTTGAAAGATAATAATCTTAACGGTATCGGCGATATGGTATCGGCATATGCAAACGGCTCATACGTGCGTTTTCATATGCCGGGACACGGCGGTAAAAACAACTGTTACGAGCTGTGTGACATATTCGGCTGTGATGTAACAGAAAATTCCGAAACCGATAATCTTTACGATCCTTCTTTGGACGGACCCGTTGAAAAAACACTTAAAAAGATCTCCGATATCTACGGAAGCGGTACGTGCGTTGTATCAGCTCACGGTGCAACTGCGGCAATACGTACCGCAGTATACGCCTGTACGATCTTAAAGGGAAGAAATTTTTTACTCCACAGATGCGTACATACCTCCGTTATAAATTCTCTTGCTCTGTGCGGTTGTGATTTTTGCTTTTTCTCTTCGTTTGAAGAATTTAAAACGCTTATAGAAAGCCGCAGCAATACTACAGTTATCATAACCTCACCCGACTATTACGGCAAAATGGAAGACGTTTCTTCGTACGTCGGATTATGCAATAAAAACAATTCCTTTCTTATAGTTGACAATTCGCACGGCGCACACCTTCACTGGTGCGGCAAATCATTACACCCTGTTGCCGCAGGTGCTCATTTTTGTATTGATTCGGCACATAAGACACTGCCGGTACTTACAGGCGGTGCAATACTTCACAGCAACGTATGCGACAGAGAATTACTGCTTTCCGGAATGAGGCTTTTTAATTCAACCTCGCCATCATACCTCATCGCCGCTTCTGTCGACCGTGCAATGGATTATATGAAAAATCACGGAAAGCAAGTGACGGATGCACTTATAAAACGTATTGAAACATTTGAAAAAAGCATCTTATCCTGCGGAATAAAACGTGAGCGTTTTAAATTTTACGACCCGTGCAGGATAACCCTCATATCTGATGAGATAAACGGCAAATACTATGATATGGAAGCATTCAGCCGTTATTTGCAGAGAAACAAAATAATAGTTGAATTTGCAACCGTGGACAGATGCGTTCTCATTCCCTCGTTTTTCACTACTGATGATGAGTTCGAAAAGCTTACGGATACAGTTTTGAATTTTGTAAAAGAATTTGAACCGACAGCCGTGCTTTCTTCACTTGACGGATATCCCGTATGCAAACGAACCTTGCGGCTGTTCGATGCCGTGTTTGCAAAAAAAACACCGCTTAATGTAAATCTTGCAAAAGGTGCAGTATCAGCCGAAACAAAATATATTTATCCGCCCGGAATACCGATAGTTACCCCGGGGGATGTTATAGACGAAGCAGTTATCAAGATATTGCTGAAAAACAACATAACCGAAATTGATGTGGTAGATAATGAAAAAGGTTACACTTAACAGAATATACGGAAATGAAGAAGTAAAGCTTCTGCTTTCCGGAGCGCTTGAACGCGGCAATTTCTTTCACGCAGTAGTCCTTGCAGGTAAAGAAGGTACAGGAAAAAAGACGCTCGTAAACGACGTTATATCGGCTATGGCTTGTTTGTCGGATAACGCTCCGTGCGGAGAATGTGACGTTTGCCGTAAGATACAAAACGGTGAATGTGTTGATGTATACACCATAAAAAAGCCCGAAAACCGTGCTTTGGTTCCGATCGAATCCATTCGTGATATTTATTCTTCCATATCGTACAAGCCGAACGATCTCGATTTTAAGGTGTATATCTTACCCGACGGCGACAAAATCGCTCCGAGAACGCAAAACGCATTATTAAAGCTTTTGGAAGAGCCGCCGGACGGTGTATATTTCTTTATACTTTGTGAAGATGAAAACAAGCTTTTGCCGACCATTCGTTCAAGGTGTGAAATATTCCGTCTTGACACACTTCCAGATGACGATATAACAGCTTATTTAAAGCAAAACAATATCGAAGGCGATATCAAAACGGCGGTTGCTTTGGCAAAAGGATCTTACGGAAAAGCACTTGATATTCTTTCTTCTGACAGCACAGTGCTTCATCTGCGTAACATTTCCGATAAGATGATCGAGCTTCTGTTAAGCAAAACAGGCAGTGAATTTGACCTGATCTCCTATCAGATCGAAAATATAAAATCCATGCAGGATTATTGCGACGTTTGCCGGATGATACTTTCCGCAATACGGGATATAATTACAGTAAAACAGGATACAGAGCTGCCGTTTGAATATTTTACAGACCGTGAAGATGCGGAAACGTATGCGCAAATATATCCTACCGTAACACTTTTGGCAATGTCCGATGTGCTCTTTGAGATCTTGCAAAACGAAAACGTAAACGCAAGACTTACCTTGACCGTCACGGAATATTCATCAAGGCTTTGGAAAACAAAATATAACGGAGATAATAAATGTCTGAAATAAAAACAAATACAAATCAAAAAAATACGTATCAGAAGTACGGCAAAAAGCCGTTTAACCAAAATAAATACAACCATAAAGGTAAAGCAAATACAGAAAAGAAAAACGAAAAATACGAACGTCCCGAAATAGAGATCCCCGAAGATATGATACCTATGCCCGAGGTTAACGAGGTGACGGATAAAGCTGATAAAAAAAGTCCGTTTTTGGGTGAATTTGTCACGGTTATCGAAGAGCCTTCCGAAAAACAATATGAAATAGTGGGCGTTAAGTTTGATAATTCGGAAAAAATATATTATTTCAATCCGTGCGACAAGAAATACACACTTTCTTCGCACGTCATCGTTGAGACTGCACGCGGACTTGAATTCGGCGAAATAACGGTTGAAAATAAGACGGTTGGCGAAAGAGAAGTAATACTTCCTTTAAGAAACGTCGTGCGCCTTGCGACCGAGGAAGACGAACAGAAGAACAAAGAAAACATCAAGAAAGAAAAAGAAGCTCTTGAAGAATGTCAGAAGCTCGTTGAAAGGCATGAGCTTCCGATGAAATTGGTTGAAGCTGAGTATACGTTTGACAATTCAAAGCTTTTGTTTTATTTTACTTCGGATACGAGAGTTGATTTCAGAGAGCTTGTAAAAGATCTTGCCTCGCTTTTCAAAACAAGAATAGAGCTTCGTCAGATCGGTATAAGGGACGAAGCAAAAATGATGGGCGGTCTCGGTATCTGCGGCAGACCTTTTTGTTGCAAAACATTCTTGAGCGACTGCGGACAGGTATCCATGAAAATGGCAAAAGAACAGAACCTTTCGCTCAATTCCGTGAAGATATCGGGAACGTGCGGAAGACTGATGTGCTGTTTGAAATTCGAACACGAAACGTATGAAGAGGAAATAAGATTGACACCTAAAGTCGATTCACTTGTAAGAACCCCCGACGGTGACGGTGTCGTCGTTGAATGCTCACCGCTTGCAGGTACGGTGAAGGTAAGGTTATCGGAATCTCCCGATACGCCGCCTAAGCAATATCACAGAGACAATGTCAAGAGCATAGGATATATAAAGCGCGAAAAAAACGAAAGTGAAGCAAAAAACAGTAAATAAAACATCAAATGTTGTCGTTTTATTTCGAAATATACAATGTTTTTTAATATTTATGACATAATGTTGTGTTATCATTGTGACTCGGACTGATAGAGTCCCGATAAAATTTCAGAGGTATTTACAATGCAATTTAAAAGAATAGGTGTTTTAACATCCGGTGGAGATGCTCCCGGAATGAATGCTGCGATCCGTTCAGTCGTTCGTACTGCTATAGGCAGAGGAGTTGAAGAGGTATACGGAATATACAGCGGTTATAAAGGTCTCATTGATGATGATATGGAGCTTCTCAGTATCAGAAGCGTTTCCAATATTATTTCCCGCGGCGGAACGATGCTCTATTCTGCTCGCTGTCCCGAATTCAAAACAGAGGAGGGAATGCAGAAGGCTGTCGAGGTATGTAAAAAAAGAGGTATCGACGGTATCGTTGCCATCGGTGGTGACGGTACGTTCAGAGGAGCGACGGATCTTACTTTGAGAGGAATTCCTTGTATAGGTATACCCGCCACCATTGACAACGACATTTCCTCTACAGACTATACCATAGGTTTCGACACAGCGATGAATACTGTTGTTGATTGGGTTGACAAGCTCCGTGACACGTGCGAATCACACGCAAGATGTAACGTAGTTGAGGTTATGGGTAAGTATGCGGGCGACATCGCTCTTCATACCGGTATTGCAACAGGTGCTATTTCCATAGCCGTAAGAGAATTGCCGTACGATGAAGACCAGGCAATAAAGAAGATCATAAAGGCAAGAGAAAACAAAAAACGTAATTTTATCGTTATCGTTGCTGAAGGAAAAGAAAACTTTGCAGAAGCTTACGCCAAGCGCATCGAAGAAAAAACAGGAATCGAAACACGTTTTTCAAGACTTGCACACGTACAAAGAGGCGGTAATCCCACAGTACGTGACAGAGTAACGGCTTCCCTTATGGGTAAAGCTGCCGTTATGGAATTGCTTGACGGTAAGAGCAATCTCGTTATATGCGAAAGACAGGGCGTTATTACGTCTATGGACATAAACAAGGCACTCAAGATAGACAGAATGTTCAAGGATCTTATGACACCCGAAGAATATGCAGAGCTTGAAGCAGAAGGCTCACTTGTTGAAATGCGCCGTCACTGCGAAGCAAGAGCTGCCGCAAAGCTTAACCTTTACAGGATTTCCCAGGAAATCTGCAAATAACAAAATTTAAAAGTGCGCTTGTGTTCTCATCAGCGCACTTATTTTATAAATGTTATGGAGGCTAAAATGAAAAGATTATTAAGCGCTGTTATTTTTATTTCCGTTTTCGTTACATCCGTACTTGCATTTGCAATAACTCCGTCTGCAAAAATCGAAAACGAAATAACGAGAAATCCCGATTATCTTTACAAAGACTACGTCGATGAAATATACGATCAAATATTTGATTTTGATTCGTACGTTGCCTCTATCGACATAACAAACGGGCTTTGTTACGTTAAAATCGATATCCGATCTTGGAATATGGATATCGCTGTGGCAAAACACCTGTTTGTTTCAATGCACAGACAGTATCCTGAATTATTTTTCCTTTCGGGTTTATTCATATTTACAAATAACAGCGGTAACGTCGCTGGCACCGTTAATATGTATTCCGACTATCTCAAAGAAGATATTCCCGGCATGGTAAAACAGGTGGAATACGAAACTCTCAGCGTACTTAGCGAAGCATCCAAAATACCTACCGACTTGGGAAAAGTTCTTTACATACATAATTACATAACCCTTAATACAAGATATAACGAGGACGTTCTCGAAGGCAGGAAAGGAATTCCGGCTGTATATGACATTTACGGCGTTTTGGTCGACCGTGATGCAGTATGCCAGGGATATGCTTATGCTTTTAACTATTTTATGCATAGGCTTGGAATCCCGTCGGACTTTGTAAGAAGCGCTGAAATGTCACACGGTTGGAGTCTTGTCAAGCTCGGTGATCATTGGTATCATATCGACCCGACGTTTGACGATCCTGCATACGACCTTTCGGGACGTATAAGATATTCATATTTCTTACGAAGTGAAAGCGGAATACTTGCCGAAGGCCACTCGGGTATTCTCTCTGTAAATGATGAAAATGCAACGACTACAACATACACAACAGGCACCGAATACGACAGTCTTTTTATGCAGGACAGTACCGGCTATTACGGTAATATCTCATATTGCGGAGACAGATGGTATTTTATAAAAAGAGACCCGTCGGCACGAAGCAGAAATTTCAGCATTTGTGTCACCGATGATCCTTTTGTTTCGGCAGACGACCTTGAATATACAGTTATAAAAACTCTTTCATCCTATTGGTACGCCGACGAATCGTACGTATACTCCTTAACTTACCCCGGTATTTGTGCAAATAACGGACGTATTTATTATTCGACCTCTTCCGGTATATATTCCTGTGCTATGGACGGCACAGATACTCAAACAATAGTTGAGCCCGAAAAGCCGAACAGATATACAAATATATACGGCATATCTGTCAGAAGCGGTTACGTTTATTATAATTTTGAATCAGAAATAAATGAACGTACGTCACTTCCTGAAATACTGTCTTGTAAGCTGCCTGATACTCCTTGCACCTTGCCTCTTACGCCGACGGATAATTTTGAATATTCAACCGACGGTGTATACATCTGGGATATTCCCGAAGGTGCGACAGCTTCCGATATTATGAATTCATTCCTCGAGGATACGTATATAACCGACCTTGACGGCAATGTCATTTCAGAAAACGACCGCATAGGAAGCGGTTACACAGTGCATACACCCGCGCACAGCGGTTTGGCTCCGTCTTATTATATTCTTACGGTAACGGGTGACCTTAACGGTGATACTTACACGAACGGTAAAGATATTATAAGAATAAAACGTTACGTTTCAAATAAGGATGCTGTAATTCCTTTTATGCGTTCGGCAGATCTTGACGGCGACGGTATGATCACAGAAAATGATCTTTTGAAAATAATAGGCTCGGTAAGCGAAAAATAAGAATAAATAAATACCCTTACACATATCATCTATGGGGTGAATGTGTGAGGGTATTTTTCTACAGATTTAAACGGTATTTAAGGAAACGAAAAAAGAAAACGCTTACCTGTTTGATCATTTCACTTGTATTTGTTATTATCTTGACTGCAGTGGAAACAAGGATAGCTCCTATGGTTGAATCTCTTTCGGAAACCGCAGTAAGATCAAAGACCGCAGAACTTATAAACGAAGGATTTATAGCTTCGGTCGATAAAGTTGAATTTGACGATATATATAAGCTTAAGTACGGTGAAAACGGAGAGATAACGGGACTGTTTTTGAATTCGTTTGCTGTAAATAAAATCAAATCGGAAGTATTGAAAAGTGTAAATTCAAGTATAAAAAACGGGGAAAATACCGTAAAAATACCGATAGGTAATATATTCGGCGGAGGATTTTTGAGCGGACGCGGTAAAGCTGTCACCGTGAAGATATTATCCGTTACGGCACTTACGGGTGAAATAGTAAATAAAACAAAGGACAGCGGGGTAAATCAAACCCATCTGTCCTCGTATATAAACATAAATGCGGAAGTCTGTGCAAGCGTATTCGGAAAAAGTATAAAGACGTCAACGGAAAGTAACGTATTGCTTTGTGAATCCGTTATAGTCGGGAAAGTTCCCGATACGTTAATGAAAGTAAACGTACTTGATGAGGAAACACTGAAATGGCTGAATTCCTACAAATGATCAGTCTGAGATCTTTCTGCACTCAAGGTAAAAACGCTTATCATCGGCATGTCCCATTGAAAACGTCTTTCTCGGTAAAGCGCCGTCTTTGATAACAGAGGGGAAAAGCTCGTCTTTTTTCATACCGTCGAATATAAATCCGATGCAATATTCTTCTTTTGCAAGAGTCTTGAGGTTTTCAACTCCGTGAATGTAATCGATCTCACATTCGGGATGCTTTTTTGCAAATTCAAACAGGAAGTTCTGAAGTTCGCCGACAGGAAGAGAGGTTGAAGGATTCTTTATAAATATCTCTCCTTCTTCTTCCTCGGTGTAAAAGTCATATTTGAAATAGTCGCAGTCGGGCTTTTCAAACGTGATGTCACAGAACTTTTCAAGCTCATTTATGACGACGATAGGTTCAACGTTCATAATTATTCTGTAGATAGGTTCAAATTCAATGGATTCATCGTGAATATTCACGAGCTCTGCCAATGCGTAACGTGCAAGAGAATCCTTTGCTTTATCGCCTATACTGTTTTTAAGATTTTCGTAACACGCTTTTGCGGTTGCAAGGGAATGGTTACCGTCGCCAACGGCAAAAACGAGCGGCGAATCTTCATTTACACCGTATTTCTTGTTGAAAGAATCGAGATCTGCAAGCTTGCATACGGCGTCATCAACACGTTTAATTTCCGAATCGTTCAGGAAATATCCTTTGATATTACCGCCGCCGCACATAAGATCAAAATCGTATGCTTTTTCAAGCGTATCCTTGATATCCGCCAAAGGTTCGATAAGTGTTTTTTCGGCATCATCGCAGAAGAGCATAACGTGGGGAGATTCAACCTTTGCATCCTTACGTATCTTTACTCTCGGTGGTATTCTTTCGAGGACCGTGCCCTCTGTTGCACGTATAAACGATACTGAGCCTTTATTGTAGTCGTACGCCTCAAGGTCTATCATACCGACAATGCCGCGTCTTATCTTGCCGTTTGACGGCAGAACTCTTTCGACGTACATCATCGACTTTTTATATTCAATAAAGAGATTTTTAAGATAATCGTCCATAGCGGCGGTTATCTTTTTTGTGTATTCTTCGACGTTGCCCGATAAATAGACCTCGGGAAGAATGATATTCAGTGCCGTGTATTTGTCATCTGCGCTTTTTCTTGCATTTTCCCAGTACTCGGGTTCGGATGTGTACTGGTCGCATGCAATGACGGAAAATTTTGAATAATCGACCTTTTCTTTATCAGGCAATAAAATGTCAGCAGGGAAGAAAATATTATTTTTCATAATTGTACTCCAAATCAAATTTGATTTATTCTATCACACTTTTACCGATTTTACAATATTATATTTAAAATTTAAATGCGAATGAAAAAATCTTTATGTTATTTTGCGAATTTTTCCTTGTTTTTTGCAATAATATATTGATTTTTCTTTTTATCTTTGTTATAATGACATTTGTATAAGAATAAAATCCCGTATGGGAAAAAGGAACGGTAATATTATGGAATGGACTTCACTTAATGATATAAGAGAAATGTATCTGAAGTTTTACGAAAGCAAGGGACATTTGAGACATAAGAGCTTTCCTCTTGTGCCGAAGGATGATAAATCTCTCCTTTTGATAAACGCAGGTATGGCACCCCTTAAAAAATATTTTACGGGCGAAAAAGAACCTCCCAGACACAGAATGACAACGTGTCAGAAATGTATAAGAACGCCTGATATCGAAAGAGTCGGAAAAACGGCACGCCACGGTACGTATTTTGAGATGCTCGGTAACTTTTCCTTCGGAGACTACTTCAAGCACGAGGCTACTGCCTGGGCTTGGGAATTTTGCACGCAGGTGCTTAAGCTCCCCGTTGACAGACTTTACGTAAGTATTTACGAAAACGACGACGAAGCGTTCGAAATATGGACAAAAGAAGTGGGCGTTGATCCCTCTCATATGGTACGCCTCGGTAAAGAGGATAACTTCTGGGAAATAGGTTCAGGTCCTTGCGGACCCTGCTCGGAGCTTTATTTCGACAGAGGTATCGAACACGGCTGCGGCTCGCCCGACTGTGCTGTAGGATGTGACTGTGACAGATTCGTTGAATTCTGGAACCTCGTATTTACACAATTTGAAGGCGACGGTGCCGGAAATTATACCCCTTTGGCAAAGCCCAATATAGATACGGGTATGGGACTTGAAAGAATTGCTTGCATTATGCAGGGCGTAAATAACCTCTTTGAAGTTGATACTGTACAGAATATAATGAAAGCGATAATTGCAAAGGCGGGCATCAAATACGGCGAAAATGCCGAATCTGACGTTTCCTTGCGCGTTATAACAGACCATATCAGAAGCACGTGCTTCCTCATTTGCGACGGTGTCGTTCCTTCAAACGAAGGCAGAGGTTACGTCCTCCGCCGCTTGTTGCGCCGTGCGGCACGTCACGGAAAGCTTCTCGGAATAAAGGACACGTTCCTTGCCGATATCGTACCTGTTGTCGCAAAGGAAAACCTTTCCGAATATCCCGAGCTTACAGAAAAGCTTGAATATATCCAAAAGATCGTTTCCATCGAAGAAGAAAAGTTTGCAAAAACTATCGACAGCGGTATGGAAATGCTCAACGGCATGATCGAAAAGACGAAGAATGAAGGCAAAGATACGATCCCCGCTGAAGATGTTTTCCGTCTTAACGACACGTACGGCTTCCCGCTCGACCTCACACGTGAGATCGCAACAGAAAAGGGAATCGGTATCGACGAGGAAGGTTTTACAGCTTTGATGAACGAGCAAAAGGAACGCGCAAGACGTGCAAGAGCTGAGCTCGGTGATTTCAGCTGGAGCGACGACACGCTCAACTTCCTTGATAAGACAGAAACGACCGAATTTACGGGATATACAGAAACCGTAAGCGAAGGTACGGTAAAAATGATCATCTCAACCGACAACGAAAGTGTTGCGGTTGCATCCGACTGTGATGCTATGATAATCGTTGATCGCACACCTTTCTACGGTGAAGGAGGCGGTCAGGTCGGCGATACGGGTATTATCACATCCGATGGCGCAAAGATCACAGTAAATGATACGAAAAAATCAAACGGCATTTTTATGCACAGATGTACGGTTGACGGTGTTATCAGCGTCGGTGACAAGGTAACGCTTACAGTTGATAAATGCCGCCGTGACGAGATCCGCAGAAACCATACGACAGCACACCTTTTGCAAGCGGCACTTCGTAAGGTACTCGGTACTCACGTTGAGCAGGCAGGTTCTTACGTTGATCCCGAACGTGTAAGATTTGACTTCTCACACTATACGGCAATGACGCAGGAAGAGATCAAGCAGGTTGAAGATCTTGTTAATGCGGAAATACTGAAGGGAACACCTGTGGAAAACTTCGAAACAGATATAGAAAACGCTCGTTCTCTCGGTGCTATGGCACTGTTCGGAGAAAAATACGGCGACGTTGTAAGAGTCGTGAAGGTCGGAGATTTCTCAGTTGAGCTTTGCGGCGGTACACACCTTGATAATACTGCAAAAGCAGGACTTTTCAAGATAATTTCGGAATCCTCCGTCGCATCGGGCGTACGCAGAATAGAAGGAACGACCGGTATAAACGTTTTGAAGCTTCTCGAAGAAAAACAAACACTTATCGCAAATTGTGCAAGAGAACTCAAATGCTCCAATCTCAACGAGATAGATAAAAAAGCAGTTCAGATCCAGACAGAACTCAAAGACGCAAAACACGAGATCGAACGTCTTGGCAATAAAATAGCATCGGCTCAGGCTGACAGCATTGTAAATAACGTGAAGAAAGTCGGTGTGTTCAACGTAATAACCGGCAAAACAGAGGGTGTTACAGTTGATGCGGCAAGATCTCTGTGTGACAATATAAAGGCAAAAGATCCTTCAGTTGTTGCGGTTATCGCGACAAACAATGACGGAAAGCTCAATTTTGTTGCTTGTGCAGGTGCAGATGCCGTTAAAGCAGGTGCGCACGCAGGAAATATCCTCAAGGAAATAAGCAAGATCGCAGGCGGTGGCGGCGGCGGACGTCCCGACAGCGCAACATCGGGTATCAAGCTTGCCGATAAGATCGACGAAGCTTTAAATACAGTATATGAAATTCTGAATAAGGAAGGTTAAGAAAATGGCAAAAGGTACTTTTTTCAGCGACTTTAAAACGTTTATCTCCAAGGGTAACATCGTTGATATGGCAACCGGTGTTATCGTCGGCGGTGCATTTTCAAAGATCGTTTCTTCGCTTGTAAACGATATAATTATGCCCCCTATCAGCGTTCTTTTGGGCGAAGTTAATTTTACAGACCTCAAGTACGTTCTTAAAGAGGAAGTCCTCAACGAAGCAGGTGAAGTTGCTCAGGCGGCAATTTCGATAAACTACGGTAATTTTATCCAGCTCATTATTGATTTCCTTCTCATGGCATTGTGCGTGTTTATGGTTATCCGTGTTATAGTTAAATCCCGTGCGAAACTCGACGCTTTGAAAAAGAAGGAAGAAGAGGAAGCAGCTGCAGCTCCTGCGCCTACCCCCGAAGACATTCTCCTTCTCCGTGAGATCCGTGACAGCTTGAAGAATAACAAAGACTGATGGAAAACTGTTTATTTTGTAAAATAATCGCAGGCGATATTCCCTCAACCAAAGTGTTTGAAGATGAAAATTGCTATGCGTTCAAGGACATCAATCCGCAAGCTCCCGTACATATTCTCGTTATTCCCAAAAAGCACTTCGCTTCAATGGATGAAATAACAGAAGAAAACAGCATCTGCGTTGCTAAAATATTTGAAGTAATACCGCAGATCGCAAAAAGCGCAGGTCTTACAAACGGTTACCGCGTTGTCTCCAACTGCGGAGACGATGCCTGCCAGACGGTGAAGCATTTGCACTTCCATATTCTCGGCGGCAAACAGCTTGCAGGCGAAATGGCATAATTACAAAACTCCTTACTTTCTCGTTAAGTAAGGAGTTTTTTCACCCCGTCATATTTTTAAATACAATTTTCATATAATGAACCGTCCAATAAAAAGAGGCGGTTTTGTTTTTTGAAAGTTATTAAGAAATTTTTTATAAACGGAATAGTTTTAACCGTAACGTCGGTTTTTATGCGGTTCATATCTGTTGTATTCAACGTGTATATAACAAAAAAGATAGGCTCCGAAGGGATGGGGTTGTTTTCGCTCGTTTTGTCGGTATATACGTTTGCTGTCACGTTTGCTACATCGGGTATAAACCTTGCTTCGACACGTCTTGTAAGCTGTGAGCTTGTTAAAAATTCAAGAACAGGTGTCAAGCAGGCAATGAAAAAATGCCTGCTTTATGGTCTTATATTCGGATGCGCTTCGTTTGTTTGTCTGTACTTCGGCGCAGAAAAGATAGCGATAATATGCTTGGGTGATGTAAGATGCATAAGATCGCTTAAAATACTTGCCGTATCTTTACCTTTTTTAGCTTTATCCTCGGCTTTGGGCGGATATTTCTGTGCCGTGCGGCGTGTAATAAAAAATGCAGTTACAAATATACTTGAGCAATTTATACGCATATTTATAACCGTAATGCTCCTTGTAACGGTAAGTGCAAAGGATATAGAAAGCGCAACGGTCGCTATCGTCACGGGAATGTGTGTTTCCGAATTATTATCCTTCGTCATATCATTTTTGCTTTATCTGTTTGACGTCAGAAAAAACACTCAAGATCTCAGCTGTCCTCCGTCTTCTGATATATCGAAACGGCTTATAAAAATGTCGCTTCCCGTTGCGTTTTCCGCATATATCCGTTCGGCACTTGTTACGCTTGAAAACATCCTCATACCGAAAGGTCTTGTAAAAGGCGGTGCCGAAAGTACTCAAGCGCTGTCTTCATACGGTATAATATCGGGAATGGTATTTCCGGTCGTATTTTTTCCGCTTGCATTTTTATCTGCATTTTCCTCCCTTGCGATTCCCGAAATCACACGGTATAAGGAACGCTCGGAAATAAACCACATAAACTACGTTATAAACAGGATATTCAAATTTACACTTATATTTTCACTCGGTATATCGGGTCTGCTTATTTTTTATTCAGATACACTTGGAGTTTTGCTTTATAACAGCAAGGAAGCAGGGGATTATATAAAAATTTTTGCAGCCCTTATCCCGGTCATGTATCTTGATAATTCAACGGATGCAGTACTTAAAGGAATGGGAGAGCAAATGGCATCTATGCGGTATAATATAATAGATGCTTTTGTTTCGGTTTTATTGGTTTACTTTCTGCTTCCTCCGTTCGGAATCATAGGATACATAACCGCCGTATACGTCTGTGAACTGCTTAACGCATCGCTCTCATTGCAAAAGCTTTTCAAAATTTCATCACTGAAAATAAGAATTTTCAGTGACATAATCGCCCCTATTTTAAGCATAGTGGCATCGGTAACGCTTTGCAAAATGATATTTGAATATTTCAATATCGTATATTCTTTCACAGTATCAGCCGTCGTCAGCGGAATTATAGTTTGCCTCGTTTTGTACTATATCTTTTTAAGACTCACATATTCAATAAGTAATGAGGACGAAAAATGGTTTACGGGAATATTTAAACGTTCAAAAGACACATAATTTGTCACTTTTTTTTATAAATCTATTGCATTTTTATTCAATCCGTGATATTATATTAAATAAATATAATTATATTACTTTGCCGCCCTGCGGTGTATTACGGAGAAAACAATATGTATAACAAAGTACCGTCTAATCTTGATTTTCAGTCTCGTGAAAAAGCAACGGAAAATTTTTGGACAGAGAACAAAATTTTCGAAAAAAGTATAGATATACGTAAGGAAGGGGAGAATTTCACTTTCTACGATGGTCCCCCCACGGCTAACGGAAAACCCCATATCGGTCACGTTCTTACACGTGTAATCAAGGATATGATCCCGAGATACAGAACGATGAAGGGTTACCACGTTTTGCGTAAAGCAGGATGGGATACACACGGTCTTCCCGTTGAGCTTGAAGTTGAAAAGCTTCTCGGTCTCGATGGAAAAGAACAGGTCGAACAGTACGGACTCGAGCCTTTCATTACAAAGTGTAAGGAAAGCGTCTGGAAGTACAAAGGAATGTGGGAGGATTTTTCCGGAACTGTCGGCTATTGGGCAGATATGAACGATCCTTACGTTACGTATACAAACGATTATATTGAGTCTGTTTGGTGGTCCTTGAAAAAGATATACGACGAAGGACTTCTTTACAAAGGATTCAAGATAGTTCCTTATTGCCCCAGATGCGGCACTCCCTTGTCTTCACACGAAGTTGCTCAGGGATATAAAGATGTAAAAGAAAAATCAGCTATTGCAAAGTTCCGTCTTAAAGGCGAAGAAAACGTATATTATCTCGCTTGGACAACAACGCCTTGGACGCTTCCTTCAAACGTTGCTCTTTGCGTAAACGCTAAAGAAGATTACGTTAAAGTATCCGCGAATGATGAATATTATATACTCGCCGAAGCACTCGTTTCAAACGTAGTCGGCGAATGTGAAATAATCGAAAGATATAAAGGCTCGGATCTCGAAGGAAGAGAGTACGTTCCTTTGTTCGATTTTGTTCACCCCGAGGAAAAAGCTTTCTATATTACGTGTGCTGAATACGTAACACTTACAGACGGTACGGGTATCGTTCACATAGCTCCCGCTTTTGGTGAAGATGACGCCCAGGTCGGAAGAAAGTACAAGCTTCCTTTCGTCCAGCTCGTTGACGCAAAAGGCTGTATGACGAAGGAAACTCCTTGGGAAGGTACATTCTGTAAGGATGCTGACAAAGACGTTCTTTACGATCTGAAAGTCAGAGGACTTCTTTTCAAGACCTTACCCTTCGAACACTCCTATCCCTTCTGCTGGCGTTGTGACACGCCCCTTATATACTACGCAAGAAACACGTGGTTTATAAGAATGACAGATGTAAAAGACAAGCTTCTTAAAAACAACGACACTATCAACTGGATGCCCGAAACTATCGGCACCGGCCGTTTCGGTGAATGGCTCAAAAATGTTCAGGACTGGGGAATATCCCGTGACAGATACTGGGGTACACCTCTTAATATCTGGGAATGCTCTTGCGGACACCGCCACAGCATAGGCAGTATAGCAGAACTCAAGAGTATGTCAGACAACTGCCCCGACAACATAGAGCTTCACCGTCCTTACATCGACGACGTAACGATCAAATGTCCCGAATGCGGCGGCGAAATGCACAGAGTCAAAGAAGTTATAGACTGCTGGTACGACTCAGGCGCTATGCCTTTTGCACAGTGGCACTATCCTTTTGAAAACAAAGATCTTTTCGAACAGAATTTCCCTGCAGACTTCATTTCCGAGGCTGTTGACCAGACAAGAGGATGGTTCTACTCGCTTCTTGCTATTTCAACGCTCATTTTCGATAAAGCACCTTACAAAAACGTTATCGTTTTGGGACACGTTCAAGACGAAAACGGACAGAAGATGTCAAAGTCAAAGGGTAATGCAGTCGATCCGTTCGATGCACTCGAAAAGCACGGCGCAGATGCTATCAGATGGTACTTCTATTCAAACAGCGCTCCGTGGCTCCCCAACCGTTTCCATTCTGCGGCAGTTACGGAAGGCCAGCGTAAATTCATGGGTACGCTCTGGAATACTTACGCATTCTTCGTGCTTTATGCAAACATTGATAATTTCAATGCATCTGATTATACACTTGACAAAAACAACCTTACGGTTATGGATAAGTGGATACTTTCAAAGCTCAATTCACTTACAAAGACCGTTGACAGCTATCTGAACGATTATAAAATAACAGAAACGGCACGTGCTATGGAAGGCTTTGTCGATCAGCTTTCAAACTGGTACGTACGCCGCTGCCGTGAAAGATTCTGGGCTAAGGAATTGACAGACGACAAAATAGCAGCATATATGACCCTTTACACCTGCCTCGTTACGTTTGTTAAGCTTTCCGCTCCCCTTATACCTTTCATGACAGAAGATATATACAGAAACCTCGTTGCGCTTAACGATAAAAACGCTCCTGAAAGCGTGCACTTGTGTGATTATCCCGTAGCTGACGAAAGTCTCATAGACAAAGAGCTTGAACGTCAGATGGATGAAGCAGCAGAGATCGTTGCTCTCGGACGTGCTTGCAGAAACGCTGCTGTTATAAAGAACAGACAGCCTTTATCCGAAATGTTCATAAACGCACCGAGCAAGCTTAATGAATATTACATTGACATAATCAAAGACGAGCTTAACGTAAAGGCTGCATCGTTTATCGACGATATGCGTGCATTCACAACGTTTACGTTCAAACCTCAGCTTAAAACGCTCGGAAGAAAGCTCGGAAAGCTTATAAATGAGTGCCGTGAGGTACTTGCAAACATCGACGGCAACGCCGCTATGGATGAACTCGATTCAACAGGAAAGCTCAAGCTTACACTTTCAGGCGAAACATACGAGCTTGACCGCGAAGATCTCCTTATAGATTCCGGTAAAGTTTCGGGCTTTGAGTCTGTGGCTGACAGAGGAATAACAGTCATACTCAACACAGTGCTTACCGATGAGCTTATCGAAGAAGGCTTTGTACGTGAGATCATTTCCAAGGTCCAGACGATGCGTAAAGATGCAGGCTTTGAGGTTATGGACAAGATCACTCTCAACGTTTCTGACAGCGGTAAGATATCCGATATCATCAAGCGTAACACAGAAAAGATCTGCTCCGATACACTCACAGCCGAAGTTATTTACTGTGCGGGCGGTGATTATACTGCAGAGTGGAGTATCAACGGCACAGACGCTTCTTTCGGCGTAACAAAGAGAAGCTGAGGAGAAATAAATGAAAAGAAGCGAAGCAAGAGAATGGGCATTTAAGCTTATATTCGAAAGTCAATTTCACACGGAATTGACTTTCGAAGAAATATATTCAAATGCTGAAAATATAGACGGTTTCGAAAAAGACCCTTATATACAGACTGTATTTGAAGGTGTTCAGGTGTCTTTGGCTGAACTTGACGAGCTTATCGGAAAATATTCCGAAGGCTGGGCATCCGATAGAATTTCGAAAACATCTCTTTCAATACTGAGACTTTCTGTCTATGAAATGAAAAACCTTGATGACGTACCCGTAAACGTATCTATAAATGAAGCCGTTGAGCTTGCGAAAAAATACGATGACGATGCGGCACCTGCATTCATAAACGGAATATTGAATACACTCTCTAAAGCGGAGAACTATAAGTGAAAACCATCGGTATAGACACAAGTAATTACACGACGTCTGTGGCTGTTTGTGAAGACGGAGTAGTTACAGAAAACATTCGCATACCGTTAAAAGTTTCAAAAGGCGGCGTCGGCTTAAGACAATCCGACGCCGTATTTGCTCATATAAAAAATATCCCCGTTGCCATGTCAATGCTGAAAAGCGATATATCCGACGTCGATGCCGTCGGCGTAAGCACAAGACCGCGCGATGTTGAAGGCTCATATATGCCTTGTTTTTTGTCGGGGATATCTTCAGCGTCATCTATAAGCCGCGCACTTAATGTGCCTCTTTATGAATTTTCCCACCAAGCAGGGCATATAAGGGCGGCGTTATATTCTTCAAAAGCTGAATTTGACGGTGTGTTTTACGCATATCATCTGTCGGGCGGCACGTTTGAGCTTTTGGAAGTCGTTTCGGAAGATCATACGTATAAGGTCGATATTGTCGGCGGAAGCCGTGACGTCACAGCCGGACAGCTTATCGACAGAATAGGTGTAAAATTAGGACTTGATTTTCCGTGCGGAGCACAGCTCGAAGCGCTTGCAAATGAAAATACAAAAAAAATCACAAAGCCGAAAGTATCGGTAAACGGAACGTATTGCAATATGTCCGGAGGCGAAAACCTCTGCCTTAAACTTATTGAAAACGGTGCCGAAAAGAGCGAAACTGCCGCATATCTCACGGAATTTATAAGACTTACACTCGAAAAGATGACAGATAATCTTCTTGAGTTTTCAAAATCAAAGGATATAATTTTCTCAGGCGGTGTGTCGTCAAACAAAACGCTGTCATCGTTTATGAAAAACAAGTACGGTGCTTTCTGTGCGGAACCTCAATTTTCACAGGATAATGCCGCAGGAGTTGCACTTTTGTGTATGGATAGATTAAATGCCGATTAAAAAAGAAAAAAACATTTTAAGCGTTTCAAAGCTCAACGAATACGTAAGGATGATGCTTGATAATTCGCCCGTTCTGTCAAAGGTATACGTTTCCGGCGAAATATCAAACTTTAAACTTCATATCGCAAGCGGACATATATATTTTACCTTGAAAGATGCGACATCATCCGTTCGTGCGGTTATGTTCAAGTCGTCTGCCGAAAAGCTGTCTTTTGTTCCTACTGACGGTATGAACGTTATCGTCAGCGGAAAAGTATCTTCATACGTGCGTGACGGTGTGTATCAGATATACGTATCGTCGATCGTCCCGGAAGGTGTCGGCGAAACTGCCCTTGCGCTTGAGCAACTCAAAGAAAAACTTGCAAATGCAGGTCTTTTTGATGAAAACCGCAAAAAGGCTGTCCCAAAATTTCCGCGTGCCGTAGGCGTGATAACATCTCCCGTCGGTGCTGCTGTAAATGATATATTAAATATTACCTCAAGGAGATATCCTTTAGCTGATATAATTTTGTATCCTGCAATAGTGCAGGGAAATGAGGCAGAAGGATCTCTTGTTTCGGGAATTAAATATTTTACCGATAATCCTTGTGTTGACGTTATAATTATCGGGCGAGGAGGAGGATCGGGCGAGGATCTTTTTGCATTCAATTCCGAAAAGCTTGCATACGCAATATATGAATGCCCTATACCAACTATATCGGCTGTCGGTCACGAACACGATTTTACCATATCGGATCTCGTTGCCGATCTGCGTGCTTCAACACCTTCTGCCGCAGCAGAGCTCGCTGTACCCGATAAATACGAACTCAAAGAACGATTGTACGCACTCGATAAAATGCTGCGCCGTGAAATGTCATCAAAACTTGAAGGGTGCCGAGAAAGCCTTGATTCCTTCTCAAGCTCTGGTGTTTTTTCATCCTATGAAAGAATAATAAATGATAAAAGACTGTATATTGATTCTTTGTCTGTGAATCTTAAAAACAGCTATTCGCACCTCATTCGCGAAAAAAGGCAAAGCATATCATCCCTTGCGGAACGGCTCAATATGCAAAGTCCTCTTACCATACTTTCAAAGGGATATTCAAAGCTTTTGAAAGATGATAAAGTGATTACGGGTGTTGATGAAGTAGACTGCGGTGACCGCCTTACGGTTTTGCTTGCCGACGGAAAGCTTGATGTTACCGTCAGCGGAAAGGAAAAGAATGTCTGAAATTAAAAATATATCGTTTGAATCAGCCGAAAAACGTTTAAACGAACTCGTGCAACTTTTAAGCGATCCGAAAACACCTCTTGACGATGCGCTGGCACTGTTCGAAGAGGGTATATCGCTCATAAAATATTCAAATAAGATACTTGATGAAGCTGAACAAAAAGTAAAGGTAATAAGTGAAATATGAACGTAAAAGAATTTATTAAAGCAAATGCACAGCTTACGGATAAATATATCAGCGATATTCTTCCGAAAGTAGATGAAGAATATCCGGTTATATTTGAATCTGTAAGATACAGTGCCGAAAGCGGCGGTAAGAGAATAAGACCGACACTTACGCTTGAATTCTGCCGTATGTGCGGCGGACGTGATGAAGATGCGCTTGTTTTAGCATCAGCTCTTGAACTGATCCATACGTATTCGCTCATTCACGACGATCTGCCTTGCATGGACGATGATGATTTAAGACGCGGTAAACCTACAAACCATAAAATATACGGCGAGGACGTTGCGACCCTTGCCGGCGATGCACTTTTAACGTATGCCTTTGAGCTTATAGCTTCATCTTCTTTGAAGGATACGATAAAGATCAAGGCTATAAAATCGCTTTCCTACAACGCGGGAATGTACGGTATGATTGGCGGTCAGGTTATGGATATGCTCGGAGAAAAAACGCCGCTCACAAAAGAAAAGCTTTATAAAATGAACCGCTTGAAAACGGGATGTCTTATAAAATGTGCGTGTCTTTTCGGTCTTTACGCTGCCGAAAATACGACAGATGTTCCTGAAAAGCTTTTTGAAGATGCTGTCAAATACGCCGACGGAATAGGTGTATCCTTCCAGATAACAGACGATATTCTTGATGTGTGCGGTGATGAAAAAACATTCGGTAAGCCCATAGGAAGCGATGCCGAAAACGGCAAAACGACCTTCACGACCATCTATACTGTAGATGAAGCGAGAAATATTGCAAAGGGACTCACAGACAGCGCAATTGATTCAATAAAGAATTACAGCAATTCCGAAAAGCTTATATCACTTGCAGAGTTTCTTCTTTCACGTCAGTCATAAAATTCTTCGTTGCTATTGAATTTAATTCACACATATGATAGAATGAGAATTGACGTTTATTTGTTTAAAAACGGACTCTGTAAAAGCAGGGAAGAGGCACAAAAGCTCATAAAAGCAAGATGTGTAAATATCAACGGCAAAACGGTTGATAAGCCGTCTTTCAATATTGACGACGGTGTTGTTGACGTTGAAGTCGTAAACCCCTTCAAATACGTAAGCCGTGGCGGTGATAAGCTTGCCGCAGCTCTTGATAATTTTAAAATCGACCCGACGGGTGCTGTGTGTATCGACATCGGTGCATCGACGGGCGGGTTTACAGACTGCCTTTTACAGCACGGTGCTTCGCGAGTCTACGCCGTTGACAGCGGTACAGCTCAGCTTTCGGAAAAGCTGAAAAACGACCCCCGTATAATAAGTATGGAAAACACGAACGCAAGATATATGGAAGACGGCGATATTCCGGAAAAATGCGACATATGCGTAATGGACGTTTCTTTTATATCTCAAACTCTTCTGTACGATTCGGTAAATGCTGTTCTCAAAAACGGCGGTTTGTTTATAAGCCTTGTAAAACCTCAGTTCGAGGTAGGTCGCAGTAATCTGTCAAAAGGCGGGATCGTCAAGGATGATAAGGTACGCCTTTCAGCACTTGAAAAAATAATTTCATGCGCAAAGGAAAAAAATCTTATACTGTCAGACCGTATGGTATCCCCCATAAAAGGCGGCGACGGCAATACAGAATACTTAGCGTTATTTATTAAAGAAAATAAGGATACGGAAATTTAAATGGAACAGGGAAATATCGTCAAAAAAAGACGGCATATGAAAATATTGGAGCTTATATCAAGTGAAGATATAGAAACGCAGGATGATCTGTCCGAGCTTCTTCGTATATCGGGCTTTGATGTAACCCAGGCAACGGTATCACGTGACATAAGAGAATTAAAGCTTACGAAGTCAGCAGACGAAAACGGTGTATATAAGTACACAGTATCGCAAAGCGAAGACGACAGACCGATGGGTAAATACGGTTTTATACTCAAAGAAACGGTAGTAAGCTGTGAAAAAGCACATTCTCTTGTTGTAATAAAAACGATATCGGGAATGGCTAATGCGGCATGCGCCGCGATCGACCATATGCAATGGGAGCAGGTAGTCGGAACGATAGCAGGGGATGATACAATATTTTTAGCACTGAAAACCCCCGAAGATGCCGATGAAATAATCGATATATTGAACCGCACTAAAGTTAAAATATAATTAAGGAGGTGACGGCGGTGCTTGCCAATCTTCATATTGAAAACATTGCCGTTATCAAAGATCTTGATATAGATTTTAATGGCGGATTTACAGTATTTACAGGTGAAACGGGAGCAGGAAAATCTATAATAATAAACTCGATAAGTCTGCTCTGCGGTGAAAAAATACAAAAGGATATGATCCGAACAGGCGAAAGTGATGCAAGTGTTTCAGCACTTTTTCAGAATATATCCGAAGATGCAAAAAAAATGTGCTCCGATTACGGTATACCGCTTAACGATGATGAGATATATATACTCAGAACCTTGAATACTGACGGTAAATCGACCGTTAAAATAAACGGTAAGACCTCACCCATATATGCTCTTAAAGAGCTTACTTCAAAGCTTATAACACTTCACGGTCAGCACTCATCATACAGACTCCTTGAAAGTGAAAATTATCTCGGTTATCTTGATTCTTTTTCCGAATGTTCGAAAGAATATTCCGATTACCGTTCATCGTATGAGGAATATAAAAAGGAACTGATCAATTATAAATCACTTAACCGTGTTTCAAAAGATAAAAATGAGCGTATTGAGCTTTTAAAACTAAGGATAAAAGAAATAGATTCTTTAAAGCTTAAATCGGGTGAAGACAGTGAGCTTGAAGAAAGACGGCAAAAAATAAAAAATCTCGAGCAACTTACAAAGCATATAAAGCTAATTTCAAAAACACTTTATAAAAATTCAGCAGGTATGTCCGCTGTTGAGCTTATAGACAAGGCTTGCGAAAGTCTTGAAATAATAGCTGAGCTTACGTCCGATATCACAATATCGGAAAGTGCAAAAAAGCTTAACGGTTACAGATACGAGATTGAAGATATCGCAATAAATGCCCGTCAGCTTATATCGGGTATTGACGAAGATCCCACAGAGGCGCTTGACAAGATCAATTCGCGGCTCAATCAGATAGCAACGCTTAAAAGAAAATACTCCTGCGATATCGACGGTCTTATATCGCTTAAAGAAGCTTCGGTGAAAGAACTCAAAGAGTTTGATGATTCCGATATTCTCATTAAGGAATCAAAGGAAAAGCTCAAAGTGCTATCTGAAATATGCAAGGAAAAAGCCGATGCACTTACAAAAAAAAGAGAAAGCGGCGCACTTGTTTTGCAAAAAAGCATCTGTGATGAGCTCTATGATCTTGATATGGGGCAGCTCAGTTTCAAAATATCCGTTAAACCTAACGATGAATATGACGAAACGGGAAAAGATGCAGTCGATTTTTTAATATCGACAAATGCAGGTGAGGACGAAAAGGCTGTAAATAAGATTGCCTCGGGCGGTGAGCTTTCAAGAATTATGCTTGCAATGCGCTCCGTCTTCAGGCAAAAAAACAACATAGAAACAATAATATATGACGAGATAGATACGGGAATTTCGGGCAGTACGTGCGAAAAGATCGGACGTAAGCTTAAAATTTCATCCGACAATTCTCAAGTCATATGTATAACACATTCTGCACAGATTGCAGCTCTCGCTGATAATCACTACAGAATTTATAAAGAAACTTCAAACGGAAGAACAGAAACAAAAATCAATTTGTTATCAAACGAAGAAAGGATAAATGAACTATCACGCATAATGGGCGGTGTAACGATTTCCGAAAACGTTCAGGCAGCTGCCCGTGAGATGATAGAAAACGGTACGAAAAATGGGACTGTTACAGGAATTTAAAGACAGAGGAATGCTTGCTCAGATAACAAACGAGGAAGCGGTAAAAGAGCTTTTTGAGAAAGAAAAAATATCTTTCTATATTGGATTCGACCCGACTGCCGATTCGCTTCACATAGGCCATTTCATTCAGATGAAAATAATGGCTCATATGCAGAGAGCAGGCCACAGACCTGTCGTAATATTCGGCGGCGGAACGGCTATGATCGGTGACCCCTCGGGTAAAAACGATATGAGAAAGATGATGACGAGGGAAACCATCCAGCACAACGTCGACTGCTTCAAAAAGCAAATGGCAAAATTTATTGATATTTCCGACGGCAAGGCAATATTTGTCGATAATGCAGACTGGCTTTTGAATCTTAATTACGTTGACTTTATAAGAGATATCGGTAAGCACTTCAATATCAACAGAATGCTTGCGGCTGAGTGCTACAAGGCTCGTCTTGAAAAAGGCGGTCTTACGTTCCTTGAATTTAACTATATGCTTATGCAGAGCTACGATTTTTACAAGCTGTATAAAGATTACGGCGTAAAAATGGAGCTTGGCGGCGATGACCAGTGGTCTAACATCATCGGCGGCGTTGAGCTTATAAGAAAAATGGAAGGTGAAGAAGTATACGGCGTAACATTCAACCTTCTTACAAACAGCGAAGGAAAGAAAATGGGTAAGACCGAAAAAGGCGCTGTTTGGCTTGACGCAGAAAAAACGTCTCCTTACGAGTTTTATCAGTACTGGAGAAACATCGGCGATGCCGACGTTATCAAGTGCATGAAGATGCTTACGTTTATGCCTCTTGATGAGATCGCAGAATACGAAAAACTTGAAGGCAGTGAGCTTAACAAAGCTAAAGAAAAGCTTGCATATGAGCTTACGTTGATAATCCACGGCAAGGAAGAAGCAGATAAAGCTGATGCGGCGGCTAAAGCACTTTTCGGAGGTGCCGGAAATACTGACGATATGCCCTCTACAACTCTTACCGATTCCGATTTCATTGACGGCGAAGTAGCTGTTTTGCAAATGCTTGTTGTATCCGGTGTTGCAAAATCAAGAAATGAAGCAAGAACGCTCGTTATGCAGGGCAGTATCACAGTAAACGAAGAAAAGATCACGGACATAGCAAAGAAGTTCAACAAAGCTGATATAGGTGACGGTCTTATACTCAGAAAAGGTAAAAAAGTATATCACAAATTTATCGTAGGTTGATATGTTTGAAAATATAATTAAAAATCTTAAAAACAATAATTTCAATGCACTTGAAGTTGAAAGTGCAAAAGATGCACTTGAGTACATCCGTAAAACGATTCCCGCAGGCTCCGTTGTATCAAACGGCGGATCTGTAACACTTGGTGAAATCGGCGCGATTGATATGTTGAGAAAAGGGAATTACACATTTCTTGACAGAGGTGCTGAAGGTCTTACACGGGATGAGATCGAAGAAATATTCAGAAAATCGTTTTTTGCCGATTATTATCTGATGAGCACGAACGCTCTTACTGAAGACGGTATGCTTTATAACGTAGACGGTAACTCAAACCGTGTCTCCGCTCTCCTTTTCGGACCTAAAAACGTTATAATAATAGCAGGCAAAAACAAGATAGTAAAAGACGTAGACGAGGCAGTTAAGCGTGTTAAAACCGTTGCCGCACCGAAAAACTCCTCACGTCTCAACTGCGCTACCTATTGTAACGAAAAAAATGTTTGCGTGTGTTCCGAAGGTGAGATGTTCGGCGGATGTAATTCTGACGACAGAATATGCTGTAATTACGTAATCAGCGGAAAGCAGCGTAAAAAGGACAGAATTACAGTTGTTATCGTAAACGAAGAACTCGGATATTAAAAAAAATCACTTGCTCACCGTTTGGTAAGCAAGTGATTTTTTTAATTTGTATACGTACTGTCGGAATCTTTTTTCGTGACTTTTTTATATTCCTCAAGATCTGTGAACGACTCACCGCCGAAGTGTATCAAAAGGGAATCGTTTTTTGTGTATCGGTTATTTTTAAGAGTAATTCTGTCTTCAGCTTCCTTTGAAATAATTGAATATATCGCTGCACCAACAGGAGCTGAACCAAATAGGTTATCGGATATGAGAAGATCTCCCGCTTCCGCTTTCGGTATACGCCAGAGAAAAATGTGATGTCCCATAGGCTGCGGCCATATTTCGGAGCTTCTCGGCAGATCCTCACCGAGCATTGCAAAGCCGCATCCTGCATTTTTGCAAGTGTTGTTTGTGAAAGAAGAATTTATCGGCAGTTTATCTCTGTACTCAAATGCCGCCATACCGTAAGTATCAAAGATATTATCACGGCATATAAAAGTGTTACACTGTCTTGTTTGCTCACCCGGTCCTTGGTGTGTTATACACGAATCGTAGACGTTTTTAAACGTGCATCCCTCTATTAATATATTGTTTCCCGAATACCATATTTCAAATGCATTGCCGAATCTTATTTTAAGATCACTGTTCCACGCACATCCGCCGATATTTTCAAACACACAGTTTCTTACCGTTATATTGTCTCCGCTGCCTGCAAGGGCGTGAACGCCGCTGTTTGCAAATTTTAAGCCGTCTATGACAATGTTATGGCACAGTCTTCCGATAACTCGTTTGCTGTATGAAATACATTCAATTTTTTCATAGAAAAGGGCAGGGTTTATTTTTGAATAAAGGAGAACTTTTTGTTTTGGAACATCAGGCTTTTTAGATTCGTTCGTTCCGAATCTGCTGTCATAGAAATCACCCTGTGAATAAAGCTCATCCTCACACCAGCGAAGTGTTGCCGTACATTCATCGCCGTTGAAAACAAAGTTACCGACCTCACCGTCAATCGGCACTGTACATTCCCATACATTTTCTCTATCAGATCGAACCCAATCGTTAACGTCGCTTACGTCTTTTGAAAGATAGAATTTCGGCATATCACCGTCACCGTATGCGCTGTACGTTACAGGACACCCTACGTCGCCGTTAATAAGTCTTAACTGTGAATTGTATTCCGTTCCTCGTTTAAATAGAATGGTATCACCGGGGATAATGGAAATATTATCGGATGAATCAAGCGGTGTTTGCGGTGTAAGACCGTCGTTTGTGTTTTTTCCGTTTTTACCGTCAATATAATATATCGGCATAATAAACCTCTTTTTAATATATAATCAAAAACCTCTTTTATCGGTTGAGAAAAGAGGTTTTTTTGGCCTACCCTAAGGGATTTGAACCCTTAACCGTCAGAATCGGAATCTGATACTCTATCCAACTGAGCTAAG
>JAZQBL010000035.1:0-37267 GCA_045545665.1 Eubacteriales bacterium
GTGGGAAGTCATACCGCCACGAAGTGTCAATATGCCCTGAGAAGCGTTGATACCTGTGATATCCTCAGGGGAAGTCTCAAGACGGACAAGAACAACTTTCTTACCCTGAGCGTTCCAAGCTTCAGCATCTTCTGCTGTAAATACTACTTTACCACAAGCAGCTCCAGGTGAAGCACCAAGTCCCTTGCCTGCTGGTGTAGCAGCCTTAAGAGCCTTAGCATCAAATTGTGGATGGAGAAGTGTATCTAAGTTTCTTGGGTCGATCATAGCAACAGCCTGTTTCTTATCGATCATGCCCTCATCAACGAGGTCACAAGCAATCTTGAGAGCAGCTTTAGCTGTACGCTTACCATTACGAGTTTGGAGCATATAGAGCTTTCCAGCTTGAACTGTAAATTCCATATCCTGCATATCTCTGTAGTGATCTTCAAGAGTTTCACAAACCTTTTTGAATTCTGCGAATGCTTCTGGGAACTTTTCAGCCATTTCAGCAATCGGCATAGGAGTACGAACACCAGCAACAACGTCTTCACCTTGTGCGTTGGTGAGGAATTCGCCCATAAGGCCGGGTTCACCGGTAGCAGGGTCACGTGTAAATGCAACGCCCGTACCGCAGTTGTCGCCCATGTTACCGAACGCCATCATCTGTACGTTAACTGCTGTACCCCAGGAGTAAGGAATATCGTTGTCACGTCTGTAAACGTTTGCACGGGGGTTGTCCCATGAACGGAATACGGCTTCAACAGCGCCCATAAGCTGTTCTTTGGGATCGGAGGGGAAGTCAGTACCGATCTTGGACTTGTATTCAGCCTTGAACTGGCCTGCAAGTTCCTTAAGATCGTCAGCTGTAAGCTCAACGTCCTGCTTAACGCCCTTTTCTTCCTTCATTTTATCAATAAGCTCTTCGAAGTACTTCTTGCCGACTTCCATAACGACGTCGGAGTACATCTGAATAAATCTTCTGTAGCAGTCATATGCCCAACGAGCGTTGCCTGACTTTTCAGCCATAACTTCAACAACTTCTTCGTTAAGACCGAGGTTGAGGATAGTGTCCATCATACCGGGCATGGAAGCTCTTGCACCGGAACGAACGGAAACGAGAAGGGGATTTTCCTTATCGCCGAATTTCTTTCCTGTGATACCTTCCATCTTATCGATGTATTCCATGATCTCTGCACGGATCTCATCATTGATCTTTTTGCCGTCCTCATAATACTTTGTGCAGGCTTCTGTCGTTACAGTAAAGCCCTGGGGAACGGGAAGACCGATCTTTGTCATTTCTGCAAGGTTTGCACCTTTGCCGCCGAGAAGCTCTCTCATCGAAGCATCACCTTCGGTAAAGAGATAAACATACTTCTTTGCCATTGTTAAATCCTCCATTTTATATGAATTTATTATTAGTGACCCGAAGCGTAGGTCTTCAAAGTGTTTTACGACCCACGTCTCGGAATAAACTATACCACACAATAAAATAAAAATCTACCCACGAAAGACAAATATTACATTTTATTTACTAACTTTTTACAATATGCATTGCAAAATTTCGCATCGTCTCATTCAAGCCGTCCTCCAAACGTTTTTGATAAAGCAAATTGCAAACATCCTTTTGTAAGTACGCAAGAAAGCCTTTCTGCATATATTGACTTTTAAAACGTGTGTAACTCAAAGCAAACGAGCAAGCTCATATTTTAGCCTGCCCGTTAAATTTACATAGACCCATCCTTTTTTCATAGGTAAGTGCGGCAACCGGAGATATCGCTTATAAAAAGCAGTCTCCGCTTTTTATTCATATTTTTGCGGCGTACCACCCTCAAATGCGATAAGCTCTTTCATAATATTTTCGCTTCGGTGCGCGTCCGTCGGAGAATACGTTCCCCTTTTTGCCAGATTCAGCATACGCCCCGTGTGGTAATAGCCCAAAAGCAGCGGAGGCAGATGTGTTACGGCATCGTCTTCATTGCGTACGACGGTGAAATTTTCAAACCTCTTGCGTGTTTTTTTCGTTTCTATTCCCCAAAATACTCTCGGAGCACCGAAGCCGACACCCGTGAGGTTTTGCCGTACATCCTTACGGCAAAGCCATATGTATTCGTAACACAACAGCGCAAGAGCCGCCCCGTGTGAATATCCGACAACGGTAAATGCGCTGAAGGAAGGCGAAAAAACGGTGTCCTTCAACACTTCTTCGGCTGTTTTGAAAGCATTTACAAAGCCGCCGTGTGCACGTTTTCCGTTATGGCGCACGGTGAAAAAATCAAGATTGCTCTGCCAATCGGAAAGTCCGTCGGAATCCTCAAAATAAATATAAACACTTTCACCGTCTTTTTCAACAAAAATATCGACACCGTTTCCGTATTTTTCATATTTTGCCGTAAGACAGTTTTCAAAAAGCTCACTCAGCTTCATATACCCACCCCCGTTGCAGTATATGATATTTTTCTCATTTCGTTACGCACGGAATTATGTGAATTTTAACGTGCCAAAACCCCTATTTTCTGTTGACATATGAAAAAAAGAGGTGTATAATTAATCTGAATAAGTATGATAAAAGTATAGTAAGAGGAGGATTTTGTGAATAAAGACTCATTTTTTACATCCGATACGGCGAAAAGACTGTACGAAGGATGCCGGACTCTTCCGATAATCGACTATCACTGCCACCTGTCCCCGAAGGAGATATACGAGGACAAGCCCTTTGAAACCATAGGCGGAATGTGGCTTTCGGGCGATCACTACAAATGGCGTCTTATGCGTACGTACGGTATTGATGAAGAAAAAATAACGGGGTCTGCACCTATTGAAGAAAAGTTTCTTTCGTACGCCGAGGCTTTGCAGTACGCTGCGGGAAATCCTCTTTACCACTGGAGCCATATGGAGCTTTCAAAGTATTTCGGCATAGATACGAACTTATCCGAAAAAACGGCAAAAGACGTATGGGAGCGTGCAAACGCATATATAAAGGAAAATTCTCTGTCGCCTGTAAAGCTTATAACGGATTCGGGTGTTGAGGTCGTTTGTACGACTGACGACCCCGTTGACTCGCTTGAATATCACATAAAGCTGAAAGAAAAAGCTCTGCCGTTTTCGGTCTTGCCGTCGTTCCGCACGGACAGACTTCTGTTGGTAAGAGCAGACGGTTATCTTTCTTACATAAAAGAGCTTGAAAAAGTCTCGGGTGTTGAGATAACGTCCTTGCAAGGACTCAAAGAAGCTGTTGAAAAAAGACTTTTGTTCTTTATCGAAAACGGCTGCCGCTGTACGGATATGGGCATACAGGATTTTCCCGACAGCGTTCTGAGCGAAGAAGATGCAAAAAAGGTTTACAAAAGCATCCTTGAGGGGAAAGAAATAACGGATAAAGAGTACGGCGGTCTATTAGGCAATCTCACCGTATTTTTGGCAGCTCTTTATTGCAAATACGGTCTTATAATGCAGTGGCATTTCGCCGTTTACAGAAACGCAAACACGTCTCTTTACAAAAAGCTCGGCGCCGACTGCGGCGTTGACTGCGTAGGCGATGCCGTCAGCGGAAAACAGCTTATGGTGATGCTTGACAAGATAAACGAGCGCGGTATGCCAAACCTTATCCTTTACACCTTGAACAGCGCAAACGCAGAGCAGATAGCATCTGCCGCAGGTGCTTTTCCCCGTGTGCGTCTCGGTACTGCCTGGTGGTTCTGCGACCACAAAAGAGGTATCGAACAGCAGCTGAAGGTGATATCGGAAAACAGCCCGATAGGTTCGTTTTTGGGTATGCTTACCGACTCACGCAGCTTTACTTCCTACGCACGCCACGACTATTTCAGGATGATACTTTGCGAGTTTTTGTCAAAGCTCGTCGATGAAGAAGGATATCCCGAAGACCTTGCACACGATATAGCATATAAAGTATGCTACAGCAATATAAAAGAACTCATAAAAGGAGGAACAAAATGAAGCTTACCTTTCGTTGGTACGGGGAAGACGATCCCGTAACGCTCGAAAAAATATCGCAGATACCGATGATGACGGGAATCGTTTCGGCAGTTTACGATAAAGCCCCGGGGCAGGTATGGAGCGAAGAAAGTATTTTAAAGCTTAAAAATGATGCTGCCGCACACGGACTTGCTTTTGAAGTCGTAGAAAGCGTTCCCGTACACGAGGAAATAAAACTCGGCGGTGAAAAAGCGGCGGAATATATCGAAAATTACTGTGAAAACGTGCGCCGCCTCGGCAAAGCGGGGGTAAAATGCATATGCTATAACTTTATGCCCGTGTTCGACTGGCTGCGCAGTGAGCTTGAGCACAAGCGCCGTGACGGCTCGAACGCCCTTGCGTACGATGAAGAAACAGTCCTTTCGATGGATCCCTTGAAAAGCGAGCTTTCACTTCCCGGCTGGGATGAAAGCTACACAAAGGAAGAACTTAAAAACCTTATTCTGCGTTACAGAAGCGTCGGAGAAGAACAGCTCTGGGAAAACCTTACGGTATTTTTGAAAGCCGTAATACCCGTTGCCGAAAAGTCCGGTATTCAAATGGCTATACACCCCGACGATCCGCCGTGGGGAATCTTCGGACTTCCGAGAATAATCACGAACAGAGATAATTTAAGAAGATTTCTTGATATCGTTGACAGCCCTTCAAACGGCATAACCTTCTGTACAGGCTCACTCGGTGCATCAGCCGACAACGACCTTGTCGCTATGGCGGGAGAGTTTGCACAAAGAATACCGTTTGTGCATCTGAGAAACATCCTGCGTACGGGATACCGCAAGTTTGAGGAGGTCGGCCATCCGACTCCCTGCGGTTCGATAGATATGAAGGGTATTGCAAACGCACTTATCAAAAACGGCTTTGACGGATATCTGCGCCCCGACCACGGACGTATGATCTGGGGAGAAAAGGGACGTTACGGCTACGGTCTTTACGACAGAGCGCTCGGCGCGGCATATCTTGTAGGTCTTTTTGAAGGACTCACCGATTAATCGGCGTGAGGTTTTATTCACATAACCGCACAATACCAACTCACACCTTCCGCGGTGGCGGAAAAGATGAAAAAACGGAGAAAATAAAATGAACAACGTGATCGTTATAACGGGAGGCGGCGGCGTTCTTTGCTCCTGCTTTGCAAAAGAACTTGCAAAAACGGGCGCACCCGTTGCCATACTTGACATAAACTACGAAAAAGTAGAGGAAGTCGCAAAAAAGATACGTGACGAAGGCGGTATTGCCAAGGCGTACTGTGCAAACGTACTTGACAGAGACTCTCTTGAAAAAATAAGAGAAGAAATACATAAAGACCTCGGCTTTTGCCGTGTTCTCATAAACGGTGCAGGCGGAAACAATCCCAAATGCACGACGGATAAAGAGTATTACGAGGAGGGTGATGCGGATGACGAAAGCATCAAGTCCTTCTTCTCACTCGACAAATCGGGCTTCGATTTCGTATTCGACCTCAACATAAAAGGAACGCTTCTGCCGACGCAGGTGTTCGCACGCGATATGCTTTCGGAGGATAACTGCTGTATACTCAACATCTCGTCAATGAACGCATTTACGCCCTTAACGAAGATCCCTGCATACAGTGCGGCAAAATCTGCCGTTTCAAACTTTACGCAGTGGCTCGCGGTGCATTTTGCAAAACAGAATATAAGAGTAAACGCAATAGCACCGGGATTTTTCGTAACGGCACAGAACAAAGCGCTTTTGTTCAACGACGACGGCACACCCACACCGAGAACGGACAAGATACTGAACAGCACCCCTATGGGACGCTTCGGCAAGCCCGAGGAGCTTTTGGGCGCTGTAAAATGGCTTATTGACGAAGAAGCCGCAAGCTTCGTTACAGGTGTAATAATCCCGATAGACGGCGGATTTTCCGCATATTCGGGTGTCTGATATGATAAAGCTTTCGGCGTTTGCGGACGAAGCGGACAAGACTCTTGAAGGTCAGATATCCGCACTTGAAGAAAACGGCATATCCTTACTTGAAATAAGAGGCGTTGACGGAAAAAACGTATCTGACGTCACCTTAAAGGAAGCCGAAAAGATAAGAAAAAAGCTCGATGTTCACGGTATATCCGTGTGGTCTGTCGGCTCTCCGTTCGGAAAGATCGAAATAAAGGATGATTTTGCCCCGCATTTTGAAAAATTTTCAAAAACGCTTGAGGTGTCAAACGCACTCGGCGCAAAAAGGATGCGTATATTCAGCTTTTACCATACGAACGTGCCTGTAAGCGGCGGACTTTTTGACAGTGTTTGCGAAAGACTTTCACGCTTTGCGGAGCTTTCGAAAAAGCACGGCATCATCCTTTGCCACGAAAACGAAAAGGGCATATACGGCGACACGGCGCAAAGATGCGAAAAAATACATCTTGCGCTTCCCGATATAAAAAGCGTTTTCGACCCTGCAAACTTTGCCGCCTGCGGTGAAGACGTTATAAAGGCGTGGGAAACGCTCGGCGGATACTGCGAATATCTTCACATAAAGGACGTCGATGCAAACGGCGAAACGACGCCCCCCGGTATGGGAATATGTGAAATAGAAAAGCTTACGAAGCTGTATAAAGAAAAAGGCGGTACCGTTGCAACGCTTGAACCGCATCTTTCCGTATTCGACGGATTTTCTTCCCTTGAAAAAGAGGGCGAAAAAACGAATATCGTATGCAGATACAAAACGCAAAGAGAAGCGTTTGACGCAGCCGTTGCTGCATTTAAAAACATCATAAAGGAATAATAAAATGAAGATCGGAGCACAGCTTTACACAGTCCGTGACTTCTGTAAAACGAAGGAAGACTTTTCCGAAACACTTAAAAAAGTAGCGGATATCGGATATACGACAGTACAGGTGTCGGGTACGTGTGAATATGAAGCCGAATGGCTTAAAAACGAGCTTTCCAAAACGGGACTCAAATGCGTTTTAACGCATTACAACCTTGACAAAATTAAAAATTCACCGAAAGAAACAGCCGATTTCCACAAGGTGTTTGACTGCAAATACGTGGGAATAGGAGCCCTCCCGGGCGGTCCTGACGGACTTGAAAAGTTTGATGAATTTGTAAATGATTTTCTGCCGTCTGCAAAGATATTGAAGGAAAACGGTGCGTATCTTATGTACCACAACCACAATTTCGACCTCTGCCACATAGAGCCGAAGGTAACGTATCTTGAAAGAATGGCGGAAATATTCGGAGAGGAAAACCTCGGCATAACGCTCGATACGTACTGGGTGCAGGCAGGCGGTGCAAGTATCACCGAATGGCTTGAAAAGTTCAAAGGCCGTGTGCCGTGCATACATCTTAAAGATATGTCGGTTTACAAGATGGAGCAGAGGATGGCATCCGTCGGCTCGGGAAACATAAATTTTGAAAAGGTAATAGAAAAAGCAGAAGAGGCGCAAACGGAATATCTTTTGGTAGAGCAGGACAACTGCTACGGAAAAGATCCGTTCGACGAGCTTAAAAACAGCTATTCTTATCTCAGATCCCTCGGACTCAATTAAGATAACAGATAATCGTAGGGGTCGACGTCCCCGGCGACCCGTATCAACATAGGGCGGGGGCGAAAATTAAGATAATAGATAATAGATGATAGATAAAATCGGTAGGGGTCGGCGCCCACGACGACCCGTATCAACGTAGGGTGGGGGCTTGCTCCCGCCGTTTCGAAAAATCCGATGAATGATGGAAATATAGATAACGGAAACGATCACGTTTTAAATCACCGCAAAGCGGTGATACGCCTCCCCCGCGGGGGGGGACGGGAGGAGTCGTAGATGTTTTCGGCAATATGCACTCTTTCATCGGATGGAGCCAAAATGAGAAACGAGGAACGCCGGGCAAAATTGATGAATAATGAAAAATTGGTGATACAGGGGCGTATCTCATATCCGCCCGATTGAAACCGGTTTTCACTTTCGTACATAAAACAGAGGTAATTATTAATGGATAAAATAAAAATAGGTATTATAGGTGTCGGCAATATGGGATCGGCACATGCAAGAAATATTCGTGACGGACTGTGTCCGGAAATATCCCTCGTTGCCGTAGCGGATATTTCAGAGGAAAGACGGCAGTGGGCAAAAAAGGATCTTCCGAACGTCACCGTTTACGAAACGGCAGAGGAGATGCTCGACTGTGCGGAAATTGATTCCGTTATCGTTGCCGTTCCTCACTACGATCATCCGAAATACGCCATGGAATGCTTTAAAAGAGGGCTTCACGTTATGGTCGAAAAGCCTGCAGGAGTCTACACAAAGCAGGTAAGAGAGATGAACGAGGCGGCGAAAGATTCAAACGTCATTTTCGGTATGATGTTCAATCAGAGAACGGATCACGTATACCGCAAAATGAGAGAGCTCGTGCAAAGCGGAAAATTCGGCAGTATCCGCCGTGTAAACTGGATAATAACGAACTGGTACAGACCGCAGGCGTATTACGATTCGGGTGCTTGGCGTGCTACCTGGGGCGGTGAAGGCGGCGGCGTTCTTCTGAACCAATGCCCCCACAACCTCGATCTGTGGCAGTGGATATGCGGTATGCCCGTTAAGATAAGCGCAAAGATGAGCTTCGGAAAGTGGCACGACATCGAAGTCGAAGACGACGTCACGATCATTGCCGAGTACGCAAACGGCGCTGTCGGTACGTTTATAACGACAACGGGAGACGCCCCCGGCAGAAACCGTTTTGAAGTTACCCTTGACGGCGGAAATATCCTTGTCGAAAACGGAAAAATAACGGTAACGGAGCTTAAAACGAGCGAACCCGAGTTTTCAAAAACGAATACGGAACCGTTCGCCTGCCCCGAATATACGGTCTACGAGCCTGAAACGGACAAAGAAAATACACAGCACGTCGGAGTGCTCAACAAATTCGCCTCCGCAATTTTACACGGCACGGAGCTTGTGGCATCGGGTGAAGAAGGCATAAACGGACTTACCATATCGAACGCCGCACATCTTTCCGCATGGCTCGGAAAAGAAATAGAGCTTCCTTTTGACGAAGATCTTTATTACAACGAGCTTATGAAGCGTGTCGCAACCTCAAAACGCAAGGAAAACGTAACGACAAAAACAGCAGATACAAGCGGTACTTATGGAAACAGATAAAAAAGAATTACGTATCGGTATCGTCGGTATAGGAAATATGGGCTCGACTCATATGAAAAATATATACGAAGGTAAAATAAAAGGCGCGCGTCTGTGCGCCGTGTGCGATATTGATGACGAAAAAAGAAAAAGAGCAAAAACGCTTTGCGGTGTTGAAATATTCGAAGATTACGAAAAAATGATATCTTCGGGAAGCGTTGACGCCGTGATCGTTGCCACTCCGCACTATCTTCACCCCGTAATAGCAAGCTATGCTTTTGAAAAAGGGTGCCACGTGCTGACTGAAAAGCCCGCAGGCGTCCGTGCAAGCGACGTTTTAAAGATGAACGAGGCGGCTGAAAAAAGCGGCAAGGTCTTCGGCATAATGTGGAATCAAAGAACGAATCCGCTGTTTGCAAAGGCAAGAGAGCTTTTGCAAAACGGTACTCTCGGCGAACCGAAACGACTCGTTTGGATAATCACGAATTGGTACAGAACACAAAGCTATTACGATTCGGGCGCATGGCGTGCCACCTGGAGAGGTGAAGGAGGCGGCGTTTTGCTTAATCAGGCACCGCACAACCTCGATCTGTGGCAGTGGATATTCGGTATGCCGAGCGAGGTGCAGGCATCGTGCTTTGAAGGAAAATGGCATAATATAGAGGTTGAAGACGATGCGGTCATCAACGGATTTTACAAAAACGGCGCTGTTGCCACGTTTATAACGTCAACGGGTGAGTATCCCGGCACGAACCGCCTTGAAATAAGCGGAAGCCTCGGAAAAATGGTGATAGAAAAAGGAGTTTTGAAGCTCAGTCTTCTTAATGAGGACGAAAGAAAGTTCTGTTTTGAAGATCCGAACGGCTTTCCGAGCTATGATGTAAACGAAAGCGAAACTGTGCAAAAAGAGCCGGAGGCGGCACACAACGGAATACTTCAGAACTTCACAAACGCGGTTCTTTACGGAAAAGAACTGTTAGCGCCCGGATACGAGGGAATAAAGGAAATAACTCTTTCAAACGCCGCGTACCTTTCTTCGTGGCTCGGCGGCAAAAGGATCTCCTGCGACAAGTTCCCAAGTGAAGTATTTGACGATATTCTTGAAGAAAAAATAAGATCATCCAAAGAAAAAACGAACGCAAGCTCGCACGCCGAGGGGCAGTCGAGCCGCTGGATGACGAATTGGTGAGGATAAAATGAATAACGTAGATAAAATTATTTCGGATATCGGCATCGTGCCGGTAATAAAGCTCAATGAGCCGAAAAGAGATGCAAAAAAGCTTGCAGAGGCACTTTGCAAAGGCGGAGTTCCCGTAGCGGAGGTGACGTTCCGCGCCGCAGGCGCTGAATACGCCATTGAGATAATGAGACGTGAATTTCCCGAAATGCTCGTCGGTGCGGGAACTGTGCTGACGGTCGAGCAGGCGGATAAGGCAATAGCCGCGGGGGCTTCCTTTATCGTATCCCCGGGGTTCGATGAAGAGCTCGTACGCCACTGCATAAATAAAGGTATCCCCGTGTATCCCGGATGCACGACACCCACGGAGTATCAGGCGGCACTCAAGCTCGGACTTGAGGTGATAAAATTTTTCCCTGCCGAGCAGTCCGGCGGACTTGCCAAAATAAAGGCAATGAGCGCACCGTTCCCTATGCTGAAGATCCTTCCCACAGGCGGTATATCGCTTAAAAATCTCGCTCAGTACATAGGATGTAAGGCGGTCTGCGCTTGCGGCGGCTCGTATATGGTAACGGCGGATCTTATCGACGGCGGCAAGTGGGACGAGATTACACAGCTGTGCGTTGAGTCGGTGAAAATAATCAAGGAGGTACGTGCAAATGGCTAAGGTCGTAACTTTCGGTGAAATAATGCTCCGATTGGCTCCCAACGGTTATTACAGATTTTTTCAGAACGATCAGATGCAGGCGACCTTCGGCGGAGGAGAGGCAAACGTAGCGGTATCGCTCGCACAGTTCGGACTTGAAAGCACGTACGTGACGAAATTGCCGAGCCACGCAATCGGTCAGGCGGCAGTCGATTCGCTTCGTTATTTCGGTGTCGATACGTCGAAAATAACGAGAGGCGGCGACCGTGTCGGAATATATTTTCTTGAAAAAGGCGCATCGCAAAGAGGTTCTGTGTGCATATACGACAGAGCGGGATCGGCAATACAAAAGGCTCAAAGCGGCGATTTCGACTGGGAGGATATTTTTGACGGGGCTGATTGGTTCCATTTTACGGGAATTACTCCCGCACTCGGTGAAAACCTCGTCGATATATGCCAAGAAGCCTGCAAGTGTGCGAAAAATAAGGGTATAAAAATATCCTGCGACCTCAACTACAGAGGAAAGCTGTGGACGAAAAGTCAGGCGCGCGCGGCGATGACAAGACTTTGCAAGTACGTTGACGTTTGTATCTCAAATGAGGAGGATGCAAAGGACGTATTCGGCATCGAAGCGGAAAATACGGATATTTACGGCGGAAAACTGAATCACGAAGGCTATAAGAGCGTTGCAAAACAGCTTTACGATACGTTCGGATTTGAAAAGGTTGCAATAACTCTGCGCTCGTCGATATCGGCAAGCGACAACGATTGGGCAGGCATGCTTTTCGACGGTGAAAACTACTGCTTCTCAAAGTCGTACCACTTGCATATAGTTGACCGTGTCGGCGGCGGCGATTCCTTCGGTGCAGGGCTTATATATTCCTGCATTACGGGAAAAAGTACACGTGATGCTATCGAGTTTGCGGTTGCGGCATCCGCACTCAAGCACAGCATCGAGGGCGACTTCAACCGCGTGTCGGTAAAGGAAGTCGAAAAACTTGCCGCAGGCGACGGCTCAGGACGTGTGCAAAGATAAATAAAAAAAGCCCCGCAAAGGAGACAGTTTATAAAGAATGATATATCTCTGACGAGATATGATATAATATCCGTTTCATAATATGCCGCAGGCATATATCGTCCGTTCTGCAAAGAAACGGATATCATTGAGGCACACTTCCTTACGGAGTGTGCCTCAGTTTTGCCTTTTAATATTACTTTTTCTGTTTTGCCGCAACGATCGCAAAAAGCTCCGTTACGTCTTTCGTGTTGATAACGGAATCGCCCGTTACGTCCGATGCCTTGTATACGATAGACGATGAGCTTTCATCGTTCGTGTACTTTTTGAGTCTTACGATATCCTTTGCGTTTATCTTGTTATCGCCGTTGATATCGCCTTTTTCTTTATCAAGAGGATAAGAAGGCGTCGTTGTGTTGACTGTTACAGCGCCTATGGGCTGTTCACGGTAAAATACCGTTATGACAGCCTTTGCGGACTTCGTGGGATCAAACGACGTGCCGAACGTGTAATCCGACGTCGTGTACTCGTTTCCGCCGCTTTCCGCAGTAACTACAAGACCTGCTCTTATTACCTTTTCAAATTCCGTCCACGATGAATAAGATCCCGGCTTGAATATATACTTTGTGATACCGCTTATGCCGACGTTTTCGACGATCGACGAAACAGCCGTCTTTTCAAATGCATATATCGGATTTGTTTCACTCGTTATTTCACTTGCATACTGTCCGTAAAGAGAGGTGCCCGTGCTTCTCAGATATACTCTGTTTGCAGTCGCATAAGAATTGTAAACGTATGAGTAAAGACCGTTTGAAGCCGAGCTTGACAGCTTCCACATCGTGCGGTTTGCACCGCTTCCCGTGTCTGTGTACGAGCTTGTCGTTGAAAGCGTTGCACCGGAGTTTCCGACGAGCATAAGATGACGTCCGCCCGAGCCTGTCAATGTTCCGTAGTACGATGAATCTCTTTCATCCCAACGCCATTCGAGTCTCGGCGTTACGCCCGTTACGTACGTGCCGTCAGCACCGGTATTTACCGTGATCTTCTTAAGCGTTGCCGAATCCGTTGAATATTCTATTGCGTTTACTTCGCCCGCTGATATTCCGTCTGTCAGAACGTACGTGTGTCCTGTGAGAAATTCCGAGGTGTGGAGATATTTGTATGAATAATTGTCAACTCTGTTTGACGAACCGTATTCGGGTGTAAGTATTTCAAGTCCCGACGTTTCGCCCTTGAGGTAAGCGTCCGTCGTGCCGTACGTTGCCGCGCTTTCCTGCTGGGGCCACCAAGCGCCCTGCGCGCCTACGGGCAAAAAGCCGTCCTTGCCGCAGCGTCTTACGGAGACCTCGTCGCCTCTTATTTCAAATACAGCCATATTGAGATGGTTACCGCCGGGGTTTTCGTTTGCACAGTAGCCGATATATCCCGCATTCATATACGTGAAGCGGAGCGGAACTGCCTCGGGAAGCTTTGAAGGATCACCGAGCTGTGAAACGTACATAACGTCTCCTCTCGTAAGGTAGACGGAGCCGCCGCCGATATAGTCGTCGGAGCGTCCTGAATGGTTATGTCCGTAAAGATAGATTATATTAAGACCTGCCGCCGCCGCTTCGTTGAGCACGTCGACTATGTAAAGTGCGTACTGACCGTCATCGTACGCTCTCGTTCTGAGAGAGTAATGAAGCGGAATGTGAGCCGTTACGAAGATGGGCTTCGTGTAGCCTTCGAGTATCTTTGCGTTAAGATAGTTTTTAAGATCTGCGGCAGCCTTCTGTATTTCCTCGGGATGACCTCCCATACCATTGCCGACACTCGTCATATCGAGCGGATCACCGTTGAACCAGCCGTAATTGTCGTCGTTGAGAACGTACGTGCCGTAATAAGGCGTATCGCTGGCGCCTGACGGAGTGAGAAGACTTGCGACTTCGTGTCCTGCGGCATACGGGTCGTGGTTGCCCTGAACGAATACTTCGTGTGTGTATCCGCCAAGATATGAATTTATCTTTGATTTTATCGCTTTTATACCTTCGACGCTTGCGTTCGCGCTGAATCCGCCGGAATAGTCACCGCACAAAAGGATCCCGTACGGGTCTATTTTGCAGGTCTTCATTCCCGAAAGGACCCCGTCGAATGCGGGGGACGGATCGGTTGATCCGGAGGGCTGATAGTCCGATCCTGCAATTACCGTTATGACCTCGGCGGCGTCAGCCGAAAGAGGCAAATGAGTTATAAGATTTGCCAAAAGCACAAAGCTCAGGCAAAACGATAATACCTTAAAAGAAATTTTCTTTGTCTTTTCCATAATTATTCCTTTCACGATTGTAGTTACCATAATTCTAACACAAAAATTTTTTAAAGTCAATAAAAAAAGGAAAGTTCACCGTAAAAATGAACGAACTTTCCTTATTTTTTTTATTGTTTTTGGTTATTTTTTACCGAAAATACCGCAAAGCCAATATATTACGTGCGATGCAAAGCCGTGGTTACAGCTTGCGTGCGGCGTGTCGTTTTCCCAAAGAGTACCGGTTGTATCTGCCATCATCTCAAAATAGCCCTTGATGTTGTCCGTTACCTTGTCGTAAAGGCGGTATCTGTACAGAAGCTCAAGGCGGAGATAATTTCCGATAAAGGCGTTTGAAAACGGTATTCTTTCCCACTTTTTCGTTTGCTTTCTTTCAGGTCCGAAATCAGCTAAAAGCGTTTCCCAAAGCTCGGGATAAAGCTCGGGGGTGGCAATATCGGTAAAGAAAGCGTAATACTGACAGCTTTCGGTGCATTTGCCCGACAAAACGGGCTCGCCCGACGGACTGTACACGGCGTTGTCGCAGAAGAAATCGCCCATAAACGAGTAATTTCTTATTACCTCGGCAAGCTCGTCCGCCTCTCTTTCAAGCGGCGCATCCGAATAAAGCTTTGCTATCGTGCGCTTGAATTTGCAGTAAAGCATATTCGTGGGATAGGAGATGTCCTGCGTGTAATTGTTCGATTCACTCCATTCAATGAACACCCAGCTTTCAAGACGGCTGAGAAGTCCGTCGGCGTTTTCGAATTTTTTGAAAAATTCAAGAAGCTTATAGACCTTTTCACGGCACTCGTCGATATATTCTCTGTCCCCGCTTCTGGTAAGATATTCTTCAAGCTCGATTATAAACCACATAGCCCAGTTCGGGATGTACGCCGTGTCGTTGTGGTCTGCCGGGTAGCACATCGGGAACATTCCCTCGGGGATAAATTCAAATTTATCGGGGAGCATAAAGTTCTCAATGAAGTTCTTTTCGACAGTCACCTTGCCTGTCAGCGCATATTCGACACGGGATGTGAAAAAGCTGTCGCAAAGCCAGCCTGCGCGTTCACGTGAGGGGCAGTCCATATATATGTCAAGCGTGTTCTGACAGAAGGTCGACACTGCCGCATCGTATATTTTATCAAGCACGGGATCGTTCATTTCGGGCTTCGGGGACGTTATAAGAGCTTTGTCAAACTCGTATTTTATCATTGAAACGTCGCTTATTCTCGCACCTGCGCCGAGCGATACGAAGCTTAAGTATCTGTATGAATACGGCTCAAGGGTGTAAAGAGTGTATTCGCCCTCGTCAAGCTCCCAAACGCAGACACTGCACGTCGTAAGTCTGAAGGGCGAAACGATACCGTCTGTGAGGATCTCGTCAAACGCTGCAAAAACAGTCGTTTTTTCGGTACATTTCACACGGAACGATATAAATCCCGTAAGCTCCGCACCCATATCGAAGATCGCAAATGAGTCCTTTTTGAGAGATGCACAGTTGCCCCGGAAAAATCCCTCGGCACTCGGCGAAAGATCGAGCTTTCCGTATTCCTTCGATGAAAAATATTCAAGCTCGTTCGTTCTATATCCTTTGAAAATGGGCGATATATTCGATATTGAGCGGTCGTTGTAGTAGTGTTCTTTTTCACTTACGGAAACGTCACCTGCCGAAACGATGCCCAAAGCAGGTGCTTTTTCAAACGTGGGATACGGTACGTTTCGGTCAAGAAAAGTGACGTTTGAAACCGTTACAAGCTCAACAGCTTCTGCCTTTTTATCCGCATCCGTTTTTAAAATATCGTATTCGGAATCACAGCGGTATACCTCGGCAAACGGTCTTTGAAAGGAGTAACGCTGCGTGTATTTCAGCTTTTCTTTGTATTCGGCAGCTTCGAAGTTGTGTACACCCGTGGCTGAAATACATTCGCCGCCGCTTACGAATTCAGCGCACAGAAACGACTCCCATTCGGGGTATTCAAAGTTGTTTACCGCATATCCGCAGACTGTTACGGCGATGATGTTCGTGTCGTTTGTCAGAAGATCATCAAGCACAAGCTCGTCAACTCTGAAAAAACCGTGCGCCGCACGGGCAGGACCCGATGCTGCAAAAACACCGTTTACGTCAACTCTGTAACAGCAGTTGCAGGCGATTTTGAGTATTCCCGTTTTGTTTTTGACAATGCTTCTGAAAAGAAGCGTGTGGTTCATTTCCTTTTCTTTTCCCTTTTGCCACACGGGAACGGCTGTCAAAAAGCCTTCGTATTCTTTGTATTTCATAAAAATCTCCTTTATATCCTTTTTGACAAGGATATACGGTACTTTTCGTAAAATTCTTTGTATCTTCCTTCTTCAAGAGCCCCGCGTATCTTTGCCATAAGGTCGTTGTAGAAATAAAGATTGTGCATTACCGCAAGGCGCATTCCGAGCATTTCTTTCGATTTGAACAAGTGGCGGATGTACGCTTTCGAATAGTTACGGCAGGCAGGACATCCGCAAGAGGGGGATATCGGGGATGAGTCACGCTCGTATTTATTGTTCAGTACGTTTACCGTTCCTTCCCACGTGAAGAGATATCCGTGGCGGGCGTTTCTTGACGGCATTACGCAGTCGAAAAAGTCAACGCCTCTGTATACGGCTTCAACTATGTTCCACGGTGTGCCGACACCCATAAGATACCTCGGCTTGTCCTCGGGCATAAACGGCTCAACGGCGTCGATTATTCTGTACATATCTTCCGTTTTTTCGCCGACTGCAAGACCGCCTATGGCGTAACCGTCAAGGTCAAGCTTCGCTATTCTTTTCATATGATCTATTCGCAAGTCCTCGTACGTGCTTCCCTGGTTTATTCCGAACAGCATCTGCTGTTTGTTTATCGTTTCGGGAAGGGAGTTGAGCCTTTTCATCTCGTCCATACAGCGCAAGAGCCAGCGGTACGTTCTGTCGCAGGAGTTCTTTGCGTAGTCGTACGCGGCAGGATTTTCAACACATTCGTCAAACGCCATGGCGATCGTCGATGCAAGATTCGACTGTATACGCATCGACTCCTCCGGACCCATAAATATGCGCTCGCCGTCGATGTGAGAATTGAAGTGGACGCCTTCTTCCGTTATCTTGCGAAGCGGAGCTAAGGAAAACACCTGAAATCCGCCGCTGTCGGTCAAAACGGGTCTGTCCCAGTTGAAAAATTTATGTATACCGCCAAGGTCGCGAATGACTTCGTCACCCGGACGCACGTGTAAATGGTACGTATTGGAAAGCTCGATCTGGCAACCGAGCTCGTACAGATCCTGCGTCGAGATACCGCCCTTTATAGCCGCCGACGTTCCGACGTTCATAAAAACGGGAGTTTGTACCGTCCCGTGGCAACAGGTAAACTCTCCGCGTCTTGCTCTGTTTTCTTTAAGTAAAACTTTAAACATATAAGTAGTCAAGACCTCGTAAAGGAGATCTTCCTTTCTTTGGGAATCGGATGGTCCGGTGAAATTGCCCCGCCACCTCTTATCTCTTATCTATCATCTATTATCTTTTATCTCATTTTTGCCCCGCCCTACGTTGATACTTCCTTGTTTCATTTAAAACTTTACACGATAGATTTCCGAAGGAAATCTGCGCCCTATGCCTGCAGGCAGCCCGCGTGTAGTTCGTTTCACGAACTACTGTTCGATTCACGAACTACTGCGGGCTGTGGGGGGTGCAGGCGGGCGCTTTACTTCCACCGTCTGGTACAAGAAACAATTCCGAATGTAAATTTTTAAATGAAACAAGGTACTACGATTATCTGTCAGGTGATATTCTATCCGCAAGGTATGAAGATCACATATTATTTTCTTCGACCGTGAGGGAGATCTTGAAAATACATTTTGATACGAAAACGCTGTGCAAAATGAGCAGAATAAGGCTGACTATCCACATAAATTCGTTGTTTATATAAAGGAAGAAATTTACGCACACGAGCACGCACACAATGCAGGATACGGCGTATGAAAATTTCAGAAGCTTTGAAAGAAAAGCCGAGGTCTTAAGCTGTTCTTTATGCTGAAATCCGCCGACTGATACGTTTTTATCAACACCGTATTTTTTAAGTATCTTTTCAAGAGAAAAGAGGAAAGCAAAAAGAGACGATAAACACAAGATCACCTCAAAGCTCTGGCACACGGCGCAAAGCTTGTACATAAACACGGCTTTTTCTTCTATCTGATACGAATAATGGTGGTATTCGGCGCAAACGTAAGTGGAAAAAGCGCAAAACGGCAGACTTGCAAAAATGCAGATAAATGTGAACGACCGTGATTTTTTTACACTCTTTTCAAGCGAATAAAGCTTTGATATACCGAGATACGCCAGAATAAGCGGAATGAAGGAAAACGTCACGTCAACCCCTTCAAGCAAAAACGGACACATCATAATGACAGAGGACACGGCAAACGTACAGCCCGTACGCGTATTGCGCCGTATGAGCAAGGCTTCATTTTCAAGTACCTCTTTTTTGTACCGCTCGGAAAGTGACTTTTTGAATTCTTCATCGTGTTTAAGTCCGTTTATATACCTGACACAGCTTGACAAAAAATGCAGTCCGATTATAAACGATATCACAGCGCACGCTATCGTTATGAGCGTTTTGTAGTCGTACACGGTGAAAGCGGAAAGGTCGTCCGTCATCTGATAATCAAGGCTCGTGAGCACCGTAAGCTCGGGCAGGCACAAAAGAACGTACCTTGCAACCGTAAATACTCCGCTTACGATAAAAACGTCACGTATACCTCTGTCGGCGTATTTTGCGCCGAGTCTTTCCGCTACGTAATTAAGTCCCGTGAAAAGCGAGGAAAGCGCATTGTAAAGCAAGATCCCCTCAATTACAGAAAAAATAAACGTAACGGTCATAACCGTCGTTTCATCCTTCAAGGACAAAAGAAACGGCAAAAGCAGAGTTTTTGCAAGATCAATATAAAAAAGCTTCAAAAAACCCGAACGTGCTGAATATATATCCTCATTCAGGTCGTAAAGGCAGAAAACGCCCCGTATTATGAGCAAATAGCCTATAAAATCGGGCATCACGTCAAAAATGCTCACCGTCGGGATGAACAAAAACAACAGTCCCGATGTGATGTATCCTAAGAAAAGATTTTTATTTTTCGGCATTTTTGCGTTGCTTTCCTTCCTTTTGTTCTGCTTTTTTCTCCGATCTCGTTTTCATATCGACGTCCTCGGGCAGGCATATCCACATATAGCAAGTGTAGATAAAAGCCGCGTTTACTGCCGTTATGAAGATAAAGAAAAGATATCTTACGGCAGTAAGCGTATCCGAAATTCCGAGATACGACACGAAATTGACAGCGCAAAAGACTGTGTTCAGATAAAACAGCTTTTTCGCCTTTTTGTTTTCTTTTTCAAGCCCCGTGTCGGCTGTCACGTCTTTAAGAGCACCGAAAAGGTAGAAGTGGAACAGAAAATACGTCATTGCGTAAAGCAGATAAATTACCGTACGCAAAACGATGCTTATTTCAATACCCTTGTACGTTACAAGGCAGTGGCAAACGACGTCCCCTGCCGACAGTATAAAAAGTGTCGCAGATGCCGCCTTTGCCATATAAAATTTTTCGATATATTTTGAAAGCTTACCGCACCCGACAGTCACAATGATCCAGCCGAGTATTGAAAGAGCTTTCATGAAGACTACGGAAATACTGTCAATAAACAGTATTCCCGTATCAAACACGGTAAAAATATACCCTAAGAAAAGTATTCCGAAGCCCATCAGTCGTCAGCACCGTCTACTGCGCCGCAGCACTTTTTGTACTTTTTACCCGAACCGCAGGGGCAGGGATCGTTACGGCCGACCTTTTCGGCTGCCTTCTTCACCACGGGCTTTTTCTTTGCGGGCTTGTCGCCGCCTATGTTTTCGATGGATGCCGACTGCTCCTTTGCAAGCTGTTCACGCTTGATCTCTGCTCTCGGAACAGCGGAAAGAATAGCTCTTACCGTCTTTTCTCTTATTTCGCAGATCATAGCGTCAAACGCGTCGGCGCCTATGAGCTTGTATTCGTTTACGGGGTTTCTCTGTGCGTATGCGTTGAGTCCTATACCGCTTTTGAGGTCCTGCATATAGTCGATGTGATCCATCCATAATTCATCAATGCAACGCAAAAGGATGACTCTTTCGATTTCACGCATCTGCTCTCCGAATACGCTCTCCTGATATTCGTATCTTTCGTACGCACGCTTCGTGAGCATATCGGTAAGCGTTTCGGGTTTGAGCTTTTTAAGCTCGTCAGGCTCAAACGTAAGGTCTTCGTCCGTGCAGATGATACCGCGGAATTTCGCCTTGAGCGTTGCAAGATCCCATTCCTCGTGAGAATCGGATGCGGTACATTCTATAACGGCATCCTCTATTGCCTGCTGTATCATATCGCAGATCTTTTCTCTCATATTGCCGTCTTCGAGTATCTCACGGCGCTGTGAGTAAATGATCTTACGCTGCTGATTGTTCACGTCGTCATACATAAGAACGTTCTTACGGCGTTCAAAGTTTACGCTTTCAAGACGCTTCTGGGAGCTTTCAATGACACCCGAGAGGATGTTTGCTTCAATGGGAGTGTCGTCGGGAGTTATCTTCTTTATCTTTTCCATACGCTCTTCAGCTCCGAAAAGGCGCATAAGATCGTCATCAAAGGACAGGAAGAAACGTGACTCACCGGGGTCGCCCTGACGGCCCGAACGGCCTCTCAGCTGGTTGTCGATACGGCGGCTTTCGTGGCGCTCCGTACCGAGTATGAAAAGACCGCCCGCTTCCTTTACCTTTTGGTAATCGGGTTCTATTTCCTCTTTGAACTTCTTGTAAAGCTCTTTATAGACCTTACGTGCTTCAAGCACATCGTCGCCGACGGAAAGCGAGCTTCCCGTTGCCTGTACTATAATTTCCTCGGGATATTCGAGCTTTCTCATCTCACGCTTTGCAAGAAATTCCGCATTACCGCCGAGCATAATGTCCGTACCGCGTCCTGCCATGTTGGTGGATATCGTAACGGCACCGGGACAGCCTGCCTGTGCGACGATCTCGGCTTCCTTTTCGTGGTACTTTGCGTTAAGCACGACGTGCTTTATGCCGTTTGCCGTGAGCTTTTTGGAAAGTGCCTCGGAGCGTTCGATCGACACCGTACCGACAAGCACGGGCTGACCTTTTGCCTGACATTCCTTTATCTGCTCGATTATCGCCTTGAATTTCATATCCATCGTCTTGTAAACGACGTCGTTTTGGTCTTTTCTTATCATAGGACGGTTGGTCGGTATCTCGACGACGTCGAGGTTGTATATTTCACGGAATTCGTCGTCCTCGGTAAGTGCCGTACCCGTCATACCCGAAAGCTTTTCGTACATACGGAAAAGGTTCTGGAAGGTGATGGTCGCAAGCGTTTTCGATTCCTTTTCGACAGTCACGCCCTCTTTTGCTTCTATTGCCTGGTGAAGACCGTCGGAGTATCTTCTGCCGTACATAAGACGGCCCGTGAACGTGTCAACGATTATAACTTCGCCGTCACGTACGACGTAATCTTCGTCGATGTGCATACTTCCGTGAGCCTTTATCGCCTGGTTTATGTGGTGTGCAAGCTCGGAGTTTTCAGGGTCGGAAAGGTTTTCGATACCGAAGAATTTTTCAGCCTTTTCAACACCTGCTTTAGCCAAAACGGACGTTTTCGCTTTTTCGTCTATGATGTAGTCGTAGCCTGCCGTCTTTTCGTCCATATCCTCCTTCGAGTCGATCTCTTTTATCTTGTAAGGACGCAGACCGCGGGCGAATTTGTCGGCTTTTTCGTATATATCGGTCGGCTTTGAGCCTTGACCGGAGATGATAAGAGGCGTTCTTGCTTCGTCAATGAGTATGGAGTCGACCTCGTCAACGATGGCAAACGCATGACCTCTCTGTACCATATGCTCTTTATAGATGACCATATTGTCACGCAGGTAGTCAAATCCGAACTCGTTGTTCGTACCGTAGGTGATGTCGCAGGCGTATGCGGCACGCTTTTCGGAATTCTTTCCGCCGGGGATAATAAGACCGCAGGAAAGACCGAGGAAGTTGTAAACTCTTCCCATTTCCTCGCAGTCACGTGTTGCAAGGTAGTCGTTGACGGTGATAACGTGAACGCCCTTGCCCGACAAAGCGTTAAGATACGCAGGGAGCGTTGCCACGAGCGTTTTACCTTCACCCGTCTTCATTTCCGCAATTCTTCCCTGGTGTATGATGATACCGCCGATGAGCTGTACCCTGAAGGGACGCTTTCCGAGTACACGCCAGTCGGCTTCTCTTACCGTTGCAAACGCTTCGGGCAGAATGTCGTCAAGCGTCTCACCTGTGGCAAGACGGTCCTTGAGTATCTGCGTCATTTTCTTCAGCTCTTCGTCGGTCTTGTTTTTAAATTCATCCTCAAGCGCCTCTATCTTGTTTACAAGAGGCATTATTTTTTTGATCTGCTTTTCGCTGTAAGTGCCGAAAAGCTTTTGCATTATTCCCATTGTAATTCTCCTCGGGTTGTTATTTATATATTATTATTCCTTATTAATAGATTTATGGCTGTGCAGTTGTATAATTTTATTATATATTATTTTCTTACTTAAAGTGGGTGTATTTTGTAAATTTTGTTTACTTGTATCAGGGTGCAAGGTTCTGTGGGTATAGCCTCGAGTGGTGTATTAAAAACGAAGTCACGTCCGTTTTTCAAAATTCTTCATAAATTCAGAGCTTGCTTCGATAATTACAGCACACGGTCTCGGGTCTTCGTAAAAGATGACGTGCTTTTCTTTCGGTAGAAGACTTTGGACTCTTTTGTATATTCTGTAATTTTTCGTTTTCAACAGCTTTTTTGCCTCTTTATATGTCATTATTTCATCGCAAAGCGATAAAGAAAGGTCGAAAATGACGGTTTCCTTCTTTCCCGTTTTTCTTATCACGTAAAACAGTCCGCCGTCGAGCTTGTAAATGTATTCCGTAAGGCAAAATCTGAAAAATACCTGAAAAGAAAATATAAGAAAGAAAGCGGCAAAGACCGTGAAATAAAGCGGATATTCCGTGTGCAGTGAAAAATACGAGCACAGCGACGATATCAAAAGAAGCAAAAACGAAAGCGTGCAGGCAAGAGTCCTGTGCAAAGGCGGAACGTAAATATTATTTTTCATCGCCGTTTATTTCTTTGAGCTCGTCTGCGTAGGCTTTGTCGAACAGCTCTTTTGCACGCGGAGAGTTTTCCGTTATGTAAAGATACCCCATAAGCGTTTCAAAGCCCGTGGCGCGTCTGTAATCACCGACGCTTGCGCTTTTCGGGTGGCCTCCGTGCATATTGCGTCCGCGCTTGAATACGTCCGTTTCTTCTTCCGTTAAAACGGAGAGTATCTTTTCAACACATTCGCTTTGCTTCGGCGCCGTCACAAAGGAGCGTGACAGTTTATTCAGCTTTCCTGCATTCGATATACCTGTTTTTATGAGATATTCTCGCACCATAAGCTCGATCACGGCATCGCCGTAATACGCCAGGGCGGACGGTGCGGGAAGATTTATTTTATCCATTAAGCTTTTCCTTTACGGCGTCGTTTATTTTTTTACGCAAATTAAGTATATAGTCGGGCGACATGGGATAATCCTTGAAGGTAAGGGGCTTTTCAAGACCTTCTTCAATGAGCTTCAGTACGGCGTCACGTCCTATGAAGCTTTCGGCAAGCTTCAAAGCGCGGATGTCCTGAAGCGCATCGTAAAATACGCAAAGGCGGATGGATTCGTGCGCCGTGCCGTCCTGTGCGGGATATACCGAGTAGGTATCCCCTGCGGGTACCCAGTTGTCACCGTCGGTGAACAAATAGGGATTTACGTGGTCGTACGAGCCGCTGTTGTTGTAGAAGTTGTAGCCCCAGTGCAAAAATCCCGAAATATTGTATTTGTACATCTGTATACCGATTATTCTCGTGCGGCTTGACGGCATACATATAAATCTGTTTGATACTCTGCTGTACTGTGCGCTGCAGTAGTATACCCAAAGGTCGTCTATTTCAGCATCAACAAACGGTTCTGCGTGGTCGATGGACGGAATGGGGTTGTCTATTATTCCGCTTTTGTAGAATTCAAAATCGGAAAGTGCGTCAACGACCTTTACGTCGGATAAAAGGTCGGAAATTCCGCTTTTTGCCGCTTTGTATTTTTCGCTGACGTCTTTATTCGGCTCGTCGGAAATGTGGAAAAGCGCTGTTTTGAGTATTCCGAGGGAACTCATTTTTTCTTTAAGCGCAGGTATCAAAGCACGTAAGAACGTGCGGTATTCTTCACTGCAGGAGTCCGTATCCCAGCCGAATATCTTCTTGTATTCACCGTTTTCGTACGCCATTACCTTCGGTGCGTGCGCCGCGCCCCACTGGGTAAAAAAGGGCGATATCTCGAAGCGTTCCGTTCCGCACTCACGGCATATCTTTACGAATTTTTCAAATAAGGAAAAGTCAAATTTGTACGTGTTTCCGTCTTTTTCTATGCGTACGATCTGGGCTGTAAGACGGTCGTGACCGGGGATGGTGTCAAATGCAGGAGTCAAAACGGGCGTAAGCAGTGTATTTATACCGTTTTTGACGGCTGTCCTTACGTAATTTTTCAGTATTTCAAAATACTTTTCGGAGAACATCTCCTCGTTGTAGTAGTATGACAGCGCATCGTAGTGAAACCACTGCGTAAACGACGTTTCCTGCTTCGGAAGCTCACAGTCGATGATGTCAAGGGTGATAGACGTACTGCAGTAAACGGTGTCACCGCGTACAAGCTCGGCTGTGAAGGTGTGAACACCGGGCGCAAGATCTGTATCAAACGTCACAAAAACGCTTTGCAGTTGGTTGTAAAGCAGAGTTACGCTGTTTTCGTAGCGGAGCGGGATGAGAACGTCGGGATAAAGACCGGGCTCCGTTCTCAGCACACCGTCTTTTATACCGGGGAACATCGCAAACGACACCGGTACGCTTTTTACCTCTCTTAACGAGTGTTCTCCGAGCGTCGTGTCCGTGCGTAAAACGAATCTTTCGGCGTGATTGGTGCTTTCTTCAAAAGATACGACAAGCTGAAAAGAAACTCTTTCGTTTTTGAAAAAAGAGAGCTTGTCAACAGACTTGATGCTTTCGTAATCACTGTCTAAAAATACTTTTTCAAGCGATGATACAAATTTAGCTTTTACAACCATTTTTTCTTCCTTTTTACGTTTGTTTTTTGTTATCCGATTTCATCGGATTTTCCCGAAACGGCGGGCAAGCCACCGCCATACATCATACGGGCCGCCTGGGGCGCCGACCCCTACCGATTTTATCTATTATCTATTATCTATCATCTATTATCTATTATCTTAATTTTCGCGCCCGCCATACATCATACGGGTCGCCGGGGACGTCGACCCCTACATTCAGCCTTCCTGTAGAAAACAGAGTTTTCTACGGGAGAACGGCGGATGTAGTTGCAAAGCAACTACGTGGATGAGGTGTCGATCCATCATTCATCGAATTTTTTCGAAACGGCGGGAGCAAGCCCCCGCCCTACATCATACGGGTCGTCGAGGGCGCCGACCCCTACTTCGTCAGCGTGATATTCTATCCGCCACAGGCGGATAGAGTTATGGGATGCCGCACGGTAAAGGCATCTATTCTATACCGAGCAAGGTTTTTGCGGTCTTTTTGTCTTTATCTATTGCGTTTTTTAATTCTTCGACGGATGAAAATTTTACCTCGGGACGGATAAAATGAAGAAACTCAACTCTTATTTCTCTGTCGTAAAGATCGCCGCTGTAATTGAATATGTGCGTTTCGCAGTTCACAGTCGGGCAGGCATCCTTGTTTACGGACGGACGGATGCCGACGTTCGATACTCCGCCGCAGTACTTCCCGTCAATTACGACATTACACGCATAAACGCCGTATTTCGGCACGATGTGTTCGGGGGGAAAATTCTGATTTATCGTCGGTGAGTCGATAGTACGTCCGAGGTGTCTGCCGTGAACCACGGGCAGGCATACCGAAAACGGACGTCCGAGAAACTGCGGTATCAGCTCGGGCTTTCCTTCCGTTATAAGCGAGCGTATCAAAGACGAGCTTACCGTTTGACCGCCGACAGTATACGCATCGAGTACAAAAGCCTCTTTTCCGTTTTTCTTCATTATTTCTTCAAGCGTTTTAAAGTCGCCCGAAGCTCCCTTGCCGAATCGGAAGTTAAATCCGCAGCAGACAGCCTCCGCACGGCATTTTTTGATGAGTATTTCCGATAAAAATTCCTCACACGGCAAGTCCTTTACGCTTTCAAACTCGTAAAGTATCAGATAATCCATTCCGCAGTCGGCTATGATCTGCTGTCTTTCGTCGGGAAGCGTTATACATCTGCCTCGGCTTTTGGGCGAAAAATCGCAAAAGCTCCATACGGCAGTCTTCGTGCCGTTTTTTTCAGACACTTCCTTTACTTTATCAAACAGCTTGACGTGTCCTTTGTGGACTCCGTCGAAATTTCCCACGGCGATCGACGTCGGATACGGTATATTGTCAAGAAGTGCGCCGTTTTTAAGATCAATTATTTTCATACAAGCGGTTTTGCCTTTATGTTACTGAATTTTCTGGGGTATTGCTTCGGCGTTTTTGCCGTTTTTTCAACTGTGATAAGCACTCGTGAGAGCGTTTCCTCTCCGTTTTTCAGCTTCGTTTCGTAAATCTTTGAAAGCTCACCGCCGAGGAGCGAAAACGTCCTTTTGCACTCTTTAAGCTCCTGTTCGGCATCGGACTTCATCGCGCAGAACACGCCGCCCTGCTTTACAAACGGCAAACAAAGCTCCGACAAAACGGGAAGCGATGCCACGGCACGCGCGCAGACGAAGTCAAACGACTCACGCAGAGGACCGTTTGCGGCGTCTTCTGCTCTGTTGTGCATCGTTGAGATGTTTTTAAGACCGAGCTTATCCGAAACGTACGAAATAAACGCAAGCTTTTTTGCTGTTGCATCAAGTGATATTACCCTCACGTCGTCACGCAGTATCGCCAAGGGTAACGACGGAAAGCCGCCGCCTGCCCCAACGTCGAGAATACGTGCGCCCTGTTTCGGAAGCGAGCAGATGAAAGCACAGTCGGCTATGTGCTTTAAAATTATTCCGTCCGTGTCCGTTATTGCCGTTAAGTTTACGTTTTTGCCGTATTCTTCAAGACTTTCGGCAAGAGTAAACAGCTTTTGTATTTTTTCTTCCGACGGTACGGCAAGATCGCTCATGGTGAATACCGCCGTCAGCTTTTCTTTAAATTCGGGATATGAACAAATTGCCATTTTTTATCCTTTTTACAGCCTTATGAGGTTCACACCGTCACTGCCCGCAATATCTGCTTCACGCTTGTGGCAGGTGAGAACTATCGGCTGGAGCCATTTCATTTTACCCATCGAAATAAGGGTGGAAAGTATGTTTTTAAGACGTCCGTCATCAATTCTTGCAAACGTGTCGTCAAATATCATCGGCGGCTTTTCATCACGGTACAGTATGTCCGTCAGGGAAAAACGCAGGCAGAGATAAGCAAGATCACATGTGCCGGAGCTGAAAGCTGATACGGGATGCGACGAACCGTTTTCGTTGAACGTCATTCCGTACTCGCCGTCAATGCCGACGGAAGTATATTTTCCGCCCGAAAGCTTTTCCATAAATCCGCCCGAAAGCTGTGAAAGCTTCGGGGATATGCCCTCACGGAGAAGTCCCGACGCGCTTTCAAGCGCTTCGTACGCCATAACGCACGCTTTGTATTCGTTTACCGCTTCGGCGTAAGCAGGACGGACCGAGGAAAGCTCGTCGGCTATCGCCGCAGGGTCTTTTACGGTAGCACAAAGTGCTGAAAATTCCTTTTCAAGTGAAAGAAGCTTGTCCCCAAGCGACTCCGTTGCACCCTGCAAGAATGCAAGACGCTTCTTTTGCTCGGAAATATCGAAGTTTTCAACGTCACCGAGCTTGAGCTTGCCTTTTATTTTCGACTTCATCTCATTTACGTCGATGTTGTCCGTTTCCTTTTTGAGCGTCTGCGCGGCGTAATATTTCTTTTCGAATTCGCTCGTTGCCAAAGCAACGGCGTCTATTGCCGACTGTGCTTCTTTTGCGGCATCCGATACGGACGTTTCGGTTATCTCACCTACACCCTTGTATTTGCCCGTTTCTTCTTCGATCTCTTTTTCCGTGTCGGATATTCTGCATCTGATATCGGCGCATCTTGCCCCCGAGGTCTCTATCTTCATGCGTCTTCGCGTTATTTCGTCCTCACGCTCGTCTGTCTTTTCGAGTATTGAAAGAAGTTCTTCTTCCGTTTCACAGCCGAATTTTTCAAGATACTCCTTTATTTCCTTCTTTTTCTTGCTTGACAGTACCAAAAGAATGATACCGACGATGAAAAGCACGACCGTGATAAGACAGATGATACCGCCTGTGGAGAGCTTTTTCTGCTTCTTCTTCATCTCTGCAAGCTTTTCTTCGACACGGCTCTTTCCGCCTTCGGCGTTTATCGTATCGACCGTTTCGGCTTCGTTTTCAAAGGATGAAAGCTCAAGCTTTGCAAGCTTCAGCTGCTCTTCGGAGTCCTCAAGCTCCTTTCTGTATCTGTTTATGTCGTTTTGCAAGGAATAAAGCTTTGATACGTACTGCGTATCGGGGAAAAATCCGTCCTTCGACAGCGATTCTTTGAGCTTTTCGCAGTCCTTTTCGCTGTTTTCCGCCTCGTGCAGAAGCTCGGATGTGCGTTGCTTGCGCTCAATGGCGCAGTACGCCTCGTATTCTTCGATCTTTGCGGAAAGCTCCTCGGTGTTTTTGAGGTTTTCTTCTTTTTTCTGCTTTGCACGGCGGATGCTGTCTTCAAGAGCAAAAACCTTTTCGTTTGCCTGTCGGCACTCGGCTTCTTTTATTTCAAGAGTTGCTATCTTCTCGCCAAGCTCGTATATAAGACCGCCCTTTTTGTTTTTGTAAAGCAAGGACGTGCGTACCTCGTCAAGACGTTTTAACGCTTTTGAGGTGTTCGTCATCTCGTCGGCGGAGAAAAGGATGTTTTCAACGGCGTCGGAGAGCTTCGCTCCGTCAACGTATGCGCCGTTTAACTGACCGACGAACACGGTGCTTGAAAATACCTTTTCGTTTACGTGTAAGAACGCTTCCCAAGGCTGCATATCCTTGAATACGACGGCTCCCGTTTCGTCCTGCGTTATCGTCACGGTGTCCTTTGCGCCCTTTTGAAGGAGTATAAGCTCACGGCGCACCGTGTAGCGCTTGCCTTCGTGTTCAAGCTTTACGTAACCGCCCGCAACGCTTCCGTCCCAGGGAAAATATTTTACTCTTTCCTTTGTGTCAAGTCCGTAGAAGATGAATTTTATAAATGCGCTGAGAGTCGATTTTCCCGACTCGTTTTCGCCTTGTATTATGTTGAGTCCGTCGGTAAGCTCAAGGGTAAGATCCTTGAGCGCACCGAAGGCGTCAACGTGTATCTTGTTTATTATCATGAGTACCTCTTACATCTTGTAAAGTGCTGAAAGACCGAGGCGGAGCGCACGCTCGGCGCACGCACGTTCGGCAGGATCGTCGGAGTTGAGACGGTCCTTCAGTGCCGTGTAGAACGCACCTCTTACGGTGGGGTCGGCTTCAAGTCCCGCAAAGTCGGGTGCAGGACGCGTTTTGTCAACGACCTCAATATAGTAAAGACCGCCGACGGACTGCTCTACCGTCTGCGTTGATATCACCAAAGACGGCGAAACGTCGCCCGTCAGGGTCACACGCAGAGTCGTATCTTCGTCAAATTTGTTTTCTCTTACGGCATTTGCGACAGCATCCGTTACAAACGGGGTGTTTTCCGCACCGCTTACGTCGACCGTTATCTTTTCAAAACGGCGCTTCGTTATCGGCTTTAAGGCAAATTCGCCGTTGAAAATTCCGTTTTCTTTTGCAAATATTGCAAGAACGACGGATTTTTTTCCGCATTCGTCAAATCCTCTGCCTTCGGGACAGCCGCTGTATGCGTAATACGTGTTGCCCGCTTTAAGCACGCCGCTTGAGTTGTGTATGTGGCCGAGGGCGACGTAATCGAAGCCCGAATCCTCTATATCGCTTTCCGTTATGGGGCACGTGTGCGAGCCTTTCGTCATATCGCCGTGACAGCATAAAATGTTTATTCGGCTGCTGTCGAGCACCTTTTGTCCCGCAAACGGATTTACAGCCATGGTATCCGTCGTGAAGGCAAAGCCGTAAACGTCGGTGTTTATATCGTCAAATGAAAATTTGGAAAGCACGGGGGAGTTGAATATGTACACGTTAGAGGGGAATTTCAGACGGGCGTAGGGCGATGACTCGCAGTACGGGTCGTGATTGCCCGGCGCTATTACGAAACGGCAGTCGGGTGCTTGTTCAAATTCCTTGACGAGAAGGGCTGCCGTGTCACGTGTGACGTATTCGGTGTCGAATATGTCGCCCGGCATCAGCATTATATCTATTTTTTCGGTTCTTGCGTAAAGCATAAGAGAGGTGAAGGTGCCTCTTTGCAAAGCACGTCTTGCGGAGGCTTTTTTAACGTCCGACAGTGAAAACGGGCTGTCCAAATGAATGTCGGCACAATGCAGTATTTTTATCATTTTTTCGTCCTTATCTGTTATTATTCGGCGGAAAGTCCTGCGCGAAGAAGTATTTTGGCGTCATCAAAGCGGTCGTTTGATTTTTCGGCACCGTAAACGCACGCAATAACGGTCTTTCCCTTGAGAGTTGCGGAAGCGACGATGCAGGCGCCCGCTTCGTCGGTCGTGCCCGTTTTGAGTCCTGTTACGTATTCGTAGTAAAGATCGCTGTACGGATCTATCAGAGAGTTCGTGTTCGTCCACGTCATGCTCTCGCCGCTTGCGTAGTAAAACTTGTCGGAAAACGTACCTGCGTATTTCATTATCGTTTCGTTCTTTATCGCAAGCTTTGCCACGGTCATCATATCACGCATCGTCGTGTAGTGGTTTTCGTCGTGAAATCCGTCAGGACACGTGAAGGACGAGCCCGTCATTCCGTTGCGTTTTGCAAATGCGTTCATTTCGTTTACGAATATCTCAACGGCTTTTGTATCGGATATGTTTTCGTCCTTTGCGAGTACCTTGCCCGTGCCTGCGGCGATAACGTACGCGGCATCGTTGCCCGAGGGCAGAAGCATAGCGGCAATAAGGGTGTCAACGTCAAGCTTCATACCCTTGAGGATGTACGCCAAAGACGAGTGAGGCTGAACAAGGTCAAGCTCATCCCCTGCGGTGAATACTTTGTCAAGAGGGCAGTTTTCAAGGGCAATAAGGGCTGTTATAAGCTTTGTCGTGCTTGCGGGATATATCTTTGAATCAAAACCGCCTTTTTCAAAAAGTACGGTATTTGAGTCAACGTCAAGAAGCGATACGTATTTGCCGTGTATCGTTCTGTTTATTTCCATTTCGTTGAAGGCGTATTCGGCAGTCGGTACGTCGGGGATGTCAGACGTTTCCGCGTCAGTCTGTTCGTCGCTCGTGTCTGCGGTATCCGCCGCTGTATCTTCAACACTTTCAAAAACGGTGGTATCCGCTGTGGTATCTGAAGGCTCCGAAGAGCAAGAGGAAAGAAGAAGCGCTGCGGCAATAAAAGCACAAATTATATTTTTTCTCATTTTCTTACTTGAGTATCCTTTCATTTGCATATACAGATACATTATATCTCAAACATCTCCCATAATAAATAACAAAATAATAAATAATATATTAAAGAATTTGCATTGGTTACGAAAAAACAAACGAACTGCGTCAATTACAAAAGTAATTTGAAATGGTGTCGAGCTTTTTTATGTTTGTTTTTGCCTGCGGAAACAAACATAAAAAAGAGCAAGGATCGGAAAATCTTCCTTCTTGCTCTTTTTCGTTCGGCTTTAACTTGCAAATCACAGGGTCCGGTCGTCATCAGAGGGGATGTAGAGGATTATGTCTTCGGCTTTACAGTCGAGTATGCGGCACAGGCCGTTTATTTTCAGCGTACTTATGCCTCTGTTATGCTTTATTCTGTCTATCGTCGCGGAGCTGATATTGTACTTTTTTATAAGCACGTACGTTGAAATGTTCCTTTTTTTCAAGGTTTCCAAAAGGGTGTATAAACGATCATCAATTCACCTTTTTCGACTTTTACAATTTTATTACGATAAAAATCCCTTAATTTTATTTTAAATTGAAAGAAATATATTGACAATCGTCATAATTATGAGTATAATATATATGCAACTAAAGATATAGATTACTGCTTTGTGGCTGTGCAGTTTTATTTTTTTAGTATGCAAAAAGACCGCCTTTTAAGACGGTCTTTTTTAATGATATATAACTTGGTGAATGATGCTCTCCTCACCTGAGATCAGGGTGACGGGGAGCATCGGTTCGTTTTAAATCGGTCTATATTTCCGACGGGTCTACGAATATTATTTCCATGTTCTTTTTCTGTGCCATTTTTACCGTATTTGCCGTACCGCCGGGGGATATTGAACGTTCGTTACAGACAGCGATGAGAAAATCGGAATTTGATACCATATAATTATTTCTTTCGTTGAACGCACGTGCCATTTCACGGTATGATATCCTGCCTTTAAGGCAGTCTGCACGGAAGGAATTTTTTACGATATTTTCGTATTCTTCAAGCACTTTGCCCTTAAGACTGTCTGCGTGTCCTTCAAACGGTATCGCACAGATGATCTCAACGTCGGGATGAGTTTTTTTAAATTCAAGCACTGCCTCTGCCGCCCATATATCGACGCCTTGGCACATTCCGCTGTAAAAATATCTCACCCCTTTTTCATACACGGCGTTTATCGCCTCGGTGAGCTTATATTTGAGTTTTGAAACATTTTCTTCAGTCGGCGCAAAGGGCAGTTTTGTCGTTCTGTAGCCTGTGAATGCTGCCGAATTTTGTTGTGTTAAATTCATATTTTTTCTTCTTTCTCCGCACGGGCGGTATGTAAAAATTAAAGCTGATATTGACAAATTCCTCATGCGGAATTATAATTATTGTAACCAAAAAACACAGGAGGCAATAAAATGTATATTGTAATGTGTCTTGATGACGGCAACGGCGTACTTTTCAACAACAGAAGGCAAAGCCGTGATGCAAAAGTAAGCGCCGATATTTTTAAAACGTCAAAAGGCAGACTCTTCATAAGCGAATATTCAAAAACACTTTTCAAACGCTTTGAGGGTGTTACCGTCGGTGAAGAATTTCCGTATTGTGCCGAAGACGGCGACTACTGCTTTGCCGAATGTGAAGTCACAAAGGACGCTGCCGAAAAAGCGGAAGGCTTCATCATCTACCGCTGGAACAGAAAATACCCGAAGGACGTTTCCTTTGATATTTCGCTTGAAGAGCTCGGTTTTAAGCTTGAAGAAACGAAGGAATTTAAAGGAAGCTGTCACGACAAAATAACGAAGGAGGTCTTCAAAAGATGAAAATAAAGCTTCTTTCATTAATAATTTTACTGTCAGCCGTTTTATCATCCTGCAGATTTACCCCGCCCGACGATATTATAACCGCACCTTTGAAAACAGAGGGAAGCAGTGCCGAAATCACGGATAAAGAAACGGATAAAAGCTCCGACAGCGACGCCGTGTACGTCCTGCCCGATCCCGACGCCGTCGCCGCCTTTACAGACAAAGCATACGTTCCGATAAACGGAAATATGCCGTATTTCACGGAAGATGAAATAACTGACGAACCGTACGAATATTACAGTCCTCTTGACTCTCTCGGCAGATGCGGATACACCATGGCGTGCCTCGGCCGTGAGCTTATGCCGACGTCCGAGCGTGAAAACATAAGCAGTGTAAGACCGACGGGCTGGATGACGACGAAATACGATTTCATCGACGGTGAAAATCTCTACAACAGATGCCACCTGATAGGCTTCCAGCTTGCGGGAGAAAACGCAAACGAGAAGAATCTCATAACCGGCACGAGATATATGAACACCGAAGGTATGCTTCCGTTTGAAAATATGATAGCCGACTACATAAAAGAGACCGACAACCGTGTAATGTACCGTGTAAGCCCCGTTTTCGTCGGTGACGAGCTTGTAGCCAGAGGCGTTCTTATGGAGGGTTATTCGGTTGAAGACGAAGGCGACGGAATATGCTTTAACGTATACGCATACAACTGTCAGCCGGGTATCGAAATAGACTACAAAACGGGCAAAAACAAGCTTATTGAGCTTGAAGGCGGAATCGAAAGCTCCTACGTGCTTAACACAAACTCAAAGAAATTCCATAAACCCGATTGCGACTCCGTAAAGGATATCTCACAAAGCAACAAAAAGACGTTTGAAGGAACGAGAGAAGAGCTTGTACTCAGAGGTTATTCGCCCTGCGGATCCTGTAAGCCCTGATCGTCGTCACTGCTTTCGTATACGGGATATTTATTGAAAAGAAGCGTTGCCGTGTGCTCTTTTATGAGTGTCACGGCAACTGCCGTTAACGGGATAAAGAATATCATACCGAAAAGTCCCATAAGGTTGCCTCCGGCAAGCACGGCGGCAAGTGTCCAGAGGGGACTTAGACCGACGGAGCTTCCGACGACTCTCGGGTATATAAACTGGTTTTCGATAAACTGCACGGCAAGATATACACCGATACAGATAAGTACCTTTGACGGATCCGTTATAAGTATCAGAAACGCACCGACGGCACAGGCAAAAAACGCACCGATGTAGGGGATAAAAGCTGACACGGCGGCAAGTATGCCGATAAGACTTGCGTAAGGAATGCCGATTATGGCAAATGCGGCAAATATAAGAACGCCGAGTATGCACGCTTCAAGGCACTGTCCGGAGAGAAATTTTGAATTTGTCTTGTTTATAAGATCCGCAACGTGGCAGAGATAATCGGCACATTTTTTATTCAGATAAGCATAAAGCAGCTTTTTGCACTGTCTTGCAAGCGTTTTCTTTTCAAGAAGTGCGTATATTGCAATAACAGCCGCCGCTCCGACGGTTATGACCGTTGACACGGCAGACGATGCGATGCTGACGGCGGAGGATATAACGCTTCCGGCAAGACCCGATATTTTTCCGATGATGCTTTCGATGCTGAAGGAGTCAAGCCAGGCTGTAAAGGATGAAACGTCGATATTGTAATGCGAAAGCTTTTCCGCAAGGATGGGCCATCCGCTTTTTGCCATGCCGTAAAGAGCCTTTCCCGACGATACTATTTCGGGAATGAGAAGCACGAACACGACGGTAAGCACGAGCGCAAGGCAAACGAGAGTCAGAATAAGACTCACAAGACGAACGGTCGCCTCCTTCGGCGGCTTTTTTGATCTTTTGAACATTTTTGTTATGAGGCGTTCAAATCCGCTCATGGGGACGTTTAATAAAAACGCCGCAACAAAGCCCGATATGATCGGAAAAACGAGCCCGAACAGCTTTCCTATAAATGACGTTACGGATGAAATATTCATAACGAGAGCGTAAAGAACGATGCCGAAGGCAACGAGATAGAAGTTTTGCTTTAATTTTTTGTCCATTTTCTGACCTCATCTTAATACGTTATGATATCATTCTATCCTCAAAGAATGAATAAATCAAGGCACAAAAAATAATTAAGAAAAAAGAACCCCACAAAAGAAAAATGATGGACGGCGGATAATGGATCCGAGGGAAGTACTGAATAAGCGAGGGGGATTTTTGCATTTTTCAAAAAAATATCACAATTGTTTACATTTTTTATACACGGTAACGGAATAATGATGCTATTATGTAAGCACAGACTTACTGTTTTAAGGAGAATATCCATGAAAAAAGACAGCATCAAAAAAATAGGCGCAATTGCACTCGCACTCGTTTTGTCAACTTCGGCAGTTTTTATAACCTCCTGCTCGGATGACGATGACAAAAGAGTCGAAGAAAAAGACGATGACGATGAAGACAAAAAAGACAAGGACAAAGACCGTGAAACGGGAAAAGATTCAGAGGGCGATACTACATATATCCCCGATGATGAAACAAACGCCTCCTTCGGTACAGACGCCGTGACGGATGCAAAAGACGATGAAGTTATTGATGATTCATCGTTTACAAACGATGAGATCGCACAAGGATGGTCACTTAAAAACGGCACACTTACAATAATCAACGACTCCGCTATGAAGGATTATAGTTATGACGATCCTGCTCCATGATACGAAGAAAAAGAAAATATCAATGAAGTCGTAATCAAAAACGGCGTAACAAAAATAAGTAACTGTGCATTTTCCTGTTACAGAAGTCTTACACAAGTAACGATACCTGACAGTGTTACAAGTATAGGTGAGTGTGCATTTGATTTCTGCGAAATCCTTACGCAAATAACGATACCGGACGGTGTTACAAGTATAGGTGTCGGTGCATTTTCCTACTGCAAAAGCCTTACGCAAATAACGATACCCGATAGTGTTACAAGTATAGGTGAACAAGCATTTTGCTACTGTTCAAAACTTCAAACGATAAATTTCGGCGGCAGTGAAGAACAGTGGGATAAAATAACTAAAGAATGGGATTGGGACAAAAATACCGGTAGAGACGTCGGCGGATATACAGTAAAATTCGGTGCATAAATGATAAAAGAGCTTCGTATGAGGCTCTTTTAATTTGCCTTCCTCCGATGAGATTCGCAAAGCGGTATTGTAAAAAGCATCTGCGCCTCCTCCATCACCGCAATGCGGTGATTTAAAGCGTGCCCGTTTCCGTTATCTATATTTCCATCATTCATCGGATTTTTTCGAAACTGCATCAATACGGGCCGTCGAGGGCGCCGCCCCCTACATTCAGCCTTCTCCAGCGGGAGAAGGGGGACCGCGTTAGCGGTGGATGAGGTGTTCGAAGTGATAATCGAATTAACTATCGTAACACCAATCTACGCGGCTCTTTTTAAAATTATACTTTGCCTTTCCCGGTGAAGGGAATGACGGATGAGGTGTCGATTCATCATTCATCGGATTTTTTCGAAACTGCATCAATTCGGGTCGTGGTGGGCGCCGACCCCTACCGTTTCCCATTATTCATCATTCATCAAATTCCAAAAGGACGG